>NZ_DATLEC010000167.1:0-35814 GCF_035525475.1 Lentzea sp. | reverse complement strand
GGTCTCCGGCCTCGCCGCGGCGCTGGGCAACACCGTCATCGGCTGGGTGTTCGGCCGGTCGGCCTGGGGCGCCTCGCTGCTGTGCGCGGCGGTCGGGCTCGGGTGCGCGGCGGCCGTGGCGCGGCTGCACCGACGTGGCGCGTTGACCGCGGCGCAGGAGGCGACCCGATGAGCGAGAACCTGCTGACCGACAACCCCGGGCTCTACGAGCACCAGTTCCCCGACCCCGACCACGTCGCCGCCCGGTTCGCGCACGACGTCGTGACGCGCTTCGGCGGCGGTCGCGACCTGCTGGACGTCGGCTGCGGCACCGGCCGGGACGCGGGCCACCTGGCCCGGCTGGGCCACCGGGTGGTCGGGCTGGACAGCTCGGCGCGGATGGTCGAGCACGCCCGCGCGCACCACCCGGCGGCCGGGTTCGTGCTCGGCGACATGCGGTCGTTCGCGCTGGGCCGCCGGTTCGACGTGATCACGTGCCTGGACAGCGCGCTGCTGTACTGCCATGCGAACGCCGACCTGGACGACTTCCTGGGCCGCTGCCGCGACCACCTCCGACCGGGCGGCCTGCTGGTGGCGGAGATGCGCAACGGCGCGTTCTTCCTCGGCAACACCGAGCTCCTCGACGGTGTGCGCACCCGATCGGTCACGTGGCAGGGCACCGAGTACACCTCGCACACCGAACTGTGGATCGACCACGCCGCCCAGCTCCTGCGCCGCCGCCGCGCCTGGGAGTGGGCCGGGCGCACCGAACCGCTCGTGCAGCGATCGGCCTGGCGCCTGCTGTTCCCCCAGGAGCTGCGCCACCTGCTCGACCTCGCGGGGTTCGACGTCCTCGCCCTGTTCGACGCACCCGGTCCGCGCACCGACCCGCCCTGGACCGCCGACGCCCCGCTGAGCGGCGCGCTGTCCGGCGACCGCCTCCACGTCGTGGCCCGCCTCCGCTGAGACGGGTGTCAGTGAAAGGAACCAGAATGTCCCTGAACCGCCGCGGTTTCCTCGGCCTCACCTCCGGCCTGGCGGTCGTCACCCTCGCCGGGTGCGGCAGCGGTGCGAGCCCGGCCTCGTCCGCGCCGCGTACCGGCGGCAGGCTCCGGGCCGCGTTCGCCGGTGGTGGCGCCAAGGAGGTCCTCGACCCGCACCTGGCCAACCTGTTCGTCGAGGCCGCGCGGTCCAAGGCGATGTTCGACAAGCTCGCGGACCTCGGTGGTGACGTGTCACCGCAGCCGCGTCTGGCGGAGAAGTGGGAGCCGAACGCGGACCTGACGCGGTGGCGGATCACCCTGCGCAAGGCGGTCTTCCACGACGGCAGACCGGTGCGGGCCCAGGACGTGCTCGCCAGCTACGCGCGCATCCTCGACCCGAACCGCGCGTTCCGCGCCAAGTCGAGCCTCGCGCTGATCGACCTGCCGAACAGCCGTGCCGTGGACGACCGCACCGTGGAGTTCGCGCTGAAGCGGCCCTTCGGCGAGTTCCCCAACGCCCTCGCCGCCTTCGGCGCGTACATCGTTCCCGAGGGCGCGGAGGACTTCAGCAAGCCGGTCGGGTCGGGAGCGTTCCGCTTCGTGTCGTTCGAGCCGGGCAGGTCCGTGCTGCTCAAGCGCAACCCGGACCACTGGGAGGGCGCGCCGCTGCTGGACGAGCTGGAGTTCGTGATCGCCAACGAGGAGTCCGCGCGCACCAACGCGTTGCTGGGCGGGCAGGTCGACTACGCGCACGACCTGACGCCGACCACCGCGCGCAGCCACGCCTCCGGTGACCGGATGACGATCCACCGCTCCCCCAACAGCGCTGTGCAGGCGTTCGCCATGAAGGTGGACCGGGCGCCGTTCGACAACCGCGACCTGCGGGAGGCGCTGTTCCTGCTCGCCGACCGGCCGCAGCTGGTGGAGTCCGTCCTCGCGGGCAGCGGGCAGGTCGGCAACGACCTGTTCGGCAAGGGCTACCAGCACTACGCCGGTGAGATCCCGCAGCGGGAGCGCGACCTGGACAAGGCGAAGTTCCTGATCCGCAAGGCCGGCGCCGAGGGCATGGTGGTCAAGCTCGACACCTCCACGGCAGCGGCGGGGATGGTCGAGGCCGCCACGGTGTTCGCGGACCAGGCCAAGGGGTCCGGGCTGACCATCGAGGTCGTGCAGGGCAACAAGGACAGCTACTGGGCCGACACGCTCAAGAACGGTTCGCTGTCGAGCTTCCGGTCCGGCGCCATGCCCATCGAGACCCACGTCGCGCAGCGCCTGCTCAGCGGTTCCGGCACCAACGTGACCAAGTGGGCGCGGCCGGAGTTCGACGCGCTGTACGAGAAGGCGGTGTCCACTTCGGACCAGACCGCGCGGACCCAGGCCTACCAGGAGATGCAGCGCGTGCTGCACGCCGAGGGCGGCTACCTGATGTGGGGCTTCGCGGACTGGATCGTGGGCGCGAAGCCGAGCGTCGGCGGCATCTCCACCGCACCCGCCAACACGCTCGACTGGGCCCGGTTCGACAAGGTGTGGCTCGGTTGAGCCTCGCGTCCTACGCGGCCCGGCGGTCCGCGCTCGGGCTGATGCAGGTGCTGGCCGTGGTCACCCTCGTGTTCTTCCTGGTCGAGGCTCTGCCGGGAGACGCGGCGGTGGCACTGGCCGGCGACAACCCGGACCCCGCGCGGATCGCCCAGATCCGTGCGGCCATGGGCTTGGACCGGCCCGCGCCCGAGCGGTTCGCCGAGTGGCTGCTCGGGTTGCCGCGGCTGGACTTCGGTGAGTCGCTGGTGTCGGGACGGCCGGTCGCCCGGTTCCTGTCCGCCGGGATCGGCCCGACCGTCGTGCTGGCGGCGTTGACGCTGGTGCTGCTGGTGCCGATCTCGGTGCTGGTCGGTGTGCTGGCCGCACTGCGTGAAGGCAGCCTGCTCGATCGCGCGCTGACGTCGGTCAGCGTGGCGCTGCACTCGATCCCCGAGTTCGCGCTGGCCGTGGTGCTGGTCGCTGTGTTCGGCGTGCAGCTGGGATGGCTGCCGCCGACCGCGGTCGGCGCGGACGTGCTCGCCGAGCCCGCGGTGCTGGTGCTGCCGCTGGTGGTGCTGCTGGCGCGGCCGATCTGCTCGATCAGCCGCCTGGTGCGGGCGGGCATGGTGGACGCGCTGGCGTCCGGCTACGTCCGTCACGCCCGCCGTCTCGGGATCGGCGAGACGCGAGTCCGGTTCGCCCACGCCCTGCCGAACGCCCTGGCGCCGGCAGTGCAGCAGGTCGCGCGCACCACGGACTGGTTGCTGGGCGGGGTGATCGTCGTCGAGGCGGTGTTCGTGATCCCCGGCCTCGGGACCGTCCTGGTGGACGCCGTGGCCGCGCGGGACCTGCCCGTGGTGCAGGGACTGGCGGTGGTCTTCGCGGTCACCACGGTGGCCGTCAACCTGGTGGCCGACCTGGTGGGATTCCGCCTGGCCCCGCGCGCCGGGGTGGTCGCGTGAAGCGGGCGGGCATCGGCGGGCTGCTGATCGTGGTGCCGCTGACGTTGGCGCTGCTGGGACCGCTGTTCGTGCCGGAGCAGACGACCCGCGGCGCACCGTTCCTGCCGCTGGGTCTGCTGGGCACCGACTTCGTGGGCCGTGACACCTGGCACCAGGTGCTCGCCGGCGGTCAGACGGTCGTGCTGGTGGCATTGCTCGCCACCGCACTGTCCTATGTGGTCGGTGTGCCCTACGGCGTCCTCGCGGCCACCGCCCGGCTGCGGCTGGTCGACGAGGTGCTGATGAGGCCGCTCGACGTGCTGCTGGCGGTGCCGTCGTTGCTGGTGCTGATCCTCGTCGCCGCCATCACCGGGCAAGGGCTCGTGGTGCTCATCGGGATCGTCACGCTCGTCAACTTCCCCGACGTCGCACGCCTGTCCCGTGCGACTGCCCTGGAGATCGCCGGGCGGCCGGCGTTGGAGGCGATGCGCATGCAGGGCGAGTCGTGGTGGCGCACCTCGATCGTCTACACCGGACGGTCGATGCTGCGCACGCTCGCCGCCGATCTGGGCGTGCGGCTCACCGCCGCGCTGTACCTGGTGGCGTCGGCCAGCTTCCTCGGTGTCGGCGTGCCGCCCGACGCCGCGGACTGGGCCGTGATGGTGGACCGCAACCGGGGCGGGTTGTTCCTGCAGCCGTGGGCCGTGGTGGTGCCCGCGCTGCTGATCATCTCCCTGTCCATCGGCGTGAACCTGGTGTTCGACCGCGCCCTGCGGAAGGTCCGGACATGACCCCGGTCGTGCACGTGGAGGACCTGCGCGCCGAAGCGGGCGGGCACGTGCTGCTCGACGGTGTCAGCTTCGCCCTGTCCGCCGGGCGGGTCCTGGCCCTGGTCGGCGCCTCGGGCAGCGGCAAGACCACCACCGGCCTGGCCCTGCTCGGCGAACACTCCCCCGGTGTGTCGGTGAGCGGGCACGTCGAGGTGCGCGGACATGTCGGGTTCGTGCCTCAGCAGCCGGCGTCCGCGCTCAACCCGGTGCGGCGGCTGGGTGCCGTGTTCCGCGAGATCGCCGCACTGCACGACGGTGATCCCGACGAGCTGGTGGACGCGGCGCTGCACCGGGCGCGGGTGCCGGCCGACCTGCTGTGCCGCTATCCGCACCAGCTCTCCGGAGGTCAGCAGCAACGGGTCGTGCTCGCCCAGGCGCTCGTCGGCAATCCGGCGGTGCTGGTCGCCGACGAACCCACCACCGGGCAGGACGCCCTGACGCGCGGCGAAGTCGTCGACGAACTCGCCGCCGTCGTCGCCCAAGGCGTGGCGCTGGTGCTGCTGACCCACGACGTGGAGGTGGTGCGGGCGCTCGCCGACGAGATCGTGGTGCTGCGCGCGGGCCGCGTCGTCGAGGCCGGACCTGCTTCCGCGCTCTTGACGAACCCGCGCGAGGACTACACCCGCGCGCTGCTCGACGCCACGCCGCAGGTGTTCGCCGAGGTCTCCGAACGGACGCCGCGCCTGCGGGTCCGCGGCCTGACCGCCCGGTACCGCAACGCCACCGTCCTGCACGACGTGGACCTGGAGGTCGGGGAACGCCTGGCGGTCGTCGGCCGTTCCGGCAGCGGCAAGACCACTCTCGGGCGGTGTCTGGCGGGCTTGCACCAGCAGGCCACCGGCGAGGTGCTGCTGCACGACCGGCCACTGGCGCGGTCACTGCGCCGAAGGCCGCGCGCCGCGCTGGCCGCCGTGCAGTACGTCTTCCAGGACGCACGCGGATCGTTCGACGAGCACCGCCCGGTGCTGGACCAGGTCGCCAGGACAGCGGTGCGGCTGCGCGGTGCGCGGCCCGCCGAGGCCCGCGCGTCGGCGCTCGCGGCGTTGGCCCGAGTCGGCCTGGACCCCGGCACGGTGCTGCGCCGCCCGCGCGACCTGTCCGGCGGCGAACTCCAGCGGGCGGCCCTCGTGCGCGCCCTGCTCGCCGAACCGGAGGTGCTCGTGTGCGACGAGATCACCTCGGGCCTGGACGCGGCGACCCGCGCCGGGTTGCTCGACCTGCTCGCGAGCGTGCCGTGCGCGCTCGTGCTGATCAGCCACGACCTCGACGTCGTGGCCCGGCTGGCCGACCGGGTAGCCGTGCTCCACGAAGGACGCGTCGTCCTCCACGGTCCGGTCGCGACCACTTTGGACGGCGCGAAGGAGAGGATGAAGTGAACGAGCACCACCAGGCAGCGGGACACTCCTACCCAGCGGAATTCTACGAGGTGCGGTTGGCGACCCACGCCGACCTGCCGGGGGCCCGCAGCGTCATGCTGGACACCTTCTACCGCGAGTTCGGCCACGGCTACCGCCCCCAGTGGCACACCGATGTGATCGACCTGGCGGGGACGTACCTGGGCACGCCCCGGCACGCGCTGTTCGTCGCGGTCGACGGCGACGAGGTCGTGGGCACCACCGCCGTGCGGGCGCAGGGACCGGCCAGCCCGCCCCACCCGGCGTGGATCGCCGAGCGCTACTCCGGCGACCGGACGGCCCAGCTGTTCCGGGTCTACGTCCGGGCGGAGCACCGCCGTCGCGGCCTCGCGCGGGCACTGGTCGACGCCGCGGTCCGGTTCATCGCGGAGACCCCGGGCTACGAGCAGATCTACCTGCACACCGACACCCGAGTGGCCGGCGCGGAAGCGTTCTGGCGCTCGGTCGCGGTGGAGGTCTGCGACGCCCGCGACGGTGACACGGACCGCCACCAGACCGTGCACTTCGAGATCCCCGTCCCGGTCCTCGCCGGCTCGGCCGAGCCGAGGTGACGTGATGCGGTTATGCGGCTGACCATCACGGACGCGGCCAGCGTTCGTGATGGTCGTCGATGCGGAACTCGTGCGCGTGCCGCCACGCGCCACCGGCCGGCACCGCGTCGCGCAGGTGGTCGTGATCGGGCTCGAGGTCGTGGTGCACGTGCTCCACCACCGCGGGGTCGTGCGTCGGCCACGAACGCCATGCCACGAGCGCGGCAACCGCCGTGATGCCACCAAGAACGACGAACGCCGTGGTCATGCCCGCAGCGGTGGCCACCCACCCGGCCAGCGGATAGCACAGCAACCAGCAGGCGTGGGACAGCGCGAAGTCGGCGGCGAACAACGCGGGCCGATCACACGACTCGGCGGACCGGCGCAGAAGCCGCGCGCCCGGCGTCAGCGCGAAGGAACATCCGGCGCCGATCAGCGCCCACAGCACGAGCAACGCAAGCCAGTGCGTGCCGCTGAGCAGCGAGCCCGCGACCAGGCATACGACCAGCGCCACGGACGCGCGCAACACCAGTGCGCGGTCGCTCATGCGGTCGAGCAGCTTGGGCAACACCAGTGCGGCCGCCAGGGATCCGACGCCGTTGAACGCCAGCGCGACGGCGACGTCGGAGGCACCGCGGCCGAGCACGTCACGCACGTAGGCGACCGTGTTCACCAGCACCATCGACCCTGCCGCGGCCGCCGCGAGGTGCACGGCCAGCAATCCGCGCAGCCGCGGCGTTGCCAGGTAGATCCGGACGCCGCGAGTCGTGGCGGCATAAAGGCTTTCGTCGCGCCTGACTGGCTTCGGTCGCGGCACCACCGCCGAGACGACGAGCAGTGCGGAACCGGCGAACCCGATCGCCGTGCCGAGGAACAGGTCGTTGAAGCTCATCAGCACGAGCAACGCCGCGGCCAGCGACGGGCTCAGCAGGCCTTCGAGGTCGTAGGCCATTCGCGAGAGAGTGACCGCCCGCGTGTACTCGCGTTCGTCGGACAGCACGTCCGGGATCGTCGCCTGGAAGATGGGGGTGAACGCCGCCGAAGCCGCCTGCAGCAAGAAGATCAGGACGTAGATCTGCCAGATCTCGTCCACCCACGGCAGCGCCACCGCGACCCCGGCACGGACGAGGTCCAGCGTCACGAGCACAGCGCGCCGCGGCAACGCCCCGAGCAACGCCGCCGCGACCGGCGCCACGCCGACATAGGCGACCATCTTGACCGCCAGCGCGGTGCCGAGCACCGCTCCCGCGTCCGCGCCGGCCAGGTCGTAGGCCAGCAGTCCCAGCGCGACGGTCGCCAGCCCGGTACCGGTGAGGGCGACGACGTGTGCGCCGAACAGGTGGCGATACGTCCGGTTCCGCAGAACAACGAGCATGTCTGGCACTATATGTGCTCATGTACGCACGCGACGACGTTGCAACAACGGAAGACTGGCAACAGCTACCTTCTGGCAGACACGTCGAAGCGGCCGTCGACGGGTTCCGGATGCTCGCCGATCCGACGCGTTTCCGCATGCTGTGGCTGCTGTGCGGGGCCGAGTACGACGTCACGACACTGGCCTCGGAGGTCGGTATCGCGCGTCCGGCGGTGTCGCAGCACCTCGCGAAACTGCGCCTGACCGGACTGGTGACCGTGCGCCGCGACGGCCGCCGGATGTTCTACCGGGCGCGAGGCGGCCACGTCCGGCGGCTGCTGTTCGAGGCGGTCAACGCCGCCGACCACCTCATCACCGGCACACCGGACCACGACTGACCGGGAGCTGACCGCGGTGGACTCCGGGAGTAGCGCGCTACTCCCGGTGTTCGCGCCAGACCCGCAGTGCGAACCAGGCGAACACCCCCAGGACCACGCAGGCGCCGACCGCGATGACCGCCACGGAGGACAACGTCACCCCGGCCATCACGACGACCAGGCCCGCCACGTGGAGCAACAGCATCCCGGCGACGACCATGATCCGGCGCGGCACCCTGGGCGCCGGGCGGGTCAGCTTCGCGGCCAGCTTCGGGTCGTCCTCGGCGAGGTGGCGCTCGATCTCGTCCAGTTCCTGCTGCTCGCGGTCCGGCAGTCTCACGTCCGGTCCTCCCACTGGGGTGCTCAGGGCTTCACCAGGGTCAACGCACAGGATCGGCCAAGGTTCCCGATCACCTCGGCGTGCGGTGGTTGAACGAAGATCCGTTCGGGTAACCAGGACCAGCAAGCCAATCGACCACAGGAGGCTGACG
The DNA here is from genome assembly GCF_035525475.1 of Lentzea sp. Lineage (GTDB taxonomy): Bacteria > Actinomycetota > Actinomycetes > Mycobacteriales > Pseudonocardiaceae > Lentzea. The sequence goes on along the minus strand of NZ_DATLEC010000167.1, from coordinate 27,396 downwards.
TGATCGGGTTCATCGTCGCCGGCTTGATCATCGGCGCGCTCGCCCGACTGATCAAGCCCGGCAAGCAGAACCTCGGCATCGTGGCGACGCTGTTGCTGGGGCTGGTCGGCTCCGTCATCGGCGGCACCATCGCCAACCTGCTCGGCACCGGAGACATCTTCGAGCTCAACGTGCTGGGCTTCATCATCGCCGTGATCGCCTCCGTGCTCCTCATCGGAGTCGCCGAGGCCGTCGCCGGCCGCCGCACGAGCGTGCGGTAACACGTCTGGACAGCAAGCGGCCCCGGTCACCTGCGCGGTGACCGGGGCCGCTTGCTGTCCAGCGCAGGACCGTGCACGTCGCGGTGTCGGTCGTTCGACCGACTGCGCGCGGGCGCGGCGGCGAATATCTTGCGACCGACGCCCCAACACCCGGAGGAGCACCATGACGACCACCCGGCGCGTTCTCACCGGTCTGGCCGCCGCAGGTCTTGTCGTCTCGGCTCTCGGCGCGGGTTCCGCCAGTGCCGCGACCAACGGCAAGATCTACATCTCCAACAACTGCGGCAAAGCGGTCTCCACCACCATCCACCGCACGAACGGCTCGATGATCGCGGGCACCTCGGCCGCCCCGGCGGGCAGCTACTTCGGCTACCCGGTCAGCCCCGGCACCTACCAGGTCCGCGTGCCCGCCGGAAACCGCAACGTGACGATCCTCGACCTCGGCAGCAAGGCGCACGCGGTCATCGTCAGGGCCTGCTGACGTCCTGAGGACCGCGGGCCGTCAGAACGGCGTGCAGCCGCTCACTTCCCAGTCCTGGCGATGAACGCGCCCAGCAACACCGCCACGCCGAGGGCGATACCGGCCAGCCCGATGACGAGTTCGCGGCGCAGAGCGATGTCGAGCTTCCCGATGCGGTCGAATCGTTGCTCGTTCTGAGGCATGCCACGAATCTGGCACGCGTTCCAGCGCACGCGCAGCGCCTCGGCGGACATCAAGCCGCAGGTGCGCCTGCGGCTTGATGCCGCCGGTCCGGATACGATCCCGGTGTGGCCAGGACGCGGCTTGATCTCGACCGGATCCGCGCCGCTCGCCGCACGATCGATCCCGTGTACCTGAACACCCCGATGTACCGGTGCGACGCACTGGGCCGCCGGCTCGGCTGCACCGTGAGCATCAAGCTGGAAACGGCGAACCCGGTGCGCAGCTTCAAGGCCCGCGGCACCGAACTCGTCACCAGCCTGCTCGCCGAGCAGGGCCGCACCGCCGTGGTGTGCGCCAGCGCCGGCAATCTCGGCCAGGCACTCGCCTGGTCGGGCAGCCGCCGCGGCCTCGACGTGACGGTCGTGGCATCGACCCGCGCCCCCGTCGCCAAACTCGACCGGATCCGCGCTCTGGGCGCGGAACTGCACCTGGTGGACGGCGACTTCGAGATGGCCCGCGAGCGAGCCGTGCACATCGCGCGCGAACGCGGCATCCGCCTGCTCGAGGACAGCCTGGACATCGAGACGTGCGAGGGCGCCGCGACGATCGGCCTGGAACTGGTGGACGAGGCCCCGTTCGACGCCGTCCTGATCGCACTGGGCGGCGGCGCGCTGGCCACCGGCATAGGACACGTCCTGAAGACCCTGGTACCCGAAGCCGAGGTGATCTGCGTGCAGCCCGCAGGTGCACCGGCGTTGACCCTTTCGTGGCGCGAGCGCCGCCTCATCACCACCGAGTCGGCCGACACCATCGCCGACGGCGTCGCCGGACGGTTCCCCATCCCCGAGGTCCTGGACGACCTCCTCGCGGTGGCGGACGACGCCGTCCTGGTCCGCGAGTCGTCGATCATCGAGGGCATGCGGCTGCTCCTGGAGCACACGGGCCTGATCGTCGAGCCCTCGGCGGCCCTCGGCGTCGCAGCCGTCCTGGAAGACCCCGGCCGTTTCAGCGGCCGTCACGTCGTCACCGTGATCTGCGGCAGCAACGTCGACCTGGACGCCTATCACCGCTGGGTCCATCCCTGACTGCTCGTGCCGGGTTTCGCTCAGGCGAGTGCCCGTACGACTTTGCGCAGCCAGTCGTCGTAAGCGCTACTCGCATGCACACGCTCGGGGACGAGAAACGTGGACTTCCCGGCCGAGCGGATCTGATGGTCGACGACCGGCAGCACGATGATCCGCACGGAGAACGGCGCGGACCTGTGGCCGATCTCGGCCTCCACAGCTCGCACGGCCGCGCCTTCCCGCCCCGGTCCCGCACTGCGCGTCGCCCGGAACGCCTCGACTCCGGCCCGCTTGCGGGTGGAGTGCCACGCGTTGGCCTCGTCCCACCGTGCGGTGACCACGTGCCGCAACGTTGGATGGCCCGCAAGGCCTTCGAAATCCGGTGGGCTGAACCTGCTCGGATCGGCCACGCCCGGCGGCGGCGGGAACGAGGTGAGCGGAGGCTGGGCGAGCACTGCGCGCCACCACCACAGCCAGCCTTCCACCAACTCGTCGGCCGAGGCCGCGGACCGCTCCGGCAACGGATCCACGTCCGGCGGGCCGGTCACCATTCCGCCCGCCGGCACCTCGATCCGTTCCGCGGCCCGGAACCACAGCGCCCACTCCAGCTGGGGGTTCCACTGGTCGACGCTGATCGACCACGACGCCTGTCCGGCAGAACGCATGCCAACCACCTCGGTCCATCGGCAGTCACAACCGGCTCACACTGCCAGTCCGGCGAGCCCGAGGGGCGGACTTGCCATCGCGAAGCGCGGATGGCTCCGAGCCGATCAGCGTTCGGCTGTCTGCCGCGACCCGGTGATGAGCAGCTCCAGTCGGCACCGAGTTCGCGGGCGAACCGGCGCATCGACAGGCCGTCGGCGGCCGTGCTCTCCTCGACACGGGCGACTCGGCGGGTGCCGGGGATGGGGGCGATGCCGGAGCCCTGGGCCAGGGAGCCAGGCCAGGGTGACCTGGGCCGAGGTGGCGCCGATCTCGTCGCCGACCACCCGGACCTCGTCCACGATCCGCAGGTTCCGGACGAAGGCGTTCCCGATGAACCGGGGGTTGGTCTTGGGCCAGTCGTCGTCGGCGATGTCGGCGGGCGAGCGGAGCTGACCCGTGAGGAATCCGTGGCCGAGCGGGGAGTACGGGACGAACCCGATGCCGAGGCCGCGTAACAGCGGGAGGGGTTCGTCCTCGCGGTCTCGCGTCCACAGCGAGTACTCGGTCTGCAGTGCCGTCACCGGGTGAACCGCGTGGGCTCCCCGGACAGCCCGAGTCGAATCTCGAGTGTCCACTTGTGACTGGAGATCGCAGACAGCGAACAGTGGTTCATGCGGGCACACGGCGTGTCCGCGCGCGTGCCGACACGCCGGAGGCGGTGTGCCGTGAAGCCGCACGACGGGACCACCATCGTGTCAGCGCCCGGTTGGGCGAGCGTGAACCGCCGATCGATGCGAACCTGGAACCCGTTGACCACCGCCCTGCTCACTCGCGTGATCTTCCGGCGATGGTCGGCAGCCTGCTCCGGAAGGGCGGTCCAGCATGGCCGGGTGTGCACGATGACGCGCGCGCAACGCGCCGGTATTTCCAACCTCAGCATCGAGACCGTCGATCACGACGGCGTGGTGGTCATGGCGTTCAACGGCGACATCGACATCACCAACGCCGGCCAGGCGCGCACCGCGATCGAGGAGCAGCTCAACCACCACCCGATCGGGATCGTGGTCTACCTGGCGGTGGGTTTCCTCGCCTCGACAGGGCTGTCGTTGCTGGGCGAGGCCAACCGCCGAGCGCACCAGGGCGGAATCGGGTTCGCTGTCGTGGCGGCAGCGCGCTCACCGCGACGCGCGTTGCTGGCCACGGGCATGGACCGGATCTTGCTGTTGCACGAGACCGTTCCGCACGCGGTCGAGGCGCTGCGCAACCCAACGTCCTGAGTCAGTCGGCGGCACAGCTGAGCAACGCGGAAACCGGAGTTCTGCACCTCTGCCGCGCGTAAGTCCTCGCGGACCTCACCTCGTGTCCCTCGGCGGGCGCGATCCGCGTTTGGCCGCACCCTTGATCGGGTATTGAGATGCCTGCAAGTAGTGCTGTGACAAGAGAGCTGGAGTCAAGCCTGTGTGGTGAGACAGGAGGAACGACGAGCAATGTGGTCCGTGGACGGGAAACCCTCGAAGTTCCTCGACGCCGCGCCGATGGGCAGCATCGAACTGGCGCGCGATCTCGCGAGTTCCGGTGAATCACTTCCAGAGATCACGGCAGTGCTCGAACGGGCACCCGTGGGCTTCGCGGTCGTGGACGACCAGATGCGGTTCCTCTATGCCAACCCGGCGTTCATGTCGCTGCACGGCCTGGAATCACGCGAGTATGCCGGTTGGACGATCCACCAGATCGACGCACCTGTCTACCTCACGACGGTAGAGCCCCTCATCGTCGACGTGCTGAACACCGGCGCCGTACATCGCGATGTCGAGACGCACGACGACCTCAGCGGCGCCTCCCGGCACCTCCTGCTCAACCTGTTCCCGTTGTGCGGTCGCGATGACGAGGTGGTCGCCGCCGTGGTGGCGGTTCAGGACGTCACCGAGTCCCACGAGGTCGCCGAGCTCGAAGGAATGCGCCTGCACGCGGAGTGGACCGATCGGCTGGATCGGACGCAGCGCGCGGGCGGCACCGGGTCGTGGGAGATCGACCTGCGCACCGGCCACGTCGCGTGGTCGGTGAACCTGTGCCGCATCGCCGGGGTGGCCCAGTCGCCGAACACCGTCGAGGAAGCCCTCGCGCTGGTGCACCCGGAAGACCTCGGGGTGGCCCGCGCTTCCTACAGCGGTCTCAGACCGGCATCGGACGTCGAGTACCGGTTGTGCACGCCCGATGGACGGATGGTCGTGGTCTCGTCGATCGCCGAACCGGTCGCGGACACCACCGGCGCAGTGGTGGCACTGCGCGGCCTGTGCGTCGACCGCACCGCTGGACGGACCGCCGAGGCGGCCGCGCGAGCGGCCGTGGTGCGGGCCGATGAGATGACGGCGCAGCTGAGGGACGAGCGGCGGGTCGTCCTCCAGTTGCAACGAGCTCTGCTACCCCCCGGCCTTCCCGACGTCGAGGGTGTCGAGCTGTCCGCGGCCTACCGGCCCGCCGACAGCACAGCCGGGGTCGGCGGCGACTTCTACGACGCGTTCCCCTTGCCCGACGACCGGCTCGCGATCGCGGTCGGTGACGTGATCGGGCACGACGTCGAAGCCGCGGTCAGCATGGGCAGCGTCCGCAACGCCCTTCGCGCCTACGCGATGCAGGACCCACGTCCCGACCGCGTGCTGCGCGAACTCAACCGGCTCGTCTGCTCGTGCGCCGACATGACGATGACCAGCGTGTTCTACGGCGTCTACACCCCGTGGGACGGCACCCTCAGCTACGCGAACGCCGGCCATCCCCACCCGTTGCTGGTGCACGACGGCAAAGCCCGCCCCCTGACACACCGGCACGGGATGATCACGGGTGTCGCGACACAAGCCGAGTACCTCGCGTTCGAGGCGCCACTCGAGCCGGATGACGTGCTCTTCATCTACACCGACGGACTGGTGGAACACCACGACGCCGACATCGACACGGGCATCCAGGCCCTGTGCGACGCCGTGACCGCACCACACCTGCCCGAACGCCTCGACCACCTCGTGCCCGCGGTGATCAACGCCGCCGCTCCTGCCCGAGGCCGCGACGACATCTGCGTACTCGCTCTACGACACAGATCCCCGCACATGAACTGATCCGGGGCAACATCCTGCGGGCCACGAGCTCTTGGCGAACGCCGCCGAGAGCACCTCGCCCCAGCCGCGATCCGTCTGGGGCGAGGTGAGGACTTCTTCAGTCCAGCGCTCAGCTGGAAGTGCTCACCGCCCCCGCCGCAGCAGCTTCCACAGCACCAGCACGACCGCCGCCGCGCCGGCCGCGGCCACCGCCGGGTGCCGGCGGGCCTGACTGACACCCTGCTCGACGCGCAGCTTCACGGGGTCGGGCAGCGCCTCGAACGCCTCGATGGCAGTCACACCGACCTGGGTGCCCACGACCCCGGCCTTCTCCCCGACCTGGCCCGCGACGACGGTCGCCTTCCCGCTCACCTGGTCGGCGACCTCACTGGCCTTCTGGCCGGCCTGGGTCGCCTTCTCGCTCAGCTGGGCAGCCACGACGGCCGCCTTCTCGCGGGCCGCGCCGGCCTGCTCCGCCACGCCCGCCTTCCCGGCGGCGGCACCGGCCTCGCCGATCTTCTCTCCCGCTTCGCCCGCAGCGTCCGTCGCCGTCCCCACCGCCGCTGTTGCTGCCTTCCTGGCCTGGGTGGCGGTCTGCTTCACCGTGTCCACTCCCCCGTGCGCCTGGCTCTCGACCCGTCCGGGTGTGTTCGCATCGGAAGGAATGTTCTTCTCGCTCATCGGTAAGCCCTTTCGCTGACGGTCGCGATGTCCTGCTTGATGTTCGGCCTGCCCTTCGTGCGCAACTCGGCCGCTCTTCAACTCGATCTACCTCTACCCACCACGGCCGTGATCTACGCCCTGTGTTCGGAGGAAGCCTCGTCCGCGGCTTCCACCCTGCGCCTGACCGGTGAGCACAGCGGTGATCGTGATGGCGAAGTGCTGCTGCAAGCTGATCATGTGTGGGACGGCGTGCTGAGCGACCGTCGGGACAGCTGAGGGTGCTGGTTCGAGGCGGCCGGATCGTCGACGTGGGGCGCGAGGTCCGTGCCGACGGGGTGCGGACCATTGATCTGGGCGCGCGGACGTTGCTGCCGGGGTTCGTCGACTGCCACGTGCACGTGCTGGACATCGGACTGGCGACCGGCTCTGTCGCCCATCAGACGCCGGCCACGCCGGCCACGCCGGCTTCGACTGCCCCGGGCTGACCAAGATCCATGCGCCGGAACCATGTCACTCATCGCCATACGCGATCGACGGAGCTAACGAGCCAGCAGCGCTTCCGCGTGGAAGCGGTGACGTCGCAGGACTCGTCGATCGATGACAACGACCCCAGGATCTGGCACGCCGACTACACGAAGCCGGTGCACGACAAGGCGTTCGTGATCGACGCGAAGATCGAACCGGGTCAGGTCGTCTGGGTGGGCATCACGCTCGAAGGCGGTGCGCGACTCGGCACCGACTTCTGCGTCCCGTCAGGCCTCAGACGAGACAGAGCCGATGGGCGGGGTGGCCGGCGTCCGGTGATGCCGTCGGCGGTTCGACGGGCGATCGTGATGACGGATTCCCGCCAGCGGGCCGGGTCATGACGATCCACAGTGATCGTCATGACCACGTCGTCGACAACGGCTGCCATGTCCGTGCTCAAAGGCATGTACGCGGCGGAGGCCGAATACCTCGCCGCGGGTGGCCCGGGGAGTGCGTCGTTCGCACCACTCGCGCCCTTCTTCGCCCCGGACGTCGTGCTGCACCAGGCTTCGGCACTGCCGTACGGCGGAGTCTGGCGCGGTCATGGAGGCATGGAGCAGTTCTTCCTCGCCATGAGCCGGACGTGGGACACCTTCGAGATGGTGGACCAGGCCTTCCTGGCGACCACCAGCCCACTCGTCGTCCTGACTGATGTCCGCGCACGCGCCCGGACCACCGGTCGCAGGCTTGACTTCCCGATCTTGCAGACGATCACCGTCGAGGACGGGCGCATCACCGGGGTACGCCCCTTCTACTGGGACACCGCAGCGATCGTGGACGCCTGCTCACCTTGCCGAGAGCTGCCGTGACAGGGCCATGAACGCGCTTTTGTGGCGTTGCTCGATCGCGCTCGCGGGACCTGCGATCAGCGGGTCAGGGTGTCAGGCCGGCGGGATGGTGAAGATCAGGCCTTGGCTCATGGTCGAGCGGATGCCCTGCACGTCCCTGGTGACGACCTTCGCCCGGTGCTGCCTGTCGGGGGTCAGCCCGGTCAGCGTGACCTGCTTCTCGGTGACCAAGCCGGTGTGCCCGCCGTCCAGGTACACCTCGTAGCCCAGGGTCGGGTTCCACCAGGAGGAGGCTTCCCAGGCCAGCGTCACGGACGTCGGGGTCGTCGAGACCACCCGCAACCCGCTCGGGCGCGGCGGCCGCTCGAAGACGGCGGACTGCGACCACACGGTGCCCAGCAGGTCGTTCTGCGCCGGGTCGTGCGAGCAGGACGCGGTGACCGTGCCGAGAGGAGTGCCGTCGGCGCGCTCGGGGCGCAGTGTCAGCGCCAGGTCGTCCACGTGCAGGTCGTAGTAGCCCGGTGTGGTCAGGTACTGCGTCGGGAAGGAGCCCGCGGCCCGCACCGCGGTCCCCTGGGTGGTCGTCAGCCACGTGGGCGCGACGGTGAACGAGGCCTGGGTGGTCCGCGTCCCGTCCGGGCCGGTGATGTGGGCGTCGAGTGTCGCGGTGCTGTCGGTGTCCAGGCGCACCCCGCCGGCCATCGTCAGGACCGGGCGCAGCTCGCGCAGGTCCAGGTCCACGTCGATGTAGGCGGGTTCGTGCCTGGCGACGGTGTTCAGGCCCGCGCCTTCGTCCGGCAGACCGCCGACGACCCACACGGTCATCTGGGCGCTCGGCCCGAGGGAGGTCGTGCAGGTGTAGTCCATCCGCACCGCGGTCGTCTGCGCCGACGCCGAGGTCGCGGCTCCCGTCAGCGCCCCGGCGGCCACCAGGGCAGGTACCAGCGACAAGGCGGTGATGCGGAGTGGGTTCCCTTTTATGCGCAATTTTGTGCCCTCTCCGTGTTCACTCGACCACGGAAAGTGTCCCGCACATCAACGTCGGTACGTGTCGACCATTCAGCCGCAACAAGGTGGTCTCAGAGGAGACGGAGCTGATGAGCCTTGGGAGCACGGAGTGGGAGCAGATCGCGTTCTCCAAGCAGATGCTGCTGTCCGCGCGCGTCGGCGAAGATCAGCTGCGCGAGTCGCTCGACCGCGCTCTCTCCGCGAAGAACTCGCGGCCGGTTCGACGACTTCGCTCGAAGGTGCGGTGCGGGAGTCGTTGAGGCTGAGCCCACCTGACCACGTGCTCATGGCTTCGTCCACTCGCCCAAGTACGGTGCGGAGGTCGTGCGGGTATGAAGACCCGACCGCCGACGTGACCACAGTGGACGGTGACGACGTCCTGATCGAGCCACCTGGCGCGGACGCGGTGCTGCGGTTCACCTCACGACCATGTCCTTCCGGATCCAGTCCGTCATCGAGGTGTGCTCGGGCTTCCACCCGAGGTCCCTCGCCCTGCCGCCTCGGACACGGCTGTTCGATCCCAGAGCGAAGCGCGCCAGGCCTTCTCCCCACACCTCCGCCGCCTTCTCCCACGGCCAGGGCTCGACCGGCCCCAGGCCGAGCCTGTCGGCGAGGGCGGCGCCGATCTCGGCGATCGAAGCCTCACCGTTCTCGACGAAGTAGAACCCGCCGGCGGTGGAGTCGGACAGTGAGATCGAGTACAACGCCGCCACGTCGTCGACGTGAACGTTCGACCAGGTGTTGACGCCCCTGCCGACGACTCGGACGACTCCGCTGCTGCGCGCCTGCTCGACCAACGGGATCATCAGCACCGTGTCGGGCCGAGGCGGGCGCCCATTGCCGTAGATGAGCGAGTTGCAGAGCACGACCGTGCGGACGCCGTCTCGCGCCGCGTCGACCACGGTGGTGTCGAGGGCGAAGCGGGCCTGCCGGATCGGGTGGGAGTCGGCGACCACTTCCCGCGTGTCGTCGTAGACGGTGGACGAGAGTTCTTCTCCCTTGGCGTCGTCACCGATGATGCTGGTTCCGCTGGTGTGCACGAACGTCTTGCCGGAGCCGCGAAGACCGCGCAGCAAAGCCTCCACCGCGCCGCGGTGGTCGCTGTTCGCCGCGTTGACCACGCCGTCAGCGCGCTCCGCCTCGGCCGCGAGGAGGTTGCCGTCGTCCAGATCACCGACCACGGGCGTGATCCCGGCTTTCAGGAGGACGGGTGCGTGGTCCCCGTTGCGCAGCAGGCCGCGGACTTCGTGCCCCTCGGCGACGAGACGCTCACCGACGACACCTCCGATGAAACCGGTCGCGCCGGTGAGGAAGATTCTCATGGTGCCCTTCTCAGATGTGCGTGCCCCGCGGCGCGGGACCAAGTCGGCATGGTCGCCGGTCGGCGATCCGACACACCTGTGAAGCTAGCCAGGAGCATCGCGACGACCCCAGGAAATGCGCCGTTCGACAATCGGGTGCCACCGGTCACAGTCACTCCACTGTGGTCACTCACCATGGCGACGGTGTCAACGGTGTCCTTCACACGACCAGTGGATCACCGACACGGGAAGCAGCAAAACTTCTTTGCCGAATCAGCAAAGCGGACCAGGGCCGCTCGCCCTCGGCACGTCGGCGTAGGCCGAGCCGTTCCAGTGCTGGAGCTTCCACGACGCGGGCACCCGCACTCCCCCGTTGTCGTCGAAGAAGTACACCTGCGCCGACCGCACCGAGGTCCAGGTCAGCTCGGCCCACTGCTCGCCGGTGTTCGGCCGGGTGCCCCACCGCGGGCGGCCGGCGCCAGGTTCGACGGCGGGTTCGGGTCGGGCCCCATGCCGCCCCGGTCGTACACCTTCACCTCGGTCAACGCGGTCTTGAACCCGGACGCGTGGGTGAGCTGCACCCGCAGCCGCTGCGCGGACACCGGCGCGAACCGGACCTGGTTGTAGTTGGCCCGCGGCGTTGCCGGCACCTTCGCCTGCGCCGCCGCGGTCACCCAGGCCGAGCCGTTCCAGTGCTGGACCGCGTAGGACGCGGGCGCGCGGTACCGGTTGCCCGCCCGGTCGTCGCGGAAGTACAGCCGCACCTCGTCGACCGTGCGCTGCTGCCGCAGGTCCAGCTCGTACCAGTCCGAAGCGTTGGGAGAACCCGAGGTGCCCCACAGCGGCTCGTTGATGGGGAACCCGTCGATCGCCGCGCCGGTCGACGTGCCGGACGCCGTGTACGACGCGGTGGCCGCCGCGCCCTGCGCCAGGTTCGGCGCGGTGGAGGTCAGGTCGACACCCGCCTTGGCGAACATGTCCACCATGCGAGCACCCGTGTGCGCCACGTCCTGCGGCGCGCGCAGTCCGCTGACGATCGCGCTGTAGTTCACCGTGCCCGCACCGGACGGGAACGTGACCTCGCCGGTCGCCGGGTCGTAGAGCACCCGCGTGAGCCGGTCCACGGTGAACGCGCGGGTGCCGTTCAGGTACACCGAATACCCCTGCGGCACACCGTTGTAGCGGGTGACGCCGTCGGCCGGGTCGTCCCACACCACGCTCAGGTCCATGTTGCGGTAGCGCAGGTTGTTGACCGCGAAGTGCGACCAGCCGATGCCGATCGGCGACAGCTCGACCCGGCTGTCGGTGCGCGGGCGCAACCCCGCCACGTCCTCGACCACGGTCCAGTTGGAACTGCCCAGGATGTTGTGGTGGATCCACGAGCGGTAGCCGATGGTGCGGGTGCCCGCGTTCCAGTCGGCCCAGAACTCGTTGGCGTCGGGCCACTGGGTGTTGCCGCCGACGTACTGCGCCCAGGTGTTCCAGTAGAGCAGCTTCTTGTAGTCCTCTGCCGTCATCCACTGGTTCGGGTAGTTGCGCAGCACCGACGAGTACAGCCGGAACTGGACGGTCGAGTTGATGGTGGAGAAGTTGTTCGAACCGGGGTGGCCCGCCGCGGCCGCGGCGGCCTTGTCCCGCTGGTTGGCCGTGTAGAACGGGAAAACCGGGTACTCGGCCGGGTCGGCGAACAGCCGCAGCGCCTGCTTGTACTGGTCGGTGTTCGGCATCAGCCCGACCGAGTACGGGTAGTAGTTGTTGATTTCCTTCCACGGCACGTGCGTGTTCGTAGCCACGTGCTTGTGCTCCAGCAGCTGCCGCGACGGGTTCCACAGGGTGGTGACCACACCGTTGCGGATGCGGTCCGCGAGCGCTTGCAGCTCGTTCGCCTTGGCCGTGTTGCCGATCAGCGCGTACGCCTGCTGCGCGGCCATCGCGCCGCTCCACACGTACGCCGTCTCGGCCCGGTCCAGGTTGCCCGCGCGCCAGTCGAACGACACCGCGTCGGCGTCGTTGCCGGTCATCGCGCCCCAGTCGTACTCGATGACGCCGTTGTTGTTGGTGTCGTAGGTCGCCAGCTGGCCCTTGGCGTCACCTTCCGCGTACTTGGCCAGGTTGCCCGCCACGGCCGGCTGGCCGCCGTGGACCTGGTAGCTGCGCCACGCCGCCTCGGAGATGTACTGGGTGTAGGAGTTGGACCAGTTCTCCGGGTCGCCGGGGTTGTCCATGAACCGGCCGCCCTTGGACGACTGGCCGACCGACAACCACGGCCCGTAGGAGTAGATCGGGTCGCGCAGGTACTTCAGGTCGTCGATGTGCATCGGCTGGGTCAGCGCGATCGCGTTGTTGTAGCCCGTGACGCCCTCGATCGACACCGGGAACTGGTAGTCCTGACCGGGGATGTTCACGTCGAGGTGGTTGAAGCGCATCAACCACCAGCGGTAGTACACGTTCTTCTTGATCGCCGGGTCCGGCACGTCGATGTAGGGGATGTTGTCGGCCCACCAACGGTTGTAGTCGCGGACGTGGGTGGCGAACGCGACCGGCGGGGTGTGGCCGCGGTAGGCGTTGTACTCGGTCAGCGACTCGGGGATCTCGTCGGTGACGAAGCCCATCACGACCTTGGTGGCGGTCGACTGGCCCGCGCCCAGCGTCACCGACCGGGTCAGCGCGCCGCTCGCGGCCGCGAACCCGTCACCGGACAGCCTGGGCCGGATGGTGGTGAGGTTGTTCTTCACCTGCCGGGACCCGGTCAGCTCGGAGCCGCTCACCGTCGTCGCGTACGGCGAGGTGACGCGCAACGCCAGCGTGGTGGACGCCGAACCGGTGTTGGTGACGGTCAGGTTGGTGACGGCGACGTTGTTGTGGGTGATGAACTTCGCCACGTCCACCCGCACGCCGGCGCCGGTGTAGACGCCCTTCCAGTGGCTGGGCGCCTGCCACCGGCTCGACACCTGCTCGGTCAACGACCCGGAGCCCACCGTGATCGCGTAGGCGTTCTGGCTGCTGATGTTGTCCCAGTACGCGGCGTTGCCGCCGAAGCCGATCACGGCCGGGTCGTGGGTGTTCATGAACAGGCCCCGGCCACGGGTCATCAACCACGGTCCGGCCGGGTCATTGCCAGGACGCGCGAGCAGGCGGTCCACCCAGAAGTCGGTGCCACCGCTCTCCGCGTCGTAGATGGCGCGCATGGTGCTGCCCGTGCTGTACCCGACCGGCGGCGCGGGGACCGCGGGACCGGTGAACGTCGGGTAGCCGATGGTCTGCGCGGCGGAGGCCTGCTCCACCGGCACGAGCAGCGCGCCGAGCAGGACGACGGCCGCCAGCCGCCGCGTCACGCCTGGAAGGCTTGCCATTCCAGCACTCCCGTCGAGAAGTCGGGCTTCGAGGTGATCGACAACCGCAGCCGCGTGGTGGTCACGGCGGTGAAAGTGGTGGTGTTGAACGTGTTGCCGGCGACGCCGCACGCCGACTGGCCGGGCACGTCGACGTACGCGCTGCCGTTCCAGTACTGCACCTCGCACGACGCGGGCAGGTCGATGCCCTGGTCGTCGTCGAACCAGTACGTGGCCACCCCGTTGACCGGCTTGGCCGTCGGCCACCGGTACTCGACCCACTGCGTGCCGCGCTCGGGCCAGTTGCCGTAGACCGGGTTCGAGCGGTCCGCGGAACTCGCGGGCGTGCCGCCGTTGTTGAGCGCGGCCACCGACTCCCAGGGCGAGGCGTACGAGGTGGACGCGGTCGCCGACGGGGCCAGGTTCGTGCCAGTGCCGGGGTTCGGCGGCGGGCCGGTCGTGGTCTGGGTGACCTTGCGCATCGTGCCGTCGGCGTTGAAGTGCAGCAGGTCGACCGCGACGGAACGGCGGAAGTTGCCACCGCCGGGCGCGTTGGCGTTGTGGTACACGATGTACCACTGGCCGTTGAACTGCACCACGCCCGCGTGGTTGGTGGTCGAGGAGACCCGGTCGAGCACGACGCCGCGGTGCGTCCAGGGCCCCAGCGGGCTGGTGGCGGTGGCGTAGCGCTGGCAGGCGTAGCTGGAGTCGGTCACGCAGCCGTTGGTGTCGTTGGCCGCGTACATCAGGTAGTACAGGCCGTCGCGCTTGAACATCCAGGGCGCTTCCCAGAAGTTCGCCAGGCCCTGCGGCGAGACCACGGGGCCGTCCAGCTCGATCATGTTCGGCTTGAGCTTGGCCGCGCGAGCGCCCCAGTAGCCGCCCCAGTAGAGGTAGGCTTGGCCGTCGTCGTCGGTGAACACCGTCGGGTCGATGTTCAGCCCGGACGAGCCGGGCGTGCTGTCGCTGACCAGCGGCCCGCCCTTGGCGTCGCGGAACGGGCCGAGCGGGCTGTCGCCGACCGCGACGCCGATGTCCATCCAGCCAGCGCCGTTGCCGTTGACCGAGGTGTACCAGTAGTACTTGCCGTCGCGCGGCTCCACCTCGCTCGCCCACGCGTCCGCGCCCGCCCAGGGGAACGTGCCGATGTTCGCCCGCGCGCCGTGGTCGGTCCACGTGGCGGCGTCGGTCGAGGACAGCACCCGCCACTCGCGCATGACGAAGTTGTTGGTACCAACGGGCGCTTCGTCGCGACCCGCGTAGACGTACAGGGTGGTGCCGACCACCAGTGGCGCGGGATCGGCGGTGTAGACGGTCGTGATGATCGGGTTGGCCGCGGACGCGACCGGTGTGACGGCGGCGGAGACGACGAGCGCGAGTGCCGCGCCCGCGCGCAGCACGCTGCGACGGGGTGAAGCGGGCAGGGACATGTGCGTCACCTTCCGAGGTGTGGTGCACAGGAATGCGGTGAGGAGGAGAAACCGGCGCCCCGGTGCAGGGTTCGGGGCGCCGGCGTCGTGTCAGCGGCCGTAACGGCTCTTCAGGTGCCGCCACCAGTCGCGGAACATCCAGGCGTCGAACTCGGTGATCCGCGGCGAGCTGCCCGCCTTCATGATGAAGCCCGGCACACCGCTGGGCGTCCAGTCGTAGAAGTCGTCCAGGCCGAACGTGTGCCCGATCTCGTGCAGCAGGATCGTCACGTCGGGGTTGCCGAGGTTGTCGACGAAGTACTCGCTGCCCATCCGCTGGCCCCAGTCGCCGCCCGCGCCGCCGCCCATCCCGGCGGTCAGCCACAGCGACTGGTCGTAGTGCCGGGCCACCCCGCCGGGGCAGTTGCGGTACTGGCCGTCGCGGACGAAGAACCGGCCGCACGGCTCGGCGCACTGCGGCGCGTTCTCCCGGATATTGTTGACGTAGACGTCCACCGAGTTGTCGCTCCACTGCAGCTGCGCGCGGTCGCGCACCGCCCAGCCGACGACCTTGATCGGCACCTGCGCGTAGGGCCAGTTGTTGTGCCCCACCACCAGGTCCATCCACTTCTGATACTGCTCGGCGAGCTTCGTGTGGATGCGGTCGCGCAGCGCCGCGCTCACCGGCGCCGGCGAGTCCCACCGCACGCAGAAGTTCAGGTACCCACCGTTGGCGAACACCTGGTCCCAGCCGTAGTTGCGGAACCCGTACAGGTCGCCGTAGGTGCTCTCCTGGTGCGACCACACCTGGTTCAGCGGGGTGACCAGGTGGGACGGCGGGCTCCAGGTCGCCGGGTTGGCGGCGGCCGTGACGTCGCGCGCCTGCTCGGCCTGTGCGACGCCCGTGACGCTCACCGCCAGCGCGAGGGCCAGCGTGCCGAGCAGCGTTCTCATCCACGATCGTGACATGACGATCTTCCTTCCGGTTGCCGGACGGAGCAGCGTCGGCCCGGTGGGTTCAGCCCTTCACGGCACCTGAGGTGAACCCGCGGACGTAACTGCGTTGCATGGCGGCGAAGAGCACGAGGCAGGGCACTGCCATGAACACCACCCCCGCCTCGAGCGCGGCGTAGTCGATCGACCCGTGGCTCGCGGTCCGCAGGTTGACCACGGCGAGGGTGGTGGTGAACTTGTCGGTCGAGTTCAGCAGGATCAGCGGCGCGAAGAACTCGCTCCACGACGTCAGGAACGCGAACAGGCCCACGGTGACCAGACCCGGCCGCACGGCGGGCAGCATGATCCGGACGAGCGTGCCGAGGCTGGTGCAGCCGTCGACCCTGGCCGACTCCTCCAGCTCCACCGGCACGGCCTCGAACGAGTTGCGCATCATGAACACCGAGAACGGCAGCTGGAACGTGATGAGCACCAGGCTCAGCCCGACCAGCGAGTCCTCCAGCCCCAGCCGGCCCAGCAGCACGTACAGGGCGATCAGGATCGTCGCGTACGGCACCATCAGGATCGCCAGGGTGAGCAGGAACAGCAGGTCGCGGCCGGGGAACCGGAACCGGCCGAACGCGTAGCCGCCCAGCGTGGCGACGATTAGCGTGCCGCCCACCGTGAGCGCGCTGACGACCACGCTGTTGAGCACGTGCTCCAGCCGCACGCCGTTGGCGGAGGTGAACAGCCGGTCGTAGTTCTCCAGCCCGAACCCGGTGTCCGTGCGGACCGACGCGAACCCGGCCCAGACGAGGGGGAACAGGAACAGGATCGCGAGCGCCGTGCCGGTGACGTAGTAGCCCCGCGTCTTCACGACGACCTCCGGCGCAGCACGCGGAACTGGATGGCGCTGAACACCACGAGCACCACCAGCAGCACGACCGAGATGCCCGCTGCCGAGCCGAGGTCGAGCCGGATGAACGCCTCCCGGTAGATCACCATCACCAGCGAGGTGGTGCTGTTGTCCGGCCCGCCGCGGGTGAGGATCCAGAACTGGTCGAACGCCAGCAACGACCCGGTCGTCGTCATGGTGAGCACCAGTGCGATCGTCGGCCGCATCAGCGGCAGTGTGATGCCACGGAACGTCTGCCACCGGTTCGCGCCGTCCACCCGCGCGGCCTCGTAGATGTCCGGCGGGATCGCGTGCAGGCCGGTCAGCAGGATCAGCATGCTGAACCCGGCGAACCGCCACAGCACCAGCACCACCGCGGACCCGAGCGCGGAGTCCGGGCTGCCACCGGTCCACGACACGTACCCGTCGACCAGCCCCAGCCACGACAGCAGGCCGGTCACCGGCCCGATCTCGTCGCTGAGCAGGCCCAGGAACAGCAGTGACGCGCTGGCGAAACCGACGGCCGTCGGCAGGAAGAAGGCGGTGCGGAAGAAGCCGACGCCGGGCCGCCGGTGCTGCACCAGCAGCGCGAGTCCGAACGCGACCACGAACAGCAGCACCGTGATGATCACCGTGTACTTGACCGTGAACCAGGCCGCCGAGCGCAGCAGCTCGTCCTCGGCGATGCCGCTGTAGTTGGCCGGAGCGTTGAACTTCGCCTTGCCCAGCAACGGCCAGCGGTGCAGGGACATCCACGCCACGAGGCCGAGCGGCACCAGGAAGAACAGCACGACCATCACCGCGGTCGGCGCGGCGTACGCGGCGCCCACGAGGGCGCGCAGCCGTCGTCCGCTCCTCGCGGGCCGTGGCTCCCGCCGTGGTGGAGGTGTTCGCGTGCGCGGTGTCGACGTCGTTCCTGGTGGTGCCGTGGTCGTGGACATCCGAGCCTCCGGTGGCTGGTCAGCCCTGCTGGAGCGACTTGGTGATGGCGGTGTTGCCGTCGGCCAGGGCCCTGCCCGCGTCACCGAACAGCGCGCCCCGGACGGTCTGCGACCACGGGCTCTGCGGGTCGTTGAACGAGACGTTGAAGTTGCGCGCGTACGGCGTGCGCCCCTTGGCCACCAGGCCGTTGATCAGCACCGTGCGCGGGTCGGCGGAGGAGTACCTGTTGTCCGCCAGGTCCGTGCGGGTCGGCACGCCCTTGTTCTTGGCGACGACCTCGACCTGCGCCTCGTCCGACGTGGTCCAGGACAGGAAGTCCCACGCCTGCTCGACCTTCTCCGTGGTCGCGCCGATGCCGAGCGCGTCACCGCCGACGAAGGTGGACTCACCGCCGGTGAGCCCGCTGATCGGGGCCACGCCCAGCTTCAAACCCTTTCGCTCCAGCGCGTCCAGCCAGACCGAGGGTGCGGGCGCGATGCCGATGTTCCCGCTCTGCAACGCGCCCAGCCAGGTGGGACCGGCCTCGTCCTTCGACGCGGGCGCGGCCACGCC
The DNA here is from genome assembly GCF_035525475.1 of Lentzea sp. Lineage (GTDB taxonomy): Bacteria > Actinomycetota > Actinomycetes > Mycobacteriales > Pseudonocardiaceae > Lentzea. Next base: position 9,350 of record NZ_DATLEC010000167.1, on the reverse strand, counting down.
CTGCTCGTACAGCTCGCGGTAGAGGGCGAACACGTCGGCCATCGCCGGGGAGTCGACCCGCGCCTGCTCGCCCCCGGGGTCGAGCACGTCGCCGTTCGCCGCCCACACCGACGGCCACAGGGTGAACTCGACGCACCCACCGCAGTTGCCGCCGAAGTACGTGCCGTTGACGTCACCGCCGAGCCGGTCGACCGCGCGGGCGTGGTCGGCGAACTCGCGCAGGGTGCGCGGGGCTCGTTCCGGGTCGAGACCGGCCTTGGCGTACAGGTCCTTGTCGTAGAGCAGCACGGACAGGTCGATCGTGTGAGGCAACGCGAAGTTCGCGTCTTCCCACGTGCCCGCCTTCAGGTGGGAGGGCGCGAGGCCGTCCTTCACCGGGAGCGCGGCCAGCCGGTCGGTGATGTCGGCCCACAACCCCTGGGAGGCGTACTGGGGCGCGAACACGACGTCGGCCGCGAACAGGTCGGGCAGCGACTTCGCGCCCGCCGCCGAGGCGAGCTTGGCCGGGTACTCCTCGTTCGGGTATGCGGTCACCTCCACCTTGTCGCGGTGGGTGGCGTTGTAGGCGTCGGCGTAGGCCTTGGACGCCGACTCGGTCGCGGCACGGGTCCACAGCGTCAGCACCACGCCGTCGTCCGCGCCCGCCGCGTTCCGCGGCTCCTGACCTCCGCAGGCCGCCAGCACCAGTGCACCCGCCGCCAGGACGGAGGCAACACGAAGCCCTCTGGTTCTCACCGGTCTCTCCTTTGAGCACGGTCCGGGTGTACCGGGTGCCGATCAGGTGATCGGGCCGGGTGGGGGGATCAGGTGGTGGGCAGCCAGACCCGCATGGTCGACGGGCCGCGGCGGGCCCAGCGGTGGTAGGGCACGAGGGTGAGCGGGGTGGCCGGGCGGGGGTCGGCGGTGGCCGCACCCGGCGGACCGTAGGGCCACCCGTCCTGGCCGGGTGCGTCGAAGCGGGCGTGGACCTCGACGCCCGTCTCCACGTCGACCGGCGGCACGGTGTCGTCCACGCGCAGGCTGTCGAGGTCGTCGTCACCGAGGGCCTCGGCGCAGTACACCAGGGGCCCGCGTTCCACGGACACGCAGCCGCGCGTCGCGTCGATCCTCGGGTCGGGCGCGGTGAAACGGGGACGCGTGGGCAGTTCCAGCCGGATCTCCTCGCCGACCGCGAACGCCCGGTACACCATGATGTCGCCCACGGGCACCCGGCGGCGTCCATGCGTGGTGACGAGTTCCGCGCCCGCCGCCCACTGCGGCACGCGCAGGGTGATCGACCACGGCTGGTCGTCCGTCTTGGTCACGCGCACGGTCACCGCCCCGTCGTCCGGCAAGCCGGTGCGCACCCGCAACCCCACTTCGCGGCCGTCGTCCAGGTGGGTGGAGATCTCCGAGTCGACGTACTGGTGCAGCCGCAGTCCCGTGTCGTCGGCCGTGACGAGGTAGCACGAGAGGCCGGCCAGCAGGCGTGCCGCGTTCGGCAGGCAGCACGACACCTCGAACCACGGCGCCCTCGCCCCGCCGCCGAACCCCAGCCGCTCCTCGTCCTGCGGCACCGCGGCGGTGGGCGTGCGCTGGTGCAGGGTGTGGGCGTAGAAGAACGACCGGCCGTCGTCGCCGATCGCGGTCGCGACGACGTTGTAGAGGATCCGCTCGACCACCTCGTCGTACCGGCCGTCGCCGGTGGCCAGCAGCAGCCGCCAGGCCAGCATGATCGCGGCCACGCCTGCGCACGTCTCGGAGTACGCGCGGTCCGCGGGCAGCACGAAGTCGTCCCCGAACGCCTCGTCGGTGTGCCGCGAGCCCATGCCGCCGGTGATGTACGTGCGCCGCGCCCACGTCCGGTCGAACTGGGCGGCGACGGCCCGGAGCAGGTCGTCGTCACCGGTCTCCACGGCGACGTCCACCGCGCCGGCGGCCAGGTACAGCGCGCGCACGGCGTGCCCGTGCAGCACGGCGGACTGCCGCACCGGCTGGTCGTCGCTGAAGTACGACCAGCCGAAGTGGTGGCGCGGCAACGTCCGGTGGCCACGGCGTTCGACGAACAGGGCCGCCTGGTCGAGGTAGCGCCGCTCGCCCGTCAGGCGGAAGAGCTCCACCAGGCCCAGCTCGATCTCCGGGTGTCCGCAGACGCCCTGCGTGCCGCCGGGGCCGAACGCCTCGCAGACGTGGTCGGCGGCGCGCCGGGCCACCGCCAGCAACGGGTCCGCGCCACCGCCCGTGCGGGCCTGTGCGACGGCGGCTTGCAGCAGGTGCCCGGTGCAGTAGAGCTCGTGGCCCCACAGCATGTCGCTGTACCGGGCCCGTTGACCCGCGCGGCCGAAGGCGGTGTGCAGATAGCCGTCCGCCGTCTGGGCCGCGGCGATCGCGGTCGCCAGCTCCGCGATCTCCGCCTTCAGCGCGTCGGGTGCTCCCGCTCCCCTGCCGGCTTCCCAGGACATGGCCTCCAGCAGCTTGTAGACCTCGGAGTCGGTGAACTCCCGGCCGCGGCGGTCGGCCGTGGCGGCGTCCTGCGCGGTGAAGGCGCCGGTCCAGCCCAGCCGGTCCATCCACGACCGGGCGTGCGGGATGGTCCGGGCGGCGTTGACGTCCTGGCGCTCCCGCCAGAAACCACCCGTGATCCGGACCTCGTCCTGGCCCAGCGGGCGCAGCTTCCCCCGCGACGGGACGACGGGACGACCCCCGACGGCAGTGGTGTCCGGCGACGTCACTGTCATCCCAGCCTCCCGCGGTTCGCTGTCCTGTCCAGCACTGTGGCAGCGGAAAACCTTTTCGGCAATGGCCCTTGTGGCGCCCTCCGGACATCGCGCACCATGACGGTTCACGACTCTGAAATGCGCTTATGATCGATGCGACGTTCGATAAAATTTTCGAAAGGTTATCGATGGGCAGACGGCGGTCCGACGCGGTGACCCTCAGCGACGTGGCGCGGCTGGCCGGCGTCTCGATCTCCACCGTGTCCAAGGCCATCAACGACCAAGCGCAGGTCGCGCCCGCGACGAGGGAGCGCGTGCTGCGTGCCGCCGCCGAGCTGTCGTTCAAGCCCAACGCCCTGGCCCAGGGCCTGATCTCGGGGCGGACGCGCACCGTCGGGCTGCTCACCGACGAGCTGGGCGGCCGGTTCGCCATGCCGATCCTGCTGGGCGTGGAGAACGCGCTGGCCAACGAGCAGATGTCGGTGCTGCTGTGCGACGCGCGCGGTGACGCGATCCGGCGCAGGCACTACATCAGCACGCTGCTGGCCAGGCAGGTCGACGGGTTCATCGTCCTGGGCGACGACAACGACATCCGGCCGTCGCTGACCCGCGACATCCCGGTGCCGGTCGTCTACGCCTACTGCGAGTCCAGCGACCCCGGCGACCTGTCGGTGACAGCGGATGACGAAGGCGGCGCCCGTTTGGCCGTCGAGCACCTGGTGTCGTTGCAGCGCAGGCGGATCGGCCACATCACCGGCCCTCAGACCTATCGCGCCGCACGGGACCGCGTGACCGCGTTGCACCGGGTGCTGGCCGAGCACGGGCTGGACCTGGCGGGCGGCGCACCGCTGTACGGCGAGTGGTCGCAGCGCTGGGGCAGGCACGCGGCCGGGATGCTGCTGGTCACCGATCCCGAGGTGGACGCGGTGTTCTGCGGCAACGACCAGATCGCGACGGGTGTCGTGGACACGCTGTCACGGATGGGCAAGCGGATACCGGAGGACGTGGCGATCGTCGGCTACGACAACTGGGTGGAGTTCGCCGCCGACTGCCGGCCGCCGCTGACCACTGTGGACCTCGACCTGGAGCGGCTGGGCACGACGGCGGCGCGGCACCTGTTGGACGCCTTGGACGGGCGCCGACCTTCCGGTGTGATCCGCCAGTCGTGCCGCCTGGTCGTGCGCGAGTCGACCTCCGCCCCCGGCCACTCCTGACCCGGTCGTGCCGGGCAAGGTGTCGGCAACAGTTCGACAGATCGTGAACCGGCTGGTTAGTTCGGTTCCATGCCGGTGGAGTTCCGCGTGCTCGGCGACGTCGAGGTGCTCGTCGACGGTCGGAGCGTCGACGTCGGGCCCGCGCGGCAGCGGTGCGTGCTGGTGGCGCTGCTCCACGACGCCGGACAGCCGGTCGCGGTGGAGCGGATCCTGAGCCGGGTGTGGGGAGAGCACCTGCCGCGTCGCGGCAAGAAAGTGATGTACGGCTACCTCTCACGGCTGCGCCAGGCACTCGCGGCAGCAGGTGACGTGACGGTCGTCAAGGAACGCGCGGGGTACGTGCTCACCGCCGATCCCGCCGCGGTCGACCTCCACCGCTTCCGGCGGCTGGTCGCCGAAGCGGGGACGGCGGACGACGACCAGGCGGCCCGGTCGCTCACCCGTGCGCTCGCGCTGTGGCGGGGCAAGCCGTTCGAAGGGCTGACCACGCCGTGGCTGGAGGAGCTGCGCGCCACCCTCGAAACCGAGCGGTTCGCCGCGGTGCTGGACCGCAACGACGTGGCGATACGGCTCGGCAGGCAGGACGACGTGCTGGGAGAGATGTTCCGCGAAGCCGCGGCACACCCGCTGGACGAACGGCTCGCGGGTCAGGTGGTCCTGGCGCTGCACAGGTCGGGCCGCCACGCTGACGCCGACCGGCATCACGCCGAGCTGAGCCGCAGGCTGGCCGAGCTCGGGGCCGAACCGAGCCCGGTCGTCCGGGAGCGGCACGAGCTCTCGCCCGCCGCGCCGCGACGGCGGCCCGACCAGCCGGCGCCACGGCAGCTCCTCGCGCACTCGCCGTTCTTCGTCGGGCGCGAGGGGGAGCTGGACGTGCTCAACGACCTGCTGCGCCTGCATCGGCCACTCGTGGCGATCAGCGGCGCCGCCGGGGTGGGCAAGACGACGCTGGCCATGCACTGGGCACACACCGTGCAGGAGTCCTTTCCCGACGGTCAGCTCTACGTCAACCTGCGGGGATTCGAGCACGCCGGGTCCGCCGTGTCACCGGCGGAGGTGTTGCGGTCGCTGCTCACCACGCTGGGTGTGCCGCCCGATCGTGCTCCGTCGGACATCGACGCGATGGCAGCCGCATACCGCGGTCTCTTGAGCTCACGGCGATTCCTGGTGGTGCTGGACAACGCGCGGGACGTGCGGCAGATCCGCCCGTTGCTGCCGGGCGCCGGCACCTCGATGGTGGTAGTGACCAGCCGCAACCACCTCATGGGTCTCGTCGCCGGGGACGGCGCACACCTGGTCACCCTGCGCCAGATGGACCGCCGCGAGGCCCGCGCGCTGATCGAACGTCACCTCGGCCGCGACCGGGTGGAGGCGGAACCCCAGGCGGTCGACGAGCTCATCGCGGGTGCGGGATTTCTTCCCCTCGCACTCGCGGTGCTCGCCGCCAGAGCCTCGCTGAACCCCGCCTTCTCCCTGAAGGCGCTGGCGGGCGAGCTGGACAGCGAACAGTCGCGTTTGGACACCCTGGACGACGACGACCCGAAGACCAGCGTGAGGGCCGCGATCTCGTTGTCCTGTCAGCATCTCGGTCCCACGGCCGCACAGGTGTTCCGCCTGCTCGGCGTTCACCCGGGCCCTGACGTCACCGCCGTGGCGACGGCGAGCCTGGCCGGACTGTCCCGCGAGGAGGCAGAAGTCGCGCTGGACGAGCTGGCGCGCGTGCACCTGGCCGAGGAACACCAGCCGGGCCGGTTCGTCTTCCACGACCTGGTGCGCGTGTACGCCGCGGAGCGGTTCCGGTTGGACGCCCTGGTGCCGGCGAGGAAGGACGCAGTGCGCCGCCTTCTGGACCACTACGTGCACACGGCGTTCTCCGGGGCAATGGTGTTGCGTCCCATGAGAGACCGCATCGACGTGGGTACTCCGGCGCCGGGAGCTCGTCCTGAACCGCTGAGCGACTACCAGGCCGCGTGGCGGTGGTTCGAAGACGAGATCGCGGTGCTGCGCCAACTCCTCCCCCTTGCCGCCTCGGAAGGCTTCGACCAGCACGTGTGGCAGCTCGCCTGGACAACCGCGGACTTCCTGGACCGCCAGGGCAGGTGGCACGACTGGGTCGAGATCGGCACGTCCGCACTCGCGGCCGGCACGAGACTGGCCGACCAGCGCGCGCTCACGAGTGCGCACCGCGGGCTCGGCCAGGCGTTCATCATGCTGCGTTCCTTCGCCAAGGCGCGGGCGCACCTCACGTCGGCGCTGGAACTCGGTGACACTCCCGTCGACAAGGCGGGCATCCATCGCGACCTCGCCCTGATGGCCGATGCGCAGGGCGGCTACGCCGAGGCACTGGACCACGGCCAACACGCGCTGGAGATCTATCGGGAGTGCGGTCACCGCGCGGGCGAGGCCGCCGCGCTGAACCAGGTCGGCTGGTACCTCTGCCAGCTGGGCAGCCACCGCCACGCGCTGACGATGTGCCAGGAGGCGCTCGAGCGACACCGCGCGGTCGGTGACTGGACAGGCGAAGCGGTCACGTGGGACAGCCTCGGCTTCATCCACCACCGCATGGGCGCGAACGCCCGTGCGATCGAGTGCTACCAAAGGGCACTCGCGCTGTACCGGGAACTCGGAGACGTGTTCGAGAACGCCGCGACCCTCACCCGCCTTGCCGACGCACACCTGGCGGAAGGCGACACCTCCGCGGCGCGAGACGCCCTGCGCGGCGCGGCGGCCCTGCTCGACGACCTGAGTCATCCTGACGCCAGAGGCGTTCGCGCGCGACTCGCCGCCTTGGTCACGGGCGCCTAGCGGCGTCGAGCAGCCACGGAACGTCTGCGAATGCCCGGGTTCGGCACGAGAGAACAGGTATGTCCAGTTGACGTTCAACGCGGCTCAGCAGGCTGGCGCACGTCAGCAGCGAGTGGTCCCCGAATCGCCGGACCGCTCCGGTCGATCGAATCCAGGAGACGCCCCATGCGTGCGCAATCCTCTGCTCACAGCTTCTTCGCCGCTTCGGTGGCGAAGCCGTTGATCGTGCTGGCGGCACTCATCGCCGCCTTCGTGGTCGCCCTGGGTGCGGCGTCCGCCGCGCCCGCCGAGACTGCGGGCTGGAGCACCTCGGCCAAGCCCGTCACGGACACGTCGAACCAGTTCAGCAGCAACGACGTCGAAGGCATCGGCACCAACGCTGTCTTCAGCTGCAACTACTTCAGCCGCTCCCCGTACTACGTCATCGATTTCACCTGCAACGTCACGAAAGGCGTGATCCAGCTCTACGTCAACTGCAGCGACGGACGCCAGATCCTCAGCGGCATCGTGCGCGCGGTAGGCACCTACAACCCAGGGCCATCTGCGGCCCGCCCGCGCAGCTGGTCAACTTCGGTGCCAACCAGCTCGCCTGAACCGGCCCTCTCCGCCGAGTGCCCCGTGGTTCGCGACCGCGGGGCACTCGGCGGAACGAGGTCCTCAGCACAGCGGTGAGCGGGTCACTGGAAGATCTCCGCCAGGAGATCGTCGGTGGCCGGGGCGTAGGTGATCAGCTGATCGGGCTCTGTCACCCCTGGCCGGCTGAGGTGGGCTCGTTCGCTTGTCTCGGTTCCCGGTGTCACGTAGACCGGGTTGGTGCCGCCCACGAGCGCGTCCGGGTAGTCCAGCGGGACCGCGTCGCCGGAGCCGGGGGTGCTGATGTTGGGGTCGTCGGCGATCGCCGGGGTGTCGAGCGTGGTCTCGACGACGTCGTAGTGGTAGTAGGCGGCCTGCAGCCACCGGTGTCGCTGAGCGGCTTCGAACTGGCGCACGGTGATGTTCATAGACAGTTCCAGACGAACAGGAGGTTTCCGGCCGGCACGGTGGTGCGGCACAGGTCGGCTACCTGGCGCAGCCACGAGCTCAGCGCGGCGGGGTCGCGGCCGGTCAGTTCCGGGGAGCCCTGCCAGTCCGCGGCCAGCTGGTCGAGGCTCCGGTCGTCGATCGACGGCAGGAACCGCACGACCCGCTCGCTGAGGGTGGTGATCACCGGGGCCGCGTACAGGTCCGGGTCGTCCGAGGGGGACGTGGCCGCGGTGTCCAGGGCGGCCTCGAAGGGAACGCCGGAGAGCAGCACGTCCAGCGACGCGAGCGCTACCGGATCCAGTCCCCTGGCTCGCACCGCGCGGTAGCCGAAGGTCGTCGGGTCGGGGAAGCCCGCTGCGCGGTAGCCGGGCAGGGTCTCGGGTCCGGCGCTGAACACATCGGTGATCATCGTGCTCCTGCGTGGCGCGTGACGGACATGGGAGAAAGCCTACTCAGGTGGGTCATTCGGCGATGCCCAGATCGCGCAGCTCCCGGAACGCGTCGAGGATCTCCCGGAAGCTCTTGGACCGCTTCGGTGCCGCCAGCACGCTCGTCTCGTACGGGGCTTCGGCGGCTCGTTCGGCGTAGATCTGCGCGTAGACGGACAACGTGTCGATGTCCGCCGCTGCGGCCGCTGCCCGGTGGACGAGGAACTGGGTTTCCGGGTCGCGTTTCACGAGATGTCCGGGAACGTCCCAGATCTCGACGTCGCTGAACTCGGCCTCGGTGATGTCCAGCGCCCAGTCGACGCCTTCGTACAGTTTCGCGGCCGCGGGGGCCAGTACCGCGCGTGAGTCGTCCTCGACCGCCGCGGAGAACCGGACGGCGCCGACCTTGCCGCGGAGAACGACGTGCGTGCAGACGCAGGCTTCGAACTCGATGGACTTGGGGTGGCTCAGGGTGTCGACCGTGACGTCTTCGAACCGGACGCCGTACAGCTCGACGTTGCCCGCCTTGCACTTGCGCAGGGTGACGTTGCGGACCACCAGCTCGTAGGCCGGGTCGTCGGCCGGCTGCATGATCACTCCGCCGACGAACGAGCACCGCTCGAAGTCGAGGTCCGCGATCGTCGCCGACGACTCGATGATCTTGCCGTACTCGAGCTCTTCCTTGACGTGGTTTCGCATCGGGACCTACCGGAAGATGTCGTCGAGCTTGGATTTCGGTACCGAGGGGTACGTCAGTATCTGGTCCGGGTGACTGTAGTACGGCCGGTTCATGTGCGTGCGCATCGATGACGCACTGCCGCCGGTGACGTCCACGTTGTGCTTGCCGCCGACCTGGAAGTCCGGCACCGCCTTGCCGGGTTTGTTCGCCCCCAGGTGGGTGATGTTCGTGTCCGAGCGCACGCGGCGGGCGACGTCCTTCTCGATTTCCGTGCCCACGTACTGCGACCGCCGCCACGGAGTCTCCTTGCCCCTGGCGATCTGGCCGGGCGTGAGTCCGCGGCGGATGTCAGCCGCCGAGCGGTTGGAGGACGCGTTCACGGCGTTCTTGAGCTTGTCGTAGCTCGCCTTGTCCTTGGCGCTGAGCTTGTTGGCCCACGCCCCCGGTACCGGCTTGGGCTTGGGGGTCTTCTTCGCCGCCGACTTCGCGGCGGTACCGGCAGGCC
>NZ_DATLEC010000158.1:0-20353 GCF_035525475.1 Lentzea sp. | reverse complement strand
CCGAACTGGACAGTGCCGCGGAGCCGTTCGACGAGCGGCGCTACGAGAAGGCCCTGGCCCGTGCCGAGGACATCGAGGCGTGGGACGCCGATCGTCGCGCCGAGATCGCGCTCAAGGCGCTCGACGCCGATCACGACAGGTCCGCGCGGCTGCAGCACCTCAGCGTGGGACAGCGCTACCGCGTCAGGCTCGCGTGCCTGCTCGCCGAACGCGCCGACGTCCTGCTGCTCGACGAACCCACCAACCACCTCGACGCGGGCGCCCTGGCGTTCCTCACCGAACGCCTCCGGCAGCACCACGGCGTCGTGGTGCTCGTGAGCCACGACCGCACGTTGCTGGACGACGTCTGCACGCAGCTGCTCGACCTCGACCCGGCGCCGGACGGCGAGGTGCACCTGCACGGCGGCGGCTACCGGGCGTTCAAGGAGACCAAGCGCGCCGAGCGCCGGCGCTGGGAACAGCGGTTCGCGCAGGAGGAGGCCGAGCACGACGAGCTGGCCGAGAAGGTCGAACGGGCCCAGTCACGTTTGCGGGACGGCTGGCGGCCACCGAAGGGCGCGTTCAAGCACAAGCGCACCACCCGCGCGGCGAACAAGATGCGCACCGTCGCCCGCAGGCTGGAGGAGCTCGACGACCAGCGCGTCGCCGCTCCCCCGCCGCCGTTGAGCTTCACCGCGCCCGAGCTGGAGGCGGACGGCGACCTGCTGCACGCCACCCCGCTCGAAGTGCCGGGACGGCTGCGCCTCACCGAGCCGATCTCACTCGGCGCGGGCGAGAAGCTGCTGGTCACCGGCCCGAACGGCGCCGGGAAGTCGACGCTGCTGGCCGTACTGGCCGGTCGCCTGGCACCGGCGAGCGGCACGGTCCACCACGCCGGCCGGGTCGCGCTGCTCGCCCAGGAGTCCGCGTTCGAGAACGAGGACGCCACCGCGCGGCAGCTCTGCCCGCGGGCGGAGGAGCTCGGTCTGCTCACCGCGGCCGACCTGGCGCGCCCGGTCTCCCGGCTGTCCACCGGTCAGCGCAGGAGGCTGGAGCTCGCGATCGCGCTGAGCGGCGGCCCGCACGTCCTGCTGCTCGACGAACCGACCAACCACCTGTCGATCGCCCTGGTCGACGAGCTGACCGAGGCGTTGCACCGGACGAGGGCGGCCGTGGCCGTCGCGACCCACGACAGGCAGATGCGGACAGATTTCCGGTCGTGGCGGTCGGTCACCCTGAAATCACCTTCACGGAGTCATGAAATTTCTGTAGGTTCAGAAGCAGGTCTTCTGCCGAGCACTGGGAGGTGTGCGAGATGACCGAACTGATCTCCGACGGACTGCCGACCACGCGTCACAACCCGTTCGACCCACCCGCCGAGGTCACCGCGATCCGCGACGAGGCCCGCATGAGCAGGCTGAAGTTCGCCGACGGTCACGTCGGCTGGCTCGTCACGGGTCACCACCAGGTGCGGGAGATCCTGGGCAGCCCCAGGTTCACGACCAACCCGTCCGAGCACCACCTGCTGGACCTCAGGTTCCAGGGCGAGGCTCCCCCGGAGCGCCGCGAGGTCGAGCCGGGCATGTTCCTCAACCAGGACCCGCCGGACCACACCCGGCTGCGGAAGATGCTGCAGGGCCAGTTCACGGTCCGGCGGATGAACCAGCTGTCCGAGTGGATCGGCACGATCGTCGACGACCAGCTCGAGCACATGCGGTCGCTCGGCGGCAGGGCGGACCTCGTCAAGGAGTTCGCACTGCCGGTGCCCTCACTGGTGATCTGCGCGATCCTCGGCGTCGCCTACGACGAGCGGCACAGGTTCCAGGAGGACACGGCGACGCTGCTGAGCCTGGACTCGACGTTCAAGGAGGCCATGGACGCCCTGGCGCGCATCCAGGAGTTCATGCGCGAGCTGATCGCCCGCAAGAAGGAGAACCCGGGCGACGACATGATCAGCGACCTCCTCGCCACCGGGGAACCGACGGACGAGGAAGCGTCGAACATGGCGCTGCTGCTCCTGCTCGCAGGACACGAGACCACGGCGAACATGCTGGGCCTCGGCACGTTCACGCTCTTGCGGCACCCCGACCAGCTCAAGATCCTCAAGGACGAGCCGGAGGTGGTCGACAACGCCGTCGAGGAGCTGATGCGGTACCTGTCGATCATCCACTTCGGACCGGTGCGCACCGCGACCGAGGACGTGGAGATCGACGGCCACCTCATCAGGGCCGGTGACACCGTGGTGATGCACGTGCCCGCCGCCAACCGCGACCCCGAGAAGTTCCCCGGCAACCCGGACGAGCTCGACCTGCGCCGCCCGGCGAGCGGCCACGTCGCGTTCGGCCACGGCATCCACCAGTGCCTGGGCCAGCAGCTCGCGCGCATCGAGATGCGGATCGGGTTCTCCCGGCTGTTCAGCGCGTTCCCGGACCTGCGGCTCGACGTCGACCCCGAGGAGGTGCCGCTGCGCACCGACATGGGGATCTACGGAGTCCACTCGCTGCCAGTAGCGTGGTCGGCATGAGGATTTCCGTTGACCAGTCGAAGTGTTGCGGCTCGGGAATGTGCGTTTTGACCGACCCGGACCTCTTCGACCAGAGCGAGGAGGACGGCACGGTGGTGCTCCTGGTGGAGCAGCCCGACGCCGAGCACGAGGCCACCGCGAAGGAAGCGGCGGGCCTCTGCCCGGCGAACGCGATCACCATCAGCTGACCGGCTAACCGCGGGAAGAGCTGCCAGGCGACAACCGTGCCCCGTCGCCTGGCACCCACGGCTGTCACGAGGTCGTGCGCTCGCCCGCAACGTCTCAGGCCGGTACGCCTAGGACCTCGCCAGGCGGAGCTCGTCCACCTCCGCCTGGAAACCCGCCGCCGTCAGCGTCTCCTCCGCCTGCCGCCAGTGCTCCCGGGCCTCGTCCACGCGCCCGGCGCGGTCCAGGGCGTTGCCCAGCACGCGCAACGACCGCCCGAACTCGGGCGGCGAGTCCATCTCCCTCGCCTGGTCCATCGCGAGCGTCGCGAGCCGCAGGGCCTCCTCCGGCGAGGAGGCCAGCCCTGACCTCAGGCGCCACACCCAGATGCGGCCCTGCCGGTCGTCGTGCTCCTCGAAGAACTCCCAGGCCCGCCGCAGCTGCTCCTCGGCCGGCGGGACCTGGCCCGACCGGATCAGCGTGTCCGCGAGGAAGAGCCGGATGTTCGCCGCCATGTCCGGGTCGCCGAGCTTCTGCGCGGCGGCGAGCGAGGACCGCAGGAACTCCGCCGACAGGTCCAGCTCGCCGGTGAACTGGTGCAGCCGCCCCAGTTCCAGCGTCGCCATCAGCTCGCTCTGCTCGTCGCCCAGGCCGCTCGCGATCCGCCGCGCCCGTTCCAGGTAGCCCGAGGCCGCGGTCAGGCCGCCGGCACGCCGTTCGATGGCGCCCAGCGAGCACAGCACCTCGATCTCGCCGTGCGGGTTGCCGGACGCGGCGAACCGGGTCATGGCCTCGCGGTGCGCCTCGCGCGCCTCGGCGGACCGTCCGCTCCACTCGTGCATCCAGCCCATGCCGTACCAGCCGTAGGCCTCGCCCCACACGTCACCGGTGGCGGCGAAACCCTCCTGCGCGGCCTGGAAGTTCTCCGACGCGGCCACGTAGTCGTGCATCCGCGCGCGCAGGATCCCGCGCTGCTGGAAGAGGATCGGCTTGCGCTCCGGTGGTGCGCACGACAGCCCGAGGCAGTTGATCTGCTCCCAGTCGTCGAACCGGGCGCGCAGGTCGCAGAACGCCGCCGACCGGATCGCCAGCTCGGCCGCGAGCGCGCCGAGGCCGAGAGCGACGGCCTGCGTGACCAGGGCGTGGATGTTCTGCCACTCCGCGTCGAACCAGGCTGCCGCGTCACCCAGGTCGAACCTTTCCAGCGCGAGGGGTTCCAGCCTGATCGCCTGGTGCGGCAGCTCCGCGTCCGCTCGCATGGCGAGGTCCACCCACTGCTCGAACAACGCCTTCAACGCGACGGCCGGGTCCTCGGACGCCGCTTCACGACCGAACGCGCGCAGCAGGTCGTGCAGCCGGTAACGCACCTGTCCCAGCGCATCGCGGCCCGCGTAGTCGACCAGGCGCGCGTCCACCAGCGCCTCGACGTGGTCCTCGGCGTCGTCGAGGTCGAGGACCAGCAACGGCGACGCCATCCACGCCGGGAAGTCCGGGGTGTCGACCAGCGACAGCAACCGGAACGCCGTGCGGTGCGAGGAGTCCAGGCCGTCGTAGGACAGCGCCAGCGACGCCCGCACGTCGAGGTCGCCCAGCGACAGCTCGTCGAAGCGGCGGCGTTCGTCGGACAGCCTGCCCGCGAGCTTCGCGAGCTGCCAGTGCGGGCGCGCGACCAGCCGTGCCGCCGCCACCCTCAACGCCAGCGGCAGCTTGCCGCAGTACGTGACGATCTCCTGTGCCGCACGGGGTTCCGCGGCACACCGGGCCTCCCCGACCGCCGTCCGCAGCAACGCCAGCGCGTCGTCCGCCGGCAGCACGTCCAGCGGCACGACGTGCGCGGCCTCCAGTCCCGCCAACGCCGCGCGGGACGTCACCAGCGCCGCGCCCGAGGTCGTCCCCGGCAGCAACGGCCGCACCTGCGCCTCGTTGACCGCGTTGTCCAGCACGACGAGGATCCGCCGGTCCGACAACAGGTCCCGGTACAGGTCCACCCGATCCTCCACAGTGGACGGTATGGCGCCACCGGAGACACCGAGTCCGCGCAGCAACCTGTCCAGCGCCGCCGCGGGTTCGACGGGCTTCTGCTCGCCCCCGCGCAGGTTCAGGTACAGCTGGCCGTCCGGGAACGCGTCTCGCACGGCGTGGGCGCAGTGGACGGCCAGGGAGGTCTTGCCGACACCACCGGGCCCGGTGATCGTCCACGTGCCACCGGCGCGCAGGCCGGCCGTGAGCCGCGCGACCTCGTCGGCACGCCCGGAGAAGTCGGCGACGGCGGGCGGCAGCCATGACGGTCCCGACTGGACGGTGACCGGCGCGGAGGACCCGGCGAGCACCTCCATGTGCAGTGCGCGCAGCTCCTTGTTCGGGTCGATGCCGAGCTCGTCGGCGAGCACCTCGCTGGCCCGGCGGAACGCGTCGAGCGCCTGCGCCTGCTGGCCGGAGCGGTGCAGCGCGAGCATGAGCTGGTACCAGAACCGTTCGCGCAGCGGGTGTTCCGCGACCAGCGACCGCAGCTCGTCCACGACCTGGTCGTGCCGGCCGAGCTGCAACTCGGCGTCGTTGCGGCGTTCCAGCACCTCCCAGCGCTGCTCGTTGAGGCGCTGCACGTCGGCCTGCTCCATCCGCAGCGACGAGACCTGGTCCAGGGCGGGCCCGCGCCACAACGCCGCCGCCTCACCGAGGAGCCGCGCCTCTGTCTCCAGGTCGGGCGCGCGGCGCGCTTCGGCGCGCAGCCGTTGGAACGTCAGCAGGTCGAGCTGGTCGTCGTCGACGTGGATCGAGTAGCCGGTCGGCCAGGTGCGCACGAGCTTGCGGTCGGCGAGGTCGTCCAGCGACTGCCTCAACCGCATGACATATGTCTGCAGAGTCGCACGCGCCGCACCGGAAGGCTCTTCGCCCCAAAGGTGTTCCATCAGCTCGTAGGACGACACCGGGGCATTGGCCTTCATCAGCAACGCGGCGAGCAGGACACGCTGTTTGGCCGACCGCAGCTCCACGACTCGGCCGGAGTCGATGACCTGCAACGATCCGAGAACCCTGAACCCCCACCGCCGCTGCATGGGCCCGATCCTAACCAGCCGGTAACCTGACGTGTCAGTGATATGTCAGCGGGTCACGTGATGCTTCTCGCCCATGAGAAGGACAACCTTCGTCGCCGCCGCCGCGTTGGTACTGGGAGTGGCGACGTCCGGTCAGGCCCAGGCGGAGAGCGCGCCCGGCTGCGGACCGGTGACGCAGATCGGCGCGACCGCCTACATCGGTTCCGGCGGGCAGAAGTGGGCCTCGGTCAAGCAGTTCAAGGGCTGCGGCAAGAACTGGGCCTACATCTACACCTGGACCGACGTCCACAACGCGGGCGCCCCCTACACGCCGGCCATCGTGATCGAGAAGTGGGGCAGCCCGAACTCCCACGAGCCGTACGGCTTCGCGGGTGGCAAGCACGGCGGCTACCGGCAGAAGGAGCTGTGGTCAGGCGGCGCCGCCACGCTCGACGTGTGCACCTCCGCCCACGGCGAGTGGGAGGTCGACGGATCCCTCTACCAGGTCAGCACCGAGATCCGCTGCTGACGACCCACGACGCCGAGCAGCGCCCAGGCCCCCCAGCAGGGCGTCGCTCGGGCATGTGGCGCCGCCGGGGCCCGAAGCCCACAACCTCTCCTCGGGCCCCGGCGACGCCTTGCCGCTCAGGCCGCGCCCCGCGGCCTCATGAACTCGCCGAGGCGCGACGACAGCTCGGCCGCCGCCTCGTTGCCCCGCAGCTTGTCCGCCTCCTGCTTCAACGGCCGCATGCGGTCCCGCGTGCGGGCCGAGCGGATGGGCCCGGAGACCGCGATCGCCCTCTCCCCGACCTCCCGCGCGCACTCGGGCTCGTTCTGCACCAGGTAGTTGACCGCCAGCGCGGCGAGCCGGAACGACTGGCTGCGCGACGCGTCCTCTCCTCCTGACGAGATCGCCCTGGTGAGCAGCGGGATCGCCGTCCGCGCGTACTTCACGTCGCACGTCCGCGCGAGCTCGGTGTGGACCATGCCGCCGATCGACACGAGGTCGGCCAGGTCGAAGAACCGCGCCCACGGCGGCGCGTCCTCCGTCTCCGCCCGGTCGAACTCGTCCTGCGCGCGGGCGAACTGGCGCAGCGCCTGCCGTTCCGCGCCCATCTTCGCCAACGCCCACGCCTCGTTGGCGTGCAGGATCGACACGGCCAGGGTGGACCCGCTGGCCTGCGCGATGGGCAGACCGCGCCGGAACGACGCCAGAGCGTCCTCCGGCAGCTCGTAGTGCAGGTGCACGCGGCCCATCCGGTAGTGGATGTTGGCCTCCAGCGCGCTGTTGCCCGACGCCCGCGCGAGATCCATCGCCCGGCCGAAGTGCCGGTGCGCGGACTCCAGCAGGCCCATGTCGAACGACACCCAGCCCGCCAGGTTGTGCAGGTCCGCGATGGCCACCTGGAGCCGGTGCACCACCTGTCCGGACGAGCCCGCGTCGAGCAGGGGGTTCGCCCAGTCGAGCAACGCCAGGCAGGCGTCCCGGCAGGCACCACCGCCGTATTCGTAGTCCAGTGCCCGAAGCGCGCTCGTCAAAGTTTCGACATGCCGCCCGTCGGTTTTGTCCACACGACATGGAAATGCATCGCCGATGAACATGGCTGGTCCTCCTGACGTGCGTCGGACACTCTTCGCCGAGATAACCCGTTGCACACCGCCCGTACTCTCCGCGCCGTCGCACCATCCCATTGTTCGGCCTGGTCGGGAAGGGTCTTCTGGTATCGGATGGACATACGGGCGCGCGACCACCACAACGCCGTGGTGGTCGCGCTCAGGATTCTGGACGGTCACGCTGATCGGAATAGGCCACAAAGGTGTCGGCGAGGTGCCGCTGAATCAATTCCTCGTGATGACGCCTCACCGGAATGGCCGCTCATTTCACTCCTCCAGGGACACCACCTGGGCGGGGCACCTGTCCACCGCGTCCCGCACGCCCGGAAGGAGGTCCGCGGGCGGCTCGGGGACCAGCACGACGCCGAGCCCGTCGTCATCGGACTGGTCGAACACGTCCGGTGCGGCGAGCACGCACTGGCCCGACCCGATGCACCCGCTCTGGTCTATCCGCACGGCCGGCACGGTCACCACACCACCGGGATCTCTGCGGCGCCGTAGGTGATCATGTCGTCGCGGTAGCGCATCTCCCGGACGGGCACGGCAGGACGGAGGTTCGGGAACCGCTCGAACAGCGTCCGCAGCGCGATCTGCAGCTCCGCGCGGGCCAGGTTGGCGCCGAGGCACTGGTGCGGCCCGAACCCGAAACCGAGGTGCGACACCGCGTCGCGTTCCAGGTCCAGCTCCCCGGCGCGCGGGCAGAGCGCCTCGTCGAGGTTCGCCATCAGCGACACGCTCACCCAGTCGCCCGCCCTGATGAGCACGCCGTCGACCTCGATGTCCTCGGTCGCCCTGCGCGTGAGGCCCGCGCCGCCGAGGTGGCCGACGGTGTAGCGCATCAGCTCCTCGACCACCACGTCCGCGCGGCTCGGGTCGCGCCGGAGGACCTCCAGCTGGTCGGGCTTCTCGAACAGGTGCAACGTGAACAGGCCGAGGAAGTTGGACGTGGTCTCGTGCCCGGCCGCCAGCAGCCCGATGCAGAGGAAGATCAGCTCGTCCATGCTGAAGTCGGTGTCGTTGGCCATCAGGCCGATCATGTCGTCGGTGGTGCCCGCGGCCTTCTTCTCCGCGACGATCGGCGCGAGCACCTCCGCGAGCCTGGTGGCGTGCGCGAGGTACTCGTCCTTCGAGCCGTTCTTGCCGAAGAGGTCGCCGGCCGTGGCCTGGAACAGCTCCTGGTGCTCCGGCGGCACTCCCAGCAGCTCGGCGATGACCAGCGAGGGCAGCGGCAGGCACAGCGAGGCGACGAGGTCGGCCGGGGCGCCCTTGGCCTCCATCACGTCGAGGTGCTCGTCGACGATCCGCTGGACGCGCGGGCGCAGCTCGTTCATGCGCTTGACCATGAAGCCGCGTGCGAGAGGACGGCGCAACCGCATGTGCCCGGCGCCGTCGATGCCGTTGATGTTGCCCGGCTGGTCGGGGTCGAGCACGGCCTCGCCGGAGTCGGTCCGCAGCTCCGGGTGACCGCCCTTGCGGGTGCTGAACCGCGGGTCGGACAGCACCTGCCGGACACCGGCGTAGCTCGACACCACCCAGGCCTCGACCCCGTTGGGCCAGAGCATCTTCACCGGGCCCTCGCTGACGGCCTCGGCGAAGCCGACCGGCGGCATCAGCGGGTGGTCGCGTTCGTGCAGGACCGGGCACACGGCAGCTTCAGTCACGGTTCCCCCTCAACAGAACAGAACTGTTCTTTTGATTCTGACCGAACGTAGCGCAGCGACTACGCACTGACGAGTTGTTTGGTCCGAAAGTTCAGCCGATCAGGGGACGCAGGAGGCCGTCGACGATGTCGTCGATCACGCCCTGTTCCTCGGACATCAGCACGAACGTCGAGATCAGCGCGGTGATGAGGACGTTGGCGTTCAGCCCGGCGGGGAGCTCGCCGCGCGCCTTCGCCCGGTCCACGGCGACCTGGAGGTGCGCGGTGTAGGCGCGGTCGACGTGCTCCTCGCGCAGGCACGCGAGGTCGGCGTCCTGACGGCTGCCCTCCAGCAGCCCGAGGAAGATCCCGGCGGTGTCGAACGGCATCGGCTCGCCCCACGACCGCAGGATCTGGCGGACGTCCTCGGCGAAGGACCCCTCGTCCGGCTGGGGCAGCACGGGCAGGTTCGCCCTCAGCGCGTCCGTGATCAGCCGCGCCTTCGACGGCCAGCGCTGGTAGAGGCTCGACTTGCTCGCGCGTGCCCTGGCCGCGACGAGGTCCATGTTGAACCGGGCGTACCCGACCTCGGCCAGCACGGCGAGCACAGCGGTGAAGACCTCCTGCTGACGCTCGGGCGCGTCCAAGGGCGTGCGACCCACCCGCGATCCCCTCGTGAGGCGGCTCAGGTGACGTGCACCGTACCGCCGGGAGCGGCCGCGAGCAGACCCGTGCGCCGCACCTTCATCCACCGCAGCTGCGTGCCGTGCACCGCCGTGATCACCGACTGGATGACCACCGCGTACGTCAGCTGCCGGTAGACGAGCTGCTGCAACGGATACGCCCACAACGGCTTGAGCGACTCGCCGTCCAACCTCAACGCGTACCCGGCGCTCGCGGTCTGCGCGAGCAGGAACACCGTCCACACCACGAACGCGAGCGGGGCGTCCGCGACCAGGAACCCGTACACGACGTAGAGGTCCATCACCGGGGCGAGCAACGGCAGCAGCAGGTGGAACGCCAGCAGGTAGAGGAGCCCGAACCGGCCCATCGGCCCGCTCTCCACCAGTGCCCGCCGATGTTTCCACATCGCCTGGAAAGTGCCGTACGACCAGCGGTAACGCTGACGGAACAGGCCGTTCAGGCTGCTCGGCGCCTCGGTCCACGCCTTGGCCCGCGGCCGGTACGCGACCCGCCAGCCCGCGCGCGTGATCGCCATCGTGAGGTCGGTGTCCTCGGCCAGCGTCTCGTCGCTGACGCCGCCGACGTCGGTGATCGCGGCCCTGCGGAACGCCCCGACCGCGCCGGGAACCGTGGGGATGCACCGCAGCGCGTGCAGGATCTGCCTGTCCAGGTTGGACCCCGCGCAGTACTCCAGGTGCTGCCAGCGTCCCAGCAGGCCCTGCCGGTTGCCGACCTTGGCGTTGCCGGACACCGCGCCGACGCCGCTGTCCGCGAACGGCTGCACGAGCTCGCCGATCGTGTCCGGTTCGAAGACCGTGTCACCGTCGAGCAGCACCAGGACGTCGTGCCGCGCCTGGCGGATGCCCGCGTTGAGCGCGGCGGGCTTGCCCTGGTTGGCCTGCCTGATCACGGTGACGCCGGGCAGGCCGAGCGCCTCCGCGCGGTCCGCGGTGCCGTCCGTCGAGCCGTCGTCGACCACGATCACCTCGACGTCGGCGGGGTGGTCGTTGGCGACGATCGACCGCACCGTGGCCGCGATGTTCACGCCCTCGTTGTAGGCGGGGACGACCACCGAGACCGGCGGCGTGATCCACGGCGGCGGCTCCAGCGCGCTCTCCCGCCGCAGCCTGCGGTCGGTGTGCGCGAGGCCCAACTGCAGGAAGGTGCGCAGCAGGCCGAGCAGTGCCGCGATCGCGATCGCCGTGCCGGACAGGAGGAGCACGACACCGCCGTTGCGCTGCGACCACGTGGTGACCGCGCCGGTGAACCGCTCCGCGCCGCTCGCCGCGACGGGCCGGTCTCCGGTGACCGTGACGAACCGGTAGCCGGGCGTCCTGACCAGTTCGCGCGTGATGTCCGCGCCGATGCTGCCGTCGTCGTGCAGCCGGACGACGCCTCCGTTCTCCCGCAACGACATCCGCACCAGCGTGCCGATGTCCTGGTGGTCGCGGTCGCCGCTGTCGATCTCGGCGGGCGGGCCGACGAGCGGCGTGTGGACGCCGAGCGCCTCGGCCAGGGCGGCCTGCGCGAAGGCGAGGTCCAGCGGGTCGCCGTGGTCGCCCTCCACGCGGAAGCCGTCGATGCCGATCTGGTGCCCCTCCTCGGCGATCCGGCGGGTCACCGCGGGGTTGCGGGTGACCTGCGCGCCGGTGACGAAGAACGTCGCCTTGACGCCTGATTCCCTGAGAACGTCGAGTACCCGGGGTGTCCACTTCGGATCGGGGCCGCCGTGGAACGCCAGCGCGAGCGTGTGCTCGGGGAGCGTGATCCGTTCACCGTCGTGCCGCACGGGCTCGGGCCTGATCGCGGTGTAGGCGTGGAACGACACCACGCACATCAGCACGACCAGCCCGAGCAGGATGGAGATCCAGTGCAGCCTCGGGGCGCGCCTCACCACGCCCCCAGCAACGTGCCCACGACCACCGCGGCGGACACGACCAGTCCACTCGCGACGGTCAGGCTGACCACCCTCGCGACTACCCGTCTGCCGCCGTTCCCGTCGACGAAGACCTGCATTCCTCTTTCCCCCCGGAAAGTACGCGAACGGCGGCGACCACCATGGCCGCTCCGACCGACGCCGCGAGCCACGGGAACCCGTTGACGAACCACGGGACCGCGTCCGCGGCGAACTCCTCCGCGCTGCCCCACATCGACTGCCGCTGCGACTGCCGTTGCCAGGCCGCGTTGCCCACGGCGAGCACGACGAAGACGACCGGTGGCGCCGGTGCCACCGTCCACAACCCCACACGACGGACGAGCGCTGAAGCAGCGACGGCGCCCGTCACCGACCACACGCCGAACGACAGGCCGAGGTTGCCTCCGTCCACCCAGACCCCCGCCTGGGTGAAGACCGCCAGCACCGCGAGCGCCGCCAAACTCGGCAGCTGAACCCCCATGACCGCTTAGAGTAGAGGAGGGGGTTCTTCTCATGCATTCACGTGGTGGTCATCACCGCACTGTTCTCCTGGTCCTGCTTCGCTTCGTGTGGACGGCTCTGTGCGCGGCCGTGCTCGTCACCTCCGGCATCGCGTGGTCGACGGTGTCCACGATCTCGGCGGGGGTCGAGAGGTCGTACGCGATCCCGGACGACGCGCCGCGGTCGGCCTCCGGCCGCAACATCCTGATCATGGGCCTGACGACCCGTCTGGACATGCACGGCGAACCGCTGCCCGACGACGTGCTGCGGCGCATGCAGGCGGGCGAGAGCGACCGCGGCGGCTACAACGCCAACACGCTGATCCTGTTGCACATCCCGGTTTCCGGTCCCGCCGTGGCGATGTCCGTGCCGCGCGACAACCTCGTGCGGCTCGCGTCCGGCGGCGAGGGCAAGATCAAGGAGGCGTACGGCCGGGCCAAGATCGCCGAGGAGGACCGCCTGCGCGGCGCGGGGCAGCAGGACAGGCGGACCTTGGAACGCGCCGGCCGTGAAGCCGGTCGCCGCGCCCAGGTGGAGACGGTGTCGAAGTTCCTCGACCAGCCCGTCGACCACCTCGTGGAGATCTCCCTGATCGGTTTCTTCCACATCGCCGAGGGGCTCGGCGGCGTGGACGTGTGCCTGCGCGACGCGACGAAGGACCCGTTGTCCGGCGCGGACTTCCCCGCCGGCCCGCAACACCTCGACGCCGGCCAGTCGCTGTCGTTCGTGCGGCAGCGGCACGGCCTGCCCCGCGGCGACCTGGACAGGACCCGGCGGCAGCAGGCCTTCCTGTCCGCCGTCGCGAAGCGGCTGAAGGGCGCCGACGTGACCGCGGTGCAGGCGGTGGTCGACATGGCCAAGCAGGACGTCGTGGTCGACGCGGGGTTCGACCTGGTGGAGTTCGCCCGGAACCTCCCGTCCGAGGTGCGCTTCGAGACGCTGCCGATCGAGGGCGGCGCACGCGTGGACGGGCTCGACGTGAACGAGGTCGACCCGGCCAAGGTGCGGGCGAAGGTGACCGAGCTGGCCACCGCGCCGCCTCCGCCACCGCCGGGCGAGGGCTGCGTGGACTGAAGCCTAGTTCCGGCGCTTGGTCACCCAGGTCGCGATCTGGGTCCGCGACGAGAACCCGAGCTTCTGCAGGATCCGCTCCACGTGTCCCTCCGCGGTCCGGCGCGCGATCACCAGCCGGGCCGCGATCTCCTTGTTCGACATCCCGCCGGCGATGAGGTCCGCCACCTGCCGCTCGCGCCGGGTCAGCGGAGTGGACGCGTCCGCGTCCGGCAGCGCGGGCCCCTCCTGCTCCTCGTCGATCGCGAGCGCGATGGCGTCCTCCAGTTCCAGGTCCATGCCCTTGCGGAACACCGCGCGGAACTCCTGCGCCCCCAGCGCGGAGATCGCCTCGGACTCGCACGCGCCGTGCGGGGCGCCGAAGTAGCGCGAGCCGAACATCGGGTAGCCGACGGTCTGCCAGATCTCGTTGGTGGCGCCCAGCAACGTCGCCGCGCGCGCCGCGTTGCCCTGCGACGCCGCGATCCAGGCGAGCACCTCGATCGCGAGCACGATGCCGAGCAGGTCGTGGAACGTCCGCTTGATCCGCAGGCACTCCTTGCCGAGCTGGTCGGCGCGCGTGAAGTCGCCGCGGACCCACGCGCACAGCGCCAGCACGTAGATCGCGTACGCCTGCGCCCACAGCTCGCCGTGCGCGGCACCGACGGCCTTCGCCTCGCCGCAGAGCTGTTCCGCGGTGGCGAAGTCGCGCTGGAAGATCGCGGAGATCGCCAGCTCGATGCCCGCGAGCATGGTGTGGCTGTTGACCGTGCGCTGGTGGCGGTAGAGGGCCCTGGCCTCCTGGAACAGGGTGTCCGCGAGGCCGAGGTCGTCGCCGATCAGGTGCGTGCACGCGAGGCGGTGGGTCGCGTAGGCCAGCGCGATCCCGTCATCCGCCTCCAGCGCGTACTCGCGACACTCCTCCAGCATGCGCCGGGCGGCGGGGATGTCGCCCTGCAGCGTCGCGACGTAGCCGTTGACCCACAACGCCTTCGCCCGCACCGGTCCCGGCGCCGCGTCCGCCAGCGCGCGGTCCAGCCAGTGGCGGCCCTCGCCGAGCATGCCGCAGCCCGCCCAGTAGAACCACAGCGTGCCCGCGAGGTGCACGCAGTGCTCGCCGCCGGAGTCGAAGCAGAAGTCGAGCGCCGAGCGCAGGTTGTGGTGCTCCAGGCGGGTGAGCGAGAAGATCTGCGGCTGCTGGGGGCCGAACCACTCCTCTTCCTTCCGCTCCGCCCACTCGACGTAGTGGTCGCGGTGCCGTTGCCTCATCACCTGTTCGAGCCCGGCGTCGCGCAGCTTGCCCAGGCCGTACTGGCGCAGCGGCTCCAGCAACCGGAACCGCGTGCCGGACCGGTGCTGCTCGGACACCACGACCGACTTGTCGACCAGGCCGGTCAGCGACTGCATGACCTCCTCGTGCGCGAGGCCCTCGCCGGAGCAGACCCGTTCCGCGGCCTGCAGGTCGAACGTGCCGGAGAACACCGACGCCTGCGCCCAGAGGACCTGCTCGGGCCGCGTGCAGAGGTGGAAGCTCCAGTCCACGGCGGCCTGCAACGTCTGGTGGCGCGGGTCGCCACCCCGTCTGCCCTCGGCCAGCACGCGGAAGGTGTTGTCCAACCTGGACAGCAGGTGGTCGAGCGTCAGCACGCGCAGGCGCACCGCTGCCAGCTCGATGGCCAGCGGGATTCCACCCAGGAGAGCACAGATCTTGCTGACCTGGTCGTGGTTCTGCGAACCGAGGACGAACTTCGGCTCGACGGCCGCGGCCCGTTCGGCGAACAGCGACAGGGCCGGGGCCCGCGGCAGCGGCGCGACCTGCCACAGGTGCTCGCCGTCGATGCCGAGGCGCTCCCTGCTCGTCACGAGCAGGCGCAGACCCCGGGAGGACCGCAGCAGCACGTCCGCGAGCTTGGCGGTCGCCTCCACGACGTGCTCGCAGTTGTCCAGCACCAGCAACATCTGCCGGTCGCGCAGGTGTTCCACCAGGACCGTGCGGTGCTGACGGACCGTGTCGTCGTGCACTCCCAGCTGTTCCAGCACGGTGTGCACGACCAGTTCCGGATCGGTGACGCCACCCAGTTCGACGAACCACACCCCGTCGCGGAACGCCCGGTGCGTCTCGGCGGCAGCTCGCAGCGCCAGCCGCGTCTTCCCGACGCCGCCGACACCCGTGAGGGTGACGAGACGGGACTCCGAGAGCAGCCTCCGCACCTCGGCGACGTCGTTCCTGCGGCCGACGAAACTGGTCGTGTCGGCAGGCAGATTACCTTTGCGACCTGGGGAAAGCGAACCACCCACAGCCGAACCCTAGGTCGGCCAGATCGTCCGCTGCAATGCGGTCCCCCGGAGGTACCAATGTCGAAACACGGGTAGTTACCCCCTAGGGCCGATGCAGTCACGCAGCGAGCCTTGAAGGCTTGGGACACGCCCGTGGGAGGGGGAGCCGTGACCGGTGACGGCCTCGAGGTGGACGTCCGCGAACAGAGCGGCGTACTCGTCGTCCGGTTCGGCGGGCGGCTCGACTGGATGACGTACATGCGCGTGCAGGACGTTCTGCTCGACTGCGCCACGACGGAACTCGTGGGTGTGGTCGTGGAGCTCGACGACCTCGTGGCGGAGTCGCCGGCGTTGCTCGTCGTGTTCGACGTCGTGTGGCTGTCCGCGGTGCGCTGGCCGGGCATCTCGATGAGCATCGTCGTGAGCGACCACCAGCTGCGCTCCACGCTGGAGTCGCGTGGACTCCCCCGGCACATCCCGATGCACGCGACGACCGCGGCCGCGGTGGCCTCCGTCGTGCGGCTGGAGCACGAGGACCGGGTCGACGCGGCGCTGCCGACGTGCCGCTGCCTGCCGCACGTGGCCGAGCGGATCACAGAACGCGCCTGCGAACGGTGGGGCGTCCAGTCGATGCTCGACGTCGCGCCGCAGGTGGCCGTCGAGCTCGTGTCGCACGTCGAGGACGACAGCACTCTCGCGCTGCTGCTGCGCATGCGTGACGACAAGTTGTCCGTTGCCGTGCGCACGACCGCACGTCTCAACCTCAAGCAGTGGCACGTCATGCGGCACAACGTCGCGTCCATCGCCGTGTGCAACTTCAGCATGGGCGAGACGCCGGCGGGCGGTGGGCGGCACATCATCTGGGCGTTGCTCGACGTGCCGGAGGACGGCCGACGCCCGCCGAGCTATCTTCCGGAAGCGGCAGTCTTCACCCACCAGGGTTAACGCTTCCGGGTCTGCGTTCTACCTGGCGTGCATCGCCGCGAGGCTCGTCCGGCACGCCCGCACGACCTGGCGGTTCGCTGCCGTGTCCGGTGTTCGCGTGCCGCAGCTCGGGCAGGAGAGACGCGCCGTCGTGTCGTCGACGACCACCTCGAGAGGGCTGCCGCACGGACGGCACCAGCGGTGCCCGGTGACGGGGATGACGTGGTCGGGTGAGCTCACGCACTGGTGCAACCAGCGGCGATGCAGGCCGCACGTGACTCTGGCGTGGGGGTCGAGACCGAGCTCCTCAGCGAGGTCCTCGGCGTCGAGGACTGCCGTCAGGGTCGGGTCTCCGGCCTCGGAGGAGGTCACCAGCCTCAGGTGGGCGCGTTGCCTCATGGGTACGACACTGCTCCTTCGACGCGGCCGTGCCTACCCGCATTAATACCCGTTCAACACGCGCCGGAAGCGATTCCACCTCGCAGTGCACCTCTTCTCAGCTGCCGCGAAGCCCTTTACGCTCGAATTCCAACGGCGCAGAGGTGTATTACATGGCGAATCCTGCGTATTTCCCTCCCCCGCACTCCGCCCGCATCGGAATGAGCGATGTGGAACAGCTGGAGTCACAGACGCATTCCCTGCGGTCGGTGGACTACCAGCACGGTGGAGGGGCATGCCGGGACGCCGTCGTCGTGCGGATCTACTGGGCGCAGCAGCTGCTGGCGGCCGAGGCGTCCGATGTCGTGCGGTCGCGTCTGCTGTCCGCCGTCGCGGACCTGCACAACCTGGCGGGGTGGACGTCGTTCGACAGCGGTCAGGTGGGGGCGGCGTACCACCACTTCGACCGTGCGCTGGAGTTCGCACGTCACGACGAGGACCTGACGAACAACATCGTGTACCGACGTGGACGCGTACACCTGCATCACGGCGCGCCAGGGGATGCGTTGGCGTACTTCCAGAGGGGAGCGTTCGCACCGTTGGCGTCGAGCATCATGTTCGCGAACGAAGCGTGGGCATACGCGCGCCAGTCACGTTCCGACGAAGCGGTGCGTGCGTTGGGCAAGGCGAAGGACTCGTTCGCGTCCGCGGACCTGGCGCACGTGCCGGACTGGGCGCGGTTCCACGACGAGACCGACCTGACCGCGATGGCCGGCGTCGTCCACACCGAGCTCGGCGACACCCGGAACGCGATTCCCGCGCTGGCCTCGGCGATCGAGGGCTTCGGGCCCGCGATGGCGCGCAGCTGGACGTTCTGCCTG
Organism: Lentzea sp.; assembly: GCF_035525475.1. Taxonomy (GTDB): domain Bacteria; phylum Actinomycetota; class Actinomycetes; order Mycobacteriales; family Pseudonocardiaceae; genus Lentzea. The sequence continues at coordinate 2,787 of NZ_DATLEC010000158.1, read as the reverse complement.
ATCTCGCTGGCGACGTGCCACTTCCTGGACGGCGACGTCGACGAGGGCAGGACCATCGGCCTCCAGGCGATGGGCGCGGCGGAGGGGCTGCGGTCCGAGCGGGTGTGGGACCGGATGCGGCCGATGGTGCGGGCCGCGGCCTCGCACGGCGTCTCACTGCGGTGATCTTCGCGGTGATCTTCGCGGTGATCTTTGCAGAACCCGAACATTCGGCGGACCTGGTCCTGACGGTGCTCCTCCATCGTTCCGCACCATGAACATTTCGCGAATCGGTGGGCTCGTGGCCGGAATGCTGCTGCTGGGCGCGGGAACCGCGTCGGCGCAGGAGCCGATCACGATCAGCCCCGAGAAGGTGCAGAAGATCTGTTCCGACCGCGTGCCGCGGGTCGAGTCCCGCGTGAAGGCGCTGACCGACAAGATCAACGGCAGCCCCGAGACGCTGGGCTCGAAGAAGTGGATCGAGCAGAAGGCCGCCGACGCGCGCAAGGCCGGTAACACGGCGCGCGCGGACGTGCTGGACGCACGGCTGAAACTGCGGGACGCGCAGCTCGTGAAGCTGGCGAAGGCCTCGGAGCGCGTCACGAAGTTCAAGTCCGAGCACTGCGGGTCCAAGTGAGGTGGGTCGCCGCTCTCGTCCTCCTGGTGTCGCTGACGGCGTGCCGGGGTGAGGCGCCGGCGTCGGACCTCGATGATGTGGAATCAACGCTGAACAGCATCGAGTCGGACCTCAACCAGCCGGGGTGAACGCGTGGATCGTGGCCTGGTGCTCGTCGTGGAGGACGAACCGGCGATCGCCGAGCTCATGGCGCTGTACCTGCGGCGCGACGGCTTCGGCGTGCACCTGGTGTCCTCGGGGGACGCGGCACTGGCCGCGGTCCGCTCGCTCTCACCCGTGGCGGTGGTCCTGGACGTCGGCCTGCCCGGCATGAACGGCATCGAGGTCTGCCGCGCGCTGCGGGCGTCCGGCGACTGGACCCCGGTGCTGTTCGTGACGGCACGCGACGACGAGGTGGACCGCCTGCTGGGCCTGGAGCTCGGCGCCGACGACTACATCACCAAACCGTTCAGTCCGCGCGAGCTGGCATTGCGCGTCCGCACGGTCCTGCGACGCTCGTCTTCGGTCGTGCCGGACGTTCTGCAGGTGGGCGCCGTACGGCTCGACGTGGGCGAACGGCGCGCGTTCGCCGACGGCCATGAGGTCTCCTTGACCACAACGGAGTTCGGTCTGCTCTCGCACCTGATGAAGTACCCAAGGCAGGTGTTCTCGCGCGAACAGCTCTTGAGTGCCGTGTGGGGCTACTCCTCGGTGGCCGGCACACGGACCGTTGACGTCCACATCGCCCAGCTGCGCGCCAAATTCGGTGCCTTCAGTCCTATCCGGACAGTGCGTGGCGTGGGCTACTCGGCGGACGCGTCATGAACCTGGCGACACGGGTGGCGTTGCTGTGCCTGGGAGTCGCGTTCGTCGCCGTGCTGGTGGCGGGCGTCGTGTCGACCCGCCTGGTCCTCTCGACCTCGCAACAGGTGAGCCGCGAGATCCTGCGCTCCCAGGCCGACGTGGTGGCGGGCCAGATCTCCGACAACCGGGTCGAGCACATTCTGGAGGGCCAGGGCATCGCGATCGTCCGGATCACCGCGTCGGGCGAGGTGACGGGCACCGACCGCGCCGCCGTCCGCGCGGCCCGTGACGTCAAGGCGGAGCGCGTCCTGTCGGGCACTCCCGTGACCGGCGTGAGCGGCCGCCTGAACGTGGAAGCCCGTCCGTCGGGGGCGGGCGGCTTCGCCCTGGTCCAGGAGACCGAGACCAGCGGCACCTACCGCAAGCTGGTCCGCAACATCCTGTTCGCGCTGGGCATCGGCCTGGTGGTCGCCTGCCTGGCAGGACTGGCCCTGGGCACCGTGCTGGCCCGCCCCCTGCGCCGGGTGGCGTCCGTGGCCCACTCGATGAGCGCGGGCCGCCGCGACCTCCGCGTCCCCGTAGTCGGCACGGTGGAACTGGCCGAGGTAGCCACTTCGGTGAACGCCCTGGCAGATGCCTTGCAGCACAGCGAGTCCCGCCAACGCGACTTCCTGCTCTCCGTCTCCCACGAGCTCCGCACCCCGCTGACCGCCGTGACGGGCTTCGCCGAGTCCCTGGCGGACGGCGTCGTCACGGGCTCCCAGGTGGCCCCCGTCGGCACGGTGATCCTCGACGAGGCCCGCCGCCTGGACCGCCTGGTGACCGACCTGCTGGGCCTGGCCCGCCTGGGCGCCGACGACTTCCAGCTGGACATGGCCTCGATAGGCCTGGAACCGGTCGTGCGCTCCGCCGCCGAGGTCTGGCACGCCCGCTGCCACGCGCGTGGAGTGCCGTTCTCACTGGAGATCACGGCCTCACCGGTCGTGCACGCCGACGCACGCCGGTTGCGCCAGGTCATCGACGGCCTGATGGAGAACGCACTGCGCGTCACCCCGGTAGGCCGCCCCGTCGTGCTGGCCCTGTCGTCGGTGCTGGAGGTGCGCGACGGCGGCCCGGGCCTGGCCGCCGAGGACTACCCGGTGGCGTTCGACCGCGGGGTGCTGCACGCGCGGTACCAGGAGTCGCGGCCGGTGGGGACCGGCGTGGGGCTGGCGCTGGTGCACGGCCTGGTGACGCGGATGGGCGGGACGATCACGGCCGGCCCGGCGCCGGAGGGCGGCGCCGCCTTCACCGTGACCCTGCGACCCGCTAACACGATCGGGTGACATTCCGATCTGTCCACCATGGGGGACACGACCGCGTGGTTGATGTTGGCGGCAGGCGACGAC
>NZ_DATLEC010000150.1:0-41630 GCF_035525475.1 Lentzea sp. | reverse complement strand
TCGAAGAAGCTGCCACGGCAACGCGACCACGCCCTTCGCGTCGAACCGATGATGGCGCTGGAATGGTCGCACGCGATCGAGGCCGCGGGAGGCGTCGGGATCGCCGACTCGCCCGCACGGACCCGCCGCGCCTGGATCCACCGGGCCGACGAGCAACAGGTGCTGACGTTGTTCCGGGCGGTCGGCTCCTCGGCGCCGGCGCCCTGGTGGCTCAGAGCCCTGGACCGGGGCCGGATCGCCTCGCGCGCCGCGGCCTTCGCCATCGAGGACGAGGTCACCGCGCTGCTGGGCAACCGCCCCGGCTGGGTGTTCGTCCCCTGGGCGGCCGAGGGGGAGGTCGGGTACTGGGAGTTCGTGCCGTCGGAGAGCGGCGTCTACGGACCCGCGACCCCGACGACGGTGCAGTTCACCGACTCGCACCGCGGCTGGATCCACCTCGTGCCGGCCCACCGCGGACCCGGTCACGCGCAGCCGATCGACTTCACGGTCGCTGACCTGCGTGCTCAAATCGAGGACATCGAACTGATTGCCTAGAATGCCTGGTCGTGACCAGGCCTGAGTTCCCCCGTTCCATCGTCAGCTTCGTCCAGCGCGGCGAGCGCATGACCGTGGGGCAGGAACGCGCCTGGAACACGTACTGGGAGAAGATGGGCAACGACGTGAAGTCGTTGCCCGAGGGACCCCTCGACTTCGATTCGTGGTTCGGCCGTTCCGCCCCCGTGCTGCTGGAGATCGGCTCCGGCATGGGTGAGACCACCTCGCAGCTCGTCGCCGCCGCACCCGAGCTCAACTACGTCGCCGTCGAGGTCTACAAGCCCGGGCTCGCCCAGCTGCTGCTGCGCGGCGAACACCTCGGCGGCCTCGACAACCTGCGCGTGCTGCGCGGTGACGCCGTCGACCTCCTCACCGACCACGTCGCGCCCGCGTCGTTGCACGGCGTGCGGATCTTCTTCCCGGACCCGTGGCCGAAGAAGAAGCACCACAAGCGCCGGCTCGTGCAGCCGGAGTTCATCTCGCTGGTGGCCTCGCGCCTGGAGCCGGGTGGCGTGCTGCACCTCGCGACGGACTGGGAGCACTACGCGGAGCAGATGCTCGAGGTGTGCTCCGGCGAGCGCCTGCTGACCAACGTGCACGACGGCTGGGCGCCGCGCCCGGACTGGCGACCGGTCACGAAGTTCGAGCAGCGGGCCGTGAACGAGGGCCGCGTGTCGCACGACCTGATGTTCAAGCGGAACGACCTCACCTGATCGAGACCTCAAGCAGGGCGTTTCACCACTGGGGGTCTCATCTTCACTCGATCAGGTGGCCAGTGTTGATCACCCGAAATGCCCCGAGTGGCAGTGACGCGTGAAGCGGTTCCGGCCTTAGGTTCTCGCTCCGTGACCCCCGACGTCCTCCCCGTCGCGGAGGAGTTCGTGCGCATGTTCCACGCGGCGCACTCCGACGCAGGCTCCTTGTCCGCCCGCATCGCCCAGGTGCGCGCCGAGATCGCCGAGACCGGAACCTACCGCCACACGACCAACGAGCTCGCGTACGGCGCGCGGATCGCGTTGCGCGACTCCGGCTGGTGCACCTCCGGAATGCCGTGGCGACGGCTGAAAGTCCGCGACCTGCGCGGCTACCGCAACGCCGCGGCCGTCGCCGGCGAGTGCGTCGAGCACCTGCGGCTCGCGACCAACGGCGGTGAGATCCGGCCGCTCGTCACGGTCTTCGCACCGGACGCGCCCGGAACGCCGGGGCCGGTGATCTGGAACGAGCAGCTGATCCGGTACGCCGGGTACGCCGACGGCACGGGGGACCGCCGGTACGCCCAGTTCACGGAGACCATGCAGGGCATGGGGTGGCGGCCACCCGCACGGCGGTCACGGTTCGACGTGCTGCCGTTGGTGGTGGAGACCCAGCACGAGGGGCCGCGGCTGTTCACGCTGCCGCCCGAGATCGTGCACGAGGTCCCGCTGGAGCACCCGACGCTGCCGTGGTTCGGCGAGATGGGGCTGCGCTGGCACGCCGTTCCGGTCATCGCGAACATGCGGCTGTCGATCGGTGGCGTGAACTACCCCGCTGCGCCGTTCAACTCCTGGTTCGTCGGCGCCGAGATCGGCACGCGGTCGTTGGCGGAGGAAGGCGCGTACGGCGTGGCGCGCGAGGTCGCCGAGGCGTTGGGGCTGGACACGTCGTCCGAACGCACGCTGTGGCGGGACTTCGCGACCGTTCACCTGAACGCGGCAGTGCTGCACTCGTTCGACAAGGCGGCCGTCACCATCACGGACCACCACGCGGAAGCCCTGCACCGTCTCGCCTGGCTGCGCTCCCGCCAACGCCCGTCCGCCGCGCGTCCGGCGTTCCGGCTGGACACCGCGGCCGCGGCGCGCGCACGGACCGGTGCTCCTGCGCGCTTCACGGCCGCGCTGGACGAGACCCGTCCCCAGCCGACGAGCAGGCTGGCGGAGCTTCTCCGCCAGCACCACTCCCTGACCAGCGTCTGACTTCCCCATCACACGCCGGCGTGTCCGGAGCCGGTGGCTACCTCTGGGAGTCGATCAGCACACCCGAGAGGGCCATCAGCGCCAGGACCAACAGACCGACCACCGCGGCGGCCCAAGTGAACACAACTGACAACATGGCGTCCTCCGTTCCCTGTTCCTGCTCCTCCAGAGTCCGTTACCGAGTCGTCATCCGGCATCCGCCGGGAGGGTATTTCCGCAGGTCGTCCTCTCAGCCTTCCGGCTGATGCCGGGGTATCCCCGAGTCGGACGCGGCGTCACCCCTTCGGCCCTACTGTGTGTCGGGTGGAGAGCACGGATCTGAGCTGGCGGTTGCTCGCCAAGCGCCAGTGGCCGCTGGCGATCTCTCTCACCGGCATCGTCATCGCGGAGCTCGGGTCGATCACCACCCCCCTCGGCTGGTGGCAGGTCCCCGGGGTGCTGGTCATCTGCGCGATCGCGGTGCTGGCGCCGAGACGGCCCTTCGACGCGGCGCTGGCGGCGGCGTTCTCCATCGCCTGCACGGCGCTCTACCTGCGGTTTCTCGGCGTCTCGTTCGAGCCGCACTTCTTCGTGAGCGGTGCCGACATCGCGGTCACCGGCGCCGCGATGGCGACCATCGCGATCCTCGTGCGGGAGGCCTCACACCTGCGCGCGGTGGCCGGGACCGTGCTCGTGGTGGCGGCGATGACCGCCGCGGAGGTCCTCGGGTGGCCGGCCGTGTCGGCCACCGAGTACCGCGAGTGGGACCCGGATCCGACGTCGTACCTGTTCGGCGCGTCCATCATGCTCGTGCTGGCGATCGGCACGGGGCTGTACTTCCGGGCCAGGGACGACGAGCGTGCGTCTCAGCTGGCGGCATCCGTCGCGGCGGCCCAGAACGCGGAGCGGATGGCGTTGGCGCGCGAGCTGCACGACGTGGTGGCGCACTACGTGACCGCGATCGTCGTGCACGCGCAGGCGGGTCAGCTCAACCGCGAGGTGGACGTGCTGCCGTCGATCGCCGCGTCCGGGAACGAGGCGCTGACCGCGATGCGCCGTCTCGTCGGGACGATGCGGGACGGCACCTCCGCCGGTCCGGCCGCGTCGTCGTCGCTGATGGACGACGTGCGCGCGTTGGCCTCGGAATCCGGCCTGCCGGTGCGGCTCTCGTTCGACCTGCAAGATCCGGTGCCGCAGGAGCTGGCCCGGTCGGTGCTGCGGCTGGTGCAGGAATCACTGACCAACACCCAGAAGCACGCTTCAGCGGTGTCCTCAGTGGACGTTTCGCTGTCGTCGAGTGACGGCGTGCTGCGACTGGGCGTGCTCGACGACGGCGTCGCCTCGGGGATTCCCGTGGGTGGCTCGGGAGGGTACGGGCTCGTGGGCATGCGCGAGCGCGTGGAACTGCTGGGCGGAACGTTCTCCGCAGGCCGACGCGAACCGACTGGCTGGACGGTCCGCGCCGAGCTGCCGCTCGCTTAGGGCTCGTCGCGGATGACGTCGAACTCCTGCGTCATCTCGGCATCGCTCACCTGGTCGTCGTTCTGGGGCTCGATGTCGGCCACTGATGCCTCCGCATGATCACGCCGTAACCCGTGCGGTGTGATCATGCCAACTCAGCGGCGAGTCGGCGGCTTGGGGGTGGCGGGCTTCTGCGCGCGCCGGAAGGACCCACTGGAAGTGCACGGCTTCTTCGACATGATCAGATGACGCCCCTGCTGTGTCGGTGGTTGCCCGGGAAGCACAAAGGGCCCGCCGGTCATGCGCGACGAGCCCCTTGGTCAGGGAGAAGTTTTAGGCCGGGGCGGACCCTGGGGGTCGGCCCGCGCCCGACGGGGACAGGATGCCCATGCTTCCCGGATGCATACATCATTGTGACCGGCATCACAATGGCAGGATGAACTGCATGTCATTGCGCCTGCATGCCCCGGTGGTCCTGCCCTGCGACCCGTCCTGCTCCGTGCTGAGGGACGCGGTCGTGGACGTGGTCGACGGCCGGATCACCTACGTGGGCGGTGTCGCTGACGCCCCCGCTTTCGACGGCGAGGTCCGGCGTCTGTCCGGCATCCTCCTGCCCGGCCTCGTGAACACGCACGCGCACAGCCCGATGACGGTGCTGCGCGGCCTGGGCGCCGACCTTCCGTTGCTGCGGTGGCTGCAGGAGGAGATCTGGCCGAACGAGGCGAGGATGACCGCGGCGGACGTCGGCACGGGCATGCTGCTCGGCGCCGTCGAGATGCTCCGCCACGGCGTCACCACCTCCGCCGAGATGTACTTCCACGGCCCCGCGCTGGTGTCGTCGGTCCTGGCGGCCGGGTCGCGGGTGGTGTTCGGCGGGGCGATCCTCGACGTGCCGGGCATGGACTGGAAGTCGCTGACCGACGAGATCTCCGCGTGGATCGACTCCGACGGAGTGCGGTTCGGGCCGGGCGAACGCGTGGAACTGGCCTACGGGCCGCACTCCGCCTACACGCTTTCCCCGGCGCAGCTGACCGCGGTGGCCGTCGAGGCCCGCGCCCGCGGCGCCCTGCTGATGGTGCACGTGGCCGAGTCGCCGTTCGAGGACGAGGCGCAGCGCGCGGAGTACGGGTCGGTGCCCGCACTGCTGAAGGCGTCCGACGTGCTGGGCGGCCGGGTGCTGTCCGCGCACTCGGTTCACCTCTCCGACGACGACATCGCGCTGTACGCGTCGTTCGGTGTCGGAGTGGCGCACTGCCCCGGCTCGAACGCGAAGCTGGCCTCCGGGATCGCGCGGGTGCCGGAGATGCTGGCCGCCGGGATCCCGGTCGGGCTGGGCACCGACGGGCCGGCGTCCAACGACGACCTGGACCTGTTCGAGGAGGCGCGGCTGGCCGGGCTGTTCGCTCGGGTGTCGAAGATGGACGCGACGGTGCTGGGCGCGGCGCAGGCGTTGCTGATGGCGACCCGGGGCGGCGCTTCCGCGCTGGGGCGGTCGGACATCGGGGCGTTGGAGGCCGGGCGGTGGGGCGATGTCGTGCACATCGCCGCCGACGACCCGGCGTTCGCCACCGGGCTGGACGGGACGGACGCGCAGCTGCTGGCGAACCTGGTGTGGGGGTCGGGGTCCCGGCGGGTCACCGACGTGTGGGTGGCCGGGGACCACGTGGTGGCTGACGGGGAGTCGACTCGGGTGGACCGCGCGGAGGCGCAGGCCGGGGTGGCGGCGGTGGCCTCACGGCTGCGGAGCGCATAGGGACCGATAGCGGCGCGCAGCAGCAGTGGGCGCACCGGGATCCCCCGATTTCAATTTTACCTTCCGTCAGCGCCTGGCCACAGGCTGTTGATGATCCTGTGGACAACTCACCTCGGCCGCACGACCACCTCGGTGATGTGGGCGTCGGGCGTCGCCAGCACCGCCGACGCCACCGCCCGCCCCACCGAGGCCGGGTCGATGTACTTCGACGCGTCGTAGTCGCCGCCCTCCTGGCGCCGCACCTCCTCCTGCATCGGAGTGGCGGTCCGGCCTGGGTACACCGACGTCACCCGCAGCGAGGGCTCGTCGCCGCGCAGGGCGTCGGCGTAGGCGCGCAGGGCGAACTTCGAGGCCGCGTACACGCCCCAGCCCGGGTTGGCGTTCCTGCCGGCACCCGAGTTGATCAGCACGACGTGGCCGGAGGCGGCGCGGAGCTGGGGCAGCAGCAGGTTGGTCAGCTCGGCGACGGCGAAGACGTTCACGTCGAACGTCTGGCGCCAGTCGGCCTGCGACGCTTCCGACAGGGGTCCGAGGAGTGCGATGCCGGCGCTGTGCACCAGCACGTCCAGGCGGGAGACGACGCCCAGGTCGGCCGACGCGACGTTCGTCACGTCGAACGGCCAGGCCGTGGCGCCGGGGAGCTCGGCGGCCAGCAGGGACAGGGCCGTCTCGTCGCGTCCGCCTAGCAGCAGGTCGTGGGTTGACGCCAGACTGCGGGAGATGGCCGCGCCGATTCCGCTGGAGGCCCCGGTGACGAGGGCTACCGGACGATCACTCATGGGGGAACTTTAGTGCCCAGGAAGCTGATCCTGCCGTACCTGTGCCTGCTCTACTTCATCAACTACCTCGACCGCGTCAACATCGGGTTCGCCGGGCCCAACGGCATGTCGGAGGAGCTCCGGCTCTCCGCGACGGCGTTCGGGTTCGCGTCCGGGGTGTTCTTCATCGGCTACCTGCTCCTCGAGGTGCCGAGCAACCTGGCGCTGCACCGGTTCGGGGCGCGGCGGTGGATCGCGCGGATCATGGTCAGCTGGGGGATCGTCGCCACGGCCATGGCGTTCGTGCCGAACGGGACCGTGCTGATCGTGCTGCGGTTCCTGCTCGGCGTGGCGGAGGCCGGGTTCTTCCCCGGGATCATCCTCTACCTGACGTACTGGTACCCGCAGAGGGAACGGGCGCGGATCGTCGCCCTGTTCATGGTGGCGGTGCCGATCTCGACGGCGCTCGGGTCCACGTTCAGCGGGCTGCTGATCCAGTGGTTCGACTGGCGCACGATGTTCCTGATCGAGGGCCTTCCTGCGATCGCGCTGGCGTTCGTGACGTGGTTCTGGCTGCCGGACAGGCCCGCCGAAGCCGTCGAGCAACCGGCGGAGGAGCACTGGCCGCTGAGGAAGGCGCTGACGCACCCGCGGATCCTGGCGTTGAGCTTCGTGTACTTCGGGATCGTGTACGGGTTGTACACGCTGGGGTTCTTCCTGCCGTCGATCATCAAGGGGCTGGCGCCCGAGGCCGGTGTCGTCGAGCGCGGGCTGATCAACGCGATCCCGTACGTCCTCGGCGCGGTGGCCATGGTCCTGTGGGCCAGGCACGGGGACCGCACCGGGGAGAGGAAGTGGCACGTCGCCGCGCCGATGCTGCTCGGTGGAGCGGCGATTCCCGTCGCGCTCTACCTGGGCAGCCCCGTCGCGGCGATGGTGGCCGTCTCGGTGTGCGCGATCGGCGTGTGTGCCGCCCTGCCCACGTTCTGGGCGCTTCCCACGAGCTTCCTGGGCGGCACGGCGGCCGCGGGCGGGATCGCGTTGATCAACTCTCTGGGCAACGTGAGCGGGTTCGCCGCGCCCTACGTCACCGGGTGGCTGCGTGACCTGACCGGAACCCAGAAGACCGGCCTCTGGGTCGTCGGCATCACCATGGTCAGCGCGGCCGTGGTCGCGCTGGTTCAGACCGCGGGCGCGGAGAAGGTGTAGAGCGCCTCGTAGGGCACGGACGTCTGAGCGCCTTCGGCGGTGCACGCGCCCGCCGGTGCGAGGCCGCCCTTGGTGGCGAGGCGCTGCACGTAGCTGACACCGGCGAACGTGCCGGCGCCCCTGGTCGACTTGGCCTTCAGCAGGAGCTCGGGAACCGCTCCTGCGACCTCGTTGCGGGCGCCGTCGACCGGGGCGGCCTCGACCGCGCTGCCGTCGACGGTGGAGACCCAGATCGGGCCGCGCGAGTGCAGGGCGACCGCGCGTCCCAGCCGGTCGGCCAGGGTGGCGGCGGGTTCGAGACCCTTCCAGGCGCCTGTCGTGCACGTGTAGGTCTGCACGCCCTTGGCGTAGAACTTGGCGACGACCTTGTTGCCCGCGGGCACCTGCACCGCGGAGGCGACTCGCGCCTCCGAGGCGTCGAGCGCGGCGGGGGTGGGGGCGGCGGTGGAGCCCGCCGCTCCGACACCGACCCCGATCAGTGCTGTTGCGACGAGAACGAGACCAGCACGCTTCATCAACACTCACTCCTAAGTGGAAAGACAGTGCGACGTGTCCCGGCTGTCCGCGGTGCAGCCACCTGGTCATACGGCCAGGTCGCCGCACCGGTTCACACGACCCCGCCATGTGAGACGGTGCCTGCCGCGCGTGATGCTCCGCGGCAGGCACCGTCCACAGAAGACAGTCGGCTCATTCCACTTGGGTGGGTCAGCGCACGGAGATCAGCCGCAGATGCGGCGACGGTCCTTGCGCCACACGACGGCGACTGACGGACGCGGCTGCGAGGTGCCGCCGTCCGGCCAGTGCGACAGCGGGTTGTTCGCCGACGCGCCGTCGATCTCACCGGGGTGCTGCACGGACACCAGGACGAAGTCGTCCGTGACGACCGGGCCGCACGCCTCGGCGCCCCTGGGCACGGTGAGGAACTGCTTCACGTACCCGCGGCGCTTGCCCTCGACCGGCACCGCGAAGATGCCGTCGTTGGACTTCAGGGCGTTGCCGTCGGTGGAGATCCACAGGTTGCCCTGCGAGTCGAACGCGACGTTGTCCGGGCAGGAGATCGGGCTGACCTGCGACTTGTCGTACCCGCCGAAGTAGGTGTCCGGCGAGTTCGGGTCACCGCAGACCAGCAGCAGCTTCCACGAGAACGTGGTCGCCGTGTTGTCGGAACGGCGCTCCTCGATCTCCAGGACGTGGCCGTGCTTGTTGTTGATGCGCGGCGCGACCTCGGTGGCGCCTTCCTTGCCGGGCTTCACACCGCGGTCGGTGTTGTTGGTCAGCGCGGCGTAGATGCGGCGGTTCTTCAGCGACGGCTCGACGTCCTCGGGGCGGTCCATCTTCGTGGCGCCCACCTTGTCGGCGGCGAGGCGCGTGAAGACGTAGACCTCCTCGGCGGTGAAGCCCGGGACGAACGACTCGTCGTTGTGCGCCAGCGGGATCCACTTGCCCGAACCGTCGAACTCGCCGTCGCTCGGCAGCTTGCCCGTGCCGTCGATCTCGGCGACCGGGCTGTCACCCGTGAACTGGGCGACGTAGAGCGTGCCCGAGTCGAGCAGGCGCTTGTTGTGCTCGCGGGCGCGCTTCGAGTCGCCCTTCTGGTACGTGCCGTCGGTGACGAACTTGTACATGTAGTCGAAGCGCTCGTCGTCACCCATGTACGCGACGACACGGCCGTCGCGCGCGACGATGACGTTCGCGCCCTCGTGCTTGAAGCGGCCGAGCGCGGTGTGCTTGACCGGCGTCGACGTCGGGTCGAGTGGGTCGATCTCGACGATGTAGCCGAAGCGGTTGGCCTCGTTCGGCTCCTGCGCGAGGTCGAAGCGCTTGTCGAACTTCTCCCACTTGCGCAGCGACGCCTTGCCGGAGAAGCCGTAGCGGCCGAGCTTGGCCTTGGTGTCGGCGTCGGTGACCAGGTCCGCGTTCGCGAAGTACTGGTTGAAGTTCTCCTCGCCGGACAGGATCGTGCCCCACGGCGTGACGCCACCGGCGCAGTTGTTCTGCGTGCCCAGGACCGTCCTGCCCGTCGGGTCGGCGGAGGTCTTGAGGAACTTCGAGCCGGCGGCCGGGCCACGCACCTCGAACGGCGTGGTCAGCGTGATGCGGCGGTTGTACTTCTTCTTGTCCTTGGACACCACGAGCTTGCCGGAGCGGTGGTCGCGCTCGACCTGCACGACCGACAGGCCGTGCGCGGCCCACGCGATCTTGGCGTGCTTCTCGGTGGCCGTGGCCTCGGTCCAGTCCTTGAACATGAACGACTCGGTCGTGTACTCGTGGTTGCTCACCATGAGCCAGCGGTCCCAGCCCGGCAGCGGGACGAGGCCGCAGAAGTCGTTGTTGAACCCGAACTGCTTCGCCTGCGCCTCGGGCGTCTGGTTGTCGAAGTCGAACTTCGGCGCGTCGTGCGTGACGCCGTCGCCCCAGCGGATGACGACGTCGGTCTCGTAGCCCTTCGGGACGACGACCTCGTCGAGGGTGTTGGGCTGCACCGCTTCGAAGTTGAGCCCGTCGCGGTCGCGACCGAACCGGAGGTCCAGGTCGAGGTCCAGGTCGGCGTGCGCGGGAGCGGCGGACGCCGCACCGGAGAACGCGAGCGCGCCGGCACCGGCGGCCGCGACGACGGCACCGGCCTTCAGCATGCCGCGGCGGCTCACGACCTCCTTGACGACGTCGCCGAAGTACGCGTTCCGCGCGGTGTTGGGCGCGTCGTGCGAGCAGGCGTTGCCGCAGCGGAACTCGCAGGTGACGGCCTGGCGCCCCAGCGGGTGGTTCGTCGGGAGCAGGGGCAGCAGGCGGCGGCCCCGATCGGCGGGTGATGGCACGTTGGCCTCCGAGATCGGTGTCAGTGTGGGAACTGGCCGAACCTAAGAGCCCAACGAGATCGCCTGCCGTCCAGGAGGTGAACGGCAGGCGAACTCGTACTACTCCCCAATAAGCGGTGCACGCCTGGTGATCACCCGATCTCACCCAGTTGACGACGGCCCTTGCGCCACACCGCGACCACCGACGGCCTGGGTCGCGCGTCACCGCGGTCAGGCCAGTTCGAGACGGGCTTGTCCGCGCTCGCGCCGTCCACCTCGCCGGGGTGCTGGACGCACACGGTGATCACCCGCTCGCCGATCACCGGGCCACACGTCTCGCCCCCGCGCGGCACCGTGAGGAAGAGCTTGAGATGACCGCGTTCCGGTCCTTCCAGCGGCACGCCGTACAGGCCGTCGTTCAGCCCGTCGAGCTTGCCGTCGGCGTCGGTGGAGATCCACAGGTTGCCGTGCCGGTCGAAGGCCACGTTGTCCGGACTGGAGATGGGACTGACCTGCGACTTGTCGAAACCGCCGAAGTACGTGCCCGGGTCGTCCGGGAACCCGCACACCAGGAACAGGTCCCAGCTGAACGTCAGCGCGAGCGCGTCGCCGCGGCGTTCGGTCAGCTCCAGCACCTGCCCGTGCCGGTTGTTCACGCGCGGGTTCGGCTCGGTGGCGCCTTCCTTGCCCGCGGTGACGCCGCGCTCGACGTTGTTGCTGAGCGCGCAGTAGACCGTGCCGGTGCGCGGGTGGCACTGGATGTCCTCGGGGCGGTCCATCTTCGTCGCGCCGACCTTGTCCGCCGCGACGCGCGTGAAGACGTACACCTCCTCGGCGGTCATGCCGGGCACGAAGGACCTGGTGCCCGCGGCCAGCGGGATCCACTCACCGGTGCCGTCGAACTTCCCGTCGCCGGGCAGCTTTCCGGTGCCGTCGATCTCGGCCGGCGGGCTGTCGCCGGTGAACTTCGCGACGTAGAGCGTGCCGTCGTCGAGCAGCGTCATGTTGTGGCGACGGGCGGCCTTGCTGTTGCCGTGCTTGACCTTGCCGTTGGAGATGAACTTGTAGATGTACTCGAACCGCTCGTCGTCACCGGAGTAGGCGACCACCCTGCCGTCGTCGGCGATGCGGACGTTCGCGGTCTCGTGCTTGAACCGGCCCAGGTGCGTGTGCTTGACCGGTGTGGAGTCCGGGTCGTGGGGGTCGAGCTCGATGACCCAGCCGAACCTGTTGACCTCGTTGGGTTCCTGCGCGAGGTCCCAGCGCTTGTCGAAGCGCTCCCACTTGCGCGTGGTCGCGGTTCCCGTGACGCCGTACCGGGTCAGGCGCGGGTCGTTGCGGCCGGCGGCGTTGGCGAAGTACTGGTTGAAGTTCTCCTCGCCGGACAGGATCGTGCCCCACGGCGTGACGCCACCGGCGCAGTTGTTGATCGTGCCGAAGACCTTCCTGCCGGTCGGGTCGGCGGAGGTCTTCAGCAGGTCGCTGCCCGCCGCCGGGCCGCGCACCTCGAACGGCGTGTTCAGCGTGATGCGGCGGTTGTACCTGCTGAACCTCGGCCGGTAGTGGCCGGAGAACAGCGAGCGCTTGATCATGAACACCGAGAGGCCGTGCGCGGCCCAGGCGATCTTGACCTGTTCCTCGGTGGGGTTCGCGGCGTCGTAGCCGCGGAACATGAACGGCTCGCTGGTGTACTCGTGGTTGGTGACCATGATCCCGGTCAGTTCCAACGGGTCCAGCGGCAGGATCGCGGCGAAGTCGCAGTTGAAGCCGAACTGCTTCGCCTGCTTCGCGGCGGTCTGGTGGTCGAAGTCGAACTCGGGGACGCCGGGGAAGAGCGGGTCGCCCCAGCGGATCACGATCCCCTGCTCGTACCCCTCGGGGACGACGACCTCGTCCTTGGTGTTGACCTCGACGGGCTCGAAGTCGAGTCCCCTCGGCGCGCGTGCCTGGGACTCGGGCGCCGCGGCGGCGGTCGCCGGGAGCGAGACGGTGGCGGCCGCGGCGACCACGGCGCCGGCCTTGAGCGCGGTGCGACGGCTGATCAGGTCGCCGAGGTACGGGTTGTCCGAGGTGTTCGGGACGTCGTGGAAGCACGCGTCCCCGCAGCGGTACTCGCATGTCACCGCTGCTCTGCCCACGCGGTGGTTGACGAGAGGCAGAGGGATCATGGTGGTGGCCTCCTACGGTCGGTGCGGGAACCGCGACCGACCGTAGTTCACCATTCGTTAACCGACTAGCTGCTCGCCGGCAATCACGACTTCCGTAGGGACCTCGCGGGTGTCGGTGCGGTTGAACGCCAGCAGCACCGCCGCGATCGCGCAGAGCACCGCGGCCACGACGAACGGCTGCGCGAGGTGGCTCACGAACGTCGCCGCCAGCGCACCGCCGAGCCAGCGCAGGAAGTTGTACCCGGCACTCGCGACCGGCCGCGGGGCGTCGCTGACGCTCATCGCGGTCCCGGTGAACAGCGTGTTGAGCAGACCGCTGACCAACCCGCTGACGATCACGGCCACCACCAGCAACGGCTTGCTGGGCACCGCCATCAGCAGCATGAGCACGGCGAACGCGAGCACGGATCCGATGATCGCCGCCTTCTCGCCGAAGCGGTCCGCGAGCCGCGGCGCCAGGAAGACGCTGGAGACCGCGACGCACACGCCCCAGCCGAAGAAGATCAGTCCGATCTCGACGGCACCCCACCGCAGCACGAACGGAGACCAGGCCAGAACGGTGAAGAACGCGGCCGTGTAGAGCGCGGCGCCGATCGAGGTCCGCAGCAGAACCGGGTGCTTGAGCGCCTTCACCGGGTCGAGCAGACCGATCCTGGCGCGTTCCTGGTGCGAGTCCTTGGCCAGGAACACCGCGCACAGGACCAGCGCGACGGCCATCAGGATCGCGGTGCCGAGGAACGGCCCGCGCCACGAGATGCTGCCGAGCAACGCCCCGAGCAGCGGCCCGACGCTGAGGCCAAGACCGAGCGCGGCCTCGTAGAGCAGGATCGCGCCCTTCTGCCCACCACTGGCCGCGCCGACGATGACGCTGAGCGCGGTGGCGATGAAGAACGCGTTGCCGAGCCCCCACACGGCCCGCAGTCCCACGAGCTGGCCGATGCTCCCCGCCGCCGAACACGCCAGCGTGGCAACGACGATCAGCGCAAGCCCACCCACGAGCGTGCGCTTGGCGCCGAACCTGGCGCTCGCCGCGCCGGTGAACAGCATCGCGACGACCTGGACGCCGAGGTAGGACGAGAAGAGGAGGGTGACTTGCGAGGGTGTTGCGTGCAGACCCTCTGCGATGGACAACAGGATCGGGTCCACGAGCCCGATCCCCATGAAGGCGATCACGGCGGCGAAAGCCGTGATCCAGACCTGCTTGGGCTGAGCCTTGAAATTCACTTCGCTATCCTAACCTCTTTTGGTTAGCATGGCGAAGTATCGCGCGCCACAAGGTACGGTGGCCCGCGTGGATGCGGTGATCTTCGACCTCGACGGCGTGCTGATCGACTCCGAGCAGGTGTGGGACGACGTGCGCCAGTCGTTCGCCGCCGCGCACGGCGGCACGTGGACTCCTACCGCCACCCGTGACATGCAGGGCATGTCGACGCAGGAGTGGGCCGCCTTCCTCGTCGACGCGGTCGGTGTCCGGCTGACGCCAGAGGAGGTCTCCGCCGGGGTGATCGCTTCGATGGAGAAGGCGTACGCCGCCCACCTGCCGGTGATTCCCGGTGCCGTGGACGCGGTACGGGCCGTGGCCTCGCGTTATGCCGTCGCGATCGCTTCCTCGGCCCCGGCCGTGCTGATCAGGGTGTTCCTGGACGTGACCGGGTTGCCGGTGCCCGTGGCGGTGTCGTCGGAGTCCTGTGCGGCCGGGAAGCCCTCGCCGGACGTCTACCTGTTGGCAGCATCACGGCTCGGCGTCCCGGCCTCCTCTTGTTACGCCGTCGAGGACTCGACCAACGGGCTTCGCGCCGCACTGGCCGCGGGCATGACCGTCCTGGCCGTGCCGAACCCGCACTTCCCGCCTGCCGCGGAGGTGCTGGATCAGGTGCGGGTGCTGCCGTCGATCTCCGCTTTGCCGGACGCGCTCGCGTAGCTGGTCGCGGCCATGCCGATCGCGATGCACGCGCAGGCGAGGACGCCCTTCGGCCAGTAGATGTGGCTGTCGAGGAACAGGAAGCTGCCGAACAGCAGGAATGCCGCGCCCGGGATGGCCTTGAGCCTGTGCTTGAGCAGCGCCCACGCGGCGATCGCCACGCTGGCCGCGAGGAAGCACCAGGCGCCGACGTGCCCGAGCTGGTTGCCGATCTCGAAGAGAGGCTCGTCGGCGGGCGAGCGACCACCGTTGGCCAGCGTCATGGCGCCGCCGCCGATGCCCGCCAACGCGTCGAGTGCGCCGTAGAAGACCGCGTAACCGAACGCGGCGGCTCGGGCTGGGTAGCGGACGTACTTCGGGCTGTCGTTCAGGAGGACCCACTGCGCGGCCGCCAGCAGCGGGAAGACCACCGCCAGGATGATGTGCATGTTCTGCCACCACTGGGCGGTCGACGCGTCCAGGTGGTGGGGGTGGGTCAGGCCGATGCCGGCGAGGACGAGGCCGGGGAGGGCGACCAGCAGGGTGCGCATCGCGCCGAAGCTAGCGGTTGTTGCCGGCGGGCCCATTGGACTCGCCCACTTCCAGGCGATTCGGCCCCGCGAGTCGAACCCGTGTTCGATAGGATGTCATCGTGGTGAACCGGCGTGACAAGGCGGCGTTCCTGCTCGCACTCCGCGACAGCGGGCGCGGCTGGGCCGACGTCACGAACGCCGTGGAGGCCGCCGGCTCCGCCCTGACCGTCCTGGAGTCGCTGCTCACCCCGGACCAGCCCACGCTCGACCACGCCGACCCCGACATCGCCGGTCGGCTGGACCTCGTCGAGAAGGAGATCGAGTCCTGGGAGGACGAGGGCATCCGCCTCGTGACGGTGCTCGACGAGGAGTACCCGGTCCAGCTGCTGATGGTGCACCAGCGTCCGCCTTTCCTGACCTGCAAGGGTTTCCTCGATCCCGCCGACCAGTTCGGTGTCGCGGTCGTCGGCAGCAGGCACGCCGGCGCACGAGGTCTCCACATCACCCGTGAGATCGCGACGACCCTGACCAAACACGACATCACGGTCTTCAGCGGTCTCGCCGCGGGCGTCGACACGGCCGCGCATCGAGCCGTCGTGGACGCCGGAGGGCGGACGGTCTCCGTGGTGGGCACGGGCCTGCGTCGCTGTTATCCGGCGGAGAACGCGGATCTGCAGCAGGAGATCGCCAGGACGGGAGCGGTGCTGTCCCAGTTCTGGCCGGACGCCGGTCCCGCGAAGCACCACTTCCCGATGCGCAACGCCGTCATGAGCGGGTGCAGCGTCGCGACGGTCGTCGTGGAGGCGGGCGAGCACAGCGGCACCCGCATCCAGGCCCGGCTCGCGCTCGAGCACGGCCGGCACGTCTTCCTGCTGCCCGAGGTCGCGTCGGACACGACCTGGGGCCGCGAGATGGCGGAGCGTCCGAACACGACGGTCCTGGAAGGTCCCGACCACCTGCTGCGCGTGCTGGACGACCTGCGCGCCGGAGTTCCGGACCTGATCGACCTCTGACGTGAGCCCGCTCAGCCGCATCTCCGAGAGCTACCTCAACATCCTCGTTCCTCCACCAGCGCGTGGACCGGACGTGTGCACGGTCTGCCGATCTCGATGGCTGTCGAGGGCAGTCAGCTCGTCCATGTGCGCGAGAACCACAAGAACAGCCGAAGTGTTGTAGCGCGCAAGCAGTACACCAACGAACTGGCGTGAGTTCTCGCGACCTTTCTGGCCGGGCACCGGAGTTGTCTCGGCGACTTCGACACCGTGACGATCGTTCCCAGCACCAGGCAGCGCAGGGACGGCCACCCGCTGGCAGACGTCCTCGGACGACGTCTCGGCATCACCTGCGCCTTCGCGGAGGTGCTCAGCACGACCAGCCAGCCTCCAGTCGTCGGCTGTCGCGCTCAAGCGCGCGGGAGCAGCGCGAGTCACCGGTCTGGTGCTCGGCCGCCGGACCGACAGGCGTCCACCCGGCACGTTCAGCTGGGACGCCTGCGTCCTCTGCCAGCAGGTCTGATGCTGAGCACCAGAACCTGGCTCGGGTGACTCCCGCCGCGCTCCGCCGCTGCCTAGCGTGGCGTCCATGACGCAACGAGTTGCCGTGGTCACCGGCACGGCGCAGGGCATGGGACTGCGGATCGCGGAGGTCCTGCGCGAGGACGGGTTCACCGTCGTCGGCTTCGACCTGCGGGAGAGCGAGGACGGAATCGTCGGCAACGTGGCCAGCGCCGAGGACGTCCAGCGCCTGAGCAGCCACGTGGAAGAAACCCACGGCCGGGTCGACGTGCTGGTCAACAACGCGGGCATCGCCGGCATCGTGCCGTTCGAGGACACCAGCCTCGAGCAGTGGGAACGGATCATGGCGGTCAACCTGACCGGGCCGTTCCTGCTCACGCAGGCGCTCGGCAGGATCATGCTCGCGCAGGGCAGCGGCAGCGTCGTCAACATCGCGAGCGTCGCCGGGTTGCAGGGGGTGGCGGACCGGGCCGCCTACAACACCACCAAGCACGGGCTGATCGGGTTGACCCGCACGCTCGCCGTCGAGTGGGGCGGGCGGGGGGTCAGGGTCAACGCCGTGTGTCCCGGCTGGGTCAAGACCGAGATGGACGTCGAGTCGCAGGCCGGCGGGTACTACGTCGACGAGGACATCACCGACCACGTGCCGATGGGACGGTTCGCGGCGCCGGACGACATCGCGCAGGCCGTCAGGTTCCTGGCCGGTGACAACTCGCGGTACGTCAACGGTGTCGCGTTGCCCGTCGACGGCGGGTGGACCGCGGACGGGAGCTGGCAGAAGCTGCGGTTGTCGAAGCGCTGACGAGGCCGCCCTCCGGTGGGAGGGCGGCCCCTCACATCAGGCCTCGCCGCGGATGAACGCCTCGACGGCCGCGTGGGCCTCGGAGTCCGAGTACTGCTCGGGCGGGGACTTCATGAAGTACGACGACGCCGAGAGGATCGGGCCGCCGATGCCCCGGTCGAGGGCGATCTTCGCCGCGCGGACCGCGTCGATGATGATGCCCGCGGAGTTCGGGGAGTCCCAGACCTCGAGCTTGTACTCGAGGTTCAGGGGCACGTCGCCGAACGCGCGGCCCTCGAGCCGGACGTAGGCCCACTTGCGGTCGTCGAGCCACGCGACGTAGTCCGACGGGCCGATGTGGACGTTGTCCTTGCCGATGTCGCGGGACAGCTGCGACGTCACGGACTGCGTCTTGGAGACCTTCTTGGACTCCAGGCGCTCCAGTTCCTTCATGTTGAGGAAGTCCATGTTGCCGCCCACGTTGAGCTGCATGGTGCGGTCGAGCTGGACACCGCGGTCCTCGAACAGCTTCGCCAGCACGCGGTGCGTGATGGTGGCGCCGACCTGGGACTTGATGTCGTCACCGACGATCGGCACGCCGGCCGCGCGGAACTTCTCCGCCCACTCCGGGTCCGAGGCGATGAAGACCGGCAGGGCGTTGACGAACGCCACACCGGCGTCGATGGCGCACTGGGCGTAGAAGCGGTCCGCGTCCTCCGAGCCCACCGGCAGGTACGAGACCAGCACGTCGACCTCGGCCTCGCGCAGCGCGGCGACGATGTCCACCGGCTCGGCGTCGGACTCCTCGATCGTCTCGCGGTAGAAGCGGCCGAGACCGTCGTAGGTGTGGCCGCGTTGCACGGTCACGCCCAGCGGCGGCACGTCCGCGATCTTGATCGTGTTGTTCTGGCTGGCCCCGATGGCCTCGGCCAGGTCGACACCGACCTTCTTCGCGTCGACGTCGAACGCTGCGACGAACTCGACATCGCGCACGTGGTAGTCACCGAACTGCACGTGCATCAGGCCGGGCACGCGGGTGCTCGGGTCGGCGTCACGGTAGTAGTGGACGCCCTGCACCAGCGACGCCGCGCAGTTGCCAACCCCGACGATGGCCACTCGAACGGTGCGGCGGTTTTCGCCCATTGCCGAGTCCTCCTTGATCACTTTTGAGTACTACTCGTCCTGCTCGGACTTCTCGTGCGCGATGAGCTCGTTGAGCCACCGCACCTCGCGCTCCGTGCTCTCCAGGCCCTGCCTGTGCAGCTCGCGGGTGTAGCGGTCGATCTGCTCACCCGTCTTCGCCAGCCGCTCGCGGAGTCCCTCCCTGCGTTCTTCGACACACCGCCGGCGGCCCTCCAGGATGCGCATCCTGACGTCGGCCGGCGTGCGTGAGAAGAACGCCAGGTGGACTCCGAACGAGTCGTCGTCCCAGGTCTGAGGACCCGCGTCGGACAGGAGGTCGGCGAACCGCTCCTTGCCCTCCGGGGTCAGCTTGTAGACCTTGCGAGCCCGACGTCCCCAAGAAAGAGCCGACTCCTCCGGCCCCTCCTCCACGATCAGGCCCGCCCGTTGGAGTCGCCGCAGTGTTGGGTACAGCGATCCGTAGGAGAACGCGCGAAACGCTCCGAGCAGGTCATGCAAGCGCTTGCGCAGCTCGTAGCCGTGCATGGGCGCCTCGTGCAGCAGGCCGAGCAGCGCGAACTCGAACACGAGTCACCTCCTCGCACCTGCACCGATAGGTGAGGTGATTATATCGCTGCGATACATCGGCGACCTCTTCTCAGTGTGGGATGTGGCACACCGTCATATCGCGTCGGGCCTCGCTGCCCTGAACGGCCCATCATCGGAAAGCGGGCGGCACGTACTCTGGTCACGTGTTGACCCAACGACAGGTGGTGGACTACTCGCTGCAGCGCCGAGCGCTGCTGGCGGAGGTCTATGCCGGTCGCACGGGCACGATGGAGGTCTGCGACGCGTCCCCGTACCTGCTGCGAGCTGCGAAGTTCCACGGCACGGCGACCGAGGTGCCCTGCCCCGTCTGCCGCAAAGAACCCCTCACGAACGTGTCGTGGGTCTACGGTGACGAGCTGAAGCACGCGGCCGGCTCCGCGCGCACACCCGAGGAACTGGCGAAGATGTCGAACCTCTTCGACGAGTTCTCCGTGTACGTCGTAGAAGTCTGTCGCACGTGCAGTTGGAACCACCTGGTGCAGTCATACGTCCTGGGGAAGCGTGGGCTGGAAAAGCCACGCAGGAGGACTGCGGTGGAATGACCCACGGGTAGCACTGCTCCGAATGAAGCACGACCACCGAACCGCGTGCCGGTGCACGCCGGTCTGGGAGGCCTTTTCACGTGAACGACCAGCATGATGACCGGCAGCGCGGAGGCGAGCCGCAATGGCCGACCGGGGACGACCCGGACGGCGGCGGCACGAGACGTGATGTCCCGAATCAGCCTCGACCGGGCACTCCGCCCGGCGGTTTCGCACGCCCTCCCCAGGGTGGCACGCCTCCCGGTGGTTTCCCACAGCAGCAGCCCCCACGCCGCCCGAACGGACCAGGCGGACCCCAGGGCGGCGCCCCGGGAGGACCGCAGGCCGTGCCGGGCCGTCCGCCGCAGGGCCCCGGTGGCCCGGTAGGCGGACCGGGCGGTCCCGGCAGCCGTCCCCCGACGCCTCCCGGCGGCATGCCCATGGCACCGCCTCCCGGTGGACGTCGTCCCGGCGGCCCCGCGGGTGGCCCCGGCCGCCCCGGCGTACCCCCGCGCAAGCCGGGTGACGAGCGGACGACGCAGCTGCCGCCGGTGAACCGGCCGACGCAGCGCGAGCCCGAGCTGATCACGCACCGCGAGCCCGACGACGAGTTCCTGCTCGCGGGTGGACCGGTCGCCGTCGACGATGACGACGACTACTACGACGACGAGCCGGAGCTCACCGAGGAGGAGGAGCGCCGACTGCGCAAGAAGAAGATCTGGAAGCGCGTCCGGATCGGTGCCTTCGTCGCGCTCGGCCTCATGATCCTCGGCCCGGTGATCGCCATCGCCGTCGCGTACCCGCTGGTCGAGTGGCCCAAGCCGGAAGAGGTCGCGGCCACCCAGAACAAGACGATCGTCCTGCAGTACGCCGACGGCACCGAGATGACCAAGATCACCTCGCCCGGCGAGAACCGCACGATGCTGACGTACGACGAGCTCCCCGAGACCGTCAAGCACGCGGTGCTGGCGGCGGAGGACGCGAACTTCTACGAGAACCCCGGCTTCGACGCCAAGGCCATCGTGCGCGCTGTCTGGATCCAGGCGACCGGCGGCGCCTCAGGTGGCTCTGGTCTGACCCAGCAGTACATCAAGAAGGCCACCGGCAACGAGGAAGCCTCGGTGTCGCGCAAGTTCACCGAGCTCGTCAAGGCCTACAAGATGAGCAACGAGTCGGACCACAACACGATCCTCACCGCGTACCTCAACACGGTGTACTTCGGTCGCGGCGCGAACGGCTTCAAGGCCGCGTCCCAGGTCTACTACAAGAAGGAGATGAAGGACCTCACTCCTTCCGAAGCGGCGCTGATCGCGGCCATGATCCAGACGCCCTCCTGGTCGGAGGACAAGGAGCACTCCCAGAAGCAGTGGAAGTACGTCATGGGACAGATGCTCCAGAAGGGCTGGATCGACCAGGCCTACTACGACTCGCAGCAGTGGCCGCAGCCGCTGCCGTTCGCCGAGACCCAGCCGAAGTCGCTGGAAGGCCCTCGCGGCCTGATCGTGGACCAGGTCCAGGCAGCCCTCGACGCCGAGCAGACCGGTGTCTCGTTCGAGCAGGCGCAGAAGACCGGCGTCACCATCACGACGTCGATCGACCAGAAGATGCAGACCGCGGCCGAGGAGGCCGTGGACGAGATCATGATCAAGGGCGCGCAACCGGAGGCGTTGAAGACGTCGCTGACCGCGGTCGACCCGGCCTCGGGCGCGGTCCGCGCCTACTGGGGCGGCCGGGACGGCCGCGGGTCCTTCGACTACGCGAAGGGCACGCTGCAGGAGCCAGGCTCGTCGTTCAAGGCGTTCGACCTGGTCGCCGCTCTGCAGAACGGCAGGGGTCTCGGCTCCATCTACGACGGCAGCTCGCCGCGCACGTTCCCAGGCGTCTCGACACCGATCCGCAACTCCGGCAACGACAACTCGTGCGGCAAGGAGTGCCCGGTCCGCACGGCCATGATCAAGTCCCTGAACACCGTGTTCTACGACATGGTCGTGAACGATATCGGCGTGCAGAAGACCGTGAAGGCCGCGCATCAGGCGGGCATCCCTGACGAGGTCGACATCGGCGACGGCCCGAAGAAACTGCTGGTCGGCGAGGACGGCGGCACCCCGAACGGTGGTATCGCCCTCGGCGGTGACCAAGCGGTGGTCCGCCCGTTCGACATGGCCTCGGCCTACGCGACGTTCGCCGCCCGCGGTGTCTACCGCGCGCCGTTCTTCATCCTGAAGATCACCGGCCCGGATGGCAGCGTGATCTACCAGCACGCGGACAAGCCGATCTCGGCGTTCGACCCTGACCAGACCAAGAGCCAGGACATCGCCGACAACGTCACCGACGTGCTCAAGGAGATCCCCCCCAGCTCCAAGATCCCGTGCGCGCAGAACCGCGAGTGCGCCGGCAAGACCGGTACGCACGAGCTGTCGGAGAGCGCGGGCCAAGGTGCAGGCCTCAACTCGAAGGCCTGGATGGTGGGCTATACGCCGTCCATCGCGGCCTCAGTGTGGGTCGGGCGCAACGAAGGCAATCTGCCCATCCGCGACAAGACCGGTGCCAACATCTTCGGCTCGGGCGTGCCCGGCAAAATCTGGCAGGCGTTCATGAACAAGGCGCTGGCCGGTACGCAGATGGAGAAGTTCCCGAAGGCTAAGCCGCTCAACCAGTACAACCCGCCGAAGTCTTCGAACACGCCGTCCAACACGCCGTCCAACACGCCTTCGAAGACGCCGTCCAACACGCCGTCCACCCCGCCGAGCAGCTCGAAGCCGCCGACCAAGACGTCGGAGCCGTGTGGGCTGTTCCCGCCGTGCGGCAGCAACACCCCTTCGACCAAGCCGAAGCCCGGTGAGCCGGATCCCGGCGGTCCCGGGGATGCGATACGCAACCCAGGCGACACGTAGTCGAACCGATGATGGGCCCGGTGCACACGCACCGGGCCCATCATCGTTCCGGCGGCCGACCGCTCCGCCGACCGGCACCTCAGTTCTTGCCCGGCACGACCGCGGTCGCCTTGCGCACTTGCTCGTCGACGACTCCGCGGTGCCGCCTCAACGCATCGGCGTTGTCCGTGATGATCCGGTTCTGGTAGGCGGTCCGCACCGCCACCCAGATCCCGTTCACACCGTGCTCCTCCCGGCAGGCGACATCGGCACGCGCCGTGGCGATCTCCTCAGGCGAGGCGTCGTCACCGCTGAACCTCTTCTCGCCGTTGGGCCCCCACGGGTCGGCGTAGTCGTAACCCGCGTCTTTCATGCATGCGCTCCACTTGCGCCAGGCTTCCTTCAACCTGCTGTCCGCCTCGGCGAGCTTCGACGAGTCGCGCGACAACCCGATCACGAAGTTCTCGTCGCCGGGCTCACCTCTGCTCCGGGACGTGAGCCCGAGCATCCGTTGCGCTTCACCCAGACAGCCCCCGTCCGGGACACCGCCCCTCTTGCGGACCTCCGGCCCGTTTCCGTTCAGCACGGCGATCATGTCCTCAGGCCAGGGCTTCTGCTCTTTCCTCACCTGTTCGGCCTTGCGGACGGACTCGATGGTCTCCGGATCGGAGTAGCCGTGCTCCGCCACTTCCGCGGGGTCGACGACACCGATGACGCGGCCCCGCACGCGGTCCACCTCGCGGTCAGGCAGGTCCATCTCGAAACCGAACCGGCGCAGGCACCTCTGCACCAGCACGTCCTGCCCCTTGCGGACGATCACCCGGTGCTCCGGCGAGAGCAGGTAGTCGTCGAGCGGGAACCTGACGTCCGCGTCGATGCGGACGAGCGGGACAGGTCCCAGCGCAGGTTCGGGCCGTGGTGCGTCCGGCTGTGCCGAGCACGCCACGGTCGTGAGCAGACCGGTCCCGATCAACACCGCTTTCAGATGTCTCCTCGCCATTTCTCCCCCCAAGAGACATCAGGCCGGAACGGACTTCTTCCGCGTCCATTCCGGCCTGGTCCGACATGTCACCACCGCGGGCGAGTCACACCCATCGATGTGAGGATGCCTGGTCGTTGCAGGGCGCGGCGTTGCAGAACTTGTCGACGTTCGAGTAGTACGTTCCCGGAGGAACGGACCAGATCAGTTCCACGTAGTTCGGATGCCTGAACGACTGAACGTTGTCAGGCGCTCCCACATAACCGTTGTTGTAAACGGAGGTAGTGCGGTCGTCAAGCTCGTAGCGAATCGCACCGCCATCCCAGCAACCATTGTCGGAGTAGTTGGCATCGTTTCCTTCGAAAAGGGCGATGCAGCCGCGCCAGTTGGCGTCGCCCATGGCGCAGTAGTAACCGAGACCACACTGGTCTCTCATGTCGAAGAAGGAGGCTGACGCAGGCTGCGCCATACCGACCAGCACCAACGGCAAAACAAAGGTGAATGCCGCAGCCAAGCGGGCAAGACTTCTCAATTCACTTCCCCCCAGGTCGAACTGCTCTGATCGCACAACAGGCAGCACGAAGAAGCCGATCCCGGAAGATCGACTGCATCGTGCGGATCGAAGTTGATCAGGTGTCGCTGAACGAAGTGTTCACGTACGCCCCCCAGCGCGATCGATCCTCCCGTCGAGGACCACGATCCGACCTTACGAACCCGGAGGCCTCGTTGTCCAGAGGCGGTCGGCGGGAAATTCCGATACCGGGTTCCCAGCCGCCGAACACCTCCGTCCGGATGAATTACCGGTGTGTTGTCACGCACCACGACTCATTCATCTGCCGGTTGACCGACCCGAGAACAAGCGGTTAGGTTCCAGTGGCGGGCCAACACCGTCACGAGGTCTGGGGAGGCACTTCGTGATGGCCATCTGCCGCCGGATGAGACTGCCGGGGCAACCGAATCAATTGCTGACGCCGATCGGCGTCGCGAATTCTTCCGCCATTTCCGCGGCCGGCGCAACCACGAACGACGGCATCCGACCTTGGGGGGAACAGTGGATCAGCGCGTGCTCGAGGCCCAGCAGTGGGTGAACGCCACCTACGGCACGGTGCCGGGCTACGAAAGATGCGAGGAGAACGGCAGAACCGGGTGGGCGACGATGTACTCGCTCACCCGCGGTCTGCAACACGAACTGGGCATCGCAGAGCTGTCCGACTCCTTCGGACCGACGACCATGGCGCGGATCGCCGCGCAAGGTCCGATCAACCAGGGCTACACCGCCAACGCGAACATCGTCCGGATCGTCCAGCACGGTTTGTTCTGCAAGGGCTACGACGCGGGCGAGACTCAGAGCGGCAGGTTCCACACCGGCACCACCGCGGCGGTGAGCAGCCTCAAGACCGACATCGGACTGTCCGGCTCCGACAGCACCGTCGATCCCAAGATCTTCAAGGCAATCCTCAACATGGACGCCTACGTGATGCTCGCGGGTGGCCGCCAGCGGGTTCAGGCTATCCAGCGGTGGCTGAACGGCAGGTACCTCAACCGGTCGACCTTCTTCGTCATCCCCTGCGACGGCATCTACTCCCGTGACGTCCAGCAGGCCTTGATGAAGGCGATCCAGTACCAGATCGGCATAGCGGACGACAACGCCACGGGGAACTTCGGCCCCGGTACCCAGGCAGGACTGAGGGCCAACCCGGTCGGTCCCGGCTCGGCGCAGAGCTGGGTCGAGCTGTTCAGCTCGGCCTGCGTCTTCAACAGTCCGATCCGCAGGCCCGACCGGCCTGACGGCAGCGGGACGGAGGCCTCGTTCCAGTACCGCTGGGACGACGACCTGACCGCATGGGTGCGGGCGTTCCAGCGGTTCTCGCTGTTGGAGGAGACCGGTGTCGGCGACTACCGGACCTGGGCGCAACTGCTCGTGTCGATGGGAGACCCGGACCGGCCCGCCACCGCTTGCGACACCAGCAGGCACATCCTCGGCGACCGGGGCTCCCGGCTGTTCAACGCCGGTTACCGCGTCGTGGGGCGCTACCTGGACGAGGCGCCGGGCGAGACGCTCGACAAGGAGCTCCAGCCGGGAGAGCTCGGCGCCATCTTCGCCGCAGGGCTGCGGGTGTTCCCCATCTCGCAGTACTACGGTCGCGGACTTGAGGACTTCAGCTGGTCGAAGGGGTATGACCACGCGCTGCTCGCTCACGGACGTGCGGTCGGCTACGGCTTCAACGCCGGAACGGTGATCTACTTCGCGGTCGACTACGATGCGACCAACGAGGAGATCACCAGCAACATCATCCCGTACTTCAACGGTGTTGCGGCCGGCTTGCGAGTGCGGGGCGGGCGGTACATACCTGCTGTCTACGGATCTCGCAACGTGTGCAGCCGCGTGAGCAGCGAGGCGTACGCACGGCATTCGTTCGTCTCCGGGATGTCGTACGGCTTCTCCGGCAACCTCGGCTTCCCGATGCCGGACAACTGGTCGTTCACGCAGATCAAGGAGTTCGACTTCCAGCCGTCGTCGAGCGACCCCTTCCCGCTCGACAACGACGTCAACCGGAAAACCGACCCCGGCTGCGGTCCCGAGAACGTGAACGGCCGGGACGCGACGCTGGACGACTTCATCGCCTTCATCAGAGGGCTCTACTCGTTGGCGGTCGACTACGGCGGTGATCCCACCAACCGGGTGTTCGAGTACATGCGCTACCCGAAGTACCAGAACAGGGCGTGGACCACCCTGATCGGCCAGGTGGACGAGGCTTGGGTCGCATACGCCAAAGCGCGGGTGCAAAAACACGTCACGAACTTCACCGACCCGGCCGCCGGGATGAGCATCAACCTCGACCACTTCGCCGCGACCGCACAATCGATCTATTTGAAGGGAACCGGCTCCGGCACCGCGACGACCAGAGGTGATTTCGGCGGTTGGGGCGGTGACCTCTGCACGCTCTACGGCGAATGGCGCCACGTCGAAAGTTCCTACGCGTCGGGATACCAGTTCGTCGAAGCCAAGTTCGCGAAGATCAACGTGGAGTCGACGTTCGCGCTCACCGACTACGTTCAGGACTGCGACGGCCACCTGATCGGAACCGCCGCCAAGGCGGGCGGCAGGATCGACGACCTGATCGTGGCGTACATGACCGGGACCGGACCTGCCACGAGGTTCAAGCAGTTCTACCAAGGCCGCCACGGCGGATCCGTGCAGAACGTCTTCGACGCGGCGAGGAGCATGTTGACGGACAGCCAGGGCGACCCCGAGCTGGCCGCGCTCAAGACGGGGGCGATGGTGCTCCAGGCCGGTGAAGCCATCACACTCCCGACACAGATGCCCGCCTACAAACTCGACCCGTTCCTGCAGGGGTACGCCGACGCGGTCGATCGGCTCTCGCGCGGATAGCGGAAGAAGGACGATGGTGTCGAAACCGGGCCGTGTGGCCGGCTGGTCTCTGCTGGGTGCGGTGCTCGTGTACGGGTGGGGGTACTTGCTTCTGCTCGGAGTGCACGACATCGAGGAGTTGTGCGGCAGCCGCGGTCATCCCTGGGAGTTCGACCCCAACCGCAGGGAGTCGCTCTTGCCGCTCTCCAGTCCGTGCAACGCCTCTTACGACCTCATCCCGCCTTACCTGAACCCGATCTTCTTCGCCCTCTTGGCGTCGGCGGTCGTGTTCACCGTCATCGCAGTAGTCCGGAGAGTCCGCGGGGAGAAGACATGAACGAACCATCTGGGGGAACGCTCGGACGCCGCAGCTTCCTCAGCGTCGCGGGAGGCCTCGCCGCGGCCGCGTCCGTCGGCTTCGCGCCCGCCGCACTGGCGGCAGCGCCTGCCGCGTCGACGTCGGCGAACGGCTGGCCGCTGCGGCACAAGGACATCGCGCAGTTCAAGGTCGAGGGATCAGGTGCGGTCGTGGCACTGCGATCCGGCGACGTGGCGACCGTGCTGCTGCACGTCGCGCGCCGCTTCCACTACGAGGTCGCGCCGCTGCGGCCCGGTCAGATCAGCCAGACCGGCGGCAGCGCACCGTTCGAGTCGAACTACCTGTCCGGCACGGCGTTCGCGATCAGGCCGGACCTGTACCCGGCCGGGGCGAAGGGGAACTTCTTCCCGCACGAGCTCGCCGCGGTGCGCGACGTCCTCGCCGAGTGCGAGGGGATCGTCCGGTGGGGTGGCGACTTCAAGAAGTCGCCGAAGGAGGGCCACTTCCAGCTGGACGTGAAGCCGGGCGACATCAAGCTCGTCAGGGTGGCCCGCAAGATCGCGCAGTGGAGTCCGGGCAAGGCGGCGGGCACGCCACGTGACGTGTTCGACGAGTCCCGCCGCCGGCCGGCGAAGGTGCTGGCCGAGCGGCAGATCGCGACGGGCTGACCGATCGGGGCGGCGCGACCTGTGAAGCGCGCCGTCCCGGACCCGTGCGCATCGGTCCAGGGATGTTGACCACGGCGAAACGGGCTTGGCCGTACCATCCGCCACGTGCCCAGCAGCCCTGCCGAGCGTCCCGCCGAGGCCCCCGACCTCGCCGAGGACTTGAGCTCGCTCACTCACGAAGAGCGGGTCGCGCCCACCTGGACCGAGTCGCTCGCCCGGTCGTTGAGCAGACCGTTCGGCGGTCCGCTCGGCGAGCACGCGCTGATCGGCAGGAACTACTTCTGGACGGCGCTGCGGGTGATCCTGCTGCTCGCCGTGCTGACGTTGCTGGCGGGCTGGGTGCAGAAGTCGCCGTGCGTCCAGCAGTACGTCGACGACAAGGGCCAGGTGCAGCTCGACTGGCGGGGCAGCAGGCAGTTCACCGCCCTCTGCTACTCCGACACCGTGCCGCTCTACACCGCGGAACGGCTCGACCAGCGCGGGTCCTTCCCGTACATCACGTCGTGGAAGGACGACGAGGGCAAGCCGACCGAGCACGTCCGGTACATGGAGTACCCCGTGGTCACCGGTGTGTTCATGTGGCTCAACGCGCGAGTGGCGCAGGGGCTCGTGGCACTCGTCCCCGGCCTGCCGATGACGGTGATCGTGTTCTTCGACGTCACGGCGTTCTGGCTGGCCGTGGCGTGGCTCGTGACCGTGTTCTCGGTGGCTCGGATAGCGCGGCGCCGGATGTGGGACGCGG
The DNA here is from genome assembly GCF_035525475.1 of Lentzea sp. Taxonomy (GTDB): domain Bacteria; phylum Actinomycetota; class Actinomycetes; order Mycobacteriales; family Pseudonocardiaceae; genus Lentzea. The sequence continues at coordinate 13,087 of NZ_DATLEC010000150.1, read as the reverse complement.
CGATCGTCGCCGTGTCACCGTTGGTCGTCGTCCACGCGTTCACGAACTTCGACACGATCGCGACGGCGTTCGCCACGGCCGGTCTGCTGGCGTGGGCTCGGAAGAAACCCGTGCTCGCCGGTGTGCTGCTGGGGCTGGGTGGTGCGGCGAAGCTCTACCCGTTGTTCCTCCTCGGGCCGTTGCTGTTGTTGTGCTGGCGTTCGGAAAGACTCAAAGCGGGCCTCACCACCACCGCGGCGGCCATAGGCGCGTGGGCGCTCGTCAACGCGCCGATCGCGCTGAACCCGGCATCGCAGACGGGGTGGCGGGAGTTCTTCCGCCTCAACACCGAACGCAACGCGGACCCGGACACGATCTACAACGTCCTCGTGCAGTGGACGGGCTGGCAGGGCTTCGACCCCGGCCTCACGCAGGGACAGCCGCCGACGGTGCTCAACACGGTCAGCATGGTGCTGTTCCTCGTCTGCTGCGCCGGCATCGCCTACGTGGCCCTGTCGGCGCCGACGCGGCCGCGGCTCGCGCAGCTCGGGTTCCTGGTCGTGGCGGCGTTCCTGCTGACTAACAAGGTGTGGAGCCCGCAGTACTCGCTGTGGCTGGTGCCGCTGGCCGTGCTAGCGCTGCCGCGCTGGAAGCTGCTGCTGGCGTGGATGGCGGTCGACGCGCTGGTGTGGGTGCCGCGCATGTACTTCTACCTCGGCACGGACAACAAGGGCCTGCCGATCGACTGGTTCCTCGGCGCGGTGCTGCTGCGGGGCGCGGCGGTCGTCACGCTGTGCGTGATCATCGTGAAGGAGATCTACCACCCGGAGCGCGACCTCGTGCGCAAGGCGGGCGACGACCCGTTGGAGGGCGTCCTGGCCGATGCGCCGGACCGGCAGATCGTCAGACCCGCACGAGCCGAGCCATCGCACCGAATGCGACCGCGTTCGGATGCAGGTGATCACCTGCATCGAACTCCGGACGCAGTCTGAGCGGGTCGGCGGGGTCGCGCAGGGCGGCGTCGAAGTCGATCGCGCCGGGGAAGGTGGCGCGGATCCACGCGTTCACCTCCTGACGCTGCGCTTCCCTGCCCTCGTTCCAGTTCGGCCAGCCGCGCCACGGCGTGAGGGTGCCGACCTGGAACTGCACGCCCTCGTTCTCGCACCGCAGCTGGATGCTGCGGATGCCGGCGATGACGTTCTCCGCGGTGACGTCCTTCTGGATGTCGTTGATGCCGCCCAGCAACACGACCTTGCGCACTTCACGGCTGTAGAGAACGTCTCGGTGCAGACGAGCGACCATCGGTGCGTCGCCGTGCACCACGCCGTTGCCGTTGATGCCCGCGTTCAGGACCGCGTAGTCGCTCTCGACCATCGACGGCCAGCTGCCCTCGGAGTAGCCCTCGGTGATCGAGTCGCCGAACATGACCGCGGCGCCCGGCGCGCTGAAGCCCGCGACCTCCACCGCCGAGACGAGGCAGACGTACGCGCGCGCCGAGGTGATGGTGTTCCATGCGCGCGCCTGACACGGTGTGCCGCCCGGAACGTGCGTGCTGATCTCCAGCGTCGTGCTGACCGGCAGCTGCACGGCGTCGCTGTAGACCTCGTCGCGTGCTCTGATCGTGACGGCACGAGACCTGTTGAACGTCAGTTCACGCAGCTCGCCGTTCGCCTTGACGGTCACCTGCTCGACGCGCACGGGTGTGATGCCCATCAGGTTCGACAGGCGCAGCCGGACCGACGTGCCGCCCGCGGAGAGGTCGACCGTCGTGCGCACGACGTGGTCGGGAACGCCCGCGGGAAGGGTCGGCACGGCCTGCCACACGGGCAGCCAGCGGATCGCCTCCGACCGCGCGTGCGCACCGGAGGCGCCGCAGACCAGCACCAGCGCCAGCGCGATGATCACCCTCACGGGTCCAGTCTGCGGTGATCAGCTCTTCGCTGCCACAGCTCCGCGGAGGAACTTCAGATCTTCGTGGTCGTCCTCGGTGACGTCCCGGGCCTTGAGGAACGCCACGAACAGCGCGACGAGCAGCGCCGCACGGCCCCACACGCCGATCATCACGGCCTGCGCGGAGAAGCTGTCGTAGATCCCGGCCGGCTGCCCGAACTCGATCGCCCAGAACCAGCGGAAGATCCCGATGCCCATCGCCAGGTCGGCCACGAAGTAGGCGAACGCCCACACCAGCCGCACCCGCAGGAGCACGAGGAACGGCACCAGCCACAGCGTGTACTGCGGCGAGTGGACCTTGTGCAGCAGCATGAAGCCGCACAGCATCGCGCCCGACACCGCGATCCACGGGTAGGTGCCCTCGCGGCGGAACCGCACCCAGCCGTACCCGGCGGCGATCGCGAACGAGATCAGGATCGTGATCGGCGAGAGGACCCCGACCAGCGACTGCATCGGGTCGTCGCCGATGAACGGCCGCAGGCCCCAGTACCAGACGGAGTTCGTGGTGATGTCGACCCGGCGCAGCTGCTGGAACTCGAACGACGCGAGCCAGCCGTCGTAGCCCGCGAAGGCGAACGGCAGGTTGACCAGCACGACCGTGACGATCGACGCGAGGCCGACCTTCACCGCGCCGGCGACGTCGGCCTTCTTGCGAGTTCCCTGCAATCTGGACGGCAGCTCCTGGCCGCGCCAGCCGCCGGTGGCGACGAAGAGCATCAGCGGCAGCACGAAGATCGCCGGGTAGACCTTGAACGCGAACCCGAGGCCGAGCAGGACCGACGCGACCACGGCTCTCTCGACCAGCGGCCGGTTCCAGCGGTGCACGACGTAGACGGCGGCCACCGAGCACAGCACGACCGGCAGGTCCCAGTTGTGGAACGCGTAGAGCACGAGCGGTGGCCCGATCGCCCACAGCAGCGCGCGCCAGCGGGCGAGCTTGCCCAGCAACCAGCCCGTGAGCAGGCCGAACGGCGCCATCAGCAGCGACGAGTAGAGCAGGTACTCCGCGTCGTTGTGCGCGAAGATCGCGCCGGCCCAGATGAGCAGGCCGGAGAGCACGGGGTACTCGACCGAGCCGCCGACGAGGATGCCCTTGTCGTTGATGCCGCCGTCGACGTACGGGAAGACGTGCCGGTCGATGTCGCGCCCGATCCAGAGGTGCTGGATGTCGGAGTAGCAGACGTCTTCCTTGTTGCGCTCGTCGTAGTCGGGCTGCGAGCGGCCCCACTGGTCGAACGCGGGACCGGTGCAGCGGTCCTTGTTGACGAAGCCCAGCAGCAACGTGAGCCCGCACAGCAACACCAGCACGACGGCGGCGGCGCCGCCGAAGCGGTTCGCGAAACGCCCGGCGTCACCTCGCTCGGGCGTCACGCCCACCACCTCGTGCACGGTGTTCACCGGCCGGCGTGGTCGCGCAGGAAGGCGATGTCGTCGGCCTGGCCCTCGTCCGGTGTCTCCACCACGACGGGGCATCCGGCACTGGCGGCCACGGCCACCAGCTGGTCGGCGTCGATGGTGCCAGTCCTGATGTTGTCGTGCCGATCGCGGGAGGAGCCGAACTCGTCGCGCGAGCTGTTGAGGTGCACGAGGTCGATGCGGCCGGTGATCGCCTTCACCCTGTCGACGACGCCGACGAGGTCCTCACCGGCGGCGAACGCGTGGCAGGTGTCGAGGCAGAAGCCCGCGCCGAACTCGCCGACCGCGTCCCACAGCAGCTTGAGGGAGTCGAACGTGCGGGCCATGGCGCCGTCGCCGCCCGCGGTGTTCTCGATCAGGACAGGGACCGCGAAGCCGCCCTCTGCGACCTGCCGTTCGAAGAACTTGCGCCAGTTCGCGAAGCCGTCAGCGGGGTCCTCGCCCTTCGTGACGTGCCCACCGTGCACGATCAGGCCCTTCGCGCCCACGGCAGCGGCGGCCTCCGCGTGCTGGACCACGTTCTTCCTGGACGGGATCCGGATCCTGTTGTTCAGCGACGCGACGTTGATCACGTACGGGGCGTGGACGAACACCTCGAGGTCCGAGGCGAGCAGGGCGTCGGTCTGCGGATGGGGTTTCGGCTTCTTCCACCCCTGGGGATCCGACAGGAAGAACTGGACGACCTCGGCCCCGCGTTCGGCCGCGGCGCCGACCGGGTCGTCGTCGCGTACATGGGCCCCGATGCGCATGTCCTGGAGGGTAGTCGGCGTCCGCAACGCCATCGCAGCCGCCGCCGATAGGAGTAATCGAGAAAAACTGGGGATGGTCTACGTCACCACCAGGACCTACGGTCGTTACTTGAGAGTAGGAAAGGGGTTGGCATGCGACTGCTGAGCGCTATCGCCGCGACGCTTCTGACGCTGGCCTCCGCCGGCGTGGGAGCCGGTCAGGCCGTGGCCGCGGAGCCCATCGTCGTCGGGAGCTGTGCGACGTCGATCCAGGGCGCGCCCGGCACTCCCGTCTCGCTCAGCCCCGCCGCCGTCACGCAGCCCATCACGGACCTCGTGCGCGCCGTGCCGCTGCTCGGGCCGCCGCTCGCCGAGCCGTTCAAGCAGGCGTTCTCGCAGGCCAAGCCCATCCCGATCGGCGCGGTGCAGGTCGGGACGACGACCATCACCGGCGGCACGATCGCGAACGCCGTGGTGGCGGAGCTGTACAAGATCCCGCTGCTCGGGCCGATCCTCGGCACGCTCGACAAGACCGTGCGCGCGACGCTGACCAGCGGCTGCCAGGTGACCGTGACCGGCGTGAACCAGGTAGTGGCCCCGGTCCAGGACGGCAGCAAGGCCATCGCCGACGCCTCGCAGCAGGCCGTCGGCGCCGTTCCCGGCGCACCGAAGCCGCCCGGCCAGCAGCCGCAACCCGGAACCCCGCCCGGCCAGCCGGGCACGAACCCCGGCACCCCCGGAGTCCCCGGTGTCGGCGCGGGCGCCCCGAGCAACCGCGACTTCTCGCTGTACCCGGTCGGCGCGAACTTCGGCCGCGTGCCGCTGTTCAGCTACGGCTCGTTGCCGTTCGCGATGCCCGGCCTGTACTCGCCGTCGCCCGGTGTGCGCTACGGCTCGCAGGTCCCGCGCGCGTCCGTCGGCAACGGCATCGAGGGCGACTCGGTGCAGGCGGCCGGCCGCGCGACGGCGTTGCCCCGGCTCGGCGGTCCCGGTGGCGTCGGCGCTCCGGTGCTGGTCGCGGTGCTGATGCTGGCCCTGGTGACGGGTGCGCTGGTGCGGACCTGGGTGCTTCGCCGCACCCCTGCGTAGTCGTTGGACGCGCTCTGTTAACCTTTGTCAGTTGCTGACGCGACGACCCTCCTGCCACGGAAAGCCCGTGGCCGCGAGTCCACAGGAGGTGAGTGGTCCTCATGCGTCATTACGAAGTGATGGTCATCCTCGACCCCAGTCTCGACGAGCGCACGATCGCGCCGTCCCTCGACACGTTCCTCAACGTCATCAAGACGTCGGGCGGCAACGTCGAGAAGGTCGAAGTCTGGGGCAAGCGCCGCCTCAGCTTCGAGATCAACAAGAACGCCGAAGGCATCTACGCGGTGCTCGACCTGGCCTCGACGCCGGAAGCAGTGAAGGAACTGGACCGCCAGCTCGGTCTGCAGGAGACGGTGCTCCGGACGAAGGTCCTGCGCCGCGAGCCCGCCAAGGCCGCCAAGTTGGCCGCCAAGGCCAAGGCCAAGTCGGACGCCAAGTCGGCCAAGTCGGCGGCCAGGGCCGCCGCCAGGGCCTGACGAACCTCGGTTAGGGGAGCTCCCAAGACATGGCTGGCGAGACGACGATCACGGTGGTCGGAAACCTGACCGCCGATCCCGAACTGCGCTTTACCCAGTCCGGTGCGGCGGTGGCCAGCTTCACGGTCGCCTCCACGCCCCGCACGTTCGACAAGAATTCGGGCGAGTGGAAGGACGGCGAAGCGCTGTTCCTGCGGTGCAACGTGTGGCGGCAGGTCGCCGAGAACGTGGCCGAGTCGCTCACCCGCGGTTCGCGAGTGCTCGTCTCCGGACGGTTGCGCCAGCGTTCCTTCGAGACGAAGGAAGGCGAGAAGCGCACCGTCGTGGAGCTTGAGGTCGACGAGATCGGCCCTTCGCTGCGCTACGCGACCGCGAAGGTCAACAAGGTCAGCCGTGGAGACGGCGGCGGTGGCGGCGGCTTCGGCGGCGGCGGCGGTCAGCAGTCTCGTGGCGGCGGTGGCGCGCCTGCGGACGACCCGTGGGGCTCCGCCCCGCCGGCCGGCTCGGGTGGCTTCGCCGACGAGCCCCCCTTCTAGACCGCGCACCGGTCATCCAGTACTTCATTCACTGCGTATCCAGGAGTTAGAGACACATGGCCAAGCCGCCTGTGCGCAAGCCCAAGAAGAAGGTCTGCGCCTTCTGCAAGGACAAGAGCGCGAGCCTGATCGACTACAAGGACACGACGCTCCTCCGCAAGTTCATCTCGGACCGCGGCAAGATCCGTGCCCGCCGCGTCACCGGCAACTGCTCGCAGCACCAGCGCGACGTCGCCGTTGCCGTGAAGAACGCCCGTGAGATGGCCCTGCTGCCCTACACCTCGACCGCCCGCTAAGAGAAGGGAACCTTCGCGATGAAGCTCATCCTCACCGCTGACGTTTCCGGCCTTGGCGCGCCCGGCGACATCGTCGAGGTCAAGGACGGCTACGGCCGCAACTACCTGCTCCCGCGCGGTCTCGCCATCGTCGCGACCCGCGGCGCGCAGAAGCAGATCCAGGTCATCACCCGCGCGCAGGACACCCGCCGCGTGCGCGACCTGGACCACGCCAAGGAGATCAAGACCGCGCTCGAGGGTCTCTCCGTGACGCTCAAGGCCAAGGCCGCCGCCGGCAGCTCCAAGCTGTTCGGCTCGGTCACCGCGTCGGACGTGGCGGCTGCCGTCAAGTCCGCCGGTGGTCCGGTCCTGGACAAGCGCGCCATCGAGCTGCCGGGTCACATCAAGACCACCGGCAAGCACTCGGTCACCGTTCGGCTGCACCCCGAGGTCACCCTCACGCTGCCGGTCGTCGTGACCACGGGCGAGTAAGTTCGCCGATCTCGTCAGGTGGCTCCGGCTCTCGCCGGGGCCTCCTGCGGTTCGGTTCGTCGAAGCGCCGCTTCCCCGGGATGCTCCGGGCAGGTGGCGCTTTCGCTCGTTCGGACCAGTGTTCGTCTGTCCACGTCCTGTGGATAAACACCACGCGCCGCCCTACCGCGACACGCCGAAGAGGGTGTTTCTCGCGACACGCCGACCGCGCGGCCCACAACTTTTTCCACAAGTTGTACACAGCCTCTGAGCTGGAGTTACTTCCGTCACTCCACCGGTTGTCAACAGGTTGTCCCCAATGCCTCCGTCCCTGTGGGCAGCCATCCACAGGTTGTCCCCCAGTTGTCCACAGGACGATCCACACGCTGGTTTGCTTGCTCCGGACGGGTCCCTCTAGCGTCGCGGCACGGGCCATGGTCATCGCGCAGCGTGGCCGCCCGGAATTGTCGGTGCCTCGCTGTACAACTAGGGGACATCGCACCGACTTCGACTCTTCGCAGGGGTGATTTGGCAGTGGCGCTGGTGGACGACCGGGGTATGGCGGAACCCGCATTCGAGCGTCAGCCGCCCCAGGACCTGGCGGCCGAGCAGTCCGTGCTCGGCGGCATGCTGCTGTCCAAGGACGCCATCGCGGACGTCATCGAGGCCCTCGCGCCGAACGACTTCTACCGCCCCGCGCACCAGGCGATCTACGACTGCATCCTCGACCTGTACGGCCGCGGCGAGCCCGCCGACCCGATCACCATCTCCGCCGAGCTCGAACGGCGCGGTGAGCTGCTGCGCGTGGGTGGCGCGCCGTACCTGCACACGTTGATCGCGACGGTGCCGACGGCCGCGAACGCCGGGTACTACGCGGAGATCGTGGCCGAGAAGGCCGTGCTGCGCCGCCTGGTCGAGGCCGGCACGCGCATCGTGCAGCTCGGCTACAACGGTGCCGAGGGCGCGGACGTCGACGAGGTGGTCGACCGCGCGCAGGCCGCGATCTACGAGGTCACCGACCGCCGCACGACCGAGGACTACGTGGCGCTGGAGGACCTGCTCCAGCCGACGATGGACGAGATCGACGCGATCGCGTCGCGCGGTGGCATCTCGCAGGGCATCCCGACGGGCTTCGCCGACCTCGACGCGCTGACCAACGGTCTGCACGGCGGTCAGATGATCATCGTCGCCGCCCGTCCCGGTGTCGGCAAGGCGCTGGCCCTCGACACCCCGCTGCCCACCCCGTCCGGCTGGACCACGATGGGGTCTGTGGAGGTCGGCTCGTTCCTGATGGGCGCCGACGGCCGCCCGACCCGCGTGGTCGCCGCGACCGAGGTGATGACGGGCCGCCCGTGCTTCGAGGTGGAGTTCTCCGACGGCACCGTGATCGTGGCCGACGCCGAGCACCAGTGGCTCACGGAGTCGTGCAGCGAGACCGGTGGTTTCTGGGCGATCCGCACCACGGCGCAGCTGTTCGAACGCGTCGGCCTGTGCCGGCTCTTCGTGCGCATGTCCGCCGCGTGGGAGCTGCCCACCGCGTCGTTGCCGCTGTCGCCCCGCGCGCTCGGCCAGTTCCTGTCCGGCCTGGGCGACCTGGAGCTGATGGACGACGAGCTGCGCGTGGCCAAGGGCCTCGGCCTGGCCGACGAGCCGCACATCCCCGTCGCGTACCTGCGTTCGTCGCGCAAGCAGCGCGAGGAGCTGCTCGCCGCGCTGCAGATCGACGGCCGCTTCGCCCGCCTGCGCCGCGACGTCGACGAGCTGGTCGCCGGCCTGGGCCGCCACGACCAGGTCGAGGTGGTGGCCGTCCGCCCGGTCGCGTCCGTCCCGGTGCGGTGCGTGGAGGTCGACAACCACGACCACCTGTACCTCGCGGGCGAGACGATGATCCCGACCCACAACTCGACGCTGGGCCTCGACTTCGCCCGCTCCTGCTCGGTGAAGCACGGACTGACCAGCGCGATCTTCAGCCTGGAGATGAGCCGCACCGAGATCGTGATGCGCATGCTCTCCGCCGAGGCGCGCATCCGCCTGGGCGACATGCGAGGCGGCACGATGAGCGACGACGACTGGACCCGCCTGGCCCGCCGGATGAGCGAGATCAGCGAGGCGCCGCTCTTCGTCGACGACAGCCCGAACCTCACGATGATGGAGATCAGGGCCAAGGCCCGCCGCCTCAAGCAGCGCCACGACCTCAAGCTGGTCGTCGTCGACTACCTCCAGCTGATGAGCTCGGGCAAGAAGACCGAGTCGCGCCAGCAGGAGGTCTCGGAGTTCTCGCGAAACCTGAAGCTGATCGCGAAGGAACTCCACGTCCCGGTCATCGCGATCTCCCAGCTGAACCGCGGTCCCGAACAGCGGACCGACAAGCGCCCGATGCTCTCCGACCTCCGCGAGTCCGGCTCGCTGGAGCAGGACGCCGACATGGTCATCCTGATCAACCGCCCGGACGCCTGGGAACGCGACGACCCGCGCGCGGGCGAGGCCGACCTGATCATCGCCAAGCACCGCGCCGGCCCGACCGCCACCATCACCGTGGCGCACCAGCTGCACTACTCCCGATTCACCGACCTCGCCCAGACGTGACGCCGCGGGTGCAGGACGCACCGCGCGCGATCGCCCGGCCTGGACAGCCGCCGAACCGCTCAGGACCTGCGTGGGGCCGCCGCCAGGCGACGGCCCCGCTCCCGGTCAGCAGGCGTTGATCTTCCAGTAGTCGGCGTTGTCGTTGGCGCCCGGGATGTTGCCCAGGTCCGGCACGTCCCCGTACGGCGGGACCCTGACGAGCAGTTTGTCGGGTGCGAGCACGACGTCGTTGTAGACGCAGATCGTGCGGTTGCCGTTGTTGATGATCGACGACAGCTGGTTGCGCTTGTTCCCGCTGGACGACGGCGGGTTGTTGAAGTCCCCGGACTGCGTGGTGTTGTAGTCCAGCTTCCAGCCGGGGACGGTGCGGTTGTAGTTGGAGTTCTCGTAGAAGCAGTAGTAGGCGGCCGGGCACGGCGGCGTGGCGGCCGAGGCCGGGGCCGCCGTGAGCACGGCGCCGGCGGCGACACCGGCCACTGCGGCCGCGACAGCCACTGCGGAACGAATCCTGGACATGTGAAGTTCTCCCCTCGACTCGATCACCACCGGATCGGGTGACCGAACGAGCACCACGCTGCCGGAACGCGTCCTCGTCTCGTCATCGCACAGTCCTCCCGCAGGTCAGAGGGCTAGGATCGGGCCTCGGGGGAGGGGAGTCCATGGACTTCTGCGTGCTGGGGCCGCTTGAGGTCTGGACGGTCGGGGGCCGGCTGGCGCTGCCGGGCGTTCGGCACCAGCGGGTGCTGGCGGCTCTGCTGCTGACTCCGGGTGCGGTCGTGCCGATGGCGCGGCTGGTCGAGTCGACGTGGGACGACGAGCCGCCGGCCACGGCGGTCAAACAGGTGCGGAACTGCGTGTCGGCGTTGCGGGACCGGCTCGGTGACGCCGAGCAGCGGTTGATCGTCACCGACGGGCCCGGTTACCGGCTCGTCGTCACCGATGAGCAGGTCGACCTGCTGCGGTTCGCGAAGCACGTCGCCGAGGCGCGACGGCTGGCCGGCAACGGTGCGTTGCGCGACGGGGTGCGTGAGATGCGGACGGCGCTGAAGCTGTGGCGCGGTCCGGCCCTCGACGGGCTCGGTGCCGATGTGCTGGCCAGGCACGCCTCGCGCCTGGACGAGCAGCGTCTGGACGCGTTCGAGTCGTGCGTGGACTGGCAGCTGTCGTTGGGGCAGCACCGTGAGGTCGTCGACGAACTGACCGCGGTCGTCGCGGAGAATCCGCTGCGGGAACGACCGCACGCCCAGCTCATGATCGCGCTCGACCGCGCGGGGCGGCAGGCCGATGCCCTTGAAGTGTTCGGGCGGTTGCGCGTCGTCCTGGCGGAGGAGCTGGGCATAGATCCCGGCGCGGACGTCCGTGATCTGCACGAACGCATTTTGCGCGGCGAGAACCAGCCGCAGCGCGCGACACCGGCCCCTGCCGGTGACCTGGACCGCGCGGCCGGGGAGCTCGCGGCGGCGATCGCCCGGCAGTGGACAGCCGAGGCCGAGACGCGGTCGCTGCACCGGCCCAAACCGGTGCCGCTGCGCTGGTCGAGCACTGAACGCGAGGTGGCGGCCGTGGCGTCGGCGGTGCTGGGCGGTCGTCCCGGTGACGGTCCGGAACGGCTGGTGCTCAGCGGCGACCTGACGAACCTGGTGGCCAAGTTCCGGCGGGTCCCGTCACGGCAGCTGGTGGTGCTGGGCGAGCCCGGCGCCGGCAAGTCGGTGCTGACCATCCTGCTCACCCTCGGTCTGCTCGCCGACCGGGCGCCGGACGAGCCGGTGCCGGTGCTGCTGACGCTGGCGTCGTGGAACCCGCACCACGAGCACCTGGACGCCTGGCTGGCCCGGCGGCTGGTCGAGGAGTACCCGTGGCTGGCCAACACCGCCGTCCACGGTCAGGACGCCGGGCTGCGCCTGGTGCTCGAAGGCCGGGTCGTCCCGGTGCTGGACGGGCTGGACGAGACGCCGCCCGGCCTGCACACGGCCGCGATCGACGCGCTCGACCAGGCCGTCGGCGCCGGCCGGCCGCTGGTGGTGACCTGTCGCGGGGCCGAGTACGAGCTCGCGGTGCGGGCGGCGGGCTCGTTCCTGACCAGGGCCGCCGTGGTGGAGATCGAGCCGGTGGAGGTCGAGGACGCCGTCGAGTTCCTGACCGCTCGCCGCCGTCCCGGCGAGACCCGGTGGCAGCCGCTGGTCGAGTCGCTGAGGCGGGAGCCGAACGGGGCACCTGCTCAGGCGTTGCGCACGCCGTTGATGGTCGACCTGGCCAGGAACGCCTACGCCAGCCCGGCCACCGACCCCGGCGAACTCCTCGACACCGCGCGGTTCCCGGACCGTGCGGCGATCGAACGGCACCTGCTCGACGCCTACCTGCCGTCCGTGTACGCACGGCGGCCGTCCCCGCCTGCCCGGCTCGACCGGCCGCGCGACTACGACCCGGCGCAGGTCGAGCGCTGGCTGTCCTTCCTCGCCCGGCGGCTCGAACGCGAACGCACCCACGACCTCGCCTGGTGGCGGTTGGACCGGGCGGTGCCACGTCTCGTCGTCGGTCTCTACCTCGGCCTGCCGCCCGCGTTGCTGTTCGCGCTCACCGGGTCGCTGGCCGCGCACGCGGTCACGGCGACGATCTACGGCGTCTCCTTCGGCGCCGCCGGCGTCGTCACCCACAGCATCGGCCGCCGGCCAGGCCCGCAGCGGGTCGAGGCGACCTTCACCGGTGTCGCCGTCCGCTTCGCGCGCCGGTTCGCGGTGGGCGCGGCGGCCGGGGCCTGCCTCGGCTTCGGCTGGTCGCTGCCGGCCGGGGTGATCTGCCTGGTGGCAGTGGTGTTCGGGCTGGCCGTCGGCGTGCACGTCTGGCTCGGCACGCCGCTGGACGCCAACCGGGTGTCCAGCCCCGGCGCCGTGCTGCGGCAGGACCGCGCCGCCGCCTTGTCGTTCACGCTGGCGTTCACGGTGTCGCTGGGCCTGTTCTACGGCCTCGCGCTCCGCCTCACCCAGGACGAGCCGACCGTGCAGATCCTGGACAGCAGGTTCGACGTGGTGCTGAGCGTGGCCGGCGGTGTCGCCGCCGCCCTGCTCGGCCGGTACTTCGTGCCGAAGCCCGGGACCGTCGCGTTCGGCATCGCCGGGGCGTTGATCGGCGGCCAGGTGATCGCGGACGTTCCCGGCGTGGCCCACGCGGTGGCGGCCGGCGGCCTGTTCGGGCTGGGCGTCGGGCTCAGCGTCTGCCTGTCCCGGGCCTGGGGCGCGTTCGGCTGCACGCGGTTGTGGCTGGCCGCTCGCGGTCACGTCCCGTTGAGACTCATGGCTTTCCTCGACGACGCGCACCACCGCGGTGTCCTGCGGCAGGTCGGTGCGGTGTACCAGTTCCGGCACGCCCGGTTGCAGGAGCAGCTGGCTGAGCACGACCCCTCGTAACGGCGGTGTTGACCGCCTTCACCACCCGGGCCTACGGTGTAACTAGTTACATGCAACTAGTTACACCAGGGAGTGCACGGGACTGCGGAGGTCAGGATGCGGGTCGTCGTCGTGGGTGCTGGGGTCTACGGAGCCGCCGTAGCAGCGGCTTTGGCTCGTCGCGGGGCGGTGGTGACG
>NZ_DATLEC010000013.1:0-21733 GCF_035525475.1 Lentzea sp. | reverse complement strand
CGGGTCGTTCACGTAGTGCCCGGCCAGCGACTCGCCGGCACCCACACGGATGCCGACGTCCGGGCCGGACAGGCGCGCGAACGCCTTCTCGTCCGTCACGTCGTCACCCAGGAAGATCGCCGCGGTGGCGCCGACCTGGTGGCGCAGGATGTCGAGCGCCTGCCCCTTGTTCGTCTCGACGACGGCGAGCTCGATGACGGCCTTGCCCTCGGTGACCTGCACACCTTCCCAGGTGCACGGACCGGAGCGGACGGCGGACAGCACGGCCTCGCCGATGGCCTCGGACGCGGCACGGCGCACGTGCACGGCGACCGAGGCCGGCTTGACCTCGAGCTGGACGCCCTCCTGGCCGTCGGCGATCTCCTCCAGCGCGGCTTCGAGACGGCGGAGCAACGCCTTGGCGTCCGCGTCCAGCGCGTGGACGAAACCGACGTCGAACTCGGAGCCGTGCGACCCGACGAGGTGGACCTCGCCGGGCAGTCGGGACAGCGTGGCCAGGTCGCGCAACGCACGACCGGAGATCACGGCTGAGGTGGTCTCGTGCAGGCTCGCCAGTGAACGCAGCGCGTTCACCGACTCGGGGAGCGGGCGGGCCTGTTCGGGGTCGGCCACGATCGGAGCGAGTGTTCCGTCGTAGTCGCTGGCTACAAGTAGTCGCGGGGTCCGCGCGAGCTGGACGATCGCTCGGCGCAGTTCGGCGGGGAGGGCCTCGGCGGTCAACGCCCCTCCTGGAGCACTCGATGGGTCAGGGGATCTGAATGATTCAGACCGAGGTCTGCGTGCCCAACGCCTCCAGGAACGACCTTGCCCAACGGTCAACGTCGTGGGTGAGGACTTGGCGGCGCAGCGCGCGCATCCTACGGCGGCCTTCAGCAGGATCGATGTCGAGGGCGGCCTGCAGTGCGTTCTTGACACCGTCCAGATCGTGGGGGTTCACCAGGAACGCACTCGTCAGTTCAGCTGCGGCGCCGGCGAACTCGCTGAGCACCAGAGCTCCACCAAGATCATATCGGCAGGCCACGTACTCCTTGCACACGAGGTTCATTCCGTCCCGGACGGGCGTGACGACCATGACGTCCGCCGCGCTCATGAACGCGACGAGCTCCTCGCGGTTCACCGACTGGTGCAGGTAGTGCACGACGGGCTTGCCGACCCGCCCGAACTCGCCGTTGATACGGCCGACGGACTGCTCGATGTCCTGGCGCATCGTCTTGTAGTGGTCGACCCGCTCGCGGCTGGGTGTCGCGAGCTGGATCATCGCGACGTCCTCCGGGTCCACGCGTCCGTCCGCGATCAGCTCGTAGAGAGCGCGGATCCTGACGTCGATGCCCTTCGTGTAGTCGAGACGGTCCACTCCCAGCAGGATGCGCTTCGGGTTGCCGAGATCCTCTCGAATCTGCCTCGCGCGGGCCTGGGTGTCCTTGCGCCGGGCCACGGCGTCGAGGCCGGCGCTGTCGATCGAGATCGGGAACGCGCCGACCCGCACGGTGCGGTCGCCGACCTGCACGACGCCCGGCCGGGTCCGGACGCCGACGGTGCCTCGGCTGGGCTCCAGGCCGACGAGGCGGCGGGCCAGCCAGAGGAAGTTCTGCGCGCCGCCGGGCCGGTGGAAGCCCACCAGGTCGGCGCCGAGCAGGCCGCGGATGATCTCCGTGCGCCACGGGAGCTGCATGAACAGCTCGACCGGCGGGAACGGGATGTGCAGGAAGAAGCCGATCTTCAGGTCGGGCCGCTGCTCGCGCAGCATCGCGGGGACGAGCTGCAGCTGGTAGTCCTGCACCCACACGGTCGCGCCCTGCGCGGCCACCTTCGCGGTCGCGTCGGCGAACCGCTGGTTGACCTTCACGTACGCGTTCCACCAGTGGCGGTGGAAGGCCGGCTGCGCCACGACGTCGTGGTAGAGCGGCCAGAGCGTGCCGTTCGAGAAGCCCTCGTAGTAGTCCTCGACCTCTTTGGTCGAGAGCTCCACGGGGTGCAGCAGCAGGCCGTCGTCCTCGAACGGGGCCACGTCGGCGTCGGCCACACCGGGCCAGCCGACCCAGGCGCCGCTGTGTGAGCGGAGGAACGGCTCGAGCGCGCTCACCAGCCCTCCAGGGCTGTGCTTCCAGCGCTCTGTTCCGTCGGGCAAGCGCTCCAGGTCGACCGGGAGCCTGTTGGCCACGACTACGAATTCCGCCCCGTTCTCGCCAATGTCCATGCTCACAAATGCCCAGGCTAGTGCCGATGCGAACGTGTCGCGTGTCGTGTAACGCCCGTCACAAGGAGGTTCACTCCAACCGACGCCTGGTGGGTTTGAGCGGTCCGGACATGCGCGGTCCGGCGAACCTGCGCTCCAGCCGTCCCAGTCCCGTGCGCACCGGCTGGGCCAGGTACTCGCCGAACACGACACCTCCCGCCAGGGCGAGTGCGATGCCGCTCGCGAACACGAGCGTGCTCAGACCGGCCGTGTCGCTCTCGGCCGTGAGCTGGAACAGGCCCCGGTACGTGGTCCAGCCGGGCAGCAGCGGGACGACTCCCGCCTGCACGACGACCAGCGTCGGGATGCCCAGGCGGCGGGTCAGAGTCGCGCCGCCGAACCCGGCGATCGCGGCGGCGACCGCGGACCCGAGCAGGACGTCGAGGCCGAAGCTCGTGACGAGCCCGTAGGCGGCCGTGCCGATCGCGCCGGAGACGGCGGCGGCGACGAGCGCGCGGGGCTGGGCGTAGCAGGCGAGCGCGAAGAACGCGCTGGTCGCCGCACCGGCCGCGAACTGCATGGGCACCGCGGAGATCAGCGGCGGCAACGGGTCGGTGAGCCGGATGTCGAGTCCGAAGTGGACGGCGGTGCGGATCGCGAGCGCGACGCCCGCGATCAGGCCGGCGCTGAGCAGCACGGTCTCCACGGTGCGGCCGGCGGCGGTGACGTTGTAGCCGGAGATCGCGTCCTGCACGGTGCTGACGAGCGCGAGCCCGGACAGCAGCACGACGATGCTGACGGCGACCAGCAGGCTCGGACGCACCGCGGGCAGCAACCCCGTGGCGTACACGGTCAGCGCGGCACCCGTGGCGAGCGCACCACCGACGACCTGCTGGAAGAAGAACGGCAGCGCACGGCGGTTCAGAACCCTGCCGACCCGGTCGATCACGGCGGTGACGATGGCGGCGGTGACCGCGAGCGAGAGCCCGCCGCCGACGAGGAACGCGACCGCCGCGGCCATCCCGGCCCACGCCACCGTGGCGACCCAGCGCGGGTACGGGTGCTTGGCGTTGGTGATGTCCTCGAGCTCGGCGTGGGCGTCCTCGATCGGCCCGAGGCTGCGCACGAGGTGCTCGACGGCCGCGAGCCGCGTGTAGTCGGGGCTGCGCTGCCGGACCACCCGCACAGCGGTGATCGGGGGCGCCTCCGTGCCCCGATGACACGACACGCTGATAGAGGTGTAGATCACGTCGACTTCCGTGTGCGGAAGTCCATAGCTCTCGGTAACGGAAAGAATCGTCGCTGTGACATCGGCCGCGCCGGCCCCGCTGGACATTTGGACCTCACCGATCCTGAGGGCGAGATCAAGGACCAGGTGAACAGTGGTGTCGTCGGGCAGCGAGGGCCCGTGCAGGTTGTTCGTTGAAATCTTGTGCACCTCCGTTGTGCGATCGTGACAGGCACTTCGGCTGTTGCTGTGGCGTCGGCCACCTCCGATCGAGCGACCCGAAAAGGAGGACATGATCACTGTCTGTCGATTACCCTCCTGACCTGGTCAAGGCGCCCTGCCCGGTGCTCTGACCCACTCAGTTGGTTGGTCCGGCTCCGGTCGGAGCAATCCGATCACACTGAGAGCAGACCGTTCGCCGCAGGGAGCCCCAGCAACGGGCGCTTACCATGTTCGCGAACACCGCCAGGCCGGCGTAGCTCAATTGGCAGAGCACTCGCCTTGTAAGCGAAAGGTTAGGGGTTCGATTCCCCTCGCCGGCTCCAAAGCGGAAGAGGGTCCGCCCAGGTGGGCGGACCCTCTTCTCTTTGTTATGACGAATCCTCAGCTTTTGCGGACCGCTCCGGTAAAGCCCGCGACGCTCACCGTGGCGAGCAGGTCGCGGATCACCGTGGCGCGCAGCACGTTGTCCCCGCGGCGTGAGAGGTCGAGCACCTCACCCGCCTCCGCGGCGCGCCTCAAGTCCTGCTCAGTCCCACTGGGACGTGACATTCTGGGCCCCATGTCCTACCTCGCGGATAGCGCGCGCTACGACCAGATGACGTACCGGCGGACTGGCCGCAGCGGTCTCAAGCTGCCTGCCATCTCCCTCGGCCTGTGGCACAACTTCGGTGGCGACCGGCCGTACGAGTCGGGCCGCGGGATCGCGCGGAGGGCGTTCGACCTCGGTGTCACGCACTTCGACCTCGCCAACAACTACGGACCTCCCTACGGAAGTGCGGAGATCACGTTCGGGCAGATCCTCAAGGACGATCTCAGGCCGTACCGCGACGAGCTCGTAATCTCGACGAAGGCGGGCTACGACATGTGGCCGGGGCCGTACGGGGAGTGGGGCAGCCGCAAGTACCTGCTCAGCTCGCTCGACCAGTCGCTGACGCGGATGGGCCTCGACTACGTCGACATCTTCTACTCCCACCGGTTCGACCCGGAGACGCCGCTCGAGGAGACGATGGGCGCGCTCGTGTCCGCGGTCCAGCAGGGCAAGGCGCTCTACGTCGGCATCTCGTCATACTCGCCCACCAAGACGCGCGAGGCAGCCGAGCTGCTGCGGTCCGCGGGCGTGCCGTTGCTGATCCACCAGCCGTCGTACTCGATGCTCAACCGCTGGATCGAGCCGGAGCTGCTCGACACGCTGGAGGAGGTCGGCGCCGGCTGCATCGCGTTCTCGCCGCTCGCGCAGGGCATGCTGACCGACCGCTACCTCAACGGCATCCCCGAGGGCTCGCGCGCGACGCAGGGCAAGTCGCTGTCCACGGACCTGCTCACCGACGAGAACCTCGCCCGCATCCGTTCGCTCAACGAGATCGCGGCCTCGCGCGGCCAGTCGCTGGCCCAGCTCGCGCTGACGTGGACGATCCGCGACCCGCGCGTCACGTCGGCGTTGATCGGCGCGTCGTCGGTGGGGCAGCTGGAGCAGAACCTCGCGGCCCTGCAGGCGCCGCCGCTGACCGACGACGAGCTGGCCGAGATCGACAAGTACGCCGTCGAGTCGGGCATCGACCTGTGGGCGCCGTCGTCGCAGGCCGACTGAGCCCAGCCGGACTGATCTAGGCCTGGTGCCGGGGGAGGCGGATCGTGAACACCGTCGCCCCCGGCCGGCTGGTCAGCTCGATCGTGCCGCCGTGCGCCTCCACCAGCGACCGCACCACGGCGAGGCCGAGACCGCTGCCCCCGCGCTGCCGGGTCCGCGAGTCGTCCACGCGGTAGAACCTGTCGAAGATCCGCGCCTGGTCGGCCTCCGGGATGCCGGGGCCGGTGTCGCTCACCCGCACCACCGCCCAGCCGTCCTCGGCCGTCACCCTCAGCTCCACCGCCGTGCCCGCCGGGGTGTGCACGGCCGCGTTGGTCAGCAGGTTGTCGAGCACCTGCCGCAACCGGGTCGCGTCCGCCGTCATGGTCACCGTGTCGGCGTCCAGCTCCAGCGCGTGCGAGGGCCGCGCCGCGCGGAACGCGTCCGCCGCCGCCTCGGCGATCACTGCCAGGTCCAGCTCCTCCGGGCGCAACGGCGGTTCGGACGCCGCGGAGTCCAGGCGTGCCAGCAACAGCAGGTCGTCGAGCAGCACGCTCATCCGCGCCGCCTCCGACCGCAGCTTCTCCAGGTGCTTCTCGCGTTCGCCCGGCTCGTTGGCCGCCGCGTACTTGAACAGGTCCGCGTAGCCGCGCAACGACGTCAACGGCGTGCGCAGCTCGTGTGAGGCGTCGGCGATGAAACGGCGCAGGCGTTGTTCGGCGGCCGTGCGTGCCGCGAGAGAGGAGTCGATGTGCGCGAGCATCTTGTTGAACGCCTCGCGCAGCTCCTCCACCTCGACGCCACCGCCGCTGCCGTCCACGCGAGCGGTGAGGGTCGAGTCCGTCAGGTCGTGCGACGAGATGTCGTGCGCGGTGTCGGCCATGTCCGACAGCGGTCTCATGCCCCTGCGGATCACCGCCTGACCGCCCGCCACCAGTGCGACCAGCGCCGCCAGGAACGCGATCACGCCGACCGTGACGAGCTGGGAGATCGTGCCGTCCCTGTCCTGCATCGGGGCCGCGCTGACCAGGATGTACTGGTTTTTGACGACCTGGCAGGCGCGCAGGCGGAACTTGCCCTCGTCGCGCAGGTACTCCGTCTGGAACCCGTCGGTGCTCAGCGCTTTGCGCGCGAGGGCGTCGAACTCCTCGCGGTCCTGCGGCTGCTGCTCGCCCGGCAGCGGCTTCGGCTCACCGTTCTCGATCTTGTAGACGACGGCGAACCAGTCCGGCGGCAGCTTGCTGACCTTGCCGTAGTACGCGATCTCCTTCACCGCGCTCGTCTGGCTGATCACCATCTGGTCGTCGAGGCGGCGGTCGAGGAACGTCTGCATCGACGCGACCATGACCCAGCCGACGATCACGAACACCGTCAGCGCGAGCGCGCCGAGACCGAGGGCGAGGCGGGTGCCGAGCCTCCATTCGCTGACGGGTGTGATCACAGGTCTCATTCTGCCGCTCTGCGGAGCACGTACCCCACGCCGCGCACGGTGTGGATCAGCGGTTCACGGCCGTCGTCGAGCTTGCGGCGCAGGTGGGAGATGACGAGCTCGACCACGTTCGAGCGGCCGCCGAAGTCGTACTCCCACACGTGGTCGAGGATCTGCGCCTTCGTCAGCACGGCCGGCGAGCGGCGCATGAGGTAGCGCAGCAGCTCGTACTCGGTCGGCGTCAGCGTCACGAGCTTGCCGCCGCGGCGGACCTCGCGCGTGTCCTCGTCCATCACGAGGTCGGACACCTTCAGCACCGACCGCTTCCACGAGGGGCCCGTCGACCGGCGCAGCACGGCCCTCAGGCGGGCCATCAGCTCCTCGACGGAAAAAGGTTTCACGAGGTAGTCGTCGCCACCCCTGGTGAGGCCCGCCACGCGGTCCGCGGTGCCGTCGCGGGCCGTCAGGAAGACCACGGGGACCATCGCTCCCGCCGACCGCAGTCGATCCAGAACGGTGAATCCGTCCAGGTCAGGAAGCATGAGGTCGAGTACGACGATGTCCGGCTGGAACTCGGCGGCCTCCCGGAGGGCCTCCTCGCCGTTGAGCGCTGTGGTGGCCTGCCAGCCCTCGTACCGGGCGACCGTCGCGACCAGGTCAGCGATGTGCGGCTCGTCATCTACGACGAGCAATCGAACCGAGTTCCCCTTGTCCACGTGCTCATGGTGCGCCACCTGATGGCCCCCCTGCTGGATCGACAGGAAGTCGACAGCCCGCCCAAAGCGGGTGCACAGCTCGGGACCTGAGGATCGAGATCGACAGCCAGCGACCGCCAGACCGAGGAGCCCGCCGTGACGACCACCCTGCAGCCCCCCGTGCGACCGGCTCCGGCCGGGCGCACGACGCCGCACAAGGTGCTGGCCAAAGCCGGCCTCTACGCGTTCCTCCTGGCCAACGCGGCGTTCGCGACCTACCTGTTCAACGCGGCCGGCGTCGGGTCGAACATGCTGGTCAACTTCGGCAGGCTGACGGGCCTGTACGGCGCGCTCGCGATGGCGTTCCAGCTGCTGCTGGTCGCCCGCCTGCCGTGGCTCGACCGCCGCCTGGGCATGGACAGGCTGACGTCGTGGCACCGCTGGACCGGCTTCACGATCTTCTGGATGCTCATCGGGCACCTGGTCCTCATCGCGTTCGGCAACGCGGGCGACTCCGGTCCGATCGCCGAGGTCGTCCGGCAGGCGACCGAGCTGGAGGGCATCCTCCGCGCGCTGGTGGCGTGGGCGGTCATCATGGTCGTCGGCGTGGTCTCGGCCCGTTTCGCGCGGCGCCGGATGGCCTACGAGACCTGGCACTTCATCCACCTGTACACCTACATCGCGATCTTCCTCGCGTTCACGCACCAGGTCGCCGTCGGCAGCACGTTCCGCAACTCCGCGCTCGCCACCGGGTACTGGTGGGGTCTCTGGACGGTGGCCCTCGGATCCGTCTTCGTCGGACGGCTGGCGCTGCCGCTGTGGCGCAACTGGCGCCACCAGTTCCGGGTCGCCGCGGTCGTGCCCGAGGCGCACGACGTCGTCTCGGTCTACATCGAGGGCAAGGACCTCGACAAGCTGGGCGCCAAGGCCGGCCAGTTCTTCCTGTGGCGCTTCGTCACCAAAGACCGCTGGTGGCAGGCCAACCCGTTCTCGCTGTCCGCGGCGCCGAACGCCAAGTACCTGCGGCTCACCGCGAAGGCGCTGGGCTCCGGCAGTGCCGACGTCCGCAACGTGAAGGTCGGCACCCGCGTGTTCGCCGAGGGCCCGTACGGCGCCTTCACGACCATGCACCAGACCAAGCCGAACGCGCTCCTCGTCGCCGGCGGTGTCGGCGTCACGCCGATCCGCGCGCTGCTGGAGGAGATCCAGGGTCACGTCGTGGTGCTGTACCGGGTGAGCGACCCGCGTGAGGCCGTGCTGCTGCGCGAGCTCGAAGGCCTCGCCAGGGCCAAGGGCGCGGTGCTGCGGCTGGTCACCGGTTCGTCGAAGACCATCACCGCGAACGGCCCGCTGCTCGGCCCCGAGAACATCGTCGCGCTCGTCCCGGACGTCCAGGACCGCGACGTCTTCATCTGCGGGCCGAACGGCATGACCGACGCCGTGGTGCGCAGCCTCGACGAGCTCGGAGTGCCCGCCAACCAGGTCCACGCCGAGCGCTTCGCGCTGGCCAACTGAGAGGTCTGACGACGTGAAGAGGGCAATTCCCGTTCTGGCGCTGAGCGTCGCCGGTCTCGTCCCCGTCTGGCTGTACTCGCCGAGTGCCGGGCACGGGGGCGAGATCAGCGAGGTCGCCGCACCGGAAACGCCGCAGCAGCAACAGACCGCGGCTCCGAAGACGACGTCGTCCGCGCCGAAGGCCACCGGGTCCACGGCACCGAAGGCGACCGGTGCCGCGCCGACCACCCAGCAGCAACAGACCCAGCAGCAGGCCCAGACCCGCAGCGTGTCCGGGCCGGCGGTGAACACCTCCGAGGGCACCGTGCAGGTGCAGGTGACGCTGCAGGGCACCAAGATCACCGACATCAAGGTGCTGCGGGCGCCCAACAGCAACCCGACCAGGATGGCGCTGCCGCTGCTGAAGCAGTCGGCCCTCAAGGCGCAGAGCGCGGACATCGACACGGTGTCCGGCGCGACCGCGACCTCCGAGGGCTACCGGCAGTCGCTGCAGGCCGCCATCGACGGGGCGAAGTAGCCGTGGCGGTGCGGCGCGTCGAGCAGATCATGGGCCTGCCGATCTCGGTGGACCTGCGCGACGGGGACGCCGCACTGGCCGACCGGGCGTTCGCGTGGCTGCGCGAGGCGGACGCCCGTTTCTCGCCGTTCAAGCCGGACAGCGAGGTCTCGCGGCTGGACCGGGGTGAGCTCACCAGGGAGGAGCTCACCCCGGACCTCGTCGAGGTGCTGTCGCTGTGCGACTGGTACGAGGAGTCGACGGGCGGCGCGTTCACGGCACGGGTGCCGGGCCGCGGGCTCGACCCGTGCGCGGTGGTGAAGGGCTGGGCTGTGCAACGGGCAGCCGACCTCCTGAGGGAGGGCGGCGCGTCCTCGTTCTGCCTGAACGCCGGCGGCGATGTCGTGACGGCCGGCGAGCCCGAGCCGGGAAAGCCTTGGCGCGTCGGCGTTCGGCACCCCGACCTCGCCGACCGGTTGAGCGTCGTGCTCGGCGTGCGGGACGGAGCCGTTGCCACGTCAGCGTTGTACGAACGCGGGCAGCACATCCTCGACGGCCGCACCGGCCTGCCCGTGACGGGACTTCTGTCGGTCACGGTCTTCTGCGACGACCTCGCCATCGCCGATACCACTGCCACAGCAGCGTTTGCGCTGGGCAGGGACGGGATCGAGTGGGCGGCGGCGCAGGAGGACTGCGCGGTCTTCATCGTCGACGAAGATCGTCAGGTGTTCGCCGGTTCTGGACTCCCGGTGCACATCTGTTAACATGTCAGGCCAACGGAGCTTCGACTCCGGGGCACGTTTTTTCGTTGATCAAGAGCTGAGCGGGACTCGCGCTCGGGGCAAGACCCGGCCTGCTGTCGACCAACTACTCGTGCGAGAAGGCTTGTTGCAGCGCGAATTCGGGAGCGCGCTGCAGCAAGCCTTTTCTGTGTTCATTGGCCGCTGCTCCGCAGGCGGCGAGTTCGTCGAGAAGCCGGTCGTCCGCCCGACCCGCTCAGGCGTAACGGTCCTCGTTGAAGTCCAGGCCTACTGCTGACATGCCCAGGTCGCGGCCCATCGCGTCCAGGACGTCGACCATCTCCAGGCCGCTCAGCCAGTCGCGCGGCAGGGCTTCCGCGCCGTGCAGCGCGCCGAGGACGTTGCCGGTCAGCGCGGCGGTCGCGTCACTGCCGCCCGAGTGGTTGGCGGCGGCGCGCATCGCGTCCACGAACTGCGACGGCTTCGGGTGCGTCAGCACGGTGTAGACCGCGATCGCCAGCGCTTCCGGGCCCGTCCAGCCGCTGCCCAGCCTGTCGACGCGCACGGATCCCGAGCCGTCGTGCTCCTCGGCCAGCACCACGGCGCGGGTCAGCACCGTGGCCGTGTACGTGTCGTCGCGCAGCACGCGGCCGATGACCTGGTCGATCGCCTCGCGGATCGGCCTGCCCTTCACGGCCAGCAGGTGCACCAGCAGCGCCAGCGCGCCGCCGGACACCCAGCCGCCCGTGCCGCCGTGCGTCAGCGCCGCGAACCGGCAGCCCAGGTCGTAGGCGATCGCCGCGGACGGGGCGAAGCCGGCGGGTGCGGTGCGCGTGACGCCGTTGCAGCCCGACGACTCGTTGTGCGGGTTTTCCGGAGTGGACGGTGTCTCGGCCGCCAGGGCGCGGAGACACGTCAGGCCCGGCGAACGGCTCTCGTACAGCCGTTCGTCCGCGAGCAGGCCCGTCGCACCGTGCTCGGGGGCCGGCTGCTGCTGGGTGACCAGCCAGCGCCGGTAGCTGTGCCACACCATCTGCGACGGTTCCCACTCGCCCGTCCGCTTGCCGCGCACGTAAGCGCGCAGGTAGCCGTCGGCGGTGAAGAGCGTGAGCTGGGTGTCGTCGGTGAACAGGGCGGGCTTCGGAGGTGCGAGAACGCCCTCGGGGCCGTGTTCGCGTTGGATGTCGGCCAAGCCCAGGTACTGCACGGGCGCACCGAGCGCATCACCGAGAGCGCCGCCGAGAAGACACCCGGCGCCGCGGTCAACCACGGAGTTCCGATCTCGCGGCACGAGTGAACAGTAGCGAACGGCCAAACTCGAGCCGAACTTGTATCTGAGACGGCGACTCTCCCACCTGTTGAAGTGACGGCGTCAGCACGGCGGAAGGAGGGGCATGCGGAGCAAAACCGGACTCGAGTTCGGCGTGCTCGGTCCACTCCAGGTGCTCGCGGACGGGCGGCTCGTCCAGCTGGGCCGCCGCGGCATGCGCGGGCTGCTCGCCATGCTCGTCGTCGAGGCCAACCGGCCCGTCTCGATCGACCAGATCGTGGACGCGCTGTGGACGGACGCGCCCCCGGCCACCGCGCGGACGATCGTGCACGGCTACGTCTCCCGGTTGCGCAAGGTGCTGGAGGAGGCGGACCCGACGAGGTCGGCCACCATCCGCACGACGCCGACCGGCTACCAGCTGACCGTGGACCCGTGGCGTCTGGACCTGCACCGCGCCAAGCAGCTCGTGGCGTCCTCCCGCGGCAAGCCCGCCGCCGTCAGGGCCGGCCTGCTGCGCGAGGCGCTGGGGCTGTGGCGCGGGCCGGTGCTCGCCGACGTGCCGGGCGACCCGATGACCTCGGACCTGGAGGAGCTGCGGCTGTCCGCGCTGGAGGAGCGCATCGACGCCGAGCTCGAACTGGGCCGCCACCTCGAACTGGTCGGCGAGCTGCGCGGGCTGTGCACCGAGTACCCGTTCCGGGAACGCCTGGTCGCCCACAGCATGCGCGCCCTGTACCGCTCCGGGCAGCGCGCCGACGCCCTGGAGGCCTACCAGCGGTTCCAGCGCCGCGCGGTCGACGAGCTCGGCATCGATCCCGGACCCCAGCTGCGGTTGCTGCAGGAGCAGGTGCTGCGCGACGACCCGGCGTTGAGCGTGGTCGGGCCGGTGGAGTCGCGTCCCGTCGCACCGCGTGCGGGGATCGTGGCGCCGGCGCTGCTGCCCGCGTCCGCGTCGAGGTTGTTCGGCCGTGACGGCGACAAGGCGTGGCTGGACGACGTGTGCGCGACCAGGAACCTGCTCGCGACGACCGTGGCGGTGCTGACCGGCCCGCCCGGAGTCGGCAAGAGCGCGCTGGCGACCACGTGGGGCCACGAGAACCCGGGGATGTTCCCGCACGGCGTGCTGTTCGCGTCGCTCGGTGACGCCGAACCGGGCGAGGTGCTGACCAGGTTCCTGGTGGCGCTGGGCGTTCCTGCGGACGGCGTGCCGGTCGCGGTGGAGGACCGCGTCGGGCTGTACCGGTCGATGCTCCACCGCCGCCGCGTGCTGGTGGTGCTCGACGACGCGACCGCGTTCGAGCAGGTGCAGCCGCTGCTGCCGCCGGGTTCCGGCTCGGTGGTGCTCGTGACGTCGCGCAGCAAGATGGAACGGCTGGTCGTCACGAACAGCGCCCGCGTGCGCAAGCTCGGCCCGCTGGACGACGACGCGTCGCGTGAGCTGGTGGACGACGTGCTGGGCAAGCCGCTCTCGTCGGAGGACCCCGTGGCGTCCCGCAAGCTCGCCGAGCTGTGCGGCGGGTTGCCGCTGGCGCTGAGGGTGGCGGCGGCGAAGCTCGTGATCAGTCCCGAGTGGACGGTCGAGGAGCTGGTGGGGGAGCTGGCCGACGACGGTCACCGGATGCGCGGCCTGGACCTGCCGGAGGCGGCGATGGGGGTGTCGCGCGCGCTCGACCTGTCGACCCGCGACCTGCCGTCCGAGCTCGGCGAGATCTTCCAGTCCGTCGGCCTCGCGCCCGGCCGGTGGATGTCACCGCACGCCGTGGCCGCGCTGACCCGCACCCGCGTCGAGTCGGCCCGCTCGCGGCTGTCGCAGCTCGTCGAGGTGAACCTGCTGGTCGAACCGTGGCCGGACGGCTTCACGATGCACGAGCTGGTGCGCCTGTACGTGCGGGGAGCGGGTCGTCCTGACCGGGACTCGTTGCGGCGCCTGGTGAACTACTACCTCGTCGCGTGCGACCACGTCCGCCGCGCCATCCGCCCGGCACGTGACGGACTCGACTTCGCGTTGGGGGACAACGGCTCCACGGCGCTGCCGGCGTTCACCGACCCGATCGACTGGTTCGACCAGGAGTGGCCCAACATCGTCGCGGTCGTGCACGCGTCCGCCGAGGCGGGCCTGCACGACCAGGTGTGGCAGCTCGTGAGGCTGCTGCACCCCTATGCGACCGTGCGCGCCCTCACGGGGGAGTGGGTGGCGCTGGTCGGGTTCGGCCTGGCCGCGGCCGAGGTGACGGGGAGCCGCCTCGGCCAGGTCCTCATGCTGGACACGACCTACACGACGAACGCCCGGCTGGGACGCCCTGTCCTGCTGCCGGACGCCCGCCGTGCGCATCGGCTCGCGATCGAGCTGGGCGAGCGCCAGTACCTGGTGCTGACGCTCGCCCAGCTCGCCGACGTCCTGTTCCGGCTGCAGCAGCACGACGAGGCGCTGCTGCACTTCTGGGAGTCGGTGCAGCTCGCGCAGCAGTCCGGCGACGTCGTCGGGGAGGGCCACGGCCTGAACAACGTGGCGCAGGTCGAACAGGCCCGCGGCCACGTGGACGTGGCGCTGCAGCACCAGGCCCACGCCGTCGAGGTCTACCGCCGCTCGGGCGACCAGGTGGCGTTGATCCGCGGCCTGGCGAACCTCGCCGAGCTCCACCTGCAGGCAGGCACCCTGGACCAGGCCGAGTCGCTCGCCCGCCAGGTCGTCGACCAGGCCGCCGTGGCCGGGGTGACCTACCTGGAGGGCTTCGGCCGGCACGTGCTCGGGGGCGTGCTGCTCCAGCGGGCGGAATGGGTTGCTGCGGCAGCTGAATTGACGGAGGCGTTGCGCCTGTACTCGCAGGTCAACTCGGTCCGGGCGATCGAGGTGCGGGCCACTTTGGACGCGATGTCGTCCGAGGTTTAGCAAGCGTTTAGTCGTCTGGTCCCAAAACATGGGATGTTGGACGTGCAGGTGCCGAGTGGGGGATTACCGAGGGGGTAAGGCGCCTGCCCGAAAGGGCCCGACCGGCATTCGGGGGAGAGTGCCGGTCGGGCTTTCGCTCACTTGTCCTCCGCGCACCGCGCCATCGGCAGCAGCTCCGGCCGTTTCGGCGCCAGGCCGTCCCCCATCGACTCACCCCTGAGCTGCCGCCCGATCCACGGCACGACGTGCTCACGGGCCCACTTCAGGTCGGCCTTGCGCTGGGTGACCCAGTCGGTCTGCTGCAGCACGGGCCACGGCTCGTTCCACGCGTGGTCGTCCACCAGCCCGAGCACCTCGGCGGCCTTGAGCGCCACCCGCTGGTGTCCCGCCGGCGACAGGTGCAGCCGGTCCTCGCTCCACGCGCGCCGGTCGTGCAGCGCGTGCATCGACCACAGGTCGACCATGCGGCAGTGGTAGCGCTCGGCGATGGACCACAGGTGCGTGTTGTAGATGGCGATCTTGCCCCGGATGCTCCGCAGAAACGGCGTCGACCTCGTGTCGAAGCCGGTGAAGATCACCACGTCGCAGCCGGCGGACCTGAGCTCGGCCACCGCGACCTCGTAGACCTCGGCCAGGGCGTCCGGGTCGCTGTTCGGCGTCAGGATGTCGTTCCCGCCGCCGCAGAACGTGACCAGGTCGGGTTTCAGGGAGATCGCGAGCGGCACCTGCTCGTCGATGATCTCCTGCAGCATCTTGCCCCGGACGGCCAGGTTGGCGTACCTGAACTCCGGCGCCTGGTGAGCGATCATGTTGGCCAGGCGGTCGGCCCAGCCCACGTAGGTGTCTCCGGGGCCCGGGTCGTCCATGCCCTCGGTGAAGCTGTCCCCCAGGGACACGAGACTGGTCCATCGCAGCAGCACTTCATCCCCCTTGTGCTTCGGCGTCCGTGTTGTGTCCAGCGTCCGTGTTGATCTCGTCTGCGGCTCCCGTTTGCAGGCGATTGGTCAGCGTGCACAACGAACCGCTGGTTACGCCACCGTCGGCTACGGCATCGTAGGTTTCGTCGCTGTGGGTGACGATTCTTTTACCACTCGATTGAGTGTTGCTGGAGGGTTTTCCGGGGGATTCGTCGGATTTTCTGCCGGTTTCTGCCGGGTGCGTTCTGGTTTGCCGCTTTCCGGTTTTCTGCTGGTGTCGCTTGTCACAGCTCGGGCTCCGCCCCGGACCCCGTCAGCTGATCAAGGACCGGCCAGCGCCTTGGGTGGGTTGATGGCACGCCTGGTGCTTTGGGCGGCTTGCTGTTGGGTCGGCGGCTTCGTGAAAAGCGTTCAAGCGGCTCGGCTTCGCCATTGCGGTCGGCTCGCCTCCGGCTTCGCGGGAGTGTCAGACCCCGTCTGTACGTTGGGTCGCGGGGGAGCCTGAACCCAAGGGGACCCTTGCGCGAGCCTGCCTTGACGTGAAAGCCCCCGCAGCGCCTTGGCACGTAGGCGCTGCGGGGGCTGGTGCCTTTCCTGGGGCGCCGCTGTGCCCTGGAAAGGGGTGGGACCACTGCCCGGGGCGCCGCCGCCGTGTAGCCCCGGGCAGTGGGGTGGGACCGTCTCAGGGGGCGCCGCCGCCGGATCTACCCCCTGAGACGGGGTCTGGGTCAGCCGTTCACTGCCACGTTCAGGGTGGCTGCCGGTTTGTGGTCCGCGTAGGCGGAGCGGAGTCTTAGTTCTGCTGCCGGTGAGGCGCCGATGTGGTCCAGGCCCAGCAAGGCTGCGCCTACTACCGGTG
The DNA here is from genome assembly GCF_035525475.1 of Lentzea sp. Taxonomy (GTDB): domain Bacteria; phylum Actinomycetota; class Actinomycetes; order Mycobacteriales; family Pseudonocardiaceae; genus Lentzea. The sequence goes on along the minus strand of NZ_DATLEC010000013.1, from coordinate 5,729 downwards.
GGACGTCCACCAGGCGGACCTGGGCCAGAGGGGCCGCCTCCAGGATTTGTTGGCGGACTGGGCCGACCACCGTTTCTCCTGTGCTGGTCAGGACGCCGCCGCCCAGGACCACGTCCACCGGCTCGTCCATCAGGTCCAGCTTGCGCATGGAGACCGTGGAGAGCACGACTATCTCCTCGATCAGGCGGTCCACCTGGGCCAGCGCCACCTCGTCGCCCTGGGCTGCCACCTCGAAGACGAGGGGGCAGAGGGCGTGCGGGTCCAGAGGGATCTCCTCGAAGTGGATCTTTTCGACCACCTTGAGGATGGAGGTTTCGCCGTAGTGGTTCAGCAGGGCTGGGAGCAGGAGGGTGGGCTTGCCCCGGCCGTCTTCTGCCCTCACCGCGTGCCAGAGGGCGTCGTTGCCCAACTGGCCGCCGCCTCCCCAGTCGCCGGAGATCGCGCCCAGGGCCGGGAAGCGGTGGGTTCGGCCGTCTCTGGCCACGCCCACCGCGTTGATGCCCGCGCCGCAGACGACCGCCACGCCGCCTGCTGCTGCCGTTCCGGCTCGTAGCAGGGCGAAGGTGTCGTTGCCCACGAACGTCGTCGTGGACCAGGCTCGTTCTGAGATCGCTCTTGTCAGGTCCTCCTCCTCGCGGGGGAGGTCGGCTCCTGCCAGGTAGGCGGACGTGTGCGTGGCGATCGGCTCGTCGGGGGACAGGCCCGCCTGCGCCGCGGCTTCGCGTGCCAGGGCCTCGAACACGTCCAAGCCGCGCTTCATGCCCACGGTCTGCGGTGGGGCTCCTGGGCCGCGCACCTGCGCCAGCACCTTGCCGTCCGCGTCCACCAGGAGCACCGCGGTCTTGCTGTTCCCGCCGTCGATGGCGAGCACTCGGTCCGTCATCGTTGTCAGGCTCCCTTCACCCACGGCAGCAGGTCGCGGTTCCGCGCGACCAGCTCGTCGGCCAGCTGGTCCGCGATGGCGTGCTGGCCGATCAGCGGGTGGGCGAGCAGCGCGTTCGCCACTCGGTCGCGTCCCCCGTGGATCGCCGCCTCCAGTGCCAGGTACTCGTACGCCGTGACGTGCGAGATCAGGCCCGAGATGGACGGCTCCACGGGGCGGACGGGGAGGGGCCTGCCGCCGTTTGAGTCCACAGTGGACGACACTTCGATGACGGCGTCGTCCGGGAGGAACGGGAGGGTGCCGTTGTTCTGGACGTTGACCACGTGCTTCTCCGCGCCGGCGCCGCCGGTCAGGGCGTGGACGAGCTGCACGGCCGCCTCGGAGTAGTAGGCGCCGCCGCGCTGGCCCAGCTGTTCTGGCTTCGTCACGACCGACGGGTCGTTGTAGATGTCGAGCAGCTCCTTCTCGACGGCCGCGACCACCTCGGCGCGCGGGGGTGAGCCGAGCTGCTTCTTCACGACGGCGTCGTGGTTGTAGAAGTAGTTCAGGTAGTACGACGGCACCATGTTCAGGCGGCGCATGAGGGCGCCGTCGATGCCGATGTGCTCGGCCAGGCCCTCCACGTGGTCGGACAGCAGTTCTGGCAGGCGGTCGACGCCGTCGACGTGGACGCCGCGTTCCCACGTCAGGTGGTTCAGGCCCACGTGCTCCAGCTCCACGGTGGACGGATCGACGCCCAGCAGGCCGGAGGTCCAGCGCTGGAACGTGATCGCCACGTTGCACAGGCCGATCGCCTTGTGACCCGCCTGGAGCAGGGCGCGGGTGACGATGCCGACCGGGTTCGTGAAGTTGACGATCCACGTGTCCGGACCGGCCAGCTCGCGGACGCGGTCGGCGATGTCCAGGACCACCGGCACGGTCCGCAGGGCCTTGGCGAGGCCTCCCGCGCCGGTGGTCTCCTGGCCGACGCACCCGCAGGTCAACGGGAACGTCTCGTCCGACGCGCGGGCCGTCTGACCGCCCACGCGCAGCTGCAGCAGCACCGCGGACGCGCCCTCGACGCCGTCTTCCAGCGACGTCGTGGTGCGCACCCTCGCCGGATGTCCCGCGTGCTCCAGCAGGCGCTGGCTGAACGGGCCGACGATGCCCAGGCGGTGCTCGTCCGGGTCGACCAGGACGATCTCGTCCACCGCCAGGCTGGTGCGACGGCCGGCGATGCCGTCGACCAGCTCCGGTGTGTAGGTGGAACCGCCACCGACGACGGTGAGTTTCATCTGAAGTCCTTCGAGAAGACCCCGTCCGTCAGGACGGAGAGGAATCGGAGCAGGTTCGTGCCGAGGCGTGGCCGCAGCGCGGGAACGGATCGGCTACGACGCCACTTCGGCGCTGCCGACTGACCCACGACCGGGACGTGAACGCGGCGCGCAACATCCTGGCCGCCGGGCCGGCGGCGTCGGTCTGTGGAGCCGGTGCGGGACCTCAACGGAACACTCCGGGCGGGCAGTCGGCGATGAAGCGGAAACCCTGCGGCGCGAGCCGCGGGAATCTCCTCGTGTGCGAGCGAGAGGAAGTCAACCCTTGACTCCTGTGAACGTGATTCCCTTGACGAACGACTTCTGGGCGAAGACGAAGAGGACGACGGCCGGGATCATCGTCAGGAACGTCACCGCCATCGACGAGTTCCACTGCACGATGTGCATGCCCTTGAACGTCGCCAGTGCCAGCGACAACGTCCACTGGTCCTTCACCTCGCCGGTGTAGAGCAACGGGCCGAAGTAGTCGTTCCAGGTGAAGAGGAAGCAGAACAGCGCGGTGGCCGCGATGCCCGGCTTCGCCATAGGCACGATGATCCGCACCAGCGCCTGGAACTCCGAGCAGCCATCGACGCGCGCGGCGTCCACATAGGACTGCGGAATGGTCAGCATGAACTGGCGCAGCAGGAAGATGCTGAACGCGTCGAACAGGAAGTAGGGAACGATCAACGGCCACAGCGTGCCCGTCAGGCCCAGCGACGACCACGTGTCGTACAGCGGCACGGCCACGACCTGCGGTGGCAGCATCATCGCGCCGATGACGAGGACGAAGGCCACGTTCCGGCCTCGCCACTGCAGCTTGGCCAGGGCGTAGGCCGCCGGGATCGACGAGATCAGCATGCCCGCGGTCGCGAGCAGCGAGTACGTGAGGCTGTTGACCAGGTACTGGAACAGCGGGGCCTTGTCGAAGACCTCGACGAAGTTCTCCCAGTGCCACTCGCGAGGCCAGAGGTCCGAGGTGAACGCCTGGTTGTCCGACATCACCGCGGTGAGGAAGACGAACACGACGGGTGTGGCGAACATCAGGCCGAGCGCCAGGCCGATCGCGTGCGTCGCTACCCAGTTCAGGAAGCCCCCGACGTCGCGCTCGCGGCGCGGCTGCTCCGGTTCCGCGGGGACGTCGACCGGTGGTTTGGCCAGCGTGGCGGTCATGCTCCCGGGCCCCCTTCCTCAGCGCTGGAGTTCTTGCGCATCCGCTGGACGAGCAGGATGGTGACGGCGAACGAGATGACGAACAGGACGGTGGCCATCGCGGCCGCGTAGCCCATGTCGAAGTAGCGGAAGCCCTGCGTGTACAGGTAGACCGGGAACGTCAGCGTCGAGTTGTCCGGGAATCCCAGGTACTTGGTGGATCCCGTCGCGTCCGCCGCTCCCGAGCCGGCCGACCCCGCGACGACCGCCTGCGTGAAGAGCTGCAACGCGAGGATCACCGAGTTCACGACGCCGAAGAGCAGCACCGGGGAGATCGTCGGCAGTGTGACGTGCCACCAGCGGCGGACCGGGCCGGCGCCGTCGAGCTCCGCCGCCTCGTACTGCTCCTGGGGGACGTCGAGGATCGCGGCCAGGATGATGATCATCAGGTCGCCGGAGATCCACAGCATGATCGCGGTGATGCCGGGCTTGGCCCACGACGGGTCGGAGAACCACAGCGGTGAGTCGACGCCGAACCAGCCGAGGACGCTGTCGACCGGGCCGCCGTTGGGGCGCAACACCATGAAGAACACGAGCGTCGCGGCCACCGGCGGAGCCAGCGACGGCAGGTAGCAGAGCGTGCGGATCAGCCCGACGCCCGACTTGAGACGCGCGATGACCGATGCCACGCCCAGCGCGAACACGGTCCGCGCGATCGTGAGCACCACGACGAACCACAGCGTGTTCGTGATCGCCTTGATGAGCAGGGGATCCTTGAACATGAACGTGTAGTTGTCGAGTCCGTTGAACTCCGGCGGGTTGATCAGGTCGTACTTCGTGAAGCTGAAGACGACCGTGGCGACCAACGGGTAGACGAAGAACAGCGCGAAGCCGATGATGGCCGGGGCCATGAACCCGAGCACGGCGAGACGGTGGCGGGCACGTGCCCGCCCCTTGCCGGGGGCGGGCCGCGCGCCGAGCGTGGCGGTCATCCTGCGAGTCCCTACTTGCCGCTCTTGGCGATCTGGTCGTCGATGTTCTTGTCGACTTCCTTCAGGCCGGCGGCCAGGTCCGGCACCTTGCCGGACTGGTAGGAGACCGAGAAGTCGGTGACGGCCTTGATGTGCGCGTCACCGATGGGGGTCACGGGGTTGCCCTTGAGCTTGTCGCTCTTGGCCAGGTCGATGAACGTCCTGAACTGCTCGTCCACCTCGAGCTTCTGGCTGTCCATGGCGGCCTTGGTGCTGGGGACGTTCTTGATGGCGTTCGAGAGGTCGACGATCGTGTCGGTGTCGAACGACAGGTGCTTGATCAGCTCCCAGGCGGCGCCGGGGTTCTTGGCGCCCTTGGGGATGCCCATGATCGTGCCGGTGGTGAACGCGGTGCCGTAGTCGGCGGGCTTCCAGGTCGGGAACGGGGCCGTGCCGAACTTGATCTGCGGCGCCTGCGCCTTGAGGAAGGCGGTCCGGTACTCGCCGTCGATCATGATCGCGATCTTGCCCTGGTGGAACGCGTGGTCGGCGGAGTACTCCTGGCCGAGGCCCGCGCGGAACCGCTCCAGCTGGTCGTAGCCGTAGAAGTCGACGAGCTTCTTCTGGAACGTCATCATCTCGGTGAAGCCGGGCGAGCTCGCGAGCGAGGACTTGCCGTCCTTCTCCCACTCCGCGCCGAACGACGGCGCGAGGATGGTCGGGCGGTTGGCGTAGAAGCCCATCGTGGGCAGGTAGCCCGCGACCTCGATGTCACCGTTCGGCGCCTTCTTGGTCGCCTTCACGGCCGCGTCGTACAGCTCGTCCAGCGTCTTCGGCGGGGTCGTGACGCCGGCGCCCGAGAGCAGGTCCTTGTTGTAGTACATGGCGTAGACGTCGGTGAGCATGGGCATCGCGCAGCGGTTGCCCTTGTACTCGGTGTACTCCTGGACCGCCGGGGAGATCTGGTCCAGGTCGACCTTGTCGCGGTCGATGTACGCCTTGAGCGGCTGGAAGGCGCCGGAGGAGCAGAACTGCCCGATGTTGTCGGTGGTGAACGACAGCGCGACGTCGGGCGTGTTGCCCGAACGGATGCCCGCGGTGATCTTGTCGTCGTCCTGCGAGCCCTCGTGCTTGATCTCGATGTTCGGGAACTTCTCGTTGAACGTCTTGAGGGCCTTGGTGACCTCTTCGTACTCGCGGTCGGAGTAGTTGCTCCAGACCGTGAGCGTCAGCTTGTCGTCCTTGCCAGGAGCAGCCGCGGCGTCGGAACTCGCGCCGCCGCCCTTGCCCGCCGCACATGCGGTGAGGGTCAGCGCTGCGGCGACACAGAGCAAGGCAGCACGGGTGTGCTTGCGCATGTGCACTCCTTCTCGATCAACGTGGGGACCCGGCGACCACAGGGCCGCGGAATGGAGCCGTGGTGGCTGCCGG
>NZ_DATLEC010000135.1:0-13751 GCF_035525475.1 Lentzea sp. | reverse complement strand
GCTTCACCAGATCCTTCAGCCGGTCCTTGGCCTTGGCCAGGAACGCCGCGTCGACGGCGCCGATGCCTTCGTCGAGGATCAGGATCTCGGGGTCGATCGACGTCACCACGCCCAGCGCCAGGCGGACGCGCATACCCGTCGACTACGTGCGCAGCGGCATCTGGAGGTAGTCGCCGAGCTCGGTGAACTCCGCGATGTCGTCGACGCGCTTTTCCATCTCTTTCGCGGTCATGCCGAGGAAGAGGCCGCGGATGATGATGTTCTCGAGGCCGGAGATCTCCGGGTCCATGCCGATGCCGAGGTCGAAGACCGGCGCGATCTTGCCGATGATCCTGGCTGAGCCGCGGGTGGGCTCGTAGATGCCCGACAGCAGCCGCAGCAGCGTGGACTTGCCCGCGCCGTTGTGGCCGACCAGGCCGACCCGGTCGCCTTCCTTCAGCGACACGGTGATGTCGTGCAGCGCCTCGATGATGGGCACCTTGGTGTCGGAGCCGATCTTGCCGCCGACCTTGCCGAGCACCTGCTTCTTCATCGACCGCGTCTTGGCGTCGAAGATCGGGAAGTCGACCGATGCGTTCCAGACGTCGATGCTGACCATGGTTTAGCCGACCTCCTCGTCAGACCCAGTAGGAAACACGGGCGCGGTAGTTGCGCAGGATCACCAGCGCGGCGAACCAGCCGACGACGGTGAAGCCGCCGACGATGGCCCAGTGGTGCCAGTCGACCGCGTGGCCGAGCAGCGGCGCGCGGACGATCTCGACGAAGTGGTAGACGGGGTTGAGCTCCGCGACCAGGATGCGCCAGCCCGCGTCGCCACCGCCGGTGACCTTGGTGAGGATGCTGGCGTCCCAGACGATCGGCGTCATGAAGAACACCAGGTTGATGAAGCTGTTCACCACCGGCGGGATGTCGCGGAAGCGGGTGCTGATGACGCCGAACAGCAGCGAGACCCACACCGCGTTGACCGCGAGCAGGACGAAGCCGGGGATCGCCAGCACGATGGTCCAGCTCAGACCGGGGTGCAGCGGACCCTGGTCGGTCATCCGGTACTCGTGGTTGAGCGAGGTGAAGAAGATCGCGAGCACCACCGCGTAGACCACGAGGTTGTGCAGGAGGAACAGCACCTGGCGCCACACCATGCGCATCACGTGCACGGTGATGGGTGCCGGGAGGTGCTTGATGAGCCCCTCGTTCGCGATGAAGACGTCGGTGCCCTCGGTGACGCAGCCGACGATGAAGTTCCAGACGATGAAGCCGACCGTCACGTACGGCAGGAACGTCGCGACTTCCGTTCCGAGCAGCACCGAGTACAGCAGGCCCAGCGCGAGGGCCGTGGTGCCCATCGAGATCGTGATCCACAGCGGACCGATGACCGAACGCCGGTAACGCTGCTTGATGTCCTGCCAGCCGAGGTGACCCCACAGTTCGCGGTGGTGCCACGCCTCCCGCACGTCGGCGAACGCGCGCTGGAAGCTGCGCGACTTGACGGCGGGGGGCGCCTCGGAGTGGTCGAGGGTACTGGTGGCTTGCACGAGGACTGAGCGTACCGGCGTCCGATCGGAGGCTTGCTCACCGGTGGGTCACGGTGCGATCACCTGGCTCAGACCTTGGTCACCTTGACGACGACCTGTTCGTGGTCGTAGGTGTACCCGAGGTAGTCGAACTCGACGCCGTGGGCCTCGACGTGCTCCATCCAGGCCTTGTGCTCGTGCTCCTGCCACTGCGGGTAGTTGAAGTACTCGTCGAAGATGACGACGCTGCCCTCGACCAGCCGCGGGCCGACCAGGTCGAGCACGGTCTTGGTGGACGAGTACAGGTCGCAGTCGACGTGCAGGAGCGTCACCGGCCCCTGGTGCTCCTCGAGGAACTTCGGCAGCGTCTCGTCGAACCAGCCGGGGACGAGCTCGGCACCGGGCACGTCCGGCAGGCCGTCCATCGTGAACGTGCCGGCCGGGAACCCGTTGCGCCAGTCCTCCGGCAGGCCCTCGAACGAGTCGAAGCCGTAGACCTCGCCGTCGCGGGCGTTGGCGATGACCTTGAGCGTGCCGCCGGTGTAGACGCCGAACTCGAGCGCCATGCCCTCCGCCGGGGCGTGGGCGAGGGCGTGCTCGAGCGTCGCCTGGGGCGTGCCGAAGTGCGGGACGCGCGGCATGTGCTCCTGCACGAACCGCGCGCTCTGCAGCGCGGCCTCCTGGTCTGCGGCGAACACGATGTCGCGCCGGGTCCGCACCTCCTGCTCCACCGAGTGGTCGACGATGCGGTTCGCCTGGTGTGCCAGCTCGCTGCGCAGCTCGTCCCGCAGACCGTCGATCTGGACCTGCAAGCGCTGGATCTGCTCGCGTTGCGGGGCGATGGCGTCCTGGACCAGTTCGATCGCCTTGACGCGCAGCTTGTGGCGAAGTTGCTTGGCCTGCAGGCCACGGCGGACACGCTCGAGCACGGTGGCTCCTTCCCGAAGTTCAGCGCATCGTAGAGCCACGTTCAGGTTGTCGTGCCAGAGGTGTCTAGAGGTATTGCCCCGTTCCCTTGCCCGTGGGCCCGGCGTCCGCCCCGTCGCCGCTGCCGGCGGGGAGCGCCCGCCCGCGCATGTGCTCCAGCTGCGAGCGCGCGGCCATCTGCTGGGCGAACAGGGCCGTCTGGATGCCGTGGAAGAGGCCCTCCAGCCAGCCGACGAGCTGGGCCTGCGCGATCCGCAGCTCGGCGTCGGACGGGGTGCCGTCCTCGGTGAACGGCAGCGAGAGGCGCTCCAGCTCGTCGCGCAGCTCCGGCGCGAGACCGTCCTCGAGTTCCTCGATCGACCGCTTGTGGATCTCCTTGAGGCGGTTGCGGCTCGCCTCGTCCAGAGGCGCCGCCCGCACCTCCTCCAGCAGCTGCTTGATCATCGTGCCGATCCGCATGACCTTGGCCGGCTGCTCGACCATGTCGGTGATGTCGCCGTCCTGACCGCCGACGATTACGACGGGCTGCTCCTTTGTCATGGTCTCCATCCTCGCTTCTTTCCCTCTGCCCCGGTTAGCCGGGTGGGGGCTGGCCGACACCGTGTTTGCGTTCATACGTACGGTGTGAGTCATGGCGTTCGACGTCGCACGGGTACGGGGGCTCTTCCCCGCGCTCGGCGACGGCTGGGTCCACCTGGACGCACCGGCGGGCATGCAGGTGCCGGAACAGGTGGCCACCGCCGTCTCCACCGCGCTGCGCGCCCCGGTCTCCGGACCCGGTGGCATCTTCCCGGCTTCCCAGCGCGCACAGGGCATCGTGGACGCCGCCCGCAGGGCCGTGGCGGACCTCGTGGGCGCCGATCCCGCCGGCGTCGTGCTGGGGCCGTCCTCCGCCGTGCTGCTGCAACGCCTCGCCGACGCCATGACCGACGACTGGTTCATGGGCGACGAGGTGCTCGTGTCCCGGCTCGACCACCCGGCGAACATCGCGCCGTGGCTGCGCGCCACCCAGCGCACCGGCAGCGCGGTCAAGTGGGCCGAGATCGACATCGAGACGTGCGAGCTGCCGAGCTGGCAGTACGACGAGCTCGTCACCGACCGCACCAAGCTCATCGCCATCACCGCGGCGTCCGGCGTGGTGGGCACCCGGCCCGACCTCGCCAAGATCTCCGCGGTGGCCCGCGCGCACGGCTCGCTGATGGTCGTCGACGCCTCCTCGGCCGCGCCTTTCGTGCCGCTCGACATCGTTGGCATGGGCGCCGACGTGATCGCCCTCTCCGCCGGCCAGTGGGGCGGCCCGCCGGTCGGCGCGCTGGTGTTCCGCGACCCGTCGATGCTGGAACGGCTGCCGTCGGTCTCGGTCGACCCGGCCGCCCGCGGCCCGGAACGGTTCGAGCTCGGCCCGCACGCGTACCCGATGCTCGCCGGTCTCGTTGCATCGGTGGAGTACCTGGCTGATCTGGACGACGCGGCGTCCGGCACGCGCCGTGAGCGGTTGCTCACGTCGCTCGGGTCCGTGAAGGCCTACCAGGCGGGGCTTCTCGCCAACCTCATCAACGAGCTGCGCTCGCTGCGGCACGTGATGGTGATCGGTGACGCCATGCGACGGGTTCCGGCGCTGGCGTTCTCGATCGCCGGGGTCAAGGCGGAGGACGGCGTCGAACACCTCGCGTCCCGGGGTGTCTGCGCGTTCGCCGACCCCGGTCAGTACGGCGTGTTCTCGGTGCTGGGCGTCGGCGAGATCGGCGGCGCCATCCGCATCGGGCTCGCGCACTACACGAACGCGGTGGAGATGGACGACCTGGTCAGGGCCGTGGCCGAACTGGCATGAGGACTCAGGAGATCTTGCTTGGACGACTCGCTGGATCGCGAGCTCGCTGATCTTTCGGCCCTGCACCGCCTCGTATCGCTGAACACCGAGTACCTGCCCCGGCTCTCCGGCGACCTGCGCCCGTCCGCTCTCGTCGCCGTGATGGACGAGATCGTGCTCAGCGCGCGGACCGTCCTGGTGGAGCTCGGCTGCGGCTCCACGTCCGTCCTGCTGGCGCGTCTGTTACAGCAGCGAGGTTTCGGGCACCTGCTGTCGATCGAGCACGACGAGCGCATCGCCGCGTTCGTCGCCTCACAACTACGACGCGAAGGTCTGGGTTCGGTCGCCCGCGTGGTGCACGCGCCGTTGTCACGGCATCCGGCAGCACTGCCGCGGCACGGCCAGTGGTACGCGCCGCAGCAGGTGCACGACGAGGTGCTCGCGTACGTCGACCGGTTCGGGCTGGTGGACCTGCTGCTGGTGGACGGGCCGGGGTTCGGTGACTCGCGCTATCCCGCGTTGCCGGTGCTGCGAGCCGTGCTGGCGCCGGGCGCGACCGTGCTGGCGGACGACGCCGACCGCCCCGACGAGCAGGCCGTGCTGACGCGGTGGTCCGAGGAGTTCGGGCTGGAGTTCCGCACGGCTCCCCGGACCGCGCTGGCGTCGGCTACCGCTCTCGCTTGAGCAGGACCTTGCCGAAGACGTCGCTCGCCTCCAGCAACCGGTGCGCTTCCGCGGCATCGGACATCGGCACTACCTCGCCGACGATCGGCTTCACCGCACCGCTCTCGACGAGCGGCCACAGGTGCTCGCGGACCTGGGCGACGATCGCGCCCTTGTTCTCGACCGACCGCCCGCGCAACCCGGTCGCCATCACCATCGCGCGCTTGGCCAGCAGCTTGCCGATCGGCAGCTCGCCCTGCACGCCGCCCTGCATGCCGATGATCATCAACCGGCCGTCCTGCGCGAGCACGTCGATGTTGCGGGGCAGGTAGGCGGCGCCCATGTTGTCGAGGACGACGTCGGCGCTCTCGACCTCGGCCACGAAGTCCTGGGTCTTGTAGTTGACCGTGATGTCGGCGCCCAGTTCGGCGCACTTCCGCAGCCGTTCGTCGGAGCCCGCGGTGGCGGCGACCGTCGCGCCGAGCGCCTTCGCCACCTGGATCGCGTGCGTGCCGATGCCGCCCGCGCCGCCGTGCACGAGGAACGTCTCGCCGAGCTTGAGCCTGCCGTCCATCACGACGTTCGACCACACCGTGCACGCGACCTCGGGCAGCGCGGCCGCCGTGACGACGTCGACGCCCTGCGGCAGCGGGAGGACCTGCGGTGCCGGCACGACGACCTTCTCCGCGTAGCCGCCGCCGGCGAGCAGCGCGCACACCTCGTCACCGACGTCCCAGCCGGTCACACCCTCGCCGACCGCCGCGATCGTGCCGGAGCACTCCAGCCCGATGATGTCCGACGCGCCCTTCGGCGGTGGGTAGAAACCCTGGCGCTGCAACAGGTCCGCGCGGTTGACCGCGCTCGCGGCGACGTCGATCAGCACCTCGCCGGGACCGGGGACGGGGTCGGGGACCTCCGTCCACTCGAGCACCTCTGGGCCGCCTGGGTCACGAACGGTGATGGCACGCATGTGATCGACCGTAATACCGTTCGACACGTCCGGCACCATCGGATCATGGACGCCTGGCCTCTGCGACACCTGGTCCTCCGCACCCCGCGCCTGGAGCTGCGCCCGGACGACGACGAGGGCTTGTTCGAGCTCGTCGAGGTGGCGAAGGCGGGTGTGCACGACCCGGCGGAGATGCCGTTCTACGTGCCGTGGACCGACACCCTCGCCGAGGACGACGGCAGGGCCACGCTCCAGCACTTCTGGGGCCTGCGCGCCAAGTTCGCGGCGAAGGACTGGGCGATCCCCTTCCTCGTCCGCCTCGACGGCAGGGTCGTCGGCGTGCAGGAGATCGCCGCGCGCGACTTCGGCGTGCTGCGCGAGGTGAACACCGGCTCGTGGCTCGGCCTGGAGCACCAGCGCGGCGGGATCGGCACCGAGATGCGCATCGCCGTGCTGCAGTTCGCGTTCGACCACCTGGGCGCGACCATCGCTCGTTCGGCGGCTTGGCTGGGCAACCCCGCGTCGAACCGCGTCAGCGAGAAGCTCGGCTACGTGCACGACGGGACGATGGGCGCCGCACCCCGCGGCGAGCGTCTTGAGCACGTGCGACTGCGCCTGGACGCCGCCGGCTTCGTGCGCCCGGAGTGGGAGGTCTCCGTCGAGGGTCTCGCGGAGAGTGTTCAGCTGCTCACCAGCTGAGTTCCCGCCGAGAGACGGATTGTGTCCCGGGTCTCCTCTTTGTGAGGGTTGCGCCATCTCGACCGAAGGGGAACGTTCACATGTCCGGCAGAACCAAGCTGGCGACAGTGCTTGCCATCTCGGCATTGGTCGCAGCCCCCACCGCCACCGCGTCCGCCGCGGCTGAACCAGCCGGCCCCGCCCTCGCCAGGAAGCTCGCGAAGAAGGTGACGGTCGAGGGCGTCAACCGGCACCTGATCGCCTTCCAGCGCCTCGCCGACCGCAACGGCGGCAACCGCGCCGCCCTGACCCCCGGCTACGACGCGAGCGTCGACTACGTGGCGGGCAAGCTCCGCGACGAGGGCTTCATCGTGTCCACGCCGACGTTCGACTTCGACGTCTCCGTCACCGACGCCGAGATCGCCCGCGTCGGCGGCGTGACCTACCAGGCGCTGATCCTCAGCGAGTCGCCGCAGACCCCGGCAGGCGGCGTGACGGGCCCGTTGCGCGTCGTTCCCGAGGACGCCACCACGGGCTGCGAGGCCACCGACTTCGCAGGCCAGGACTTCATCGGCTCCGTGGCCCTGATCCGCCGCGGCGGCTGCACGTTCGAGCAGAAGCACCTCAACGCCGCGGCCGCGGGTGCCATCGCCGTGCTGGTCTCGAACAACGTCGCCGGCCCGCTGTCCAATGTGACGCTGACCAACCCCGGCAAGATCCCGACCGGCGGCGTCTCGCAGGCCGACGGCACCACGCTCGCCGGCAAGGCGGGCTCCGCGATCACCGTCGACATGCGCTTCCACACCGAGACCCGCACCCAGCGCAACGTCGTCGCCCAGACCCGCACCGGCCGCACGAACAACGTCGTGATGGCAGGCGCCCACCTCGACAGCGTCGAGGTCGGCCCCGGCATCAACGACAACGGCACCGGTTCGGCCTCCCTGCTGGAAACCGCGCTGCAGCTCGGTTCCCGCCCGAAGGTCGACAACGCGGTCCGGTTCGCCTGGTGGGGCGCGGAGGAGCGCGGCCTGATCGGCTCGACCGAGTACGTCCAGTCGCTGACGTTCGAGCAGCAGCTGGACATCGCGCTGTACCTGAACTTCGACATGGTCGGCTCCCCGAACGCCGCGTACTTCATCTACGACGGCGACAACTCCGACAACGTGGGCGCGGGCGCTGGCCCGTACGGCTCCGCCCAGATCGAGAAGGCCTTCGCCGACTACTTCGCGGCCAAGGGCGTCCCGACCGAGGGCACGGACTTCTCGGGCCGCTCGGACTACGGCGAGTTCATCGCGCAGGGCATCCCGGCCGGTGGCCTCTTCACCGGCGCCGAAGGCGTGAAGACCGCGGCCCAGGCGGCGAAGTGGGGCGGCACGGCGGGTGTCGCCTACGACCCGTGCTACCACTCGGCGTGCGACAACCTCGGCAACATCGACCGCACGGCCCTGGGTCGCAACGCGGGCGCCATCGCGTTCGTGACGGCCGCCTACGGCGTCTCGACCGAGGACGTCAACGGCGTGCCGCCGCGCGCGAAGCGTGCCGACGCGCGCAAGGCCGCGTCACTGCGGACGGCCGCTGTGCACGACGACCACTCGCACCTGGCCGCCTCGTAGTTCCCCGGAAACGCTGAAGGCCGGGTCTCCCGTCGGGAGGCCCGGCCTTCTCGCTGCGCGAGCGTCTCAGCCCAGGTTGTTCGTGTCGAACGTGTTGCAGCGGGCAGGGTCGCCCGTCTCCAGCCCCGTGTTGAACCACTTCTGCCGCTGCGCCGAGCTGCCGTGGCTGAACTGGGTCGTGTCGACCCGGCCGCCGCCGAGCTCGCGCTGGATGAAGTCGTCGCCGATGCGCGAGGCCGCGTCCAGCGCCGCGGCGATGTCCTCCTGCGTGATGTTCGAGATCAGCGGCTGGCCGTTGGCCGACGGGGTCGTCGTCGCGGCCTTGCCCCACGCGCCCGCGTAGCAGTCGGCCTGCAGCTCCAGGCGCACCGAGCCCGAGGTGGGACCGGTCTCCTGGCCGACCCGGTCGGAGGTGCCCAGCTGGTTCTGCACGTGGTGGCCGTACTCGTGGGCCAGCACGTAGGCCTCGACGAACGGGCCGCCGGTCGCACCGAACTTGGTGCGCAGCTCGTTGAAGAAGTCGAGGTCGATGTACACCTGGGAGTCCGCGGGGCAGTAGAACGGGCCGACCGCGGACGTCGCGTTGCCGCAGCGCGTGTTCACGCTGTTGCGGAAGAAGTTGGTCTTGGTGACCTGGTAGGTCTTGCCGGAACGCGCGAACTGGTCGGTCCAGAACGCCTGGACGGAGTTGATCGTGGCCACGATCCGGCAGTCGCCGTCGCGGTTCGCGTCGGCGCCGGTCTTGCACTTCTCGGCCAGCTGACTCGACTCGACCTGGGTGTTCGTGCCCAGGCCCTCCAGCCCGCTCGAAGGCAGCTGGATGCCGGTGAACTGCTGCACCAGGAAGTAGATGATCAAACCGACCACGCCGAGGCCACCGCCGACGCCGGCGACCCGGCCGCCGACGCCCCGCTGGTCCGAAACCTGGGAAAGATCGAGTTCCGCGCCTTCGTTGAACTGCACCGCAATCCTCCTGTTAAGGACCCCCTGGGTGCCGCAAACGATAAAGCACCAAACACGCCTTGGTGCGGAGCCCACGTCGGGGCACCGCACCAAGGCTTTCCATGTGGTAGTGACGACTACGGCCCACGAAGGTTGGCGTGGCGCTCAGCCGGTGACGCCATGAGACGTCAGCGATGCCGAGCTCAACAGCGTCGAAGTGCACCGAGCGACGCCTGACGGCGCCTGGGCACCCGAAACCTCGTGTCCGTCGCTACGCAGTCGCGACCGGACCGGTTACGTCCAGTCCGCTCGCGGGGATGCGACAGACCGCGTTTCGCCACAGCGAGGAGATACCTGCACAGCACCACCTGACCCCTTCCGGGCGTGGCCTCCGGTGGTTTGGTTCAGTCACCGTTCCGGTTGCCAGCTCGTCTTCGACTATGCGCTTGATCGCCATATTTCTCAACACCTCACACCAAACCTGAATTGGTGAAGTCGGACGGGTGACCTGCGGAGATCGACTGTGCGGACAGCAATCGCCCGGTGAGCGGAGTGCTCGCCGGGCGATTGTGAAAAATGGTCAGAAAATGATTAGGCTTTCGCGGAGCGACGCGCGCCGCGGCGGGCCATCACGCCCGCGGTCATCAAGCCGAGACCCACCAGCAGGAACTCCAGCGGGTCCGCGCCGGTCCGCGAGAGCCCTGGGATAGCGGACGCCTGGTGCGACGCCCTGATGCCGGTCTGCGGGGTGCCCGCGCCCGAGTCGTCGCCGGTGGTGCCGGAACCGGCGTTGTCGTTCCCGTCGTCGTTGCCGCCACCGGGGTTCTGACCGCCCGGCTGCTCCGGCTGCGGCTGCTCGGGCAGTTCCGGCTGCTCCGGCTCTTCCGGCTGGGGCTCCCCGGTCTTGCCGCAGTCGCCGCTCGCGGTGCCGAGCACGGCCGCGCTGGTGCCGCAGACCGTCGCCGGCGCCTCGACGGTGCCGTCGGCCTGATCCGGCCTGGTCTGACCGCAGCTGCCGGTGCCGCCGCCGGCGACGCCGATCGAGTTGCCGCACACCGTGACGGGCGCGGAGACGAGCGCCTTGTCGGCCTGGACGCGCGCGGCGGGCTGCTCCTCGCACGTGGCGTCAGCGGTGCCCAGCACGGTGATGGCGTTGCCGCAGATCCTGACGGGGACGCTCAGCAGGGTGCCGACGCGGACCTCCTCGTCGACGTCGACCGGAACAGGAACCGCCTGGGCCCACCCGGCGGTGGCGACGATGATCCCGCCGGTCAGCAGGGCCGCGGACATCGTTCGGTTGAGGTTCTTGCGCATGACTGTTCTCCCTGACGTGAGATGGCTGATCCCTCGGCTCGTGCGGGCACGGGGATCAGTCGGGGGAGAACGTCGGTTCCTCCGCGCGCACGGTGCGTGGCACGGCGTGCTGCTCGGTGCTGACGAGAGACGTCGTGGTGGTGGGCGGCCGCATCGCGTGCGGCAACGTGCCCGCCGGTATCTGGGAGCCGCTCGCCGACGTGCCCGCGCCGCTCTGCGGGAGCGTGCCGGTCATCGGCTGCTCCGCGCGCGGTTGCGGTTGCTGGGGAACGGGGTTCGCGGGCGGAGTCGTGGCCGACGGCTGCGGTGGCGTGTGGTGCCGTTGTTCCGGTGCCTCGATCTGCACGGGCGGCGCTTCGGCGACAGGAGCCGGAGGTGGTTCAGGTGGTGGTGCGGGGTTCTCGGTGCGCGGGTCCGGCTTCGGCGGACGGGGCGCTTCCGGTTGCGGCGGAGCGATCCCGGTGACGATCTCCACCCCGATGTCGACGACGGGGAGCCCCACCTCGATCCCGAGCCGGTCGATCTCGACCCTGACGTCGGCGTTCGCCTCGCCCGCGCCGCCCAGCAGCCAGGCACCGGTCACCAGACCGGCGAGCAGGAGGAGCCGACGCAACCACGACATCGGCCCTCACACTAGATCAAACGGAGCAACCGGACACGCGAAAAGGCCACCCCGCCGACTTACCGTCGCCGGGGTGGCCTTCGCACGCGGTCCGCGGTTACGGGATCTGCGTGATGCGGTCCTGCGCCGGCGGGGCCTGGTTCGGGTGCGCCGTCAGGTAGCCGGCGAACGCGTCCAGGTCGATACCACCACCGGTGATCGCGGTGCCCTTGGTGAACTCGCTGAAGCCGTCACCGCCGCCCTGCAGGAAGCTGTTGATCGTCACGCGGTAGCTCGCGTTCGGGTCGAGCGGAGCGCCGTTGAGCACGACGTTCGAGACCTTCGAACCGAACGGCGCGGACGCCGACCAGCTGTACTTCAGGCCCGCGGAGGGCTGCAGCACGAACGTCCTGGCAGCGGTGAACTGCTGCTCCAGCACGGTCTTGATGTTCGCGCCGGTCAGCGTGACCGTCTGCAGGATGTTGCTGAACGGCTGCACGGTGAACGCCTCGCCGTAGGTGACGACACCGTTGCCCTCACCAGCGGGCGAGCTGGCGTACGTGAGGTCCGCGCGCACGCCACCGGGGTTCATCAGCGCGAGCACCGCGCCGTTGCCCGAGGTGGCCGCGAGCTGCGAGTCCGCGATCAGGTTGCCGAGCTGCGACTCGCCCGCGGCGTTCTGCAGCTTCAGGATGTCCGCGCTGACCGTGCCGACCTGCTTGTTGGCGATCGGGGCCGACTTCGTCTTGGCCAGGTCGATCACGGACTGGATGGCCGGATCCGGCGTGACCGTGCGGGTCACGATCTTGTTGTCCGCCTTGGTCTCGCCGCGGATGACGTCGCGCGTCCGGCGGTCGATCTTCAGGTCGACGACGCTGAGCTCACGCCCGAAAGCGAGGCCCTCGATGAACGGGCGCGGGTTGCCGGCAGGGTCCTTGACCACGCAGTTGTAGTGCTGGTGGCTGTGGCCGGAGAAGACCGCGTCGATCTTCGGGCTGACCTGGGTGGCGATGACGCTGCCGGGGTTGTTGGCGGCGACGTTGCAGGCGTTGGGCCCGCCACCGGAGGCGGTGACCTGGTCGCCCTGGTGCACGAGCAGCACGATCGACTTCACGCCGATGGCGTCGAGGAGGTTGGCGTACTTGTTGGCGGCCTTGACCTCGTCACCGAACGCGAGCTCCTTGATGCCGTTCGGGTCGACCAGGATCGGCACGTCCTTGAGCGGCATGCCGATGAAGCCGATCGGAACGCCGTCGCGGATCTCCACCCAGAACGGCGGCAGAGCGGGCAGCCCGCTCTTGGCGTGCGTGACGTTCGCCCCGAGGATCGGGAAGTTCGCGCCCTTGTACCTGTCGCTGAACTGACACCCGTCGACCGGGTGGCAGCCACCGCGCTGCATGCGCAGGAGCTCCTTGTAGCCCTCGTCGAACTCGTGGTTGCCCGCCGCGGTCGTGTCCATGCCGACCTTGTTGAGCACCTCGATCGTCGGCTCGTCGTGGAACAACGCCGACACGATCGGCGAAGCGCCGATCAGGTCGCCCTGCCCGACGATGACGGAGTTCTCGACCTCCTTCTGGAGGTTCTTGATGTGCGTGGCGTTGTAAGCGGCGCCACCGGCGTCGACGGTCGTGCCGTCGGGGAGGATGACGCGTCCAGACGACCCGGTGGGCGGCTCGATGTTGCCGTGGAGGTCGTTGATGCCGATCAGGCGCACGTCCACCGTGCCCCGACCGCGCAGTGACTGGACATCGGCCTGGGCAGGCCCGGTAGCGCTGATGACAGTGGCCGCGGCGGCGGTGATCGCCAGAACGGAAAGCCGTCTGAACGAACTCATGGGTTGGAGGCCTTTCGAAGGCGTGGTTAACGCGCGTGTACGGCGGAGGAGTCTGCCTCCAGGAGGCCGCGTTTTCCAGAGGGATGACTGGATCGTCATCCGGCCGTCTAGCCTTGTTCCCGTGACACCAAGTGAGCAGGAGCCGCGCTGGCTGGACGCGGGGGAGATGCGTGCGTGGCGCACCTACGTGAGCGGTTCGTCCATGCTCATGGACCGCCTGCACCGGGAGCTCCAGGACGCCCACGGAGTGTCACTGGCGGACTACGAGATCCTGGTCCGCCTCTCCGAACAACCGAACCGCCGCATGCGCATGACGCAACTCGCGGAGGACGTCGCCTCCTCCAAGTCCCGCGTCTCCCACCAGGTGGCCCGCATGGAGAAGGCGGGCCTGGTGCTGCGCCGCGAGTGCACGGAGGACGGCAGAGGCGTCCTGGCCGAGCTGACCCCGAAGGGCATGACCCAGCTGGTGGCAGCGGCCCCCACCCACCTGCGCGGCGTGCGCGAGCACATCATCGACCTGCTGACGCCCGAGGAGGGCGAGGTGCTGGCCAAGGTCTTCGACCGGGTCACGACGCACCTGCGCGAGGCGAACGGCTAGGCTTCCCGGCGGACGCCGGTGGTGTCTTGGAAGCGTGGCAGAGCGGCCGAATGCACCCGCCTTGAAAGCGGGAGACGGGCAACCGTCCGGGGGTTCAAATCCCTCCGCTTCCGCAGTCTGACCAGGGGCGGCGCACCATTCCGGTGTGCCGCCCCCGGTCGTTTGGCTAGCGGCGCGCCACCGCCAGCAACCGATGGCTGCCCACCTCGAACGAGCCCCCGTCGGTGTCGCCGTACAACGCGACCGAACCGAACCCGGCCTCCGAAAGCATCCGAGTCAGCTCACCGGCCGTGTAGACGTGCTGAACGCAG
>NZ_DATLEC010000119.1:0-19062 GCF_035525475.1 Lentzea sp. | reverse complement strand
CGGCTTGAACAACACGGCATGACGCTGCGGACCGAACTGGTTCGTCCTCATCTGCGCCGAGATCGAGTCCAGCCTCGACTGCATCTCCGCCTGCGACGACCCCGGCCCATAGACGTACACGTTGGGACCGAAATCCGGGTTGCGCGGATCAGTCGACGGAATGCCCGTCGAACCGTCCTCGGTGTTGACGCTCAACTCCCACAACGAATAGCCATAACCGGTACCGCGCTGCGTACCCAGCACCCGCACATACCGGCCCGAACCGCTGACATCGAGCGTCTGCGTACCACCCGCACCGGTCGTGGTCGAGTACACACTGCGCCACGACGCCGAATCCGCGGCATTGTCAGTCACCTGCACCTGAAACGCCCTGCCATACGCGCCCTCCCACGCCAGGGAGACACGACACACCTGCTGCGTGGAACCCAGATCCACCTGAATCCACTGCGGGTCCGAGAACTGCGACGACCACCGCGTACCCGCGTTGCCGTCCACGGCAGCGGACGCAGGAGTGCCGCCGTTCTCGGTGGAGGACGCCGTGGCCGGCTTGTTGAGTGCGACGTTGGTGGCCCCGCACTCGGCGGCGCCGGCCGGGGCTGAGGTGAGTGCGGTTGCCGTGGTCACGAGACACAGGGCCGCGGCCGCTGACGCGACGGCCCTGGACAGGGGAGAGCTCATGATCCTGCCTGACACCTTGGGGCGAGTGAGCCCGAGACGGTGGCGTCCGTGGCACCGGACGCCGGGAGAGCGCTCTCCCGCAGATTAACGCGTGGTGTCGAACAGGTCAATCATGCGGACGCGCGGAGGACGAGTTCCGGTTCGAAGATGACCGACCTCGGGCGCTGCTCGGGGAAGTCCAGGCTGCTCAGCAGCATTTCAGCCATCTTCGCCGCCATCTCCTCGACCGGCTGGCGAATCGTCGTCAGCGGCGGGCGGCACAGCAGGGCGGGCGCGCTGTCGTCGAACCCGACCACGGCCACGTCGCCGGGAACGCGCAGCCCGTGCTCCAGCAGCACGTCCACAGCGCCCTGCGCCATCAGGTCGTTGGCCGCGAACACGCCGTCCACCTCGGGGTACTCGGTGAGCAGCCGCGTCATCGCCGCCTCGCCGCTGGCCGCGGTGAACCCGCCCTCGACGGTCGGGACGTACGGGAACCCGTTGCGCGCCAAGGCTTCCCGAAAGCCGGTGAGCCTGTCCTGGCTGGCGGGCACGTTCAGCGGTCCCGAGATCGCGGCGACGTGCGTGCAGCCGATCTCGACCAGCCGCCCGGCCGCGAGCCTGCCGCCCGCCTGGTGGTCGAGGTCCACGTAGCTGACCGGCATCGGCGTGCCCGGCCGCGCGTAGAGCACGGCGAGGACCCCGGCCTCCAGCAGCTTGGCGGGCAAGGTGTCCGCGGCGTGCGTGGTCACCAGCAACGCTCCGTCCGCGCTGCCCTGCCGCAGGAACTCCACCACCTCGGCCCTGGAGTGGTCGGAGTCCGCGAGCATCAGCACCGGGTGGACACCCCGCGTGCGCAGGAAGTCGACGACGCCAGCGGTGACGCGGCCGAAGAACGGGTCGACGAACACGTCCGATCCCCCGCCCGCACCCGAGATGACCAGCGCCACCGTGCCGGCTCGCCGGGTGACGAGCGAGCGCGCCGCGCGGTTGGGCGTGTACCCGGTCAGCTCGATGGCGTTGCGCACCGTGTCCGCGATCTGCGGGTCGACGTTGCGCGTGCCGTTCACGACGCGCGAGACGGTCGCGCGGGACACGCCGGCGACCCGCGCCACGTCCTCGAGGGTCGCCTTGGTCATGATCCGTTCTACCACGGCCGGAGAGCGTTCTCCGACGTGAGGCGCAGCGGTGTGTCGCCCGCGTTCGGGCCGATGAGCACGGTGAACGCACCCGGCTCGACCACCCACTCCCCCGCCCAGTGGCTGATCGACCGCTCCGGCACCGCGACCAGGGCCTCGACCGCCTCACCCGGCTCCGCGGTGACGGTCGCGAAGCCGGCCAGCCACCGTTCGGGTCTCGTGACGGCGCTGTCCGGCCGCGACAGGTAGACCTGCACGACCTCCCGCCCGCGACGGCCTCCCGTGTTGCGCAGGCGCACCCGGACCACGTCGCGTTCGACTCGCGCTTCCTCGTACTCCCAAGTGGTGTAGCCGAGGCCGTGGCCGAACCAGTACGCGGGCGCGGTGCGGTTCGCGGCCCATGCGCGGTACCCGATGTCGAGTCCTTCGCGGTACGACAGCGATCCCGCCTCCGGCAGGAAGTCCGCGACCGGCACGTCGGCCTCCCGCCCCGGCCACGTCGTCGGCAGCCGCCCGCCCGGCTCCCGGTCACCGAGGAGCACGTCCGCGAGCCCGGTTCCGCCTTCCTGGCCGGGAAACCACGTCACCAGCACGGCGGCGGCGTCCTCGCGCCACGGCAGCAGCACCGGACCACCCGAGTTGACCACGACGACGGTGTTCGGGTTCGCCTCGCACACCGCGCTGACCAGCGCGTCCTGCTCGCCCGGCAACGCGAGGGTGTGCCGGTCGCGCCCTTCGCCCTCGATCGCGTCGGTCGTGCTGACCACGACCACGGCGACGTCGCACCGGCGTGCCGCCTCGACCGCGGCGGCGAGGTCCTCGCTCGGGCACGACGGCGGCGGGTCCGCGGCCAGCATCGAGGCCATTCCGCTGTCCTCGCCCAGGTCTCGCCGGGCGACCAGTTCGACCTCGGTCCCCTCGGTGAGCAGCACCTCCGCGACGTGGTGGGGAGGACGGAGGTGCTTCACGGCCGGGTCGTCGGTGTCGACGGGCTGCACGACGTCGATCACGCGGATTCCGCCGGCGTCGAGGGTGAGCCGGCCGTATCCCGCGACGGCGAGCCGCCACGGACCGGTCGTGGTGACGTGCAGGGTGGTGCTGATCTCGAGGACCTCGGCGCCGGGCACCTCTTCGGTCTCCAGGATCCGGCCGGTGAGGCGGTCCTCGCGGAACAACACCTCGTCGCCGGCGCCGAGCACGCGCACCAGGACCGGAGCCCCCACCGGGGTCGGGCGGTCGTCGATGCGGACGCCGGGCGCGTGCTCGACCTCCGCGACGGCGGAGAGCGCGCTGAGCAACGAACTCTCGGCCGCCGGGTAGAGGCCGGAACTGCCGCCGCCCTGGACGCGCGGGGAGGCGGCGCCGGGGCCGAGCACCGCGATCCGGTCCGCGGGGCCGAGCGGGAGGATCCCGTTGTTGCGCAGGAGGACCGTGCTCGCGGAGACCGCCTCGCGCAGCAGGGCCGTGTCGGCGGTTCGTGCAGGCAGCGACGTGCCCAGGCCGTCCAGCGCCCCGACCCGCGCGGCCAGCCGCAGCAGCCGGAGCACCTTCTCGTCGACCGCGGTCTCCGCCACCTCCCCCGCCTCGACGGCGTCGACCAGGAGATCACCCCACGGGCCCCACGGACCCGGCATCGACAGGTCCTGCCCGGACGACGCCGACGCGACGGTCGAGCGCACCGCTCCCCAGTCCGACACCACCACGCCGTCGAAGCCCCACTCGTCCTTCAGAGGTGTCGTGAGCAGCGGGCTCTCCGACATCGAATGGCCGTTCACGCTGTTGTAGGCCGACATCACCGCCCACGCGCCCGCTCGCACCACCGCCTCGAACGGCGCCAGGTAGAGCTCGCGGAGGGCACGTTCGCCGACCTGCACGTCGTGGGTCAGCCGGTCGGTCTCGGTCTCGTTGGCGACGAAGTGCTTCGGGGCGGCCGCGACACCGCCGGCCTGCACACCCCGCACGTAGGCGACGCCGAGCCGGGCGGTGAGCAGCGGGTCCTCGGAGAAGCACTCGAAGTGCCTGCCGCCGTAGGGCGTGCGGTGCAGGTTCAGCACCGGGGCCAGGAGCACGTCCACGCCCTTGCGCCGGGACTCGGCCGCCAGCAGCCCACCCAGCCGTTCCACCAGCTCCTCGTCCCAGGTCGCGGCCAGCGCTGTCGGCGACGGCAGGGCCAGTGACGTGCGGCGTTCGTCCCAGCCGGGCCCGCGCACACCCGCCGGCCCGTCGGAGAACGTCAGGGCGCGCAGTCCGATGGCCGGCTCCGCGCTGCCGCGCCACACCGAGCCCCCTGCCAGCAGCCGCACCTTGGCTCGCAGGTCGAGCTTGCCGACCAGGCGGGCCAGCTCGTGGTCGTCGGGCACCTGAACCTCCTTGGAGAGCGCTCTCCAAAGAGTCACGGCTCGGCGACACCGCTGTCAATGAGCCGGGAGGTCCCTTCTCACCCGAGACCGCGGACGGAGCGGGGATCCGCGCCCGTCTCCAGCAGCACCGCGAGCGGCAACGTCGCCGCGCCGACCGCCACCGCGTCCGGACCGGTCCGGCCCAGCTCGATGCGCACCTGGCCGAACGGGTGGCGCAGGGCGTGCTCGGCGGTGGCGGCGACGATCTCGTCCAGCTTCCCCGCACCGAGCGCGAGTCCCGCCCACCCGCCGAGGACGACGCGTTCGGGGTTGAAGAGGTTCACGAGGTTCGCGATCCCAGCGCCCAGGTAGCCCACGGACTCCGCCACCACCCGGCGGGCGACGGCCGACCGCGACGACAGCAGGGCGCCCAACGCGGACTGCTCGTCGAGCGCGGACTCCTTGCCGCCCAACGCTTCCCGGTACCGGCCGAGCATGGCCTCCGCACCGGCGTACGCCTCCAGGCACCCGCGTGACCCGCACCGGCACGGCCGGCCGCCGTAGACGATCGTGGTGTGCCCCCACTCCCCCGCGTTGCTGGTCGCTCCGCGCTGCACCACGCCACCGGACACGACGGCGATCCCGACACCGGAACCGACCAGCGCGATCACCGCGTGACGGGCGCCGCGGCCCGCGCCGAACCACATCTCGGCCTGGCCCTGGGTCTTCGCGCCGTTCTCGACGAACAGCGGTGGTTCGACCCCTGCGGAGCGGATCATCTTCTCGAGCGGCACGGCGTCCCAGCCGATGGTCTGCGCGTGCACGACCGCCGAGGTCCCCTGCTCGACCGTGCCGGGCACGCCGACCCCGACGCCGAGCACCGAGGACGCCGCCACGCCCGACGCGGCCAGCACCTCACCGACCCCTGCCGCGATCAGCGCGCTGACCGGCTCCGGCTCCATCGCCGCGAGACGCAGGTCCACAGCGGACAGCTTGGCCATGGCGAGGTCGAACAGCTCGACCTTGATCCCCGTCTCGCCGACGTCGACGCCGATGACGTGCCCGAACACCGGGTTGACCCGCAGCAGCACGCGTGGCCTGCCGCCGTCGGACTCGACCGAGCCGGCCTCGGCCACCAGACCCTCGTCCAGCAGCTCACCGGTGATCGTGCTGGCCGTCGCGGCGCTCAGCCCGGTGCCGGCGCTGAGCTGCTGACGGCTCAGCGGCCCGTCGAGGAAGAGCGCCGAGAGCAGCACCGACCGGTTCTGCCGCCGAAGGTCCCGCACAGTCGCTCGAGCACGCACCATGAGCGCCGAGGTTAGTTCGAGCCTAAAAATAAGCCTCGGTTCGTGACCTCTTCGTTATTGACTTGCCCGCGAGGACAGGCGTCTACTCTACGGCGACCAGAGGGCCACCACGGCCTCACCCGCGATGGCACGCGCGGTCACTTCGCTCAAGCGCTCACTTGATTCTTCTCGCTTTCGTTGGAGAACAAGGAGTTCCCATGAGAATGAGGCGTGTTTGCGCTGCCGTCGCCGCGACCGCCCTGGCCTTCACGGGTGCGTGTTCGGCCACAAATCCCGGTAGTGCGGGCAACTCCGCCGGTGTGCTGAACGTGGGCATGCCGAACGGACCGCAAACGGAGAACAACAACCCCTTCCTCAACTCGTCGGCGTCCTCGTCGCTCGGCTACCGGCGGTTGCTCTTCGAACCGCTCGCCATGGTCAACGAGGTCAAGGTGACAGACCAGCCGAAGCCCTGGCTGGCGACGAAGTTCGCCTGGTCGGACAACTTCCACACGCTGTCGCTCACCATCCGCGACGGCGTCACGTGGTCCGACGGCAAGCCGCTGACGGCCGAAGACGTGGCGTACACCTTCGAGCTGCTCAAGAAGAACCCGGGCCTCAACATCGAAGGCGTCCCGTACCAGGACATCTCGTTCTCCGGCAACGAGGTGACGGTCGGCTTCCCGAAGTCCCAGTTCGTCAACCAGAAGAAGATCCTCGAGCAGTTCGTGGTGCCCAAGCACCAGTGGTCGACCTTCGCCAACCCGACGACCGAGACGCTGAAGGAACCGATCGGCAGCGGCCCGTACACGCTGAAGTCCTTCACGCCGCAGGCCGTCACGCTGGCGATCAGGGACAAGTACTGGCAGGAGCTCCCGAAGGTCAAGGAGCTGCGCTACACCTCCTACAGCGACAACAACGCGCAGACCAACGCGCTCGCCACCGGCGCGGCCGAGTGGAGCTTCACGTTCATCCCCAACTACCAGGCCGCCTACACCAGCAAGGACCCGCAGAACCACAAGCTGTGGTTCCCGCCGGTGCTCGGCGTGCACGGGCTGTGGTTCAACACCAAGAACAAGCCGTGGGACGACCCGGCGTTGCGCCGCGCGGCGAACATGGTGGTCAACCGCGACGACATCTTCAACCAGGGCGAGGCGGGCTACTTCTACCCGAAGGTCGACAACATCACGGGCATCCCCACGCCCGCCGGTGAGTCCTTCATCGCCCCGCAGTTCAAGGACAAGAGGATGACCGTCGACGTCGAGGGCGCGAAGAAGGCGCTGACCGAGGCCGGCTACACCTTCGACGGCACCACGCTGAAGGGCAAGGACGGTCAGCCGGTCACGATCACGCTGACCGTGCCCACCGGCTGGTCGGACTACGTCACCGACCTGGAGATCATCAAGGACAACTTCGCCAAGATCGGCATCGCGGCGACGGTGAACCTGCAGAACGCCGACGCGTGGACCAAGGCGCTCGACACCGGCGACTTCGGCGCCGCGCTGCACTGGACCAACAACGGCCTGACGCTCTACGACATCTATCAGTCCATCATGGACGGTGCGCTGTACAAGCCGATCGGGCAGTCCGGCGTGAACGGCAACTACGGCCGGTACGAGAACCCCGCCGCCACCAAGGCACTGGACGACTTCGCGAACGCCGCCGACGAGTCCGTCCGCAACGCCGCGCTGCAGGAGCTGCAGAAGATCTTCGTCCAGGACATGCCGGTCATCATCACCTCGGCGGCCAACGGCGGTGGCCAGTACAGCACCAAGAACTGGGTGGGCTGGCCGAGCGAGCAGGACCAGTACGCGCCGGTCCAGCCCACGCTGGAGAACGCACTCGACATCGTCATGAAGCTGAGGCCCGCCTCGTGACGGCCGAGGCGGCGCCGGCGGTCTCCAGGCCGGTCTCCACCGAGATCGTCCTGGAGGCCGACGGCCTCACCAAGCACTTCCCCGTCCGGACACCGCTGTCGCGGGCGAAGAAGGCGGTGCACGCGGTCGAGGGGGTGTCGCTCCAGCTGCGCAGGGGCAGCGTCACCGCGCTCGTCGGGGAGTCGGGGTCGGGCAAGTCGACGGTCGCACGGCTGCTCGCCCAGCTGTACCCGTTGTCGTCCGGCGAGATCCGGCTCCACGGCCATCCCGTCGCCGTGCAACGGGGATGGCTGCACGGGCGGCGGTTCCGCGCGTACTGCCGACAGGTCCAGATGATCTTCCAGGACCCGTTCGCCTCCCTCAACCCCGTGCACACCATCCGCTACCACCTGACCAGGGCGCTGACCATCCACGGCAACCGCGGCGACGACCTGGAGACGTCGCTCGCGGACCTGCTGACCCGCGTGCACCTGACACCGGCGGAGCGGTACCTCGACAGGTACCCGCACGAGCTCTCCGGCGGGCAGCGGCAGCGCGTGGCGATCGCGCGGGCGCTGGCCGCGAGCCCCGAGGTGCTGCTCGCCGACGAGCCGGTGTCCATGCTGGACGTCTCGATCCGGCTCGGTGTGCTGAACCTGTTGCGCGACCTGAAGGAGCGGCTGCACCTGTCGATCCTGTACATCACGCACGACATCGCGTCCGCGCGGTACTTCGCGGACGAGACGGTGGTGATGTACGCGGGGCAGGTGGTCGAAGGCGGTGACAGCGAGACCGTCACGCAGCGACCGGCGCACCCGTACACGCAGCTGCTGATCGAGTCGGCACCGGACCCCGACCGGCCGGCGGTGGACGAGAAGGACGGCGGCGCGGGTGAGCCGCCGAGCCTGATCGCCCCGCCGGCGGGGTGCCGGTTCCACCCGCGCTGCCCGTTCGCGATGGACGCCTGCCGCGTGGACCGCCCGCCGCGCTTCGAGCTCGGCGACGGGCACTTCGCGGCGTGCTGGCTGTACCGGGAGGAGCCGTGAGCTACCTCCTCAAGCGGTTCGGCTTCTACCTGCTCACCGCGTGGGCGGCGATCACGATCAACTTCTTCGTGCCGAGGATGATCCCCGGCGACCCGGTGCAGGCGCTGATCACCAAGCAGCGCGGGCAGATGACGAGCGAGGCCGTCAGGTCGTTGTACGTCCTCTTCGGACTGGACAGGAACGAGAGCCTGGCGAGCCAGTACTTCTCCTACCTCGGCCAGCTCTTCCGGGGCGACCTCGGGCTGTCGTTCACGTTCTTCCCCAGCCCGGTGTCGGACGTGATCGGCGACGGGCTGCCGTGGACCGTCGGGCTGGTCGGCGTCACGACCGTCATCGGGTTCCTGCTCGGCACCGCGGCGGGCGCGGTGGTGGGCTGGCGGCGCGGCACGTGGGCGGACTCGTTGATCCCGGTCACGACGTTCGTCTCGTCCATCCCGTACTTCTGGCTGGGCCTGGTGGCCATCGCGCTGCTCACCGGTCCCGGCAGCTTCTTCCCCGCGTCGGGCGCCTACGAGATCGGCCTGGTGCCGAACTGGGACTGGCAGTTCATCGGCAGCTCCGTGCGGCACGCCCTGCTGCCGGGACTGACGATCCTGGTGTCGTCGGTCAGCGGCTGGATCCTCAGCATGCGCAACATGATGGTGACCGTGTCGTCGGACGACTACGTCACCGTCGCGCACGCCAAGGGCCTGTCCGAACGCAGGGTGATGCTCGCCTACGCCGCCCGCAACGCGTTGCTGCCCAACGTGTCGGGCTTCGCCCTGGCGCTCGGGTTCATCGTCGGTGGCACGCTGCTGGTGGAGATCGTGTTCTCCTACCCCGGTCTCGGCCTGCAGCTGTTCCAGGCGGTCGGCGCCAAGGACTACCCGCTCCTGCAGGGCATCTTCCTCATCATCACGCTGTCCGTGCTGCTGGCGAACCTCCTCGCGGACGTCGCCTACCTCGCGCTGGACCCGCGCACCCGCAGGGAGGGTTGATGCGCACCAACCGCAAGGCGCTCACCGGTCTGGTGGCGCTGGGGGTGTTCGCCGTGCTGGCGGTGGCCGGCCCGTGGCTCGCGCCGTTCGACCCGTCGGCGCGCAGCGACGCGCTGTTGCGGCCACCGTCGGCGGAGCACTGGTTCGGCACCACCCACCTGGGCCAGGACATCTTCAGCCAGGTGCTGGTCGGGACCCGCAGCGTCGTGCTGGTCGGCGCGGTCGCGGGTGTCGTCGCGACGGTGCTGTCGGTGCTGATCGGGATCACCGCCGGCTACCTCAGCGGGTCGGCGGCGGAGGGGCTTTCCGCGCTGTCGAACGTGTTCCTGGTGATCCCGGCGCTGCCGTTGATCGTCATCATCACGTCGTCGCTGCCGGAGACCAGCAACCTCACGATCGCGCTGGTGATCGGGCTGACGTCGTGGGCGTGGAACGCACGGGTGCTCCGCGCGCAGACGCTGTCGTTGCGCAGGCGCGACTACGTGGAGGCGGCGCGGGCGAACGGGGAGGCTACGTGGCGCATCGTCCTGTTCGAGATCCTGCCGAACCTGACGGCCGTCATCGCGTCCGGCTTCGTGGGCACGGTGCTGTTCGCGGTCGTCTCCGAGATCACGCTGGCGTTCATCGGCGTCTCCGACGCCGGCGGCTGGAACTGGGGCACGGTGCTGTACTGGGCCCAGTCCCAGCAGGCACTGGCCCAGGGGGCGTGGTGGTGGTTCGTGCCCGCCGGACTCGCGATCGCACTGCTCGGCACGTCGTTGTCGCTGGTCAACTTCGGCATCGACGAGTACGTCAACCCGCGCCTGCGCACCCGTTCCCCGCTGCGCGGTGTGCGGATGCGCGTCGGCTTCACCCCGGTGCTCGCCAAGGATCCGGTGCTGGTCAAGGAGACGTCATGAAGGAACGCATTCTCGAGGTGCGCGGACTGGACGTCGACTACGGCGTCGGCCCCGAGTCGGTGCGCGCGGTGCGCGACGTGGACCTGACGCTGCACCGCGGCGAGGTGCTCGGTCTCGCAGGGGAGTCGGGCAGCGGGAAGTCCACTCTGGCCTACGGGATGACCCGCCTGCTGCCGCCGCCGGGGGTGGTCGCGGGTGGCGAGGTGCTGTACCACCTGGACGACGGCACGACCGTCGACCTGTTGCGGATCCGCGACGCGGACCTGCGGAGGCTGCGGTGGTCGGAGATCGCCATCGTCTTCCAGGGTGCGATCAACTCGCTCAACCCCGTGCAGCGGATCTCCACCCAGCTGGTGGACGTGATCAAGGCGCACTCCCCCGGGACGTCGCCGCGTGCCCGGCAGGACAGGGCGCGCGAACTGCTGGAGCTGGTCGGCATCGCGACCGACCGGCTGCACGGCTACCCGCACCAGCTCTCCGGCGGGATGCGGCAGCGGGTGATGATCGCGATGGCGCTCGCGCTGGAACCGCGGGTGGTGATCATGGACGAGCCGACCACCGCGCTGGACGTGGTGGTGCAGCGGCAGATCCTGCGCACGCTCGTGGAGCTCCGTGAACGCCTGGGGTTCTCGGTCGTGTTCATCACGCACGACCTGTCGCTGCTGGCCGAGTTCTCGGACCGGATCGCGATCATGTACGCGGGCCAGGTCGTCGAGGAGGCGGTGTCGGCTGATCTCTACCGCTCGCCCCTGCACCCCTACAGCGACGGCCTGCTGCGGTCGTTCCCCGCGCTGAAGGGCGAGAAGCGGGAGCTGACGGGCATTCCCGGCTCACCACCCGATCTCCGGATGATGCCGAGCGGCTGCGCGTTCCACCCGCGGTGCCCTCGCGCCATGGACGTCTGCGACAAGCGCGCACCGTTGTTGGGGCAGAGCACGAACAGCCGTTCGGTGGCCTGCTGGCTGCACCCGGTCGCGGTCGGGTGACCGGTCTCCCGCGGGCCGCCGGACGAACGGCGGCCCGCGGTGTCGTTCACCGGCTCGGGGACGGCTTCTCGCCCACCGGGCGAATCCCCTCCAGGGCCAGCGTGGCGAGCCGGGCGGCGTCGTCCGCGTTCCCGGTGGCCAGTGAGACCGCGGTGACCAGCGTCAGCAGGTCGTCGATGCCGACGCCGCCACGGACCGCGTCCGCCTGGTGAGCCAGGCGCATCAGCTCGCCGCCGGCATCGCGCAGCATGACCTCGCACTCGCTCGACGCGGACGTGTGCAGCAGCGACTCGGCCAGACCGCGCGTGGTCGCCCCGTAGACCGCCAGGTCGCGCAACCACTCCACCAGCGCCTGCCCGTGGTCCGCCGCCGTCGCCAGCTCACGGGCCTTGGCGCACAACACCTCGACGCGGTCGTGGAAGACCGCCTCGAGCAACGCCTGCCGGGTCGGGAAGTGCCGGTGCAGCGTGGCGGAGCCGACCCCGGCGTCGCGGGCGATCTTCTCCAGCGAGGCGTCCGCGCCGGACAGCGCGATCTCGGCCTCGGCCGCCGCCAGGATCATCTCGTAGTTGCGCCGCGCGTCCGCTCGCATGTCCCGAACTCTACGGCGCGATCACGTACTTGCCCCGCACCCCACCGGCTTCCAGCAGGCGGTGCACGTCGGCGATCTCCTCCATCGGGAACGCCCGGTCCAGCACCGGCCTGACCGCCCCCGCCTCCACCAGTTCGGTGAGCCGCGCGATGGTGTGCGCGGACGGGTTGTTGCTGAAGGACAGGATCGGGCGTCGCAGGACCCTGCCGAACACCGTCGCGGCGACCGATCTCGCCACGGCGTCGGGAGCGATGGCCAGAGCGACCATGCGGCCGCCGCGGGTCAGCCGCCGCCGGTAGGCCGGCAGGTCCGTGCCCACCAGGTCGACGATCACGTCGAAGGGCTCCAGATCACCGGGCCGGGTCGTCCGGTAGTCCAGCGCGGCGTCCGCACCGAGCTCACGGACCCACTCCAGGTTGCGCTGACCGGCCATCGCCGTGACGTGGGCTCCCAGGTACCGCCCGAGCTGCACGGCGATGCTGCCGACCCCGCCGGTGGCCCCGCGGACGAGCAGCCGTTCCCCAGGACGCAACCGGGCCTTCTCCTCCAGCGCGGTGATCGCGGTGGTGCCGCTGACGGGCATCGCCCCGGCCGTCGCGGGGTCCAGGCCCGCGGGCAGCGCGGCGAGCCGGTCCTGCGGCACGACCACCTGTTCCGCGATGGCACCGAACGTGCCGTGCGGCATCAGACCCCACACCAGGTCCCCGACGCGATACCTGACGCCCGCCCCCACGGCGGCGACCCGTCCGGCGAACTCGTTCCCGGTCCCCTGCGGGAACCTCAGCCGCATCACCCGGCGCAGCTTCCCCGCCCGGATGGCCGTCTCCCCACCGCCGACGCCGGCCGACAGCACCTCGACCAAGACCTGTCCGGGCCCCGCGGTCGGCACCGGGACCTCGCTGACGTGCAGCACTTCGGGGCCGCCGAAGTGGTCGTACTCGACTCTGCGCATAACTGGGGTGTCCCTCCACTTGGAGCTCGATCATAAGCGGAGGGGCACCCCAGTTGTCGAGGGGGACTTCGTCACACGCGCAGGGCGGCCAGGGCGGTGGACCAGGCGACCAGCTGGTCGAGGGTCAGGGTCAGCGCCTGGGTCTGGTGCGGGCCGGGCGTGAAGTCCGTGAAGCCGGTGAAGTCGTGGTGCATGCTGAGCGCGACTTGAGCGGCGACATCGGCCACCTGCAGGGCGCTGACGACCGGCCGCAGGGCTTCGACGGCCCGGACGCCACCGTCGAAACCGTAGGAGACGAACGCTGCTGCCTTGTTGTGCCATTCGGCATTGACGCGGTCGAGTGCGTTCTTGAGCGCTCCTGGGTAGGAGTGGTTGTACTCGGGGGTGACGAAGAGAAAGCCGTCGTACCCGGCGACGGTGGCGGCCCAGTCGAGCGTGTGCTGCAAGGTGTAGCGCCCGGTGGCCGGCGGCAGCGGCTCGTCGAGGTGCGGGAGGTCGACAGCGGCGAGGTCGACCAGTTCGAACGTGGCGTCCTCGCGCCGGCCGGCGTGGTCGAGGACCCACTGCGCGACGGCTTCCCCCCGGCGGCCCGGTCGGGTGCTGGCGAGGACGACGGCGATGGTGATCACGGATGACTCCCGTTCTGGTGCTGTTGAGGAGAATTCGGTGCGGAGGCGGACACGGCTGTGGCCGCCAGGAACTCGTCGATCGCGGCGAAGGTCGCTTCCGGCGCCTCGCGCATCGGCAGGTGTCCGCCGCCGGGAATCAGCACGAAGCGGCCGCGGGGAAAGGCTTCGGCGTAGAGCCGGCCGAACTCCGGTGTGACGACGGTGTCGTTCTCGCCCCACACCAGCAGAGCCGGGATCTGCAGCCCGCGTACCCGATCGAGCAGAGTCGGATCGCTCAACGCGGCGCCGCTGTAAGCGCGGAACGCGGCCATGTTGCCCGGCGGTGGCCCCTGCCTCGCCGCTCCGTCCACAGCGGACGGTGGACCGCTGGGCATCGTCGGCTCGTGCCCAGGCAGTCGCGGACCGATGGAGTCGATCAGGACCAGCCGGCCGATGCGCCGGGCGCGGCCGGAGGCGGCCATCTCGGCAGCGACCCATCCGCCGAACGAAACGCCGATCACCGTCACCTCGTCGAGTTCCTGCCGCGCGAGCAGGTCGAGGTAGGCAGCGGCGAGATCGGCGACGCTGTCCAGTTCCTCCGGCCGGTCGGTGCCGTCCCAGCCGGGGTGGGTCGGGGCCACGACTCGGTGGCCTGCGGCGAGGTGGCCGAGCAGGGTGGTGGTGCTGTCCGGGCCCGCGGCGCCGTGCAGCAGCACCACCGGGTTGCCCTGCCCGGCTTGGCGCGTGGTCACCGTCAGACCGGGTCGTGCTTCCGTGGACGTGTGGAGCGTGGTCATGGCGGCGGTCCTCAGTGGACTTCGGTGCCGAAGGCGGCGAACAGGTCGAGCAGGCTCTGCGGTGCTTTGTCGTCGAAGAGGAGGACCAGGTTCGCGGCGGATTCCCCGGCGATCTCCTCGCTGCGCACGAACAGGTCCTTCTCGTACGCGGCCAGAGCCGCCTCGATGTCACCTGGGTGGGCGGCGATGGCCTTGCCCAGTTCGGAACCGTCGAACATGGCCAGGTTCGCCCCCTCCCCGGCGAACGGCGACATGACGTGCGCCGCGTCGCCCAGCAACGTGACGCCGGGAACCCGCTGCCACCGGTGCCCGACCGGCAGCGCGTTGATGGCGCGAGGGACCAGGGCGCCGTCCGCCTCGGTGATGAGCGCCTTCAGTTCCGGTGCCCAGTCGGCGAACTGCTCCAGCAACACGGCCTTGCCCTTGTCGACGTCAGTCCAGTCAACGCCGTCGATCCAGTCTTCCGCGGTCCGCAGCGCGATGTAGACGTGCAGGCTGCCGTCCGGTTCGCGGTGCGCCAGGAACCCCTTGCCGGGCGCCAGGGCGAACAGCATGCCGCCGCCGACGACCTCGGCAGGGCCGGGATGCCGTGTGTCCGCGTCGGACAGATCGACCTCGATGAACGACATGCCGGTGTACTGCGGCACAGCCTCCGACAGAAGCGGCCGCACCCGCGACCACGCACCGTCCGCACCGACCAGCACGTCAGCGATAACGCTCTTGCCGTCAGCGAAAGACATCTCGTGCCGCCCGTCGCCGACCGGGCGCGCGCCGACGACCTTCTTGCCCCACTTGATGGTGCCCTCGGGCAGCGAGTCGAGCAGGATCTGCCGCAGGCGAGGCCGGTCCACCTCCGGCCGGCCGCCCTCGCCGTGCTCGTCGGACTCCTCCCGCAGGACGGTGTTGTGCCTGTCGAGGATGCGCATCGCCTGGCCGCCGGGGTGGATGATCGCCTGGAACTCGTCGAACAAGCCGGCCTCGCGCAGGGCGACCTGCCCGTTGTGGTCGTGGATGTCGAGCATCCCGCCCTGAGTGCGAGCGGACGGCGACTCCTCCGACTCGTAGATGGTCGACGCGATGCCGTGGACGTGCAGGACCCGGGCCAGGGTCAGTCCGCCCAGGCCCGCTCCGATGATGGTGATGTTGTGCATGGCTCCTCCGAGATTGCTGCGTTTTCGAACATGTTTGTAACGAACGCGTTCGCGACGGCCGCACGACATGAACCCGCGCTGGGTCAAACCAACGGGTAGCGGCTCAGCGGGTGTGGCTCAGCGGGTGTGGCTCAGCCCGTCGATGATCGTCGTGAACGCCCATCGCAGCCGCTGCTCACCGGTGCCGGACATGATCTCGTCGCGAACGCGGACCAGGTGCGGGTAGGTCTCCGAGGTCGCCTCGCTGACCGCGAGGGCGAGGTCTTCCTCCTCGCCGCCCGCCTCCACCGCCTCGTCCCGGCTGCCCTGCTCCGCCGCGGTCGCCGTGGCCTGCTGCAACAGCAGGTCCACGCCCCACGCCGCCTGACGCGACGGCATGCCCCCGGCCAGCAACAGCCGAAGGACCTCGTCGATCAACCGCAGGTAATGCGGCCCGGAAGGACGCAGCAACAGCACCGAGCGCGCCAGGCTCGGATGCGCGAACAACAGCTCGGTGTAGGCGCACATCAGACCGATCAGCTGCTCTCGCCACTCGCTCTGCGCAGTCTCCGGCGACGACAGGTCGGCGACGAGCTCGTCGAGCAGGGCACCGTGCAGCTCGGCGGTGTTGCGCACGTAGACGTACAAGGACGCCGGGCCGGTGTCGAGCTCCGCGGCCAAGCGCCGCATCGTGACCCGCTCCAACCCCTCCTCGCGCATGATGCGCAGCGCCACCGAGACCAACCCGGCCCGGCTCAAGGGCGTCTTCGCGGGTCGATCACGACGGCCGACAGGGGTGCGGCGCGGACTCATAACGCGATCGTAGCGAACATGTTCGTCAGGCGCCAGGCCGGGGTTCCGCGACCAGCGGGAACGTCACCCCGGTGAGCCGCTCCGACGCCTCCCACAGCTGCCGCGCCAGCACCGGGTCACTGGCCGCCGCCGACCGTCCGACCAGCGCAGGATGCCCGTGCAGCTCAAATCGCCCATCAGGACCGACGTAGCCGGCACCCGGCAGATCCTGAGTCGCCGCGTACAACGACGGCAGCGCGCCCTGCGCCTCGGTCTGCGCGAGATAGCGCCCGGCCAAGTGCACGACCTTCACCAGGTGCGCGTTGCGCCCCTTGGTCCCCAGGTTGCTCGCCGTGTAGCCGGGATGCGAGGACAGCGCGCGCACGGACGACCCGACCTCGCGGCAGCGCCGCTCCAGTTCCAGGGTGAACAGCAGGTTCGCCAGCTTCGACCGGCCGTAGGCCTTCACCGGCGTGTAGCCGGACCGGGCGAAGTCGAGGTCGTCGAGATCGAGCACGCCCGCCTTGTGCGCACCAGAGGCCACGGTCACCACACGGTCGGTGATCGAAGGCAGCAACAGGTTGGTCAGAGCGAAGTGGCCGAGGTGGTTGGTGCCGAACTGCAGCTCGAACCCGTCCGCCGTGCGCCCGTGCGGGGTCATCGCCACCCCGGCGTTGTTGACGAGAACGTCGAGGCGACCCTGCCAGCCTCCGGCGAACGCACGCACCGACGCGAGGTTCGCCAGGTCCAGCTCACGGACTTCGGTCGTGCCGGACATGGCAGCCGCCGCCCGCTCACCGGCGGCGACGTCGCGCACCGCGAGCACCGTGCGCGCTCCTGCCGCGGCGAACGCGGCCGCCGTGCCGCGGCCCACGCCGCTGGCCGCGCCGGTCACCACGACGGTGCGCCCGGTCAGGTCGGGAAGGTCATCGGCCGTCCACCGGCGCT
This sequence comes from Lentzea sp., assembly GCF_035525475.1. GTDB lineage: Bacteria > Actinomycetota > Actinomycetes > Mycobacteriales > Pseudonocardiaceae > Lentzea. The sequence goes on along the minus strand of NZ_DATLEC010000119.1, from coordinate 2,058 downwards.
TCGTCATGATCGCCAGCTTAAGCGCCCGCCGGGATCGGCGTGGCGGTCGCTCAGTTGCGAGTGCGCACAGTCCCAGGAACCACTGTGAGCTCAGCGACCGGATTGCTACGGCCACGATCCACGCTTGCACAAGGCGCCCTGCGGCGCAGGAGTCGGGGCGCTCCCTGCGAGTCAACTAAATGGGGGTTCTGCCAGGCCATGGCCGCCGGCGCCGCTCAGTTCCGCGACGACTCCGTCGTGCACGAGCAGCGCCAGCCGCAGTTCGTCCTCGAGCACTCCAGGTGCTTCTGCGGCCAGCGCCTGCCACAGTTCCACCGCTTCGGCCGAGTACGGGCTCGCCTCGGCTGCCCGACCTGCCTCACGGAGTACCTCGGCGAAGTTGCGCAGCGTGGTGCCGAGCTGCACACGAACCGCGATGTCGTCGTTCAGCGAACGCAACACGTCCACCGAACGGCGTCCAGCTCCCACGGCCTCGTCCGTGCGCTTGCACTCCGACAGCGCGATGGCCCACATGTCGAGCGCCGTACCCAGTTCCAGGCTGTGCTCATCCCCATGGGCTGTCACGACTTCGAGCAGGGCCACGGCCTGTTCGGCGCGCTGCGCCGCTTCTGGCCACTGCTCCAAGTCGGCGAGTCTGCTTGCGAGGCAGTGCAGTGCGGCGGCGTGGTTGGCCTCGTGCGCTCCAGGCAGTGCGACCGCCAGTTCCTCGTAGTGCCCGACGGATTCCTCCGCGCGAGCCAGCGCCTCGTGCAGCTGCTCCGCATCCGCGAGCAGCACCGCGAAGTTCGCGAGCGCCGCGGCGAGGTCGGACCGATGGGCGTCCGGAAACCGCTTCGTCATGCTTCGGAATGCGGCGACCGCGTGACGCATGGCGTCGACGGCATGGACGATGCGGCCGTTCTCCTGCAATGCGATCGCGTGCGTCATCAACGCGGAGGCGTACTGGCGATCGCTCGTGGCCCGCACGGCGTCCGGCAGCGTGCGGTAGAGGTCCACCGCTTCCTGGGTGATCGTCACGGCCTGCCTGAATTGGCCGCTCGCCGACAGGTGGTTGCCGTACCCCGTCAACGTGTCGGCGAGCAGCCTGCGTTCCTCCGCGGAGTCGGCGTGCTCGCGGCGAAGCTCGACGGCGCGTTCTATCGTTTCCGCCGCCTTCTTCCGCTCTCCCGCCGCATAGAGCTGATGGGCGTACCCCTCGATCGACGTGGCCAGGTCGGTCTCGTACCGTCCGGGTGTGTGCCGCGCCAGCTGGTCGTAGATCCGCACCGACGTCTCGTACCTCGGTAGCGCGAACTCCGGATGTCCTGCCAGGTCCAACCGGAAGGCTTGGCGCGTCAGAGCGGCGGCGAGGTCTCCGATCTCCTTCGCACCGGTCTGCACGTCGAGCGACACGAGTTCGGCTATTCGACCGGCGAGTTCCGCCGCCCACACCGCGAGGGTCTGGCTGTGGTCGGGCACCGCGTCGTAGACCTGTTCGAGCAGCACCAGATCGTCCTCTGCCTCCTCTGCCACGATGGCGAGGGCGCGGTGCAGCGGTTCAGGACGTTCCACGGCGGTCGCCACACCGACTGCGACCGGGGCGAGTCTCGACGGGTTGGCCGTGATCACCTGTTCGAGCAGGCCAGCGACGTGGTGCTGGTGGCTCGCCGACCTGGCCAGCACGTGCAGCGCACCCCGTGACTCCTCTGGATCGGCCGTCGGCAGGAGTTGCTCGAGCAGGGTCGGCTCATCGTCCAGGGCAAGTCCCACGAGGTACTCGCCCACCCGATCCGGTCTCAACGGGCTCCAGAAGCCGCGGTCCGACGGGTGCAGTGCGCCCAGCCAGCTCGCGACCGCGTCGCGTTCGGGAGGCGATGGCCAGCGCAGCCGTCCCAGGATTTCCGCGGCATGGCCACCGTCGCGGGCAACGCACAACGTCGCCGTGGCTACGAGCCTCCGGCGACCGCGCAGCGACAGATCACCCAGCCCCGCCGAGGCGGCCATGCGCTTCCAGAACCGTTCCTCGTGCCGGAGCAGCACCGCCTCGTCCGGCTCGTCGCCGGTTGCCACCGGCCGGAT
>NZ_DATLEC010000105.1:0-2327 GCF_035525475.1 Lentzea sp. | reverse complement strand
GCACTCAGCACGCTGTGGCTGACACCTCAGCAGAACACCTGAGCGACCTTGCAGGACTTCGCTCGTTGAGAGAGAAGACGCAGGAGTTGCGCTCGTCAAGTGAGGGAGAAATCGTGATCGCCGTCGGTCGTCGCAAGGTGCTGAGCGGGGTGGCCCTGGCCGCCCTGGGTGTCGGCATCTGGTCCGCCAACGCGGGAACGGTCCAGCCGCGGAGCACCGCCTCCGCCAGCTTGATCGCGCAGCTGGAGAAGATCTGCAAGAACGCCCAGCCCGGCACCTACGGGCTCCCGGGGCACTACTGCGACTCCGTGGCGTCGCTCGGCATGGAGATCACCGGCGAGTCGATCGACCGGATCGCGAACGAGATCCAGCGCGCTGCCATCCAGGGCACCATGTCGAACGGCGCGCTCGCCGAAGCGATCGCGCAGAAGATGCGCCTGGCCCGCAAGGGACAGGGCCCCGGGGACGCCAACCGGTGGAAGGCGAACGGGATCGGCCCGCTGCAGGTCCGCGACGCGGGCTACGCGGGCGTCAACGGGCTCGGCCTCGTGGAGAACGGCGGGCGCATCACCGACTTCACGTACGACTCGAAGCACCGCACCGTCTACGCGTCCTCCGCGGGCGGCGGGCTCTACCGCTCGAAGGACTACGGCGCGCACTGGAGCTCGATCGGCGACAACCTGCCCACGCTCCTCGTCGGCTCCGTCGGGTACTCCTCGGTCGGCGGCGGCACGCTGATCGTGGTCACCGGCGACGGGTCGTTCGGCGCCAGCAGCCTCGAGGGTGCCGGGGTCTACCGCAGCACGAACCAGGGCAAGAGCTGGACGCGCGCCAAGGGCGCTCCGTCCGACGCGTTCGGCTTCCGGGTCGCCGTCGACCCGAGCAACCCCAAGATCGTCTACGCCGCAACGGGCGCGGGCCTGTTCCGCTCGACGAACACGGGGCGCTCCTTCAGCAACGTGAAGCTGCCCACCGGCCCCTGCGCAGGCAAGTCGAACCGCGCGAAGGGCTGCACCCTCGCCAACGTCGTCACCGATGTGGTCGTCCAGGCGCCGGGCGGCTTCAACAACAGCAAGGGCGGCGCCGTGCTGGCGGCCGTCGGCTGGCGCGGCGGCCAGGTGAAGAGCGAGGACGGCACCGTCCAGTCGCCCAACAACGGCATCTACACCTCCACGACCGGAAAGCCCGGCAGCTTCACCAAGTCCGTGGCCGCCGGCTTCACGCAGCAGGACCGCATCGGGCGCATCGGACTCGGCGCGACCACCGGCACCGACCAGAACCACGACTACGTCTACGCACTCGTGCAGAACGCGAAGGCGGTCCAGAAAGGCGGGATCCCGCAGCTCCCCGGCGTCAACGACCCGGCCGGAGCGATCGCGACCGTCAACGGCCGGATCACGGCGACGTACAAGGCTGTCAACACGCTTGACGGCGTCTTCGTCTCGCCCAACTTCGGCCAGACCTGGATCAAGATGGCCGACGGCACCGAGCTGGGCTCGCCCACGACCGGGTCCGCCCTGGCCGTGACCGGTCCCGCTCTCGCGGGCTACGGCGCAGGTGTGCAGGCCTGGTACAACCAGTTCATCAAGCCGGACCCGACCCGGACCGTAGGCGGGGTGCCGACCCGTCTGCTCTTCGGTCTCGAGGAGGTCTGGGAGAACGACGACGTCGGCCTGCCGCAGAACAAGCCCACGCACTTCAGGGTCATCGGGCGCTACTTCAGCGGCAACACCTGCCTGTTCCTCGGACCGCTCGTCGACGGCACGCCATACCTGTGCCCGACGAACCGCGGCGAGGCGCTGGACATGACCACCACGACCCACCCCGACCAACACGCCGTGCTGTTCATCCCGGACGGTGAGGGCGGCGTGCGCCTGCTCGTCGGCAACGACGGCGGTGCGTTCGCTCAGCACACCGGTCCCGACCCCACCGACGACTTCCAGAACGCCAAGTGGGGCATCGGCAGCAGCAAGGGCCTGACGAACCTGCTGCCCTACAACGTCGCCCGCGCCAAGGACGGCACGATCTGGATGGGCCTGCAGGACAACGGCACCGCCAAGATCCAGAACGTGTACAAGGGCGGCGAGCTGATCCACCGCGAGCGCCAGATCGAGGCCCTCGGTGGCGACGGCTTCTTCGTCGGCGTCAACCCCAACAACAGCAAGCGCGCGTACGGCGAGTACGTGGGCGGCGCGATGTCCGGCACCGTGGACGGCGGGAAGACCTGGAACGGCATGTCGCCGCCCATCACGCACGCGCTGTTCTCGACGCCGTTCGCCGTCGACCCGCTCGACCCCGACCACCTGATGATCGCGGGCAACGAGGTC
>NZ_DATLEC010000101.1:0-19190 GCF_035525475.1 Lentzea sp. | reverse complement strand
CGCGATGAAGTCGCGCTCCACCGGGCCGGTGTAGATCTGCCGCGGGCGGCCGATCTTCGTGGCCGGGTCGTTGATCATCTCGCGCCAGTGCGCGATCCAGCCGGGGAGCCGGCCGAGCGCGAACAGCACGGTGAAGAACTTGGTCGGGAAGCCCATCGCCCGGTAGATCAGACCCGTGTAGAAGTCCACGTTCGGGTAGAGCTTGCGGGAGATGAAGTAGTCGTCCGCGAGGGCCGTCTCCTCGAGCTGCTTCGCGATGTCGAGGAGCTGGTCGTCGGCGCCGAGCTTGTTGAGGATCTCGTCGGCCGTCTTCTTGATGATCGCGGCACGCGGGTCGTAGTTCTTGTAGACCCGGTGGCCGAAGCCCATCAGGCGGACGCCGTCCTCCTTGTTCTTGACCTTGTTGACGAACGACGCCACGTCGCCGCCGTCGGCCTTGATCTTCTCGAGCATCTCCAGCACCGCGCTGTTCGCGCCGCCGTGCAGCGGGCCGAACAGGGCGTTGATGCCCGCGGAGATGGACGCGAAGAGGTTCGCCTCGGACGAGCCGACCAGGCGCACGGTCGACGTGGAGCAGTTCTGCTCGTGGTCGGCGTGCAGGATGAACAGCAGGTCGAGCGCGCGGACCAGGTCCGGGTCGAGGTCGTAGGCCTCTGCCGGGAAGCCGAAGGTCATGCGCAGGAAGTTCTCCACCAGGCCCAGCGAGTTGTCCGGGTAGAGGAACGGCTGGCCGACCGACTTCTTGTAGGCGTAGGCCGCGATGGTCGGCAGCTTGGCCAGCAGGCGGATCGTGGAGATCTCCACCTGGTTCGCGTCGAACGGCGACAGCGAGTCCTGGTAGAAGGTCGACAGCGCGGACACCGCGGAGGACAGCACCGGCATCGGGTGCGCGTCGCGGGGGAAGCCGTCGAAGAAGCGCTTGAGGTCCTCGTGCAGCAGCGTGTGGCGGCTGATCTTCTGCGAGAAGTCCTCGAGCTGAGCGGCGGTCGGCAGCTCACCGTAGATCAGGAGGTAGCTCACCTCCGCGAAGTTCGAACGCGCGGCCAACTGCTCGATCGGGTACCCGCGGTAACGCAGAATTCCCGCGTCACCGTCGATGTAGGTGATCTCGGAAGAGCAGGAGGCCGTGTTGACGAAACCGGTGTCCAGGGTCACCAGACCGGTGGTCGACAGCAGCTTGCCGAGATCGATGCCGGACGCGCCTTCGGACGCCGGCACCACCTTCATCTCGAGCTCTCCGCCCCCGTGGCGCAGCGCGACGGTCTGTGGGTCGTTCGGCGCAGTCGTCGCGTCGGGCATTCAAGTCCCTCTCAACGCTCGGACGGGGTGGCGGCAGGTCGCACGGCCTGCCGTCGTCTCGGACCACCCCGTTGGGATCTGAGTCTTCAAGTTCACTCACGCTAGTCGGCGAAAGGCCCGCCTCGCAGCAGCGGTGTGAACCGATTCTGTGAGATGGGACCGGCATCACATCCGCAATGCCAGGTTTCCAGCGCGGCTACACCACGGTAGTCCGATCCTCTGCGTTATCCAGCCAACGCGGCGGTGAGTTCGCTCGCAAAGGGCGGTTCCGCGCCCGCACGGGAACATGTGATCGCGGCGGCCGCACCGGCGTACGTCAAAGCCGCCGTCCACTCATCACGTGAGAGCGCGCGCACCTTGTCCGCGTGCAGCGCGTCGTGGTCGTGCAGCCACGCGAGCAGGGCACCTTGCACGGTGTCGCCCGCCCCGATCGTGTCTACGACGTCCACCTTCACGGGTGGTACGTCGACCTGGTCCGTGGCGGTGATCACGGAAAGACCGTCACCGCCCTTCGTCAGGACGACGGCGGCCGGTCCCTGTGAAATCCACGTCCTTGCGATCTCGATCACGTCGGCGTCGGTGCCGTCCTCGGAGCCGGCGAGCCACCGCGCGTCCTCGACGGAGACCTTCAACAGCCCCACGTCCGGCAGCCACGACGCGAACCGCGCGCGGTAGGCGCCCGGATCGTCGATGAGCCCTGCCCGGATGTTGGGGTCGAGCGCGGTCAGCAGGCGCTTGCCCTCGCGCCGCAGCACCTCCTCGTAGACGGACGCGCCGGGTTCCAGCACCAGCGACAGCGTGCCGAACGACACCGCCTTCGCCTCGGCGGGCAGCGGTCCGGGGTCCTCGACGAGCCGGTCGGCGGTGCCCTGGACGTAGAACGCGTAGCGCGCGGACCCGTCCCCGGCGAGACCGACGACGGCGAGCGTGGTGTTCTCCTGTCCACGTTGGACCAAGTCCGTGCTCACGTTCGAAGCGTGCAGCCGCTTGACCAACTGCTCGCCGAAGTGGTCCGTCGACACCCGCGACAGGAATGCCGTGGGCACGTCCAGCCGCCCGAGCGCCACGGCCACGTTGTACGGCCCGCCACCGAGCTTGGGCGCGAGCGGCGTGAGCTCGTCGTCCCCCACCGGCACCATGTCGACCAGCGCCTCACCAGCAACCACGATCACCGCGTTCTACTCCTTCTGCGAAGCGCCCGTCCTCTGGAGCCCATCCAACAGCAGTTCGCCCAGAGCGGTGAACGCCTCGGCGTCCGAAACACCTGCCCGTTTCGTGAGGACACCCGTCTGGATGCTCTCGATGAGCAGCCCGGCCATCTCGGCGAAGAGCGTCGCGTGCACCTGCCGGAACACGTGCAGCTCGACCCCGTCCTGGATGAACGACTTGATGCGCTCCGCGGCGGCACGGGCGTTGCGCTCGTACGTGGCACGCGTGGGCGGGAAGTCCGACACGTCCGCGATGAACTCGGCAGACGCCTTGCTCAGCTCCTCGGCAGCCCCCGCGAGGTAGCTGCCGATGCGTTTGCGCACGTCGTTCAGGCCCGAGATGCGCTTCTCGATCCGCTCGGCAGCGCCTTTGAAGTACCGCCCGACCACCCGCACGGCCAGCTGCTCCTTGCTGCCGGCGAGCGCGTACAGGGTCGACTTCGAGCAGTGCAGCCTGCCCGCGATGTCATCCAGCGTGAGATGTCCGAAGCCCTCGGTGAGGAACAACGCCTCCAACCGGGTGAGCAGCTCGGCCTGCCGCTGCGTGAGAGCCCGCGTCATGTGACGACCCTGCCACAGTCGCTAGGCGCTGTACTGCACAACGTCCTACAGTACAGCTACCAGTACACACCGGAGGTCGATGATGCCCGCCGAGCGGTTGCTCCCCACCCAAGAGGCCGAGGACCTGATCGCGCTGGTCAGGGAGATCGCGCGCGACGAGCTGAAGCCCCACGCGGCGGACGCCGAGGAGAACGAGAAGTTCCCCCGCGACGCGTTCCGCCTGCTGGGCAGGTCCGGCCTGCTCGGCCTCCCGTACCCGGAGGAGTTCGGCGGCGGCGAGCAGCCCTACGAGGTGTACCTGCAGGCCCTGGAGGAGGTCGCCTCCGCCTGGATGACGGTCGCCGTGGGCCTGTCCGTGCACGTCATGTCCTGCTACGGCCTCGCCACCTTCGGCACCCGCGAACAGCAGGACCGCTGGCTCCCGGAGCTGCTGGAGGGCGAACTGCTGGGCGGCTACGCCCTGTCCGAGGTCCAGGCGGGCTCCGACCCGGCCGCCATGTCGACCCGAGCGGTCCGCAAGGGCCCCGAGTACGTGGTGAACGGCACCAAGGCGTGGATCACCCACGCAGGCGCGGCCGACTTCTACACCCTGATGGCCCGCACGTCCCCCGACGCGGGCAGGGGCATCTCCTGCTTCCTGGCACCGGGCGAGACCCAGGGCCTCACCGCCATGACCCCGGAACGCAAGATGGGCCTGACCGGCTCCATCACCGCACAACTCCAGTTCGACGACGTCCGCTTCGGAACCGACCGCCTGATCGGCAAGGAGGGCGACGGCCTCAAGATCGCACTGTCCGCTCTGGACTCGGGCCGCCTCGGCATCGCGGCCTGCGCGGTGGGCCTGGCCCAAGCGGCACTGGACGAGGCCGTCACCTACGCCAAGACCCGAACCCAGTTCGGCCGCCCGATCATCGAGTTCCAGGGCCTGGAGTTCATGCTGGCGGACATGGCGGCAGCAGTGGAGTCGGCACGAGCCACCTACATCTCCGCGGCCCGCCGCCGGGACAGGGGCCTCCCCTTCCGCCAGCAGGCGTCGATCGCCAAGCTCATCGCCACCGACGCGGCGATGAAGGTGACCACCGACGCCGTCCAGGTGCTGGGCGGCGCCGGCTACACCCGCGACTTCCCGGTGGAGCGCTACATGCGCGAGGCCAAGGTCCTGCAGATCTTCGAAGGCACCAACCAGATCCAGCGCCTCGTGATCGGCAGGGGCCTCCGCTAGCCCTCGCGGTAGAAGGGGTCGGCCACGACCCCTTCCCCAGCACTCTCGTCGAACGTGTAGACCTCGCGCCCCTGCACGAACACCCGCAGGGCACGACTCATCACGTCCAACGGATCCCCGGACCAGATGACAACGTCACCGTCGAGCCCGGGCTTCAACGAACCGACCCGATCGTCCAACCCCATGATCCGAGCGGGGTTGGTCGTGATCGACTGAAGCGCCACCTCCCGGTCCAGCCCCTCCTTCACCGCCAGGGTCGCCTGGTGCACCAGGAAGTGAATGGGCACAACGGGATGGTCGGTCGTGATCGCCAGCGACACCCCGGCCCGAGCCAGGATTCCCGGGTTCCGCAGCCCCCGGTTCCGCAGCTCCACTTTGGACCGACTGGTGAACAACGGCCCGATGATCACCGGAATCCCCTTGTCGGCGATGACATCGGCGATCAGGTGCCCCTCGGTCCCGTGGTTGAGGATCAACCGGTACCCGAACTCCTCGGACAACCGGATGGCGGTGGCGATGTCATCGGCCCGGTGAGCGTGCTGGCACCAGGCCAGCTCCCCGGAGAGAACCTTCCCGAGGATCTCCAGGGTGTTGTTGCGGTCGAAGGACTTCCCGTCCCTCTCCGCCTCGGCCTTCTTGGCGAGGTAGTCCTGAGCCCTGGTCAACTCGTCCCGGATGACAGCGGCAACCCCCTGACGAGTAGACGGCAACTTCCCCTTGTCGCCATAAACCCGCTTGGGGTTCTCCCCCAGCGCACTCTTGACACTGACAGGCTCCTTGACGAGCATCTCGTCAACAGTCCGCCCCCAACACTTGATGGCGACAGTCTGCCCACCGATGGGGTTACCGGACCCGGGCTTGATCACAGCGGTGGTGACCCCACCACTGAGCGCGTCAGCAAACCCGAGGTCAGCGGGGTTGATGGCGTCCAGAGCCCGCATCCGGGCCCCGACGGGATCGGTCATCTCGTTGGTGTCCTGCCCAGCCCACCCCTCGGCCTCCTCGTGGACACCGATGTGCCCGTGAGCCTCGACGAAGCCGGGCAGGACCCAGGCCCCACCAGCGTCGACGACGTCGACACCGTCGGGAACCGGAACGTCGGCGCCAACCGCAACGATCTTCCCGTCCTGGATGAGAACGGTGCCGCCCTCGACGGGCGCTCCGTCGACGGGCACGACATAACCACCGGTGATCGCGATGTTCATGGTTAGCAACGCTAACGTTCAACGAAGCCGAAGACCACCCCGGCAAGCCGAAGGCGAGCGGTGAAGGCCTTGGAGCGGGGAGGGCCCCTCGATCAGGTTGCCGGGGCCCAGGGGCAGCGCCCCTGGGGAAACGCACGCAACAGCACCCAGGAACAACGGCTAAAGCGGCCGAATCCCCCACCGGCCACCCCAGGACTCCCCTGGCGCGATCCAGATCAAGTCCGTCCCGGAGTTCAAAGCATCAGGCGGACAGGTCATGGGCTCAACGGCCACCGCCCGCCCTCGCCCGGGATAGGAATCGGGCGTGTAGACCTGAACCCACCGGAACACGGGATCGGCCCACACCTCCACCCCCCGCTCATCGGCCACCAGCGAGTGGTGCACCAGCCCGTCCTCCGACGGCAGGCACCCACCGAACGGCAGGTCCAGCCGAACCTCGCTCAACCGGCGCCCGGACCGGAAGTCGAACGAGGTCCCCTCCACCGGCACAGCCGGCCCGGAGGGCACCATCCGCTCGGCGTCCAACGGCAGCACGGTGGTGGCGGCCAGGGTCAGAGTGCAGGCATCGGTAACCGCGTTCCCGGCCCGCGGGTAGGGGTGGGTGCCGACGCCGAACGGCGTGGCGGCGTCCCCGATGTTCTTCACCCCGTGGGTGACAGTCAGTCCACGGCCATCGAGCGCGTAGGAGACCGTGACGTGCAGAGCGACAGGCCACCCGGCCTGGGGTTCGACGGTGGCCTGGAGCGACACCAACGACCCGGTGTGCTCCAGAACATCCCAAGGCCGCCGACGCAACAGCCCGTGAATGGCATTCCCCCGAGCGGGCTCGGTGACCTCGAGCCGCTGAGGAACACCGTCCAGCACCCAGGAAGCACCGGCGGTCCGGTTGGGCCAGGGCACGAGAACCGCCCCGGCACTCATGGGAGGCTTCTCATCGGCCCCGAAAGTCTCCACATAGGGAACGCCGTCCACCTCGAAGGACCGCAGACCCGCCCCTACAGTCGTGATCACGGCGGTGGCACCCTCGTACGAGATCCCCAACATGGGGCGAAGCCTACGGGGCCAACGGAAGGATCCGTCCATGAAGGTTCACCACCTCAACTGCGCCACGATGCGGCCGCCGCTGGTGGCCGGCGGGATCGTCGCGCACTGCCTGCTGATCGAGACCGACCAGGGCCTGGTCCTGGTGGACACCGGTTTCGGCACGCACGAGGTGAGCGACCCGAAGGCCACCATCGACCCCCTGAGCCGCGCGTTGCTCAAGCCGGTGCTCGACATCAACGAGACCGCGATCTCGCAGGTCGAGAGGCGCGGGTACACGGCGGACGACGTCCGCCACATCCTCCTGACCCACCTCGACATGGACCACGCGGGCGGCCTGCGCGACTTCCCGAAGGCCACCGTCCACGTGCTGGACACCGAGCTGGCGGCCGCGACCGACCCGAAGGGCCCCAAGGAACGCGCCCGGTACCCGAAGGCGCAGCGCGAGGGCGTCACCTTCGAGACCCACAAGGCCGAGGGCGAGCGCTGGCATGGCTTCGAGGCCGTCAGGGACGTCCCCGGACTGCCGGACGACGTCCTGATGGTCCCGCTCATCGGCCACACCCGCGGCCACACGGGCATCGCGGTCAAATCGGACGGCGGCTGGCTGCTGCACGCCGGCGACGCCTACTTCTACCGCGGCGAGGTCGAGACGCCGCCCAGCAACATCCTCGCCCTGAAGATCACCGCCAAGCAGACGGAGACGATCCGCGAGCAGCGGCTGTCCAATGTGGAGCGACTCAGGGAGCTCAAGGCCGCGGGCGAGGTCGAGGTGTTCTCCGCGCACGACCCGGTCGAGCTGGCCAGGCTGGCGTGATCTTCGTACGACAGCTCCGCCTCGACCACCGCGACGACACCCACCGCTACCCGTTCACGCTCCCGGCAGTGCGGCACCTGCTCCAGCACCCGCTCGACCTGACCAGACCGGTCACGTTCCTCACCGGGGACAACGGCGCGGGCAAGTCCACGCTGATCGAGGCGATCGCGGTGGCGGCCGGGTTCAACGCGGAGGGCGGCACGCAGTCGTTCCACTTCGCCACCAAGGCGACGGAGTCCTCGCTCGGCGACTACCTGACGCTCAGCTGGGGCACCAAGAAGCCCCGCACGGGGTTCTTCCTGAGAGCCGAGTCGTTCTACAACGTCATCACCGAGATCGACCGGATCGGCGCCGGCATCCACGCCTCGTACGGCGGGAAGTCGTTGCACGAGCGGTCACACGGCGAGAGCTTCATCGACCTGATGACGCACAGGTTCGGCGGCAGGGGTCTCTACGTCCTCGACGAACCGGAAGCGGCGCTCTCGGTCAAAGGCTGCCTGACGGTCCTGAGGCGCATGCACGAGCTCGTCCAGGAGGGCTCGCAGTTCATCATCGCCACGCACTCGCCGATCCTGCTCGCCGCGCCGGACGCCACGATCCTGGAGATCACCGACACGATCGACGAGGTCTCCTACGACACGGCGGAACCGGTCGCGCTCACCCGCAACTTCCTGGGTGGGCCCGACCGGTTCCTGAGGCACCTGCTGGACTGAGCTACTTGGTGAGCTTCTCCGGGTCGATCTCCACCCTGCCGTGCAGCACGCGGTTGATGCCCCACAGCACCAGGCCGGCGAGCAGCAGCCAGCCGGCGATCACGTAGTCGTCCCACGGGCGCCCGGACAGCACGGGCATCGCGAGGTACGCGCACGTGATCGCGCCGAGGACCGGGGCCCACGTGGGCGCGCGGAAGTGTGCCTGCTCGGACTTCTCCCGGCGCAGCACCAGACACGCGACGTTGACGATCGTGAAGACGATCAGCAGCAGCAACGACGTGGTGCCGCCGAGCTTGCCGATGTCCGCGGTGGACACCAGGATCACCGCGACGCCGGTCGTGAAGACGATCGAGATCCACGGCGTGCGGCGGGCCGGGTGCACGGCGCCGAAGAACTTCGGGATGATCTTCTCGTTCGACATGCCGTACAGCAGGCGCGACGCCATCAGCATGTTGATCAGCGCCGAGTTGATGACCGCCAGCAGGCCGATCAGCGCGAAGATCCAGAGCGGGAAGCCGGGCGCGCCGACGGTGACGACCCTCAGCAACGCGCTGCTGCCGGCCTTGGCGAGCTCGTCGGCCGGGATCAGCAACGACGACGTGATCGCGACCAGGACGTAGATCAGGGCCGCGACGGCCATGCCGACCAGCATCGCGCGCGGGAAGATCTTCGCGGGGCTCTTGCACTCCTCGGCCATGTTGACCGAGTCCTCGAAGCCGACCATCGCGAAGAACGCGAGCGCCGTCGCCGAGGTGACCGCGAGCATGATGTTGGAGCCCGACGGCACGTGGATGTCGGTCAGCCGCGAGGGTTCGCCGTCGCCGACCGCGACCGCGTACGCGCCGATCAGGATGATGATCACCAGACCGGACAGCTCGATGCAGGTCAGCACCACGTTGGCCTTGACCGACTCCGAGACGCCGCGGAAGTTGATGAGCGCCAGCGCGGCGATGAAGACCACCGCGAGCCCGGTGAAGACGAGCGACTCCGGCCGCAGGGTGAGGTCGAAGAACTCCACCAGCAACTGCCGCAGGTACGTGCGGCCGAAGGCGAGCGCGGCCGAGGACGCCGACGTGATGCCGGAGCACATGACCGCGAACGCGACCATGAACGTCAGAAAGTGGATCTTGAACGCTCTGTTCGTGTAGAGCGCGGCACCCGCTGCCCTGGGGTACTTCCCGACGAGTTCGAGGTAGCTGAACGCGGTCAGGAACGCCACCACGAACGCGAGGAGGAAGGGCAGCCAGAGCGCGCCGCCGATCTTGCCGGCCACGTTGCCGGTGAGCGCGTAGATGCCGGTACCGAGGATGTCGCCGACGACGAAGAACAGCAGCAGCTTCGGGCCGATTGCCCGGTGTAGCTCTGGTTGCTCCGTTTGTGGAGTCGCTTCAGCCATGCCCGAAGATTCTGCACGTTTCGCCTGGGTACCTGCGTGAACAGCCGGTTACCTCACCCATATGGTGTAACAATGAATCGCACGGCAACGCTGCTCGTCGCGGCCATGGCGCTGACCGCCTGCACGTCGTCACCGCAGCCCGTTCAGCCGACGGGACATCCGGACGTGAAGAGCCTCGTCGCCGCGGTGACCAAGGCCGTCGGCGAGAAGAAGAGCTACCGCTTCGTCATCGCGCCGCCGACCACCGGCGGTGTGACGGCTCCTGCCACCGGTTCCGTGCGGCTGGGCGACGTCGCGAGCATCGACGCCACCACCACGCGTCCCGTGCAGACCGGCGGCCAGGCCGAGGAGCTGCGGTTCGTCTCGACCGCGAAGGACACCGCGTTCGTGAAGCTGCCGGCGGTGTTCGGCCTGCCGGCGGACAAGCCGTGGGTGGAGCTCGAACGCAAGGACACCGACGACTTCACCGACACGATGCTCGGCTACCACGACGTGATCTACCAGCAGGCCGTCTTCACGACCTACCACCTGCCGGTGATCCAGGCGGGTGGTGAGCTCAAGCTGACCGCGCAGACCGGTGACCGCACGCGCTACTCGATCGCCGTCGACTACCGGAAGGCCTACGACGCGCTCACCGACGAGAACCTGCGCAACGAGGTCAAGCTCGCCCTCGACCAGAACGTCGCGGGCTCGACCGCGGACATCGAGCTGGGCGCCGGTGATCTACCGGTCCGCATCAGGTTCCTGACGCAGTTCAAGGACGCGGCGATCGTCGACGAGGCGCGCTTCTCCGACTGGGGCAGCGACGTGAGGATCGCCGAACCGGCCGCGAGCGAGATCAGCTCGCGGAACTGACGCGGTAGCGCCAGATCGCCGGCAGCGCGACCACCATGGCCACGGTCGCCACGACGACCAGCAGGCCACCGACCGACACCGCCGCGGCCGTCCCGAACGCCGCGCCACCCGTGCCGTGCAACAGGTCCGCGACGCGCGGCCCACCCGCGACGACGACGATGAAGACGCCCTGCATCCGTCCGCGCATCTCGTCCGTCGCGGCGGACTGCAGGATCGCGCCGCGGAACGCCATCGACACCATGTCCGCCGCACCGGCGATCGCGAGGAACGCCGCCGCGACCCACAGCGACCCTGCGAGACCGAAGCCCGTGATCGCCAGGCCCCAGCCCACCACGGACAGCACGACCGCGACGCCGTGCCTGCCGACGTTGGAGACCCAGCCGGACGTGAGCCCGCACAGCACAGCGCCGACCGGGATCGCCGCGAACAGCACGCCCAGCGCGAACCCGCCGCCGGGCGGGTCGCCGAACGTGTGCTGGGCCATCTCCGGGAACAACGCCCGCGGCATGCCGAACACCATCGCGATGATGTCCAGCACCATCGACGCCAGCAGCACCTTCTGCGCCCACAGGTAGACGAACCCGTCGAGCACGTCGCGCAGCCCCGCGCGCCGCACCACCCCGTCGAGCGGCGGCATCGGCGGCAGCTTCCACACCGCGTAGACCGTCACGACGAGCGCGATCGCGTCCACGAGGTACAGCGTCGGCAGCCCGACGACCGGCATCAGCGCACCCGCGAGCAACGGCCCGAGCACCGCGCCGAACTGCATGACCGTCGACCCGAGCGCACCGGCCGAGGGCAGCAGCTCCGCCGGCACGAGCCGGGCGATCGAAGCGGACCGCGCGGGCGCGTTGGCCGCGAAGAACACCTGCTGCAGGCCGAGCAGCGCGATGACGAGCCACACCGACCCGACGTCCATCGCCGCCTGCACCCACAGCAGCACCGACGAGACGGCGATGCCGACGTTCGTGACGAGCAGCAGCTTGCGGCGGTCGACGGTGTCCGCGATGGCGCCGCCCCACAGCCCGAAGACCAGCAGCGGGACCAGCGCCACACCCGCGGCGATGCCGACCCACGCGGACGACCCCGTGAGGTCGTAGACCTGCTTGGGCACGGCGACGGCGGTGAGCTGGGAGCCCACCGCCGTCACGATCGTCGAGAGCCACAGCCGGCGATACGCGACGATCTTCAACGGTCGCGTGTCGATCACGAACGTCGAGCGCGCGCTTCTCCCCGTGGTTGCCACTTCGTTAGCCTATGGCAACTAACAAGCCCATTTCGTTGCTGTGTCGCCAACACCACTAGAGCCTGTGTCGAAGTCTCGTTCGATGAGAGTCGAGCCTGAGGTGGTTCCTGGCGGCCTCAGGCCCGGCTGTCGCGAACACGGACTTCGACACAGGCTCTGGGTCAGAGGCGGACCGGGTACACCGGCTCCGGCACCTTCGGGCTGATCCGGCCCTCGACGAAGATCCCGTGCCAGATCATGAAGCACAGCACCGACCAGAGCTGGCGGCTGCGGTCGAACTGCTCCGACTTGTGCTCGGCCAGCAGGTCCAGCACCGCGTTCTTGTCGAGCAGGTGCCCGGTCTGCGAGTCGGCGATGATCCCGCGCGCCCAGTCGTACATCTCGGCGCGCAGCCAGTGCCGGATCGGCACCGGGAAGCCCAGCTTGGGCCGGTTCAGCACGTGCGCCGGGATGATCTTCGCCAGCGCCTTGCGCAGCGCGTACTTGGTCGTGCCCTCGGTGAGCTTCTGGTCGAGCGGCACCTCGGCGGCGATCCGGAAGACCTCGGGGTCGAGGAACGGCACCCGCAGCTCGATCGAGTTGGCCATGGTGACCTTGTCGGCCTTGACGAGGATGTCACCGCGCAGCCACGTGTAGAGGTCGATGTGCTGCATGCGCGCGACCGGGTCCCAGCCCTCGGACTCGCGGTACCAGGGCGCCGTGACGTCCTTGAACCCGATGCCCTCGACGTAACCGGGGAACACCGCCCGCACCTGCGCGTCGCTGAAGTTGCGCGCGTTGCCGTAGTAGCGCTCCTCCAGCTTGAGCGAGCCGCGCCGCAGCAGGTCCTTGCCGCGCACACCCTCGGGAATGGTCTTCGAGACCGCGCCCATCAGCTTGCGCACACCGCCCGGCACCTTCTCGAACGGCGACAGCGACAACGGCTCGTGGTAGATCACATACCCGCCGAACAGCTCGTCCGCGCCCTCACCGGAAAGCACGGCCTTCACGTACTTGCGAGCCTCACGAGCGATGAACCACAACGGCACCAACGCCGGGTCCGCCACGGGGTCGTCGAGGTACCAGATGATGAGCGGCAGCTCGTTCATCATCTCGTCCGCCGACACCGTCCGAACGACGTGCCGCACCCCGATGGCCGCCGCCGTCTCAGCGGCAACGTCCACCTCGGAGTACCCCTCGCGGTCGAACCCGCTGGTGAACGCGATGAGGTTGGGGTTGTGCTGCTTGGCGAGCGTCGCCGTGGCAGTGGAGTCGATGCCACCGGACAGGAACGCCCCGACCGTGACGTCGGGGTCGGAGATCATGTGCTTGGCCACCGAGTCGCGCATGACCTCGGCGATCCGCTCGTGCAACGCCTCGGCCTCAGCCGCCCCGTTGACCGGCCGCGGCGAGAACACCGGCTTGAAGTACCGGTTGAACAGCACCTGCCCACCAGGGCTGACCTTGAACGACGTCCCGGACTCGACCCGCCGGATGGCCTTGTGCAACGACTCGGGCTCCGGCACGTACTGGAGCACCAGGTAGTGCTGCAACGCCTTCTGGTCGAGCTCCTGACTGATCCCGAGCACACCCGTGAGCTGCAACAGGCTCTTCTTCTCCGAGGAGAACGCCACCCCACCGGGCCCGGCGGCCCAGTACAAGGGCTTGATCCCGAACGGGTCGCGAGCCCCGAAGACCACCCGCTCCTGAGCGTCCCAGATCATGAACGCGAACATGCCGCGCAACTTCTTGACCCAGTCGGCACCGAGGTAGTGGTACCCGGCGACGATGGCCTCACCATCGCCCTTGGTCCGGAACTGCGCCCCGAAGTGCATGGCCAGCTCGGCCCGCAGCTCCTTGTAGTTGTAGATCTCGCCGTTGAAGTTCAACGTGTACCGCGTCGGGTTCTCCGGCGGCCCCCACACCAGAGGCTGGTGGGAGTGGTCCAGGTCGATGAACCCGAGACGGTTGAACCCGTAGACGACCTCGGCGTCGGCCCAGGTGTCCTGCTCGTCCGGCCCGCGGTGACGCTGGCAGCGCAGTGCCGCAGCCACTGAGCCACGAGCACTGGCCGCCGCGGCTTCGGTGGAACAGATGAGTCCGAGCACTCCGCACACGTGAAATCGCACCTCGTAGCTAGCCGTTGCCGAAAACCCAGTATGCCCGTGTGGAATTCGGACACCGAGTCAGCCTGAGGACGTGCGACCCCCAGGCCAGGTTCCAGCACACGCCGACACGCAACACGGCGCAACTCGAGACGACCCGACACGCCCCGACGACGCAAGGTGACCCGAACGGCCAAGGGCGACCCCTCCGCTGGAACCCGACGGCTCGCACGCAACAAGACCCGCACGCCCCCAGACGCAAAAGGGGCGCCTCCCCCCGCCCACAGAGGAAAGCGCCCCACCAAAAAAGCCCCTACGGAGCAACCCGCTCCAGTTGCCACCCATCCCGCCCGAGCCGGAACCGCAACCGGTCATGCATCCGATCCCGCCGCCCCTGCCAGAACTCGACCTCCTCAGGCCGAATCCGCCACCCACCCCAATGCGGCGGCACAGGGATCTTCTCGGTATCGGCGAACTGCCGCTCGATCTTGTGCAACGCGGATTCCAAAGTGGACCGCCCGGTGACCACACGGGACTGAGGCGAAGCCCAGGCACCGATCTGCGACCCACGAGGACGGGAGTTCCAGTACTCGGCGGTCTCCACCGGCCCGACCTTCTCCACGACACCGCGCACGTGGGCCTGCCGCTGCATCGCGAACCACGGGAACGTGGCGGACGTGTAGCGGGTGGCCATCAGGTCGTGCGACTTGTTGGACGTGTAGTTGGTGAAGAACACCAACCCGCGGTCGTCGAGCCCCTTGGCGAGCACCGTCCGCGACGACGGACGGCCCTTCACGTCGGTCGTCGCGAGCACCATCGCGTTCGGCTCGGGGAGGCCGGCGCCGGCGGCCTGGTCCAGCCACAGCTGGAGCTGGTCGTGCCAGGTGGCGGCAAGCTCCGACTCGCTCAGCGAGCCCTGCTCGTAGGACACGCGCATCGCCGGTAGCGCGATGTTCGTGGTCTCCGTCATCGGCGAACCTCCCAGTGGCGGCGGCAGAACTCGTGGTCCTCGGACCCGCGACCATACGCACGGCGAACGGATCCCGAAACCGCCTGCGTGGTGATGACGCCCACCTGAACGGTGACTTTCCGTGGTTTGAAGGATCTGTATCGAATTCGGGATCGAGTCAGATCGTGTCGAGCGCCTGTGTGACAGTCACCACGTCATCACCCAGTGCGGTGACGAGGCTTCCGCCCGCTGCCAAGGGAACGACGCTCCACCACTCGCCGCCACCGGGTGCGCGCGCCGCCGAGTCCAAGATCATCTCGGTGCCGATCACGCGCTTGCCCGCGAGGCCGGCGGCGGACGCGTCGAGGGACCTGTCGCCCACCACGAGCTGCTGGTGCAACAACGGCCTGCCGCAACGGGTTGCGCGCACGGAGGTGGAGAGGGTGCCGGGTGCCTCGCCCGTGCGGCCGAGTACCAGGATCTCGCGCGTTCGCAACTCTGCGTGACCGTCCAATTCGGCCTCCACCACTGCGGTGTGAAGCGCTCGGCCCGTCACCACCGTCGGTTCCGGCAGATAGCGGACTGTTCCCTCGATCAGGAACCTCACCTCGGACGTGGACGCCTCGCCGGACGCGCCGGGCAGCACCAGCGTCGCCGCGACGCCGCGGAGCTCGAGGGCTGCTCCCGGTCCTACTTCGACGGTCAACGACAACGAGTCACCGCCCAGAGGTGCCGTCACCGACGAGACCAGGTGCACCAGGGCGACGGGTCCCACGCGGCGGTGCGGCACGAGGGTCAGGGGTGACTGCGAGCGCAGGACCCGCACGACGCTGTTGCCGTGCGGGTCCCGCGTGACGACCAGGCGCGCGGAAGCCCTCACAGCTGGGCCAGCACCCACTTCGCGACCTCGGGGGCGTCCGGGGTCTCGACGAGCGACTGCGCGATCACCGGCAGCTCCCCGCGCATGCGGTGGGCGTCGGAGATCATCACGTCCATGTCCGCGCCGACGAACGGCGCCAGGTCGATCTTGTTGATGACCAGCAGGTCGGCCGTGGTGACGCCGGGGCCGCCCTTGCGCGGCACCTTGTCGCCGCCCGCCACGTCGACCACGAAGATCTGCCGGTCGACGAGGCCGCGCGAGAACACCGCCGTCAGGTTGTCGCCGCCGCTCTCGATGATCACCAGGTCCAGGTTCGGGTACCTGTCCTCCAGGCGTTCGACGGCGTCGAGGTTCGCGGTGATGTCGTCGCGGATCGCGGTGTGCGGGCAGCAGCCCGTCTGCACGGCCTCGATGCGCGACGGGTCGAGCACGCCCGCGCGGCGCAGGAAGTCGGCGTCCTCGGTCGTGTAGATGTCGTTGGTGACGACCGCCAGCTCCAGCTGTGAGCCGAGAGCGCGGCACAGTGCGGCCGTCAGCGCGGTCTTGCCGCTGCCGACGGGGCCTCCGATGCCGATCCGCGGCGCCTTGCCGTGGTGGTGGTCGTGCGGGTCGGGCCCGTGGTCAGCTCCCAAAGAGACGCACCCCTTCGCGACGAACATGTGCCTCTGCCAAGAGGTCCAAGGCAGGGGAACCGAGCGCGGGCAGCTCCTTGGCCGCCCGCGTGGCGACTTCCTCGACGTCGAGCGAAGCCACGATCGCGTTGACCCCGAACGGGTCCAGCCCGAGCAACCGGACCGCCGCCGACGCCGGACCGCTCACGGCGAGATAAGCACAGGTCAACGCCGCCTCGTAGGGCTCGCCGACCAGTACGCCGATCACCAGCGGCTGGTGCGGGTCGCGCGGTAGCGAGGAAAGGCGTTCAGACGGCCACGCCCGTCTGGCGGCGCGCAGCATGCCGCGCCCCTGGGCCCTCGACGCCGCGCGCTGGGCGGGTGACGGCGTGCGGGCGTCCAGCTCCGCGTCCAGGACGGCGAGGTCCTCACCGCGGGCCGCCGCGGCCGCGAAGCCCGCCGCGAGCAGCCCGGCGGTGAGCAGACGGCCGTGCAGGAACGACTCCAGCGTCGGCTCGTCGCGCACCAGGCCCCGTGCGGCGGCCTCCTCCAGCCCGCCGGAGTGCACGTGGCCGCCGCCGGGGAACCGGGAGTCGGCGAGGATCAGCGCGGTCAGCATCAGAACAGGAAGTACCGCTGGGCCATCGGCAGCTCGGCGACCGGCGATGGCTCCACCAGGTCGCCGTCGACGTGCACGGCGAAGCTGTCCGGGTCCACCCGCACGTCGGGCATGGCGTCGTTGAGGACCATGTCCGCCTTGGTGACCGAGCGGGTGTCGGCGACCGGCAGCACGCGCCGCGCGTACCGGTCGGCGATGCCGGCCTCGATCGCCTGGGGCGCGACGAAGAAGACGCTCGACGCGGCACCGGCCGTGGCGCCGAACATCGGCCGCGCCCACACCGGTTGCGGCGTCGGGATCGAGGCGTTCGCGTCGCCCATCGCGCCCCACGCGATGAACCCGCCCTTGAGCACCACCGACGGCCGCACACCGAAGAACTTCGGCTCCCACAGCACGAGGTCCGCGAGCTTGCCGGGCTCGACCGAACCGACCTCGCCGGCGATCCCGTGCGCGATGGCCGGGTTGATCGTGTACTTGGCGACGTACCGCCGCGCCCGCAGGTTCTCGTCGAGGGACCGTCGCGACGACATGACGTGCGCGGTCTGCCAGGTGCGGATGATCACCTCGCCGACGCGGCCCATCGCCTGCGAGTCGGAGGAGATCATCGAGATCGCGCCCAGGTCGTGCAGCAGGTCCTCGGCCGCGATCGTGGTCGGCCGGATGCGCGACTCCGCGAACGCCAGGTCCTCCGGCACGGACGGGTTGAGGTGGTGGCAGACCATCAGCATGTCGAGGTGCTCCTCGAGCGTGTTGACGGTGTGCGGGCGGGTCGGGTTGGTCGACGACGGCAGCACGTTCGGCAGCGAGACGACCCGGATGATGTCCGGCGCGTGCCCGCCGCCGGCGCCCTCCGAGTGGTAGGCGTTGATCGACCGGCCACCGATGGCGTCCACTGTGGACTCCAGGAAGCCGGCCTCGTTCAACGTGTCCGTGTGGATCGCGACCTGCACGCCGGACGCGTCCGCCACCCGCAGGCACGCGTCGATCGCGGCGGGCGTCGTTCCCCAGTCCTCGTGCAGCTTGAACCCGCCCGCGCCACCGGTCAGCTGTTCGTGCAGCGCCTCTTCGGAGACCGTGTTCCCCTTGCCCAGCAACAGGACGTTGACCGGCATGTGGTCCATCGACGTCAGCATCCGGTCGAGGTACCAGGCCCCCGGCGTGACGGTGGTGGCCTTCGTGCCCTCCGCCGGACCGGTGCCGCCGCCGACCAGCGTCGTGAGCCCGGACGCCAGCGCCTCGTCGACGATCTGCGGGCAGATGAAGTGCACGTGGCAGTCGATGCCGCCCGCCGTGAGGATCTTGCCGTTGCCGGACAGGATCTCCGTCGAGGGCCCGATGACCAGGTCCGGGTGGACGCCGTCCATCGTGTCGGGGTTGCCGGCCTTGCCGATCGCGACGATCCGCCCGTCCCGCACGCCGACGTCCGCCTTGACGACACCCCAGTGGTCGAGGATCACCGCACCGGTGATGACCAGGTCGGGCGCGCCCTCCGCACGGGTCGCGATCCCCTGCCCCATCGACTCGCGGACCACCTTGCCGCCGCCGAAGATCACCTCGTCGCCGGACCCGGTGCCGCGGCTGAGGTCCTCGGTGACCTCGATGAACAGGTCGGTGTCGGCCAGCCGGATCCGGTCGCCGACGGTGGGTCCGAGCAGCTCGGCGTAACGCTCGCGGTCGATCATCGTTGCAACCCCCGGACGATCCTCAAGCCTGCCAGCGGAACCAGCGTGACCTCGCGCTCGACCCCCGGTTCGAACCGCACGGCCGTGCCGGCCGGGATGTCGAGCCGGTAGCCGAACGCCGCTTCCCGGTCGAACTCCAGCCCGGTGTTGACCGACGCGAAGTGGAAGTGCGACCCGACCTGCACGGGCCGGTCGGCGACGTTGACGACGGTCATCGTGACGCGTGGCCGCCCGGGGTTGAGCTCGACGGGCTCGGGCCCCACGACCACCTCACCGGGCGCCGGACCGGCGGAGGGCGCGATGGGGTGGTGCACCGTGACGAGCTTGGTGCCGTCGGGGAACGTCGCCTCGGCCTGCACCGAGTCGATCATCTCCGGCACACCTCGCATGACCTGCTCCGGCGCGAGCACCGTGCGGCCGCTCTCCATGAGCTCGCTGACCGTGCGACCGTCCCGCGCGCCTTCCAGCACGTGATCGGTGATCAACGCGACGGCCTCGGGGTAGTTGAGGAGCACTCCGCGTTCGAGGCGGCGGCGGGCCACGTCGGCGGCGACGTGCACGAGGAGCTTGTCGCGTTCATGCGGCGTCAGATGCACCCGGTCGTTCTAACACGTGAAAGCCCGATATCGCGGAGTGGAAACACGGCTGAAACACGGCCGCGTGTCCACCGACCGGTTGACAGCCGGGGTCACCGATGTGGTCGTCCCGCGCGACGGGGTCGAAACCGCAGGATTCACCCCATGAACGCGATTCGAGTGAGGGGCCTGACGAAGGCCTACAAGGGCCACCAGGCGGTGGCAGG
>NZ_DATLEC010000100.1:0-71829 GCF_035525475.1 Lentzea sp. | reverse complement strand
GGCGGCCACCCGCGCGTTCGCGGAGCGCCTCCGCACCGGGAACCCCGCCCCGCCCGTTCCGGTCACGCGCAGGGCCGCTGAGCACGGCACGATCGAGGTCGGCCTCGAAGGTCACCCGTTCGGCCACGGCCCGCACGCCTGCCCCGGCCGCGACATCGCCACCAGGCTCGCCAAGAACATGGCGTTCCGGGCCATGCACGAGCAGGACGAGCCGCTGGTCCTCCCCAACGCCTGGGACCACGCCTCCGCCGCCGCCCTGCACGCGAGCGGCTTCCTCGCGATCGGCACGACGAGTCTCGGCGTCGCCGCCGCGCACGGGATCGAGGACGGCGCCGGGCTCGCCGGGGAGCAGGCCGTGGGGCTCGCGCGGATGCTCGCCGGACTGCCCTGCCCCGTCACGGCCGACCTGGAGTCCGGGTTCGGCGCGGTGCCGGAGGAGGTCGGCGAGCTGGTGGCCGGGCTCGGGGTCGCGGGCGTCAACCTGGAGGACGGCAGGCCGCACGGGCTCGCGTCCCCGCTGGAGCAGGCTCGGTTGATCACGGCCGTCAAGGAACGCGCGCCCGGCGTGTTCCTCAACGCCCGCATCGACACCCACTGGCTCGGCGTCGCGCTCGAGGAGACCGAGGAGCGGGCACGGCGGTACGTCGACGCCGGCGCGGACGGGATCTTCGTGGCCGGCCTGACCGGGCCGCGCGACATCGAGCGGCTCGCGGCGCTGGCGCCGTTGAACGTGCTGGCCCAGAAGCGCACGCCGAAAGAGCTCGGCGACCTCGGCGTGAAGCGGATCAGCACCGGGTCACTGCTGTTCAGGGCCGCCCTGCACCACACCGTCGCGACCGCACGTGCCGTGCGCGACGGGGAACCGCCGGCCGAGGCGTTCGGCTACGCCGAGGTCCAGGACCTCGTCAGCCGAGGAACACGTTCCGACGCTGGGTGAGCAGCCGGTACAGGGTCTGCTGGATCGTCTCGCGCACCTGGTCGGTGAGGTTGAAGACGAGCATCGGGTCGTCGGCCGCGTTCTCGCCGAAGACGTCCGTGCGGATCGGCTCGCCGAACTCGATGTACCACTTCGACGGCAACGGGATCGCGCCCAGCGGCCCGAGCAGCGGGAAGAACGGCGTCACCGGGAAGTACGGGAAGCCGAACAGCCGCGCCAGCGCCTTGATGTCGCCGATCATCGGGTAGATCTCCTCGGCACCGACGATCGAGACCGGGATGATCGGCACGCCCGTCTTCAGCGCCGCCGACACGAAGCCGCCGCGACCGAAGCGTTGCAGCTTGTAGCGGTCCTTGAACGGCTTGCCGATGCCCTTGAAGCCCTCCGGCCACACGCCGACGAGCTCGCCGGACGACAGCAGGCGCTCGGCGTCCGCGTTGCAGGCGAGCGTCTGGCCGCCCTTGCGCGCGAGCGCGCCGAGCACCGGCGTGCGGAACACGAGGTCCGCGCCGAGCCCGCGCAGGGGCCGGTGCGCCGGGTGCTCGGACGCGATGCCGTAGGACGTCATCAGGGCGTCGAGCGGCAGCGTGCCGGAGTGGTTCGCCACGATCAGCGCGCCCCCGGCCATCGGGACGTTGTTCAGGCCGATCGTCTCGACCCGGAACCACTTCTCGTACAACGGCTTCAGCGGCGGCATCAGCACGTTCTCGGTGAGGTCGCGGTCGAAGCCGAACTCGTCGACCTCGTAGTCGCCGGCGATCCGCCTGCGTGCGAACGACAGCAGGTCGGTCAGCCTGCGTTCCCAGTCCGGTGTCGCGGACTGCTGCTCCGGCTCCGGGACCACCTCGACGTGGCGCGCTCTGCGCGCGGCGTCGCGTTCCGGGTCGTGCAGCGGGATAACGCGTGCTCCTGCCACTGCGTTCATCTCCTCATCGCGGATCTCAGCGGAAACGCGCCGCTGCGTCGAGGATTCCCCGCTCGGCAGCGACAACGGTCTCCGGGTCGATGAGCGGCTTCAGGCCCCGTCCGCTCACGTAGTCGTCGAACGCCTGCTGGGTGGTCCACCGCGGCGCGAACCCGAAGTCCTTCTTCAGCAGGGTGGTGTCGACCACGCGCCCCCAGTTGAGGAACCTCATCTGGTCGGGCGAGAAGTCGACGAGCCGGGCGCTCCGGAAGAAGCCACCGACCGTGGGCACGGCGGCACTGGGCACCGGCAGGTTCAGCCTGCCCGCCCGCCTGATCGCCTGCGACAACAGCAGAACGCCGTCGCCGCCCACGTTGAACACACCGGGCAGCTCGTGCAGCGTCGCGCGCTCCAGGACGGCGAGCGCGTCCTCGGAGTGCAGCAGCTGCACGCGAGCGTCGTAGCCCAGCACCGTGGGCACGACCGGGAGGGCGAAGTAGCGGGTCAGCACCGTGTCGATGCGCGGCCCGATGAAGTTGGTGAAGCGCAGCGTCGTGACGTCGACGTCCGGCCTGCGGCGGCCGAACCCGCGCACGTACCCCTCGACCTCGACGGCGTCCTTGGCGTACCCGGACGACGGCAGGTCCCTCGGGCTCATGTCCTCGGTGAACACCGCCGGGTCGCGGCTGCTGGACCCGTACACGGCGCTCGTGGACTTCACGACGAGCTTGCGCACCCGCGGCGACTTCTGGCACGCGGCCAGCAGCTGCATGGTGCCGATGACGTTCATCTCCTTCATCGCCGTGCGACCGGTGGGCCCGGCCGGGTTGGCGGTGACGGACGCGTGGACGACCGTGTCGACGTTCGCGGTGGAGATGACCTTGCTGATCAGCGGGTTGCGGATGTCGGCCCGCACGAACTCGGCCCTGCCCATCCTGCGCAGGAGGTCGCGCGGCGGCGGCTCGGTGTCCACGCCGAGCACGCGCTCGATGTCCGGGTTCGCGGCGAAACGCGCGGCCAGGTGGCCGCCGAGGAAGCGGCTGACTCCGGTGACGAGAACGACCTTGGGCGTCATGCGACTCCAAGCACGAGGGCGGTGCGACTGGTCGATGCTACAAGCCGGAGCGGAAACAGGGCGGGGCCGGAACGCCGTCTTGACGCAGGTCACGCAGGCTTTACGGCCTCATCACCCGAACGGAGGTGACGTTCCAGGGTTTCGCGCAAGCGTCCCGAAGGGTGAACTTCCCGCCGCACGCCAGGAGAAACGCGACCGCCGCCGGCCTCCTGCAAGAGGAGACCGGCGGCGGCAGAGCGCTAGCGGGCTTACTTGCCGCGCTTCCTGCGCTGGACCCTGGTCTTGCGCAGCAGCTTGCGGTGCTTCTTCTTCGACATGCGCTTGCGGCGCTTCTTGATGACCGAGCCCATGCGTATTTCCTTAGCTCTAGACGTTGCTTTGACTGGCGCGCCCCAGCCTTGGCCGTGTCAAGCACGGCGCGCCGGTAAGCACGATCGGCCTACCAGTCTACCCGGCGGGGTTCGCCAGCTTTCAGCCAGCGTCGAAGTACGCGTTCTCGAGGTAGGCGTGCACGGCTTTCTCGGGCACCCTGAACGACTTTCCCACCCGCACCGCGGGCAGTTCGCCGGAGTGCACCAGCCGGTACACGGTCATCTTCGAGACCCGCATCATCGAGGCCACTTCGGCCACGGTCAGGAACTGCACCTGAGCGAGGCCTGTTCGTTCGTTCTCCTTCGCAGGCATGAATCACCGCATCCTTAGACACGTGTCGTGCCGTCGGTCTTCCCCACCGACGGTTCGACACGCACGTGCTGCCTTGAGAGTAGCGGGACTGGTGTGACTCCTGCGACGTCCAAGCGAGGTGAGCTTCGCTCAGTCCTCGTGTTGCCTGCCGAGTTCGACCGATCGGTCGCGTGCGGACTCGATGGCGGCGAGGAGGGCGGCACGCACGCCGTGCTTCTCCAGCTCGCGGATCGCCATGATCGTCGTGCCCGCCGGGGACGTGACCGCCTCGCGCAGGATGACCGGGTGGTTCGAGCCCTCGTTGAGCATCGTCGCGGCCCCCACGGCCGACTGGATGATCAGCGTGGAGGCCAGGTCGCGCGGGATGCCGAGCAGGATGCCCGCGTCGATCATCGCCTCGACCAGGAAGAAGAAGTAGGCGGGACCGGAACCGGACAACGCCGTCACCGCGTCCTGCTGCGACTCCGGCACGACCGCGACCTTGCCCACGGTCGAGAGGAGCTCCTCGACGACCTTGAGGTGCTCCGGCGTGGCGTTGGACCCGCCGGACACCGCGCTCATGGCCTCGCCGACGACCATCGGCGTGTTGGGCATGACCCGCACCACCGGCGTGCCCTCGGGCAGCCTGCGCTCGAACAGCGCCGTCGGCAGGCCCGCGCACAGCGAGACGATGAGCGTGCCCGCCCGCAGCACCGGCCTCAGCTCGGTGAGCAGCGGTTCGATGTCCTGCGGCTTGACCGCCACGATCAGCACGTCGGCCCTCTCGGCCGCGCCCGCGACCGTGACGGCCTCGAACCCGTACTGCCCGGTGAGCGAGCGGGCCCGGGACTCGTGCTTCTCCGTGAACATCAGATCGGTGGCCGCGCGGCCACCCTGCAAGAGCCCGGACAGCAGCGCCTCACCGATCTTGCCCGCGCCGAGCACCGCGATCTTCGTCATCGGTCAAGTCTCACACAGCGCCCTCGGACAGCGCCCTCGGACAGCGCTCTCAGACGGCGGGTGTCAGCGCGAGCTGCCTCGCCTGGCACACCAGCCGCCCGGCCGAGTCGATGACCGTGGCGTCCTCGTCGAACCACTGCCCGTGCACCGCCTGGCAGGTGACGTGGATGCGCAGCCACCCCGGTACCGGCCGCGCCCGCAGCAACGCCGTCAGCTGCACCGTCGGCGACCACCCGAAGCGGCCGAGGTTGAACGTCACCGGCATCGACAGGTCACCCGCGAGCAGCGCGAAGTAGGGGTCCGGCTGCTCGTCGAGGGGCCGCGCCCACAGCTTGAGCGTCAGCGGCCCGTCCGTGCGACGGTCGAGGAACGTCGCGCTCTCCCGGTCCACCCGCAGGTCGCAGAGAGCGCCCACCTTGTAGGCGCCACCGGTCGGGAACGTCGCCATCTCCACCGCACCGGGCGGCGGCGCGGCGGGGATCGACGGCAGGTTCGCGTAGTCGGCGCGGTGCTCGGGGATCCGCCCCGTCGTCACCGAGGCCTCGACGCACACCTGACCGCGCTGCTCCAGCGTCACCGCGATGACGGTCGCCGTCCGCCCCGACTTGCGCACGTCGGTCCTGACCAGCACGGGCCCGACCTCGGGCGCCCGCAGGAACTGCGCCGACACCGCGAGCGGGTCGCCGTTGGCGACCTGGGCCGCCGCGCGCGTCATCACGGCGAGCAGGAAGCCGCCGTGGGGCTTGGGGCCGACGGTCCACTCGGCGGGCAGGGAGGCCGTGAACGTTCCGTCACCGAGCGACCGGACCGCACTGGACTTCGAGAAGGTCATGAGCGGCTGGCCAGCGACCGCAGGAAGAAAGTCACGTTGGCAGGCCGTTCCGCAAGTCGCCGCATCAGATATCCGTACCACTGCTCGCCGTAGGGGACGTAGACCCGAGTGCCGAGGCGCTTCTGCTCCTCGGTCCGGATGCCGTAGAGCATCTGGTACTCGAACTCCGTTTTGTCATACCAGCGTGCCCTCTCGCCGATCACCTCGATCAGGCGGGGGTCGTGCGTGGCGAACATCGGGTACCCCTCACCCGCCAGCAGGACGTTCAGGCACCGCACGTAGTTCAGGTCCACCTCGTGCGGATCCTGGATCGCCACCTCCGGCGGCTCCGCGTAGGCGCCCTTGACCAGCCTCACCCTGCTGCCCGGTCCCGCCAGCTGCCCGCAGTCGTCCAGCGTGCGGTGCAGGCACGACTGCAGCACCGCGCCCACCCACGGCCACGTCCTGCGCAGCTCGTGGAGGATCCGCAGGGTCGAGTCGGTGGTGGTGTGGTCTTCCATGTCGAGGGTGACCGTCGTGCCGCACTGCTCGGCTGCCGCGCAGATGCGGCTCGCGTTCGTCAGGGCCAGCGACTCGTCGAGTGCTTGTCCCACTGCCGATAGTTTGACGCTGACTTCGGCGTTCTCGGCCAGGCCGGCGGCGTGCAGGGCGTCCAGCAGTTCCAGGTAGGCCTGGACTGTCTTCTCGGCCTGGGACTTGTCTGTCGTGTCTTCGCCCAGGTAGTCCAGGGTCACCGGCAGGCCCAGTTCGCGGACTGCCTCCACGGCGTCTTGGGTGGACTCGCCCGCTACGAAGCGTTTTACGACGTCGCGGCTGATCGGGGCGTTGGCGACCAGGTGGCGGACCGCGTCGTTGCGAGACGCGGCCATGATCAACGCTCGCAGCGGGTTCACATCCGGAACCCTAACTCGCCAGTCGACTTGCCGGGTGGGAGTGAGGTCGTGTTGCCGGTCGGCTTGCGTTGGCTGGTTGCGGTTCCAGCGGAGGGGTCACCGGCCGTGCGTCGGGTCACCTTGCGAGGGGTGGTTGCGCGGGCAGTGTCGACGCTTCGGGGTTCATCGCCGCTTCGCGTCGATAGCGATTGGGGCACACCGCTTCCCAGCGGTTCACAAGGCTGTCCGGCTCGCTTCGCATCGCCCCTGGCCGTACCCGGCAGGTGCCTGAACTGGCCTTTTTCAGCGCGGCCGGAGTGTCAGACCTGCCCGGTACGTTGGGTCGCGGGGGAGCCACAACGCAGGGGTACCCCTGCGTCAGCGTGCCTGCCAGGCACCCACCTGGGCGTTCCCGGCAGTGCACCGCACCTGGGCGCTCCTGGGCGCGACGAGGTCGGATCGGGCGTGTGGCGGTGGCCGGTCAGGTGAGTTCGTTCTGTTCGGGCGGTCAGCGCGGCAGGGGTGGGCGAGCCTTTCCCGTGCCGTTGCCCTCCGCCGGCCAGTCCAGGTGCAGCCGTGCGAACAGCAGCGCCTCCGCCAGCATCTCCCGCCTGGCCGCCGGGGACGCCGCGCGGCGGGTGTTGACCTCCAGCACCACCTGGCCGTCGAAGCCTGCCCTGGCCACCAGCTCGCACAGTTCCGCGCACGGCTGGGTGCCTCGGCCGGGGACCATGTGCTCGTCCTTCGGCGCGCCGGAGCCGTCCGCCAGGTGGATGTGCCGCAGGCCGTCGCCCATGCGCTTCGCCAGTTCCAGCGCGTCCATGTGCGCTGCGGCCGAGTGCGAGAGGTCCAGCGTGTAGTTCCGGTGGCCCACGTCGGTCGGGTCCACGGAGGGTTTGAAGGCGTTCATCTCCACCGAGCGGCCTCGGCCCAGTGGGCGGCGCACCGGGAACATGTTCTCCACGGCTATCGCTGTGCCGCTCTCGTCCTCCAGTGACGCGACCAGGTCCGCGAAGCCGTCCGCGTACTTGCGTTGCCACCGGAACGGCGGGTGCAGCACCACTGTGGGTGCGCCCAGGTCCTGGGCCGCCGCCACCGCCCGCCTGAGGCGTTCGGACGGGTCCGGGGACCAGACTCGTTGCGAGATCAGCAGGCACGGGGCGTGCACGGCCAGGACCGGCATTCCCGATCGGGTCGACAGGCGGTCCACGGCACGGATGTCCTGCGACACCGGGTCGGCCCACACCATCAGTTCCACGCCGTCGTAGCCCAGGTCGGAGGCGATCTCGAACGCCGCTCCGGCGGGCTGCGGGTAGACCGATGCCGTGGAGAGCCCGACCGGGATGCGGGCGGTCAACTCTTCACCAGCAGCATCGCCGCTGGTGAGACTGTCACGATCAGGCCCACCAGCACGGCCAGGACGGTGGTCTGGAGGTCGTCCGCTCGGCGGATCTTTCGTACCAGCAGCACCAGGCCCACGGTAACGGCCAGCGCGACCACCAGTGCGGCGGCGGGGATCGCGCGCCAGAGGTAGTTGAACGCGAGCCACAGGCCCGCGCCGCCCAGCACGCCGACCGCCAGCTGGCCGATCATGATCAGCCACTCCTTGCCGGGGGAGCGCTGGGGGCCGTCGCCGAGGTCCTCGTCGGCCTCCTCGACGTCGTCGAGGCCCGCCGGGACCTCGTCCTCGTCCACTTCCTCTTCGTCGTCGGCGAGGTAGTCGTCCTCGGCGCGGTAGGCGGCGTACTCCTGCGAGTCGTCCTCGTCCACGTACGGGGCGGGGTGGGCCGCCGTCGACTCCATCGGCGGCATCGACAGGACGGTCTTGGCCGCGGGGTCGTCGTCGTCACCGAACCAGGCGTCCGGCTGGTTGTTCGGCAGCGGCTCCGGCAGCTTCCGCGGGGCGGGCGGCACGATCAGCACGGACTCGGTGTCGAGGGCGGCGATCTTGTCGACCGGCGCCTTGGCCGGGATGCGCGGGAGCTGCTCGGTCATCGCCTCGCGCGGGGGCATGCCGGGCTTGGGCACCGGGGTCGGCGTCGGGGGCTGCGGCGGTGCCGGGCGCGTGATGTTCGTGCGCGACGGCGAACCCGTCTCGAGGCGCGAGGCCACGGCGTCCGGGCGCGGCATGTCCGGGCGGGACAGGTCGGGGCGCTTCAGGTCGGGACGGGACAGGTCCGGGCGGGACAGGTCCTGCCTCGACGGCGCGTCCGGGCGCGCGGCCTCGGGCCGGGGCAGGTCGGAGCGCGACGGCTGGTCGCGCACCTGCGGCACCTGCCTCGTCTGCTCCGCGGCGGCGGGAGGCGGGGGTGCCGGGGCGGGTGCCGGTCTGCGGACCTGCGGCTGCGCCGGCGGGGCCACCGGCGGTTTCGGCTGGTAGGCCGTGCGCTCGGCGGCGGGCGGTGCCGCTGCGGGCGGGACGGGGGGTTCGGGAGCCGCGCGACGGCCGGCCGGGGCCACGTCGTCGTCGCGGATCGCCATCAGCCGGCCGCTGTCGGACAGGACCCGCTCGATGATCGTCTGGGGCGCGGTCTCCGGCTGCTGGGCCTCGTCGGGGTCGTCAGCTGCCCGGCGGCGTCGCCGACGTGGCGCACTCTCCGGGCTGCCGCCGTACTGGGCGAGCAGCTCAGCGACCGTGCGCTGCGTCTGGTCCGATCCGCTCTCTCGACTCATCAACTCCACCGTGCCCCGGACTGTCGCGTCCGTCCAGTATCGCTCTGGTCCGTCCCGTCAGTGTGGTCCAGCCGCCTGAGGATGACACCCTCCCGGAGCGCCCAGGGGCAAATCTCCAGTTGCGTGAGTGACAGGGCTCGCATCGTTGCCTCCGCGACCAGTGCGCCCGCCAGGAGCTGGTGTGCGCGCGAGGTGCTCACGCCCTCCAGTTCGGCGAGGTCACCGGCCGACATCCGGGAGATGAACGCGATCAGCTGCCGCAGGCCCGCGTCGGTGAGCACTCGGCGTGCCCTGGGCCCGGCAGACGACGGCGCGGCCCCGGTGAGCCGCGCCAGCGTTCGGAAAGTTTTTGAGGTCGCAACCACCCGATCGGGTTCCCCCGCGCGTTTCAGCTTCCGCGCCACGGGCGCGAGCTGCTCGGCGAGCCAGTCGGTGGTCTCGCGGACCTCCGCGCGCCGGGGCGGGTCCTTCTTGAACCGGGTCCTGGTGAGCCGGCCCGCGCCCAGGGGCACGGAGAAGGCCAGATCGGGGTTCTCGTCACGGCCGATGGCGAGCTCCAGGGAGCCGCCGCCGATGTCGAGGGAGAGCAGCTTGCCCGCGGACCAGCCGTACCAGCGGCGGACCGCGAGGAAGGTGTACTTCGCCTCGTCCTCGCCGGAGAGGACCTTGAGGTCCACGCCGGTCTCGGTGCGCACCCGGTCGAGCACTTCGGCGGAGTTGCCCGCCTCGCGCACGGCCGAGGTCGCGAACGCCATCAGGTCCTCGCAGCCGGCCCGCTCCGCCGACGCCTTCGCGGCGGCCACGGCTCGAACCAGCTGGTCAGCACCTGTTTTGGAGAGCTGACCCCGGGCGTCCAGCTGCTCTGCCAGACGCAGGATCGTCTTCTCGGACGTCGTCGGGATGGGGTGGGCACCACGATGCGCGTCCACCACCAGAAGGTGGACGGTGTTGGAACCCACGTCGAGAACGCCCAGGCGCACGCGGGAAACGGTACCTGGTCGTGTCCGTCAGGACTCGAACTTGTAACCGAGACCCCTGACGGTCACCAGGTGACGCGGGGCCGACGGGTCGGGCTCGATCTTGGAGCGCAGCCGCTTGACGTGCACGTCCAGCGTCTTCGTGTCGCCGACGTAGTCCGCTCCCCACACGCGGTCGATCAGCTGGCCCCTGGTCAGGACGCGGCCGACGTTGCGCAGCAGGTACTCGAGGAGGTCGAACTCCTTGAGCGGGAGGCTGATGTCCTGGCCCGCGACGGTGACGACGTGGCGTTCCACGTCCATGCGCACCGGGCCGGCCTCCAGGATCTGCGGCAGCAGGTCCTCGGACTCGCCGCCGCGGCGCAGCACCGCGCGGATGCGGGCGATGAGCTCGCGCGCCGAGTACGGCTTGGTGACGTAGTCGTCCGCGCCCAGCTCCAGGCCGACGACCTTGTCGATCTCGCTGTCGCGCGCGGTCACCATGATCACGGGGACGGCGGAGCGCTGGCGCAGCTGCTTGCAGACGTCCGTGCCGCTCATGCCGGGCAGCATCAGGTCGAGCAGCACGATGTCGGCGCCGTTGCGGTCGAACTCCTCGAGCGCCTCCTGGCCGGTGGCGGCGAGCGCCGCGGTGAACCCCTCCTTGCGCAGCAGGAAGGCGAGCGGATCGGCGAAGGACTCCTCGTCCTCCACGATGAGCACCCTGGTCACAGCTCTCCTCCGGTGTCGCCCGCGCCGGTGTGGACGGGGGTCGGGTTGGGTTCGGCCGCCGCGGCCGGGAGCCGCAGCGTGAAGGTGGACCCCGTTCCTGGCAGGCTCCACAGCTTCACCTCACCGCCGTGGTTGGCGGCGACGTGCTTGACGATCGCGAGCCCCAGGCCGGTTCCGCCGGTCGCACGTGACCGGGCCTTGTCGACGCGGTAGAACCGCTCGAAGACGCGTTGCTGCTGGTCCTCGGCGATGCCGATGCCGCGGTCGGTGACGGCGATCTCGACGTGCCCGTCCACGAGCCTGCGGCTGACGGAGACGGGGCTGCCGGGCGGGGAGTACGCGACGGCGTTGTCCAGGAGGTTCGTCAGCGCGGTGACCAGCAACGACCGGTCGCCCGGCACGACGTACCCGCTCGGCTCGTCGGTGGTGATCGAGATGTCGACCGACTCGGCGGCGAGCTTGGACCGCGACAGCGCCTCGTTGATCACGACGTCGATCTCGGTGTCGGACAGCTCCGGCAGCTTCTCCGCGCCCTGCAGGCGCGACAGCGCGATGAGCTCGGTGACGAGCGTGCCGAGGCGGGTCGCCTCCTGCATGATCTTCGCGCTGAAGCGGCGGACCTCGTCCTGGTCGTCGCTCGCGTCCAGCACGGCCTCCGCCAGCAGCGCGAGGGCGCCGACGGGCGTCTTCAGCTCGTGGCTGACGTTGGCCACGAAGTCGCGCCGCGTCTTCTCGAGCCGCACCGACTCGGACTCGTCCGTGGCGTCGATGAAGATGAAGTCGTCGATGAGCTGCCGGACCTCGGCGTGCACGGCCTCCGGCTGGCGGCCTCCGCGCTGCCCTTCGAGCGGCGAGAGGTCCACGTAGACGACCTCGTCGCTGTTGAGGACGGCTTCCGCAGCCTTGCGCGCGCGGTCGTCGACGCGGTTGTTGCGGACGACCCCGAGCTGCTCGGCACGCGGGTTGTGCAGCACCACGTCGCCGAAGTGGTTCAGCACCACGATGCCGTTGTGCGAGTCCTGGACGATCCGCTGGATGAGATCGCCGACCGTCAGCCCGTCGGGCTGCTTCGGATGCCTGGGAGCGGTGAGCCTGCCAACGAAGAATGCGGCGATCACGCCGATGAGCGCGACGCCGATCGACACAGCGAGGTAACCCGTTGTGGTCACGGGCGAATGGTAAGCAGCTGGAAGGTGTCCTGGCCTAGTACACAGGCGTGAACCGTGACGCCTATGACACCTTGGGGCCAGGTTGTTTCTCCCCTGGTCAGACCTCGTTCACCCAACCGTGTCCTCAGGACCGCCGGCGAACGAGAAATGCACGCGCGCACCGGCAATCGGTACACGCGTGCATTTCCCGGAAAGTGAGTTACCTGCCCTGGTTCGCCACTGCCGCGATGGCGTCCTTCGCGGCGTCGGGGTCGAGGTACTCGCCGCCCGGCTTGAGGGGCTTCAGGTCCTCGTCGAGGTCGTAGCGCAGCGGGATGCCGGTCGGGATGTTCAGCCCCGCGATGGCCTCGTCCGAGACGCCGTCGAGGTGCTTCACGAGCGCGCGCAGCGAGTTGCCGTGGGCGGCCACGAGCACGGTCTTGCCGGTGCGCAGGTCCGGCACGATCGACGACTCCCAGTACGGGATCATGCGCTTCACGACGTCGAGCAGGCACTCGGTCAGCGGCAGGTCGGGGCCGAGGTCCGCGTAGCGCGGGTCGGCGTCCTGGCTGAACTCCGAGCCGGGCTCGATGGGCGGCGGCGGGGTGTCGTAGGAGCGGCGCCAGAGCATGAACTGCTCCTCGCCGAACTCCTCCAGCGTCTGCTTCTTGTTCTTGCCCTGCAGGGCGCCGTAGTGGCGCTCGTTGAGGCGCCAGTCGCGGCGGACCGGGATCCAGTGCCGGTCGGCGGCGTCGAGCGCCAGGTTCGCGGTCATGATCGCGCGGCGCATGAGGCTGGTGTGCAGGATCTCCGGCAGGACGCCGGCCTCGCGCAGCAGCTGGCCGCCGCGGCGGGCCTCCCGCTCGCCCTTCTCCGACAGGGGAACGTCCACCCATCCGGTGAACAGGTTCTCCGCGTTCCACGTGCTCTCGCCGTGGCGGAGCAGCACCAAGGTTCCGACAGACATGGCGGTTAGCCTGCCATGCCGCCCCTCTCGCCGTACCCCGGCAGGTCGGCGTGATCCACGCCATGTTGCTCGCCGGTGCGGACGCCGATCCCGACGGGAACGCCCCGGCGGCGTTCCGCCGGGGCGTTCGTCGTTCGCTCGATCAGGCCTGTTCGCGGGCCCTGAGGTCCTTGCGCAGGATCTTGCCCGCGGCCGACTTCGGGATCGCCTCGATGAACTCCACGACCCGGACCTTCTTGTGCGGGGCCACGTTCGCCGCCACGAACGCCATCACGGCGTCCGCGTCGATGGACGAGGTGGGCTGGCGCACCACGAACGCCTTCGGGACCTCCTCGCCGTCCGCGTCCTTCACGCCGATGACCGCCGCGTCGGCGATCTCGTCGTGG
Organism: Lentzea sp.; assembly: GCF_035525475.1. Classification (GTDB taxonomy): domain Bacteria; phylum Actinomycetota; class Actinomycetes; order Mycobacteriales; family Pseudonocardiaceae; genus Lentzea. The sequence goes on along the minus strand of NZ_DATLEC010000100.1, from coordinate 58,724 downwards.
GTCAGCAGCACGGCCTCCAGCTCGGCCGGCGGGACCTGGTAGCCCTTGTACTTGATGGGCTCCTTGACGCGGTCGACGATCGAGACGATGCCGTCCGCGTCGATCACGGCGACGTCACCGGTGTGCAGCCAGCCGTCGGCGTCGAGGGTGGCGGCGGTGGCGTCGGGGTTGTTCAGGTAGCCCTTCATGACGTTCGGGCCCTTGCACCACAGCTCGCCGCGCTCGCCCACGCCGACGTCCTCGCCGGAGGCGGGGTCGACCAGGCGGCACTCCAGGTTCGGGATGATCACGCCGACGGTGCCGACCGAGATGTCGTCGCGGCCGTCCGGGATGGCGTGGCTGACCGGCGACATCTCCGTCATGCCGTAGCCCTGCACGACGCGGCAGCCGATGCGCTTGCGCACCGCGGCGGCCAGGTCCTCGTCCAGCGGCGCCGCTCCCGAGAACAGCGTCTTGAGCGGGGAGAGGTCGTAGTTGTCGACGATCGGGTGCTTGGCCAGGGCGACGGCGACCGGCGGGGCGATGTAGACGCGGTCGGTCTTGTACTCCGCGATGACCCGCAGGAACTCCGGCAGCTCGAACCTCGGCAGCGTCACGACGACACCGCCGATGTACAGGCCGCTGTTCATCAGCACCTGCATGCCGTAGATGTGGAAGAACGGCAGCACGGCGAGGATCCGCGTGTGCGCCCCGACGTCGGCCATGATCGGGTCGCACTGCACGAGGTTCGCGACCAGGTTGCGGTGCGTCAGCATCACGCCCTTGGGCAGGGCGGTCGTGCCGGAGGAGTAGGGCAGCACCGCCACGTCCTCGGCCGCGTTGATCTCGACCTCGGGCACCGGGTGCGAGTTGGCCAGCAGCTCCGGCAGCGACGGGTAGCCCTCGGCGCCGTCCAGCACGACGACGTCGGTGACGCCGGCCTTCGCGGCGCCCGGAGCGGCGTTGGGCAGCAGCACGGAGACCGTGAACAGCATCTTCGCGCCCGCGTCGTGCAGCTGGTGCGCGACCTCGTCGGCCGTGTAGAGCGCGTTGATCGTGGTGGCGGTGGCGCCCGCGCGCAGGATGCCGTGGAACACGACGGCGTAGTAGGGCGTGTTCGGGCTCAGGATGCCCACCACGTCGCCCTTGCCGATGCCGCGCGCGGCGAGGGCGGCGGCCATGCGGTCGATGGCACCGGCGAGCTGGCCGTACGTCATCGACGCACCGGACATGCCGTCGATCAGCGCAACCCGGTCCGCACGGTCGGCGACGTCGCCGAACAACAGCTGGTGCAGCGACACGTCCGGGATCTCGACGTCGGGAAACGGACTGCGAAAGACCATGCGGCGACCTCATTCACTCGCTGTACACCCAGCCTGTGGGCTCATCGTGATCCAGCCCACCGGGTGGGTCAAGGTCGCATGATCGCTACAGACGCGTTACTTAGCGCGACTAAATACACTCGAATGGAGCAATACAATCACTTGTGATCGCAAGGATGTATCTGGGAAGTTGATACCGCCTCCGCGAGTCGGCTCCCACGCTTACTCGACGAGCGCGAGGCACATGCGCGGTTCGTCTTCCCCCGTCGGATCGCGCGGCCCGCTTGGGATCCGGAGGCTCCCCCCGTCCACGGATCCACAGCAGCGGGGACCTTTGACGCGGGACGGCTCGATGCGACTCCCCCTCTCTCCCGAGCCGTTCCGCGATCAACAAGGGCACACTCTCAATAGAGAGTGATCACGCTGCTTCGTTCATCCGGGTGACACGCCTCCGGCGGCGGAGCAGGTAGACCACCACCGCCGCGGGCACTCCCAGCGCCACCGCGAACGGCAGCACCGCGCCGACGGCGACCAGGATCCCGCCCAGCACGGCGAGCAGCGCGTCCCAGCCACCGGCCAGCGCGCTCAGGAACCCGGCCTCCTCCGGCTTCGGCGGCACGATCGGTACGGTCGCGACCTGCACCGTCAGCGTCGCGAGAGCGACCTTGCCCTTCAGCGACTCGCTGCGCCGCTGCATCGACTCCAGCTCGGACTGCCGCTTCGTCAGCTCGCTCTCGACCTGCGCGATCTCGGCCGTCGTCCCCGCGCGCTCGAACAGCACCCGCAACCGGTCGACGCTGGCCTTCTGCGTCGCGATGCGCGCCTCGACGTCCACGAGCTGGTCGGTGACGTCCTCGCTGCGCACCTCGCTGCGCGTCACCTCACCGACGCTCGACAGGTCGCGCACGATCCGGTCCAGCTCGGCGGAAGGCACCCGCACGGTCACGGACCCGGAGCTCTTCGTCGAGTTCTCCTGCCCCGCGAACCCGCCGACGGCCTGCGCCCGGTCCTTGATCTGACCGATCGCCTTGAGCACGTCGTCGCTGCGCAGGTCGACGGTCGCCGTGCGCACCAGCTGCCGTTCCTGCTCCTGCACCGGCTGCACGGCGGCCTGCCCGGTGTTCTTGTTCTCCTGCTGCTGCGGCGCCTTCTGCTGCGCCACCTGCGGTGCGGCGGCGTCCTTCGCCGACGTCCCGCTCCCGCTCGTGTTGTTGCTGCACCCCGTCGAAACCAGGGCCAGCAACGCGACTCCCACCCACAGCACTGGTCTACGCATGCTGTTCGGACGGGACGGAGCACGTGCGGAGTTGCCGCGTAGGCCGAAACGAGTTGCCGGCTACTCCGAAACGAGATGTTGGAACGCCTGCAGGTTCGCGAGCGACTCGCCGCGCGACACCCGCCACGCCCACTCCCGGCGGATCGCGTCGGCGAACCCGATCTCGAGCAGCGGGTTGAAGTCGCCGTCCGCGGCCTCCAGCACCTGCCCGAGCACGCGGTCGAGCTCGTCGGGCGTCACGGCGTGCTTCCCGACCCGGCCGACCAGGTGGATGTCACCCTCGGCGTCGATCGTGTAGTGCACGCCGTAGAGCCGTGCGTTGCGGCGCAGCAGGAACCGGTAGACGTCCTCGAACGACTGGTCCGGCCGCCGGCACACGAAGGCCTCGACCAGCAGCGCGTGCGTCGTCTCGACCAGCCACACGTTGGTCTGCAGCTTCTTGGTGCCCGGCAGGGTCACGAAGAACTTCCCCGGCTCGCGCCGGTCGTACTCCAGCTCCCGCTCGTCCAGGAACCCTTTGATCACAGCGTCGACGCTCAAGCGAAAACCTCCCGGCGGAACACGTCTGCCGCCTCCTGGTACCCCGCCAGCAGGGAGTCAGTCGTGCGGTCCCACGAGAAGCGTCGCGCATGGCCCACGGCGTTGCTCGCCAGGTGCTCCCGCCGCGGCAGCGCCACCCCGGTGATCGCCGCGGCCCACTCGCCCGGCTCGTGGCCGTGCACGAGCACCCCGGAGATCCCGTCGTCGACGGCGACCGGCAGCCCGCCGACGGCCGCCGCGACCACCGGCGTCCCGCAGGCCTGGGCCTCCAGGGCCACCAGCCCGAACGACTCGTTGTGGCTCGGCACCGCCACCAGGTCCGCCGCCCGGTAGACCTCGGCGAGCGCCGGCCCCGGCTGCGGCGGCAGGAAGCGCACCACGTCCGCGATCCGCAGCTGTGCGGCCAGCTCCTCCAGCGCCTTCGGCCGTTCCGTCCCGCTGCCCGACGGCCCGCCGACGATCAGCACCACGAGCCTCGCCCGCAGCCCCGGATCGCGCACCAGCATCTCCGCGGCGGCTCGCAGCAGCACGTCGGGGGCCTTCAACGGCTGGATCCTGCCGACGAACGCCAGCACGACCGCGTCCTGCGGGATGCCGAGCGACCGCCGGGCCGCGCGCCGGTCGCCGGGCGTGAACCGGTCGAGGTCCACTCCGGGCGGAACCACGGCGACCTTGGACGGTTCGGCGTCGTAGAGCTTGATCAGCTCACTGGCCTCGATGTCGGTGTTCGCCACGAGCCGGTCCGACTCGGCGACGACCTGCTCCTCGCCGATCACCCGCATCCTGGGCTCCGGCGCGTCGCCCTCGGCCAGCGCCAGGTTCTTCACCTTGGCCAGCGTGTGGGCGGTGTGCACGAGCGGCACCCCCCAGCGTTCCCGCGCCAGCCAGCCGACCTGCCCCGACAGCCAGTAATGCGAGTGGATCGCGTCGTAGTAGCCGGGCTCGTGGCGTGCCTCCGCGCGCAGGACACCGGCCGTGAACGCGCAGAGCTGACCCGGCAGCTCCTCCTTGCCGAGCCCCTCGAACGGGCCCGCGGCGACGTTGCGGACGCGCACGCCCGGCGCCAGCTCGACCACCGGCGGCAGCTCGGACGACGTGGCACGCGTGAAGATCTCCACCTCGACGCCCCGCTGGGCCATTCGAGTGGCCGTCTGGACGATGTAGACGTTCATCCCGCCCGCATCACCCGTGCCGGGCTGTTCGAGCGGCGAGGTGTGCACCGAGAGCACCGCGACGCGCTTCACCGGGCGACCCGCGCCAGGTCGTGGGCGAACCGCTCCGGCTGTTCGAGGAAGGGCGCGTGCGCTGTGTCGGGATACAGGCTCAACTCGGCTCCGGGGATCAGGTCGGCGGAGTACTCGGCGGCGGCAGGGGCCACCACCTCGTCTTGAGTTCCGTGCACCACCAAGGTCGGCACGTCGACGGCGGTCAGCACGTCAGCGCTGCCCACATCCCTGCGGAACAGCTCACCTCGCACCTTATGGCTCACCGACGTCGCGGCGGCTGTGAGTTCGCCGACCGTCTCAGCAGGCAGACCAGGGGCCATGGCCCGGCAGAACGTCGCGAGCACCTCGTCGTCGGTGATCGCACCGGGCAGCGCGGCGCGCATCACGGGGCCCGTGGCGCCTCCCGGGCGACCGCGGCCGATCTCGGTGATGGCGCTCACGAACACCAGCGCGTCGATGCCCGCGGTGCCGTGGAAGCGCAGGTAGTCGGTGATCACGAGCCCGCCGTAGGACCACCCGACGACCGTTGCAGGCCCGGTGTGGCGGAGCACGGCCTCGAGGTCCGCGGCCCACCGGGCGGAGTCCCGGTAGTCGCCGAAGTCGTCGGACTCGCCGTGTCCGCGCAGGTCGACGGCGTAGGCGCGGAAGCCGGGGAGGTTCCAGACGGCACCCGTCTGCGCCCAGCCGTGGACGAGGACCACCGGCGGCGCGCCGTCCGGACCTGATTCACGGACGGCCAGTCGTCCCCCGCCGGCCGCCGTCACGTGTGTCAGATGCACACATGCGCAAACGACCTGGCCGGGGGACGCATTCCCGCACGCCCTACTTGACGGCGGACTTGCCCTTCCACTGCTCCCACGGGATCTGCCAGTCGTACCAGTCGAACTGGGCCGGCAGCGTGGTGATCGAGCCGGTCACCTCGACGGGGTCGCCGACCAGCGCCGAGTCGAAGTACGCCTTCGCGTCGGCCTCCAGCAGGTTCGCGCAGCCGTGCGAGGTGTTGTTGCTGCCGATGTTGCCCGCGTTGTCGTTGTTCTCGTGGATGAACTCGCCGTGGTTGGAGAACCGGACGGCCCACTTCTTCACGACGTTGGTGTAGCCGTAGCGCGGGTTGTCGAACGAGAACGTGTCGTGCTTCGACATGACGACGAACGTGCCGTTCGGCGTGGTGAGCTCGGGGTCGGCGTCCTTGCCGAACGACGCCGGGTAGTCGGCGGTCTGCTGGCCGTCGCGGAACACCTTGAGCCGGTGCGTCGGGTTGTCGATCTTCACGACCTGGTTGCGGCCGACGGTGAAGTCGCTGGTCACGTCGGCCTTGCCGAACGCGCCGCCGCCGTAGTTGACGCCGTAGAGCTTCGCCTCGACCTTGACCGTGGTGTTGGCGGGCCAGTACTTCTCCGGCCGGTAGTGCACCTCCTGGGCGCTGAGCCAGGCCCACGAGCCGGTGACGTTCGCCGAGTTGGTGACCTTGAGGGCCTTCTCGACGGTCGCCTTGTCCTCGACCGGCGACTCGAACTTGACCATGATCGGCGCCGCGACGCCGACGGTCTGGTTGTCGGACGGCCAGAGCGTCGCGCGGGTCTGCGAGCCGGGCGCGACGGTGGTGAACGAGCCCTTCAGCTCGACGGGCTTGCCGTCGGTGCCGACGACCTTGCCGGAGTAGCTGTACGTCTTGCCGTAGCCCAGCGGCTCGGCGGTCGTCCAGCCCGACCTGTCCTCGGTCAGCGTGCCCTTGACGTCCTTGCCCTCCGGCGACTTCACCGCGACGGACTCGATCTTGCCGTCCACCACCGTGACCTGCACCGGGGTCGTGACCTGCACGTCCTTGGTGCCGTCGACCGGCGACAGGGTGACCTTCACGGACGGTAACGAGCTGTCCGCCTTCGGTGACCCCGCCTCGACACTCGAGCAGCCGGTCAGCAGCGTCAGCCCGGCGACCAGCGCGACAAGTGTTCTCTTCACGGTTTCGACCTCCCACAGACAGGACGTCCAACACGACCGGGTGGTGCGAGTGACGTCGGTCACACGCTGTTCGGCCGCCTACGATCGGGGTCGTGAATCGACCTGTCGCAGTAGTGACCGGAGCTAGCGCGGGCATCGGCGAGGCCACCGCGCGGCGGCTGGCCGCCGAGGGGTTCCACGTCGTGCTCGGCGCACGTCGTCTGGACCTTCTCCACGTTATCGCGAAGGACATCGACGGGACGGCCATCGAGTTGGACGTCACCGACGAGACCTCCGTCGCGGCCTTCGCCGACCGGGTACCCCACGCCAACGTCCTCGTGAACAACGCGGGCGGAGCGCGTGGGCTTTCGACCGTCGCGGAGGGAAGTCCCGAGGAATGGCGCTGGATGTGGGAGGCGAACGTCCTCGGCACCCTGCTGGTCACCAAGGCGTTCATCCCCAAACTGATCGCGTCCGGTGACGGGCACATCGTGTCCGTGACTTCCGTCGCGGCACGTGACGCGTACGACAACGGATCCGGCTACACGAGCGCGAAGCACGCGCAGTCGGCGCTGCACCGGACGTTGCGCGGCGAGCTGCTGGGCCAGCCGGTGCGGGTCACCGAAGTCCTGCCGGGCATGGTCGAGACCGAGTTCTCCGCCAACAGGTTCGGCGGCGACACCGAGCGCGCGGCCAAGGTCTACCAGGGCCTCACGCCGCTCACCGCCGACGACGTGGCGGACGTCATCGCGTTCGCGGTCACGCGGCCGTCGCACGTGAACCTGGACGAGATCGTGCTCAAGCCCCGCGCCCAGGCCTCCGCGACTCGGGTACACCGGGAGTGAGCAACTCCACGTCGAGCTGACGCAGGACCGGTTCGACGGGGTTCGCGAACCCCGTCGAGCCGCTGCCGGCCACGTACAGGCCGACCACCCGGTTGTCCGCGTCCACGAGCACCGCGCCGCTGTCGCCGTGGTCGCCGAAGCGTTCCGACGAGTACACGCGGATCTGGTCGCGCAACGTCCGGACACCGATGCCGGGGCCGAAGTCGAGGCGGACCGTCGCGTCCGTCGACGTGATCACTCCGTACGTCAGCCCGGTGGTGCGGCCGCGTTTGCGCACGGTGGAGCCGACCTCGGCCCGAGCGCTCCCCGTCACCGCGCCGATGTCGACGACCTCCGCGCGGAACGGCCTGGCACCCATCCGCAGCCCGGCCGCGGACACCGATCCCGCGAGCGCCGCGCGGTCCAGCACCGCGACCAGGTCGGCGCCCGGCACCCCACCGTCCACTCTGGACGGATGCACGAACTCGTCGCCCACCGACCACGAGTCGTCGACGCACCCGACGTGGAACGTGGTGAGCCCCAGCACCTTCCTGTGCTCGTCGCGGGTGGCGGCGAACGCGCCGAGCGTGCCCGCGATCACGTACTCGCCTGCCTTCGGCACCTCCGGCGGCACGACCCGGAACGTCCGCGCCGGGCCGATGCTGATCCCGCCGCGCAGCACCGGATACCGTTCCGCCACAACGGATTCGGCGGCGCGGGCGACCATGGCGCGGTGCAGCACGATCGACTCGGCGACGACGTCGGTCAGGACGCCGCCCACCTCGCGCGGGATCTGCCGCGGGTGGCAGGGTCCCTTGGCGCACACGTAGACCACGATCGCCGCGCGGCCCGTCGGAAGGCCACCGGTGACCTTCTCGCCGATGTCGACGCCGATCACGCCCGGCCGGGAGAGGAACTCGTCCTCCACCATGCGCTTGACCGGCCTGATGACCGCTCTCGCGTTCTCGTCGAGGTAGCTCATGGCGACCTCCGTTCCCTCTACCTCAATGAAACACGCGGGGTAGCGGTTCGTCACATGCAGTCACCTGAACGGACTTAGGGCTGAACGGACTCGGGGCTGAACGGACTCAGAGCTGGACGCCTACGAAAACGGGTTCCGGGTGCAGCTCGACGCCGAACGCCGACCGCACGCCGTCGCGCACCTCGCGCGCCAGGTCGAGCAGGTCCTCGGTGGAGGCGCCGCCGCGGTTGGTCAGAGCCAGGGTGTGCTTGCCGGACAACGACACCCGGCCGCCGGGGCCCTGGTGGCCCTTGCGGAACCCCGCGCGTTCGATCAGCCAGGCCGCGGAGAGCTTCCGCTGACCGTGGCCCGCGGGGTAGCTCGGCACGTCGACGTCGGAGCCGAGGCGTTCGGCGATGCGGATCAGCACGCCCGCGAACGTCGAGTCGTCGAGGATCGGGTTGGTGAAGAACGAGCCCGCGCTCCACGTGTCGTGGTCGGCGGGGTCGAGCACCATGCCCTTGCCGCGGCGCAGCTCCAGCACCGCCTTGCGGGCCTCGTCCGCCGGAACGCGATCACCTTGCGCCACACCGAGGACGCGCGCCAGCTCGCCGTAGCGGATCGGCGCGGACATGCCGCCGGCGGTGAGCGAGAACCGGGTGCGCAGCACGACGGCGTTGTCCGTGTTCTTCAGCACGCTGCCGCGGTAGGCGAGGCCGAGTTTCGCGGCGGGCACCTGGTGCACCTTGCCGCTGCGGCGGTCGAGGATGTCGACCGACTGCAGCACCTGGGAGATCTCGACGCCGTACGCGCCGACGTTCTGCACGGGCGTGGCGCCGTTGAGACCGGGGATGCCCGACAGGCACTCGAGCCCGCCGAGGCCCTGCGCGACCGCCTCGGCGACGACCGCGTCCCACTCCTCGCCGGCCTCGACGGTGAACTGGACGATGCCTCCGCCCAGCGGGTCGAGCCGGAAACCCTTGGTGGCGACGTGCACGACCGTGCCGTCGAAGCCGCCGTCGGAGATCACGAGGTTGGACCCGCCGCCGAGCACGAGGACCTTCTCGTCGTCGTCGGCGTCGGCTGTTCGCACGGCTTCGACCAGCTCAGAGGCGGTCGTGGCGTGGACGAACCGAGCGGCAGGCCCACCGAGTCGGAGCGTCGTGCGCTCGGCCAGAGGTACGGACTGCGTGGTGGTCACGGACGTCAACGGTAGCCTCCGCGACATGGCACGCCGCATCGAGCACCACACCACGTCACCCCATTCGGCGGAGAAGGTCTTCGCCGCGATGGTGGACGAGACCTATCTGCGGGACCGGCTGGCCGCCATCGGCGGCGACAACGCCGCGCTCATCTCGTTCGACAAGACCGACGAGCGGACGTCGTACCAGCTCAAGCAGGGCGTCCCCGCCGAGCACCTGCCGTCGGCGGTCAAGGCGGCGCTCGGCGGCGACCTGGTGATCCAGCGCACCGAGACGTGGGCCGCGGGCGCCGGCACGGTCGAGGTGGCGGTCAACGGCGTGCCCGGCCGCCTCGAGGGCGCGTTCACCGTCCTGGACAACGGCTCCGGCTCCAGGACCACCCTCACCGGCGAGGTCAAGGTGAGCATCCCGCTGCTGGGCGGCAAGCTCGAGAAGCTGATCGCCGAGCAGGTCGCCGTGCTGCTCGACAAGGAGAGCGAGTTCACCTCCGAATGGCTCGCAAACCGCGCCTAGCCGCGGGCCGGGCCCGTGCGCTCGGCCTGCCGACGCGCGGCACGACCAACCCGAACCGCCTGCGCCGGGTCGACCGGTGGATGACCGGCACGCTGTCGCGGTTCCTGGCGGACGCCGCCGACCCGCTCGTGGTCGACCTCGGGTACGGCTCGTCGCCGATCACGACCGTCGAGATGGCCTCCCGGCTGCGTTCCGTGCGTCCCGACGTGCGCGTGCTCGGCCTGGAGATCGACCAGGACCGGGTGGACGCGGGCAAGGCCGTCTCGGACCCGCCGCTGCTGGACTTCCGGCGAGGCGGCTTCGAGCTGGCCGGGGCGCGGCCGGTGTTGTTGCGCGCGTTCAACGTGCTGCGCCAGTACACCGAAGAGCAGGCCTTCGAGGCGTGGGACACCATGCTCTCGCGCATGGCCCCCGGCGGCCTGGTCGTCGAGGGGACGTGCGACGAGATCGGCCGCCGGTGCACGTGGGTGACGTTGTCGTCGGAAGGGCCTCGGACGTTCACCCTGGCCTGCAAGCCTTCGGGGATCGAGACGCCGTCCGACCTCGCCGAGCGGCTGCCCAAGGCGCTGATCCACAAGAACGTGCCGGGCGAGCGCGTGCACCTGTTGCTCACCGAGCTGGACGCGTGCTGGGCGACCGCGGCGCCGTTCGCGCCGTTCGGCCCCCGCGCGCGGTGGGTGGAGTCGGCGCGGCTGCTGGTCGAACGCGGCTGGCCCGTGCTCGACGACCGGCGGCGTTGGCGGCTCGGCGAAATCACGCTCGAATGGGCGGCCGTCGCACCCTAGGGTGGGTTTCGTGGACTTCGTCGCGGAGATCGAGAAGCAGGCGTCGGCGATGCGTTCGGCCGCCGTTCAGGCCGGCCAGGACGCCCCGGTTCCCACCTGTCCCGAGTGGACGGTGCTGGACCTCGTGCGGCACATGGCCGAGGTGCACACGTGGGCGGCGGAGGCCGTCGTCACCGCACCCGTCGCCGGCAGGCCCGCGTGGCCGGAGGCGCCCCAGGACTGGGACGAGGCGCTCGCCTGGTGGGACAGCGGGTCGTCGCTGCTCGTCTCCCGGCTGCGGTCGGTGTCCCCCGACAGTCCGTCGTGGACGTTCCAGGGCCCGCAGCGAGCCGGTTTCTGGGCGCGCAGGCAGGCCCACGAGACGTCGGTCCACCGCCTCGACGCGGAGATCGCGACCGGTCACGAACCGCCGACGCTGCTGTTCGGCTCGGAGTTCGCCGCCGACGGCATCGACGAGTACCTGACCGTGATGGCGCCCCGCCAGCTGGAGCGCGGCCAGGTGATCGAGAGGACGGGCAAGCTGCTGGTGCACGCCGCCGACGCGGGCCGCACGTGGGAGGTCTGGCTGGCGGCCGGTGAGCCCCTCGTCGTGACGGGCGTGCTCGACTCGGCCGTCGACGCGGACGTCACCCTCGCCGGCACCGCCGACGCGGTCTACCGCGCGCTGTGGGGCCGGCCGGGTCACGCGATCGTGACGGGCGACGAGTCGCTGTTGGCGGCGCTGCCCAGGGCGTGAATACTCCTGCTGCGTGTCATCGCCTGAACGTCGCTACGTGATCACCTTCGGCTGCCCGGACCGCACCGGCATCATCGCGAGGATCTCGTCGTTCCTCGCGGACAACGGCGGCTGGATCGTCGAGGCCGCCTACCACACCGACCCCGAGACGGGCTGGTTCTTCACGCGCCAGGAAGTGCGCGCGGACTCCCTGCCGTTCGGCGTGGACGAGCTGCGCACGCAGTTCGCCGAGGTGGCCGCCGGCCTGGGCGCGCAGTCGACGTGGACGGTGACCGACACGGGCTCCCGCAAGCGCGTGGTGATCCTCGTGTCGAAGGAGGGCCACTGCCTGTACGACCTGCTGGCCAGGGTCTCGACCGGCGAGCTGGACGTCGAGGTGTCCGCCGTGATCGGCAACCACCCCGAGCTGGGCGACATCACGCGCGCGCACGGCATCCCGTTCCACCACGTGCCGTTCCCGGCGAACAACCCCGAGGGCAAGCAGGCGGCGTTCGCGGAACTGCGCGCCCTGGTGGAGAAGCACGACCCGCACGCCGTGGTCCTGGCCCGCTTCATGCAGATCCTGCCGCCGGAGCTCTGCGCGGCCTGGTCCGGCCGCACGATCAACATCCACCACAGCTTCCTGCCGTCGTTCATCGGCGCCCGCCCGTACCACCAGGCGCACCGCCGCGGCGTGAAGCTGGTCGGCGCGACGTGCCACTACGTGACGGCCGACCTGGACGCGGGCCCGATCATCGAGCAGGACGTGCTGCGCGTGCACCACGGCGACTCGGTCGCGGACATGGTGCGCAAGGGGCGGGACATCGAGAAGGTCGTGCTGGCGCGCGGGCTGCGGTGGCACCTGGAGGACCGGGTGCTGGTGCACGGCAACCAGACGGTGATCTTCTGAGCGAGAACGAGAGCAACCGCGGCTGGCAGTGGCTGCTGCCCGTCAGCCTGATCGCCGACGTCTCGGCGATCGTGACGGTGTTGTCCGGTTCGGCGTCGACGGCGGCACTGGTGATCGGTGTCGTCGCGTTGCTGATCGGCGCGGGCCTGGTGGTCGCGAGGTTCGGCAAACCGGTCGACGGGGTGGTCCTGCTGGCGGTCGTCGGGATCATCGCGGGGACGGCGGCGGTCACGGTCGTCGCCACCCGCGCCGTGACGGACGTTCCCGGCCAGGCCTCCGGCACGACGCCGTCCGGTCCCACCACCACGACCGGATCCTCGACCGCCCCCGCGACCACCACCTCCCCGCCACCTCAGCAAGCGCCCGGCGTCAAGCGGACCAGCGGGGACAGGCCGGTTCAGCTCACCCAGGGCTACGGGGTGGACCTCGACTCCACCGCACTGGACTGGGGCGCGGTGAGGACGAACCAGAGGGACGAGAGGTACGACCTGTCCTACGACGGCTACAGCCTCAGCGCACGCGAAGACCTGGCTCCGGCCAAGGCGGACGCGACCCTGGAGGACTGCGTCAGCGCCGGGTACAAGGGTTCGGTGAGCGGCCAGGCCGTCGCTCCCGACGCCACCTTCTGCGTGAAGACCAACGGCAGGACGTTCGCCCGCGTCCGGCTCACCGAGGTGAAGACCGGTGACCTGCTCGTGCTGGACGTCCTGGCGTGGGAGCCCGGCAAGTAGCACGAGCAGGCCGGTCCGTCAGATCTTCGCGGCCGCCCGGCCCACCGCCTCCACCATCCACCCGGCGTCCGCCGCCGACATCACGGCCGGAGGCGTGAAGCTCACCGTCCGCCCGCGGAAGTCGGCGAGCACCCGCAGCCGCAGCAGCTCGCCGGTGAACACGTCGGCCGCCTGCTTGTCCGGCAGCTCCACGCCGAGCAGCAGGCCGCGGCCCGACGCGTGCGCCTTGCCCGCCACCACGGCCCGCAGGCCGTACAGCAGCTCGTCGCCCAGGAGCCTGGCCCGTTCGACCAGGCCTTCGGAGGCGATGACGCGCAGGCAGGCGTTGACGGCGGCGGAGGCCAGGGGTGACACGGCGTCGTGGCCGCGCCACAGCGGCACCTCGACGGCGGCCGAGGCCACGACGGCGGCGATCGGGAGCACGCCGCCGGACAGGCCCTCGCCCACCAGCATGATGTCCGGCGTCACCTCGTCGAGGTCCACGCCCCACCAGACGCCGAGGCGGCCCAGGCCCGAACGGGTCTCGTCGACCACCAGCAGGGCTCCCTGCTCGCGGCACACCTCGGCCACGGCGCTCAGGTAGCCGTCGGGTGGGCACGCGACGCCGCGGACCGGTTCCACCATCACGCACGCTGGTGGGCCGGATGCGAGGGTGGCGCGTAACGAATCGATGCCGCCGTACGGGACGTCGCCTGTGCTCAGGACGCGAGGGCGGCCGTTGGCCTGTGCGAGGGCCACGGCGAACTGGGCCGCTTCGGAGGCCGATGCGAAGGTGTGGATGTGGTCGAGGCCGTTGGGCGTGACCAGGTCGAGCATCAGGCGGTCCAGCAGGGACGGCCTGCGCACCTGGCCGACCACGGCACGCACGACCTCGGGGTGGGCGTGGCCCAGCAGCGGGACTCCGTAACCACCGCAGTCCAGGTACTCGACGCGGTGGGGATCCACCACTCGGGCGCCACGGGCGGCGCAGCCGGTCAGCTGTTCGACAACCATTGCGGGGAACCTTTCCTGGGCAGCGCGGCACGAGGGGCCGCTCGTCGGGGTGGCGAGCGGACCTTGGTTCCCACTACTCATTCGGATCCCGGGGCCCTCTGGTTCGCCCGAGGCTTAGTCTTTTTCCCGTGCGGATCGAAATCACCGGCCTCGACCAGCTTCGGGCACAGCCTGACCTGCGCAAAGCCGTCATCATCGGGCTTGACCTCACTCGCGAGGACGTGCGGGTGCCCTTGGACGGGGCGCTACTGCTCGGGTGCACCCTCAGCGAGAGCATGCAGCGGCGGGCGGAGGCGGCGGGAGCGTTGATCTTCCCGGTGATCCCGGACCTGCCCTACGACGTGTACCGGTCGTCGCTCTACACGCCGGCGGAGCTGTTCGAGGGCTTCGACCCGGCCGACCCGAAGTCGTACGCGAACACCCCGGACGCGGTGATCTACAAGCACAGCAAGCGGCAGGGCCACCACCCCGACCCGTTGCACGCGCTGGCCGAACGCCTGCACGACCACTCGATCACCGAGGCCCTCGACGAGATCCTGACGGGCTCACCGGTGGCGGTCATGGGCGGCCACGCGCTGGCCAGGGGTTCGGCCGGCTACCGCGACGCGGTCGAGCTCGGCGCCGCGCTGGGCAGGTCGGGCTTCACGGTGCTGACCGGCGGCGGACCGGGTGCGATGGAGGCCGTGCCGCTCGGCGTGCGGCTCGGCGAGGCCGATCCCGGTGTCCTCGACGCCCTCGCGCAGGCGCCGTCGTTCGGCGGCGACGACGAGTCGATCGGCCGCTGGCTGGCGGCGTTCCCGGAGCTCCCGCACTTCGACACCCCGCGCACGATCGGCATCCCGACCTGGTTCTACGGCCACGAGCCGCCCAACCCGGCCTGCGAGCTGCACGCGAAGTACTTCGCCAACTCGGTGCGCGAGGAGGGCCTGCTGACCATCGCGACCGGCGGCATCGTCTACACGCCGGGCAAGGCGGGCACGGTCCAGGAGGTCTTCCAGGACTTCACGCAGAACTACTACGGCAGCGTCGGCCCCGCCGCTCCCATGGTGTTCCTGGGCAAGGCGTTCTGGACGGACGAGGTCCCGGCCGCGCCGCTGGTGCAGAAGCTCGCGGCGGGCCGGGAGGCAGAGCAGTGGATCCTCGTCACGGACGACGTCGACGAGGCCGTCGAACTACTGGTCAAGTACCAGTCCTAGTGGCGTGGCCCGGCACCGTTCCGGGTCGCGCCACCAGCTCACTGGAACTGCCACTCCGTCTCGTAGAACACCGGAACGGAGCCCTCATCGCCGCGGTCCCAGGCACCCTGGAAGCCGGTCAGCCTGCTGTCCTCGTAGTAGTTCTTGTTGCACGACGCCCAGGTGCCGGCCTCGTGGCTGTTGATGCAGCGCCCGCGGCGGTAGAGCGAGCCGTCGCGGTAGTTGAACCACTGCACGAGGGCCGACATGCCGTCCTGCGCGTTGTCACGCACCCACCAGCGGTCGCCACCCCGTTCGTAGCAGACCCAGGCCTTGTCCATCTGGTTGGCGCACACGACGTCCGCCGGTGGGGTGCCCTTGACCCCGTAGTCGACCTCCCAGTCGGGTGCGGCCGAGGCCGTGCCCGGTGCGAGGACGCTGACGAAGGCGGACGCCGCCGCGAGAGCGACCAGTCGCTTCCTCATCACTGGTAGCGGTAGCCGGACGACGAGCACACGATGTCGCCGCCCGTGCTGCGGTTCCAGGTGCACGGGAAGCCGTTCAGCACGCTGTCCTCGTAGTAGTTCTTGTTGCACTGGCCCCAGTTGCCGTTGCCGAGGCTGGAGATGCAGAAGCCGCTGCGGTAGAGCGAGCCGCCGCGCATGTTCTCCCAGTACACACCGGCCGAGGCGTTGTCAGAGCTGTCCTGGTCCTGCACCCACCAGTGGTCGCCGCCCTTCTCGTAGCAGATCTCGACGGCCGTGTAGGAGTGGCACTCCAGCTGGGAGCGGGGCGGCAGCGAGCCGGCGACGGCGAACTCGACGCCGTCGGCCGCCGCGCCGACCTCGGACACCGCCTGCACCGACGTGACCTCCGCCGATGCGGAGGCGGGCATCATGGCGCCCACCGTGGCCAGAACGGCCATCGAAAGAGCAAGCACGAGCTTGCGCATAGAAGATTCCTCCAGTTGTACGGTTTTCCGCCTCGGAGGAGGCGGAGGTCGAGTGGGCTCAGCCGATCGAGCTGAGCGGGACGGCGAAGATCGCTCGCCGGTCGATGAACGTGCCGCCGTCCTCTGACCAGGCGTGTTCGGTGACGGTCCAGAGCTTTCCGGCGGTGATGCCCGTGCCGTGCTCGTGGTAGAGGTCCTCGCCACCGATCGCCCAGCTCTTCGTCTCCGTGGCGCCGCCGACGGAACCGGAGTGCATCCAGCTGTGGTTGCGGTTCGAGCTGCGGCCCAGGTAGTAGCGGTCCTCCCAGGTCTGGACGCCCTGGAGGTTGCCGCGCGGCACGGTCACCACGTCCTGCGGCACGGCCTTGCCGTCGGTCAGCACGAGTTGCCTGGACGACGCGTCGACGCGGTAGCGGACCACCCGGCCGCCGTCGACGGCGGTGTCGGTGCTGCGGCCGTCGCGGTACTCGCCGACGACGAGCGTGTCCGGTGTGGTGCTGCGGTCCAGCGACAACGACGAGAAGCACAGCTGCGAGGCGCTCGGCACGCAGTCGATGCGCACGTTCTGCCGGTACCAGCCGACCTGCGGCAGCACGTACTTGTAGTTGTGGGCGTAGTAGGTGCTGCCGCTCTTGCCGATGCTGTCCTGCGCGTCGGACACCTCGAGGAGGCGTTCGACGTCGAACACCCGCAGGCCACCGTCGGTGTCGGCGACGTAGAGGTAGTGGCCCAGCCATGCGAGCCCGCCGGCGTGGATCGGCACGGCCTTGTAGTTCGCGTTCGCGGTCGGCTCGACCAGCAGCACGTGCCGGTACTTGCGGTTCTTCAGGTCGACGAACGAGATGCGCACGCCCTTGTCCGGCGCGGCGTCGTCGTAGTGCCAGCTGACGAGCAGGATGCGGTTCTCGCCCCACAGGCCGTCGTCGTCCGCGTCCGCGGAGCCGGTGACGCCCTGCGGGATCCAGTAGTCGACCTTGCTGTCGCCGGGGTCCCAGCAGTACTTCTCGTTGCTGTGCAGGATCTGCCCGGACGTCAGCGGGTAGTCCGTTCGGCTGTAGTTCTCCGGGAGCGCCTGCTGCTGCGCGCTGTTGCACGACGCGAGGTCCCGGTTGGCGTCGCGCAGCAACGCGGCGACCGACGTCGTGGTGCCGACCGCGGTCTGCAGGCTCGCCGCAGTGGCCTCCAGACCCCAGTCGGGTGTCAACGCGAACGCACCCGTTGGGCGGCTGTGGATCAGGTCGTCTGCCGCCTCTTGTGCCTGCGCGGGCAACGCCGCGCTCAACGCGCCCGTCAACGCCACTAGAAGTGCTGTGCGCCAGCGTCTGGTCATCATCACTCCTGCTCAGCCCGAAAGTCGTTGCGGCACCAGGTCTAGAGCGGGTTGAGTTGATCAGGCAGTGGCGCGGGAGCTTTTCAATCAACTCGGATCAACTGGAGTCCGCGTGGGCAGACGAGAGCGGCCGATCGACCCCGGAGAGGGTCCTGTCCAGCGGTTCGCGTGGGAGCTGCGGCAGCTGCGGGAGAAGGCAGGCTCACCGAACTACCGGACGCTCGCCCAACGCGCGCACTACTCCGCCACGGCGCTGTCTCAAGCCGCGGCGGGAGAACAGCTGCCGTCGCTGGCGGTCGCACTCGCGTACGTCCAGGCGTGCGAAGGCGATGTGGCCCAATGGGAGCAGCGCTGGCGGCAGGCCGCCAAGGGGGAGGACGACTCGACGCCGTACCTCGGGCTGACGGCGTTCGGGATCTGCGACGCGGACCGGTTCTTCGGACGCGACGAACTGGCCGCCGACATCGTCGGCCGGATCAGGAGGCAGCGCGTCGTCGGCGTGTTCGGGCCGTCGGGGTCGGGCAAGTCCTCGCTCGTCCACGCCGGGGTGCTGCCGGCGCTGACGGACTGGACCGTCCTCACCGCGACGCCCACGACCTGGCGCGGCGGCCAGGCCGACCTCGTGGTGGTCGACCAGTTCGAGGAACTGTTCACCCACTTCGACAGCGCGGTCGACCGGGAGTCGTTCGTCGCATCACTGCTCGACGACGGCAAACGGGTGTTGCTGACCGTGCGAGCGGACTTCCTCGGCCACTGCGCCACGGTGCCCGCGCTGGTGGAGGCGTTGCGCGACGCCCAGGTACTCGTTGGGCCGATGACCGACGACGAGCTGAGGGCCGCCGTCGAGCAACCGGCCGTGCGCGCGGGGCTGAAGGTGCAGCCGGACATGCTCGCGGCCGTGATGGCCGACGTGCGAGGTCAGCCGGGCGCGCTGCCGTTGCTGTCCCACGCGCTGCTGGAGACGTGGCGGAGACGCGATCGCGGACGACTGACCCTCGACGGTTACCGCGCGAGTGGCGGGGTCGCCGGTGCCGTCGCCGCCACGGCCGAGAGCACCTACGCCGAGCTGTCCGTCCGAGAGCAAGCCGTCGCACGTGCGGTGCTGTTGAGGCTCGTGCAGACCCACGACGACGTGACCGACCTACGACGACGTGCACCGCTCGACGAGGTGATGGCCGCAGGCCGGCCGGCTGACACCGCACACGTCGTGAACGTGCTCGCGAACGCACGGCTGATCGTCGTCGCGGACGGCGTCGTCGAACTCGCGCACGAAGCGCTCGTGCGCGCGTGGCCCCGGTTGCGGAAGTGGATCGACGACGACCGCGAGTCGTTGCGGCTGCACCGCGACTTCACCACCGCAGCGACGGCGTGGCAGGCGGCCGGACGCGATCCCGGCGAGCTCTACCGGGGTGCCCGGCTCGCCGCGATGCGCGAGCTGTCGGGCCGGATCGAGTGGCCGATGTCGTCCAACGAGCTGGAACGCGAGTTCCTGCAGGCGGCGCTGGACGAGGAGAGCGCCTCCCGGCAGGCGGCGGACCAGCAGGCCCGCCGGTTGCGCACGCTGGTGAAGTCACTGGCCGTGCTGACGGTGGCGTGCCTGGCCGTGGCGTCCGTGGCCGTCGTGCAGGGCACCGCCGCCGTGCGGGAACAGCAGGTCGCCGAGTCGCGCCAGATCGCCGTGCAGGCGCAGGACCTCAGCGCGTCGTGGCCGGATGCCGCCGGAGAACTCGCCGTGGAGGCCTACCGGACATCGGCGACCGCGGAAGCACGCGGGGCGTTGTTGAGCACGGCGGCGTACAAGCCCGCGCGAACAGTGCTGAAGGACCACCGCGGACCGGTGCGCGCGATCGCATTCAGCGCGGACAGTTCGACTTTCGCCACTGCGGGCGATGACCACTCAGTGCTGCTGCGGTCGCCTTCTTCTTCTGACTCGCCGTCAGTCCTGGCGCAGCACAACGGCACCGTGCGCGCGCTCGCGTTCATGCCAGGCGGCGCGGTGCTCGTGTCCGCAGGTGAGGACAAGCGAATCATCCTGTGGGACACGAGAACCCGCCTGCCGTTGCGAACCATCTCCCTCGACTCGCCGATACGAGTGCTCGTGCTCACGGCGGACGGATCGACCGCTGCGGTCGCGACGGCTGACGGCCTGATCTCGCTGTGGCGCACGGACGACTGGACTCGGACGAACACAGTCGTGCACGAACTCGGCGAAGTCCACGCGCTTTCGTTGAACGGATCCGTGCTCGCCGCAGGTGGGGACAAGGGCACGTTGGTGGTGGAGAACGGCATCACGCGCACGTTCGCCGATCACAGCGCAGCCGTCCGCACGGTCGCACTGAGCCCCGACGGCCGTGTGCTTGCTTCCGGCGGAGACGACTACCAGGTGGTGCTGCGAGTGCTCGCGACCGGGAAGACGTCCGGACTGCGCAGGCACGTCGGCGGCGTGCACTCGGTGCAGTTCGACGCGACCGGCACCAAGGTCGTCTCGACCAGCGACGACGGCAGCATCCGCTGGTGGACCGTGCCCGACGGCGGGTGGCTGACCGGGCTGATCACCCGCACGCACCCGTTCTACGTGGCGGCGCTCAGCCCGGACGGCGCCTGGTTCGCGGCGGGCGGCGACGAGAGCGTCAGCCTCTGGAACCAGCCGCTGCCGCCCCTGACCGGGCACACCAGTCCGCCGGACGGCATCGCCCTGTCCCCCGACGGCGCGGTGCTGGCCACGGGCGGGCGCGACCGGATGGTCCTGCTGTGGGACCGCCAGGGCAGGCAGGCCGGGCGGATCGACGTGCCCGCGCACGTGACGGCGCTGGCGTTCCGGAGCGCCACCGAGGTCGTGGTCGCCGACATGCGCGGCGTGCTGTCGTCGTGGCGGACCGACGGCACGCCGCTGCGCACGTGGCAGGGGCATCAGGGCGCGATCAAGGGCCTGGTCGTGTCGGGCGACCGCGCGGTGACCGGCGGTGCGGACGGCGCGGTGGTGGTCTGGGACCTGAACTCCGCCGGGCCAGGCCACCCGCTGCCCCCCGGCCACTCGGGCCCGGTGAACACCGTGGCGCTGCTCGGCGACGCGGTGGCCTCGGGCGGCGCCGACGGCCGGGTGCTGCGGTGGTCCGGCGACCAGGTCGAGGTCGTCCGGGAGACCGGTCCCGCGGTGAAGTCGATCGCCGCCGTGCCGGGTTCGGACCTGCTGGTGGTCGGCGACGCGGGCGGGGAGGTCGCACTGTGGGGCCGCGGCGGCCGGGCGCGCACTCTCTTCACCGGCCGGGGCGCCATCGGAGCGGTCACGGCCAGCAAGGACGGCACGACCGTGGCGGCGGCCGCGAACGACAGCCTGATCACGTTGTGGCGGGTCGCCGAGGGCACCCAGGTCGCGACGCTGACCGGGCACACCGGCCCGGTCAACGCCGTGCTGTTCGACGACGGCGGCGACCTCACGTCGTCCGGCCCCGACCCGCGGGTGATCCGGTGGGAGCTGGACCCGGACCAGGTGATCGCCCGGCTCTGCGCGTCGGGTTGCTAGCGGGCCAGGCCCTCGAGGATCTCGGCGCCGGGCAGCTTCATCAGCACGTCGCCGGGGATGAGGATCTTGCTGCCGCGGATGCCGCTGCCCACGACCAGCTCGGGGGCGGCGGCCACCTCCGGTGACACGAGGATCGGCCAGTCCGCGGGCACGCCGATGGGCGTGATGCCGCCGTACTCCATGCCGGTCAACGCCACGGCCTCGTCCATCGGCGCGAACGACGCCTTGCGCGCGTCGAGCCGCTTGCGGATGACGCCGTTCACGTCGGCGCGCATGGTCGCCAGCACCATGCAGGCCGCATAACGGACCTGGTCACCGCGCTTGCCGGCGACGACGACGCAGTTGGCGGAGGCGGCCAGGGGCGAGCCGTAGTGCTCACAGAACTCGGCGGTGTCCGCGAGAGAGGCGTCGATCTCGGTGACGGCGACACGGTCGGCACCATCCAGTGACTTCAGCGCGGCCTCGACGGGCGCAGGCACCAGGTCGAGGCGAGACAGCACGGGAAAGGGTTCCAGCGACCCAGCGATGGTCCACACGGTGTCCATTGTCGCTGCTCCGCAGACTCCGGTGAATTCGCCTGGCAGCCGGTCGTCCGGCCACCGCTTCGCCGCGATTGGGCTTCGCCGAATCACGACGAAGGGGCGACCGGACAACCGGCGCGAATTCACACCCATCCTGCCAAACTCCGTTTGACTTTGACGCAGCGTCAACCTCTACCTTCGTTTTCAGAGCGCGAAGGGAGAGCCGAGATGGCCTGGTCGATCGCCCAGGTGGCCCGGATGTCGAAGGTGACGTCCAGGACGCTGCGGCACTACGACTCGATCGGGCTGCTGCCGCCGGCCTGGATCGGGGACAACGGCTACCGCTACTACGAGAAGGAACAGGTCCACCGCCTGCAGCAGATCCTGCTGCTGCGCGACCTGGGCCTGGGCCTCGACGTGGTCGCGGAGGTCGTGAACGGCACGGACCAGCTGACGGTCCTGCGCGACCACCACAGGTGGCTGCAGGAGGAGAAGCAACGGCTGGACCGGCTGGCGAACACCGTCGCGCGCACGATCGAGGAACTGGAAGGAGGGGACGAGGTGAAGATGGAAGAGCTCTTCGACGGCTTCGACGCGAAGACGCAGGAACGGCGTGAGGCCGAGCTCGTCGAACGCTACGGCGACGGCGCGCGGGAGCACATCGCCGAGAGCCGCGGGAAGATGAAGAACTGGACGCGTGCCGACGCGGACCGGTTCATGGCCGAGTGGAGGGACATCGCGGAGAAGCTCGGTGCCCTGTACACGGCGGGCACGGCGATCGACGCTCCTCGGACGCAGGAGCAGATCGACCGCCACTACCGCTGGATCTGCCTGAGCTGGACGCCCGACAGGGAGTCCTACAAGGGCCTCGGCGACCTCTACGTCGACTCGGACGAGTTCCGGGCCAACTTCGAGGTCGAGGGCGGCGGCAACATGGCCGGGTGGACCCGTGACGCCATGGCCCACTACGCCGAGACGCGTCTCTAGCACCTGACCGCCGGGAGCTGCAGATCCCGGCGCTCAGTCCAGCCCGAACGCCTTCAGGGCCTCGCGGTTGAACGCCGGCAGGTCGTCGGGAGTGCGGGAGGTCACGAGCGTCCACCCGTTCATGTCGCAGACCCGGACCTCCTGGTCGGCCCAGTCTCCGCCCGCGTTGCGGATGTCGGTCTGCAGGCTCGAGAACGACGTGAGCATCTTGCCGCGCACCACGTCCGCCTCGACGAGCAGCCACGGTCCGTGGCAGATCGACGCGATCGGCTTGCCCGCCGCGACCAGGGCTTTCACCAGCGCCACCGCGTCGGAGTCCATGCGCAGAAAATCCGCGTTGGCAACGCCGCCGGGAATCACAGCACCGTCGTAGTCCTCCGCCTCGGCGTCGGCGTACGTCGTGTCGACCGGGAACGAGTCGGCGGGCGTGAGGTGGTTGAAGCCCTTCACCTCGCCCAGCTTCGGCGCGAGCAGGCGCGGAACGCCACCGGCCTTCTCCACGTGCGTCCACGGGTCGGTGAGCTCGACCTGCTCGATGCCCTCCGTGTCGACCAGAAATGCGATCTTCTTCTGTTCAGCCATGCACTTCGGCTACCCGCCGAGGAACGAGACCAATCGGTGCCGGATCGCACCGCGGTGGGTGATCATCGGTGAGGGCGAGTCGATCAGCCACAGCTCACCGGCGGGGAACGCGGCGGCGGTCGCCTCTGCCACGTCCCCGGGGTGCAGCGGGTCGCCCACAGCCCCGATGACCAGCACCGGAACCGACACCGAGGCCAGCACAGAAGCATCAGGAACGGCCACCTGACCCGGCAGCTGCGAGGCCGCGGCTTCGAGGCGGCCCAACGCGGCGCGGCGCTCGGCGACGTAGGCGGGCGGGCCGACGGTCAGGTCGGAGAGCTGCTGCAACGTGAACGACTGCCTCGGCTGGTCGAGGACGGCGGGCAGCAGCAGCGCCACGCGGCGAAAACGATCCGGTTCGAGCGAGAGCAGCCGCACCAGCGCCCCGGCGCCCAGGGAGACGCCGACGGCCTGGTCAGCGGGAACGGACGAGAGATCGGCCGCGATCCGGCCGTAGTCCCAGTACCCGGGAGGTGCGTCCGGGGCGTCGGCGTGCGACGGGAGCGTCACGACGACACGGGTGCCGGGAAGCCCGGAGGCGGGGACGCGCGCCTCGCCGGCGGTGGCGCCGAGCCCGTGGGCGACCAGGGTCACCGGCGAGCCGGAGCCGTAGGACCGGGTGATCACCAGCGGGGGCCGCGCTGGACCTCGATCAGCTTCGGGCGCACGTCCACCATGTACACGAGGACGGCGACGAGGCCGGCCAGCCAGAAGATCGACCCGATGCCACCGGGCGTGAACAACAGCATCGCCGCTGTCCCGCCGCCGGTGATGCCCAGCCAGGCGGGCTTGGTCATGCGCTCGATCGCGGTGTAGGCGTCCACCCGCTGGGTCAGCGCGTGGAAGAACGCGAACAGCCCCAGGATGCTGAACCCGAGGTCGAACACGAAGTACACGACGCTGTCGAGGTACCAGATGCTGAAGATCGGGAAGTCGAACACGCACCCAGCCTACGTGCCGGTACGGCGAGGGGGGAGCGGCCCTCTCGGACCACTCCCCTCTCGGGCGAAAACGTCAGACCCGGATCACTTGGTGGTGTTCGGCGTGGTCTTCTTCGGAGCGGCGGTGGTGGCGGGGGTCGTCGTCGTGGCCGCCGGCTTGCGCGGCGCGGTGCGGTTCGCGGCCTTGCGCGTGGTGCTGCGGACCTCGTGCGCGGCGTCGCCACCGACCTCGACGATCTCCTCGGCCAGCTTCTCGGCGCTGTTCTCGACCTGGTTGGCGACCTTCTCGCCGACCGAGCGGGTGCGGCGGGTCACCTTGCCGAGGACGTCGTCGGCGATCACCTTGGCGTCGGCGGCGGCGGTCCCGGCGCGCTTCTGCGCGGCCCCGACGGCCTGCTCGACCTGCACCACGGCCTGCTTGACCTGCGGCTGGGCCTTGATCTGCTCCAGCGTCTGCTCGCCCTGCTCAGCGAGGTAGGTGTACAGGTTCACCGCGGAGGCGGTGTAGGCGTCGACCAGCTTCTTGAGCTCGGCCGGCTGCAGCTTCTCGCGCAGGTCGCCGAACTCGGCGGGCAGGTCCTTGGCCTGGACGCGGGCCTCGTCGGCGCGCTCCTTGGCCTTGGTCAGGGCCTCGACCACGGCCTTGGCGGCGAGGTCACCGGCGCCGAGGGCGGCGAGGAGGGCCTGACGCGCGGCGTGGGCGCCCTGCTCGGCGGCCTTGCGGACGTCGTCCTGGGTGAGCTTCGGCATGGAGATCAGTCCTCCTTGTTGGTGGCGGTGTTCTCCCGCCTGAAAGATTCGTAGACGTCGAGCAGGACCTGCTTCTGCCGCTCGGTCAGATCGGTCGCGGCGACGATGGCGTCCGCCAACGCACCGCCTTCGCGCTGCTGGAGGATCCCGGCCTCGACGTAGAGCGCCTCCGCCGAGATGCGCAGCCCTTTGGCGATCTGCTGGAGGATCTCCGCGCTGGGCTTGCGCAGTCCTCGCTCGATCTGGCTCAGGTAGGGGTTGGAGACACCCGCCTGCTTCGCCAGCTCCCGCAGGGAGATCTTGGCGCTGTTGCGCTGTTCGCGGATGTACTCACCGATGTTGCGGCCGAGGTCCGCGACTGCTTCGTCGATGGACTTGTCCACTGTTCCCGCTCCCGTTCCTCGTGCCACCGACCACGTTAGCGACGGGTGCTAGCAGTTGCAAGCACCCTGCTAGCAATCGCTGCGTGTGCTGCGCCACAGGACTACCGTGACGGGTGACATGGACGACGCCGGAACCCTCAGAGCCGAGCTGGCGGACCAGCTGCTCGGCGACGGCGTGCTGCGCGATCCGAGGTGGCTCAACGCCTTCCGCTCGGTCCCGCGGCACGAGTTCCTGCCGGTCTTCTACCGCCAGCTGCACGACGGCGACTGGGAACGGGTCACCGCGGCGCACCCGGACTGGCTGGAGCTGGTCTACGCCGACCGCGTCTGGGTCACCCAGTTCGACGGTGACGACACGGTGATCGGCGGCGCTCCGACGTGCTCGTCGAGCATGCCCACGATCATGGCGATCATGCTGGAGGCACTGGATGTCCACAGGGGACAGTCGGTGCTGGAGGTGGGCACTGGCACGGGGTACAACGCGGCTCTGCTGTGCCACGTCGCGGGTTCCGCGAACGTGACGACGATCGACGTCGACCCGAACATCTCCCGGCGAGCGCGGGAAAGACTGCGGCGCAACGGGTTCGAGCCGACGTGCATCACGGGTGACGGAGCGCTCGGCCATCCGGGGCGCGCGCCGTACGACCGCGTGCTGGCCACGTGCTCCGTCTCGACCATCCCGGCCGCCTGGCTGGAGCAGACCCGGCCCGGCGGTCTGGTCGTCACGACGCTGCACCGCCCGATCGGCGCCGGGCTGGTCAGGATCTCGTCGAACGGAGACGGCACCGGCGAAGGCCGCGTTCTGGTCGAGGACGGGCGTTTCATGCCGTTGCGCGCGCACGCCCGTCCGCCCGCGCTCGCCGGGGAAGGCACGTTCGAACGCGGCAGGACCACGCTGCCGCTGGCCACCGTGATCGACCCGGCCAGCCCGTTCGAGTTCTTCGCGGGCATCGCCCTGCCCGGCGTCGTCGCCGGCCGCGACTGGCTGGCCCACCCGGACGGCTCGTGGGTGCACCACCACGGCTCGCACGTCGACCAGGGCGGTCCGCGCCGGCTGTGGGACCTGGCGGAACGGGCCGTCGCCGAGTGGCGTGAGCTGGGCGAACCGCGCAGGCAGCACTTCGGGGTCACCATCGGGCACGACGGCCAGTTCCTGACGTTCGGCGATCACCACTGGCATCTGTGATCAACAACTGAACGTCACGACACGGGTCACTGAATCGACTACGGGTGGATGCGGTGCGTCATGATGCGACGCATGTCCAGATTCCGTCAGCGGGCGTTGCTGACCGGCTGCGTGCTGACCGCGTTGCTCACCGCCGCCGGGCTGTTCGTGACCGACCACGGCATCGACGCGCACCTGTGGCTGGTCGTGCTCGCGGTGGCGTTCCTGGGCTTGCTGGCGCTGCTCGACCCGTGGCTGCGGCGCAGGCACAACGCCGCGCTGAGCACCGACGAGCACCTCGACGCCGCGTGCCGCGCGCTCGCCGTCGGCCTGCAGGCGCAGTGGAACGAGGAGGTGCGCTCGCGCGGTCTCGCCGAACCCGACCTGCTCGACCTGCACTGGACCGCTCCCGAGCTGGACGTCAGCTCCGAGGCGCCCGCCCCGCCGGGACGCAGCGACGCGGTGGTCGGCGCGTTCGAACGGCAGGCCAACCGCCGCATGGTGGTCATCGGCGACGCGGGCACCGGCAAGTCGACGGTCGCGATGCTGCTCACGTGCGGTCTGCTCGACCGCTACGACGGCGGCATGGTGCCCGTCCTGCTGCCCCTGTCGACGTGGGACCCGGCGGCCGAGGACATCCGCACGTGGATCACCCGCAGGCTGTACGAGGACCACCCGGCGCTGCGCAACACCGAGCTGTACGGCAGCTACGCCGGTGACCTGCTGGTCGAGCAGCGCCTCGTGCTGCCCGTGCTGGACGGCCTCGACGACGTCCCCGGCCACCAGCGCGCGGACGCGCTCGCCCGCATCACCAGGGCGTTCCCCGCCAACCGGCCCCTGGTGCTGACCTGCCGCACGGCCGAGTTCGCGCAGGCCGTGCGCGCCGCCGGCGCGGTGCCGGGCGCGGACGTCGTCGAACTGGCGCCGCTCGACCTGGAGGAGGTCGCCGCCTACCTGCGGGCCAGCGCCGACAGCTGGGGCGCGGCGCGGTGGGAGCCGGTGTTCATCCACCTGCGAGAGGAACCGGACGGCAGGCTCGCGGACGCGTTGTCGACGCCGCTCACGATGTGGCTCGCCGGCATGGTCTACGCCGACGACGAGGCGGAACCGACCGAACTGCTCGACCGCGGCCGCTTCCCCGGCGCACGGGCGATCTCCGACCACCTCTGCGACGCGCTGGTGTCGCGGGCGTTCGGCAACAGGGCGTTCGCGCACCACGCCAAGGCGTCGCAGGTCTGGCCGCGCGACCGCGCCCGCCGCTGGCTCGAGTTCCTCGCCCACGAGATGCGCGACCGCGGCATCCGCGAGCTGGCCTGGTGGGAGCTGCGCCGGTCGGTGGGAACCACGTGGCTCGCCGTGCTCGGCGCACTGGTGCTGGGCGCGATCGGCGGGTTCGGCGTCGGCTGGCTGATGGCGTACTCGATCACGCCGTCGCTCGCGCCGGTCACCGGTCTGGTCGCGGGCATCGCCGTCGGCGGGGCCGCGCTGACGGCGTCGCGCGAGGGCAGGTCCAAGCCACGCTTGGGGATCTGGCGCAGCCTGCTGCTCGTCCCCGGTGTGCTGGGACTGGCCGCGGGACTGGTCTTCGGTGCCCTGTACGGGCTTTCCGCCGGACTCGTGGTCGGGCTGGGCCTCGCGGTGGCGGTCGCGCTGCGGTTCGCGCTGACGAGCTCCGCCGAGCTCTCGCAGGCTTCCAGTCCTCAGTGGACGATGGAACGCGACAGGATCGCGGTGTGGACCGGGTCCCTGGTCCTGGCGGTGGTCTTCGGCTCGGCGGCGGCGCTGGTGTTCGGTCCCGCCCAGACCGGGATGGTCGGGCTGGGTCTCGCGTCGGGGCTGATGCTCGGGTTCGCGCTCGCCGTGCTGCACCTGCGCTGGTGGTGGTTCACCGTCGCGCGGATCTGGCTGGCGATGCGCGGGAAGCTGCCCTGGGAGCTGATGGTCTTCCTGGAGGACGCGCGCAAGCTCGGCGTGCTCTGCCGGGCGGGAGCCTGCTACCAGTTCCGGCACGGACTGGTGCAGGACCGCCTGGCAGAGCACGAGGTGACTACTCGGTCCGCAGGCCGAGCGCTCCGGTCGCCCTCCTCAGCGAAGGCAACGTCAGAGCGGTGACGGCGAGGGTCAGGCCCACGACGATCCCGGTGATGAGCCCGATGCCGGCCCAGTCGTAGACGACCTCGGTGCCGAACACCCGCATCATCAGCGCCCCGAGCCCGATACCGGTGGCCAGCGACACGATCGTGGAGATCGCGAGCGGCAGGGCGTTCTGCCACAGCAGCGACCGCGCGAGCGTGCCGCGCGGCACCCCGCTCGCCGCCATCATCGCGAGCGGCCTGCGCCGTTCCCGCACCTGCTCCAGGGCCACGACCAGCAGTGACGCGGCCGCGACGAGCAACGTGAGCAGCGAACCGGCCAGCAGCGCCCGGCGGATCACGCCGAACACCCGGTCCGCCTCGTCGGTGTCGTCCTGGCCGACGTAGTAGGTGTGCGCCTGCCACGGGTAGGCCACCAGCGCGTTGCGCACGTGCTCGGCGACGTCGGGCACCGAGACGTCGAGCTCGGCGACGAGCTCGGACCCCGCGGTCGGCAGACCGCGTGCGGCCGCCGGGGTGACGAGGAGACCGGGACGGGTGCCCTCGACCGGCTCCACCGCCGGCACCGTCCACTTCTCGCCGGAGTCCCTGACCGTGAGCACGTCACCGGCGCTGGCTTCCGCCCACCCGTTGGAGTACGGCACGACGTAGGCCTTCCCGTCCGCGCAGTCCGGGAGGGCCGCCTGCGACCGCAGCGCCTCGCACGAGGCGACGCTGATGGAGACGAAGCCACCACGGCGCACCTCGGCGTACGCCTGACCGATCTCGTGCACGCCTTTCACGCCGTCGGTCTTCTCGAGCGACTCGACGATGCCGCGGGTACTCGCGGCCGAGTCCGGGTTGACGGTCAGGTAGTTGAACGACGCCTCCTTCTTCTCGTCGGTCCGCACGTCCTGTTCCACCCCCGCCAGCAACATCTGCAACGTGACGGTGCCCGCGAGCACGACCGCCACGCCCCCGACGACACGCGCCGCCGTGCCGCTGTCCAGCTGCAACCGGCGCACCGCGAGCTGCAGCGCCGGCGTGTGGCCCCGCACCATGAACACGACGCGTTCCACCAGCCACGGCAACAGCACGGGAATGCCGAGCATCAACAGGACGATGCCGGCGACCACCTGCCACTCGCCCGGCTTCTCCGCGGTGCCGAGCTTGCCGATCTGGCTGACGAGCAGCGCCACACCGGCCGCGACCGGCACGAGCCGCCACCAGAGCCTGCGCCGCACCGGCTTCTGGTCCCGCACCACGCCCAGCGGCTCGATGATCGTGCGGCGCATCGCCACCAGCGACGTGACCACCGCGAGCACCGGCACCGCCACGACCACGGTGAGCGTGAGCGCGGGTGCGGGCATGACGTCGCTGGAGAAGGCGGAGAGCTCCGCGATGCTGATCCCGCTGACGGACGGGCGGACCGCGAAGAAGATCGCGAACCCGACCACGAGCCCGGCGAGCGCACCGGCCAGCGCCTCCCCCGACGCGATCAGCCGCACCCTGCTCGCCGCCGCGCCGACCAGCCGCAGCGCCGCGAGCCTGCGGTCGCGCTGGGCGGCGGCGAGCCTCGTCGCGACCCCGACGAACACGAGCACCGGGAACAGCAGCACCACCAGGCCGACCACGCTGAGCAGCCACAGCGCCGGGTCCATCCCGCCACCCCCGTCATCGCCGACGCCCCAGCGGTAGACGGTGTTGACGCCCGGTTCCTCCTGGACCCTCGCGTCACCGGCGTAGAAATGGAGCTCGTTCGGGTTCTCGAGCCCCGCCTGGCCGATCGTGCCGACGACCCGCTGCGGAAACCGCGGCCTGAGCAGTTCGCCGCCCGGTGCGGCGAGCAGCTTCGCGAGCGCGGGTGACACGAAGATCTCGCCGTCACCGGGCACCCTGTCGATGCCCGGCGGCACGGGGGCCTCCGGTGACCGCGCCTTGAGGTACAGGCCCCGGATGAACTCGGAGCGGAACGCGTGGCCGTGCTCGATCGCCAGCAGCGGTGCCGGTCCGGTGCCCTGGGCCACGGACCTGCGGGCGTCCTGCCGGTCGTCCCGTGCGTCCATCACGTGCGGCAGCGAGGCGGCGAACAGCAGCAGCGCGACGCCGAGACCGATGCCGACACCCTGGAGTGCGAGCCTCGCCCAGGACTTCCGGCTGCCCCCGACGGCCAGCCGGACCCCCAGGGCGAGGTCGCTGATCACCCGCTTCACCGGGCGAACTCCACGTCACGCGAACGTCCATCGCGCACCACGACCTCGCGGTCGGAGTAGGCGGCGACACGGGGTTCGTGCGTGACGAGCACGACGGCGGCACCCGTCTCGCGGGCCGCGGCCGTGAGCAGGTGCATGACCCGTTCGCCGTTGAGCGAGTCGAGCGCGCCGGTCGGCTCGTCGGCGAAGATCACCTTCGGCCCGGTGACCAGGGCGCGGGCGACCGCGACGCGTTGCCCCTGACCGCCGGAGGTCTCGCCGGGGCGCTGGTCGGCGACGCCGTCGACCTCCAGCCGGCCGAGCCAGTCCGTCGCGGCCCGCTCGGCGTCCTTGCGCTTCATGCCGCTCAGGCGCAGCGGCAGCGCCACGTTCTCCAGGCAGGTCAGCTCGGGCACGAGCTGGCCGAACTGGAAGACGAACCCGAACTCGGTGCGCCGCAGCTCGCTGCGGGCGCCGTCGTTCATCGCCGTCAGGTCCTGGTCGCGGTAGTGCACCGTGCCCTTGTCCGGCGGCAGGATGCCCGCGAGGCAGTGCAGCAGCGTGGACTTGCCGGAGCCCGACGGCCCCATCACCGCCACGACCTCACCGGCGCGGATCGAGATGCCCGCGCCGTCGAGCGCGTGCGTCTTGCCGAACGACTTGACCAGGCCCTCTGCCTTCAACAGGCTCATCGCGCGACCTCCACGGCCAGCTGGTCCAGACGGGCGGCGGTCAGTTCGAGCCACCGCAGGTCCGCTTCGAGGTGGAACAGGGCGAAGTCGCAGATGAGCTGGTCGGCCAGGTCGCCGTCGACCTTGCGCTTGGTCAGCTCGCGCATCGTGGTGAGGTGCGCCGCGCGTTGTGCGTCGAGCACCTCCGTGGCGCTGCGACCCGACAGCAGGGCCAGCACCACCTTCGCGTACAGGGTGTTCTGGAGGTACGGCTCCGGCTTCTCCGGGGTGCCGAGCCAGCGCTCCACGTCGGTGACGCCGGCGTCCGTGATCGCGTACCGCTTCCGCTCCGGACCGTCACCGGCTTCCACACCCGCCTCGGTGACGAGGCCGTTCTTCAGCAGTCTCGACAGGGTGGAGTACACCTGCCCGTAGTGCAGCGGCCGGTCCTGACCAAAGCGTTCGTCATAGGCGCGCTTGAGGTCGTACCCGTGCCTTGGACCGCCTTCTAGCAGGCCCAACAGTGCGTGTCCGATCGACATGAGGAGCACTATACACACCATGTATACACGGGGTGTATTCATCGGATGCCCTGACGGGTGACCGCCGTGGCGCCTACAGTGGTGGGGTGACTGGTCTGACTGTCGGCTGGGATCACGACGTCGAGCTGCTGCTCGACTTCCTGAACACTCGACACGTACTGGACAGTGAAGCCTCCTGGCGCGCGTGGGTGACCGAGCGCGGCCTCGGGCGGAGCAGCGAAATCGCGCAGGCGCGCGCGGCCCGTGCGGCGCTGAGATCGTCCATCGAGGGATCTTCAGGGCCGCACACGGCCGCGGGCGTGGTGCACATCGAGCTCACCGACGGCGTCCCGGTGCTGTCGAGCTCGGACGCGCTCGGCGCGGTGCTCGCCGCTTCGGCCCGCCTCGCGGTGCTGGGCTCGTGGGAACGCTTCAAGATCTGTCCCGCCGAGGACTGCCGCCGTGCGTTCTTCGACCGTTCGCGCAACCGCTCGCGCACCTGGTGCTCGATGCAGGTGTGCGGGAACCGCGAGAAGGCCCGCACGTTCCGGAGACGGACCCGCGCCCAGAACACATCTCAGAACAGCAAGCTGGCCACGGTGTAGATCACCAGGCCGGCGAGCGCGCCGACCACGGTTCCGTTGATCCGGATGAACTGCAGGTCCCTGCCGACCTGCAGTTCGATCTTGCGCGAGGTCTCCTCGGCGTCCCAGCGCTCGACCGTGTCGGTGATCAGCGTGGTGATCTCCGCGCGGTAGTTGCCCACGACGTACCCGGCGGCCTGCTCCAGCCAGCCGTCGACCTTGGCGCGCAGCCGGGGGTCGTCGGTCAGGTTCGTGCCGAGCGTGATCAGACCCTGCGTGACGCGCTTGCGCAGTTCACTGGACGGGTCCTCGGCGGCGTCGATGAGCATCTTCTTCGCCGTGCCCCACGCACTGCTGATCAGCTTCTGCACGTCCGGGTGGTTGATGACCTGCTGCTTGACCTGCTCGGCGCGCTGCATCGTCGCCGGGTCGCTCTGCATGTCCGTGGAGAACTCGAGCAGGAACTGGTCCACGGCCAGCCGCATCGGGTGGTTGACGTCGGTCTTCACGGCCCACGCGAAGTTGACGAGCTCGGTGTAGACCTTGTCGCCGAGCATGGCGTCGACGAACTTGGGCGACCACGTGGGCGCGCGGTCCGTGACGATGAGGCTGACCTTGTCGTAGTTGTCGCGCACCCACTCGTAGGCGCGGTCGCACATGAGGTCGACGAGCTTGTGGTGAGCGCCGTCCGCCAGCACCTGGTTGAGCAGCTTGCCCAGCGGCGGCCCCCAGGGCTTCTCGGTCACCCGCTTGACGATCGCCTGCTCCACGACGGCCTGCACCACGTCGTCCTTGAGCACGGTGATCGCACCCTTGAGCACGTTCGCCATCTCGGTGGTGATGCGCTCGGCGTTCTCGGGCTGCTTGACCCACGCGCCGGCGCGCTCGGCGATACCGGCCCGGCGCAGCTTGTCCTGCACCACCTCGGGACTGAGGAAGTTGACGCCGACGAAGTCGCCGAGCGTCTGGCCGAACATGTTCTTGCGCTCGGGGATGATCGCGGTGTGCGGGATCGGCAGCCCGAGGGGCCGCCGGAACAGGGCGGTCACGGCGAACCAGTCGGCCAGGGCGCCGACCATGCCGGCCTCCGCGGCGGCCCGCACGTAGCCGACCCAGGCGCCCTCGAACGCGTGGGTGGCGAAGAAGATGACCGTCGCGCCGACGAGGAAGCTCGTCGCGACGAGCTTCATCTTGCGCAGGTCCTTGCGCTTCCGCTGGTCAGCGGCGGTCAGTTGCTCCACGGGTCCATTGTCCGTCAACTTCTCGATCTGGGGGCGAGCTCGCGCTCGGCTCCTCGAGTCGCGTTCTCCGTCCACCGCCGGCCGCGGTGGACGGGCGGCGTGTTCGGCCGGGCAACCTGAACGATCATGCGGATTTCTCACACCTGGAGGGACCGGACTTCCCTCCGCGCGCGATTCAGGTGAAGATCCATGGCTGTGCGGGTACCAGCGCTAGTTCCCCGGTTGCAGCCGTTCACGTCGACCATCTTCGCGGAGATGACGGCGCTGGCCGTGCAGCACGACGCCGTCAACCTCGGTCAGGGCTTCCCCGACACCGACGGTCCGGAGTCGATGCTCTCGGCCGCCCAGGCCGCGATCGGGTCGGGGATGAACCAGTACCCGCCGGGGCCCGGCATGCCGGTGCTGCGCAGGGCCATCGCCACCCACCGCTCGCGCTACGGGCTCTCCTACGACCCGGACACCGAGGTCCTGGTCACGGTCGGTGCCACCGAGGCGATCGCGGCCTCGCTGCTGGCGCTGGTCGAGGCCGGTGACGAGGTCATCCTCATCGAGCCCTACTACGACTCCTACGCCGCCTCGGTCGCCATGGCCGGTGCGACTCGGGTGACCGTCGGGCTGCGCGAGGACGAGTCGGGGCGGTTGGCGTTGGACGTCGACGCGTTGCGGGCCGCCGTGACGCCGCGGACCCGTGCGATCCTGGTCAACACGCCTCACAACCCGACTGGGACCGTGTTCCGCTTGGAGGAGCTCCAAGCGATCGCTGCTCTGTGCGTCGAGCACGACCTCCTGGCGATCACCGACGAGGTCTACGAGCACCTGGTGTTCGACGGGCTCGTCCACATCCCCTTGGCCTCGCTGCCGGGGATGGCTCAGCGCACGTTGTCGATCTCCGGCGCGGGCAAGACGTTCAACTGCACCGGCTGGAAGATCGGCTGGGCGTGCGGGCCGGCGGAGCTGGTCGGTGCGGTCCGCGCGGCCAAGCAGTTCATGACCTTCGTGGGCGGGGCGCCGTTCCAGCCCGCTGTCGCGCACGCCCTGACGGCTGAGCTGGACTGGGTGTCGTCGCTGCGCGACTCGTTGGCCTCGAAGCGCGCGCGTCTGGCCGAAGGGTTGCGTGCGGCCGGGTTCGAGGTGCGGTCGTCGGAGGGCACGTACTTCATCTGCGCCGATGTCCGGCCGTTGGGCTACAGCGATGGTCTGGCGTTGTGCCGTGAGCTGCCCGCGCGGATCGGTGTCGCGGCGGTGCCCGTCCAGGTGTTCACCGACCACCCCGAGGACTGGAAGCACCTGATCCGCTTCGCGTTCTGCAAGCAGGACGCGGTGATCGACGAAGCCGTGGAGCGCCTCCACAAGCTGTAGTTGTCCACAGGCGTGGATGAGTTTCTCCACACCTGTGGACAAACCACTTTCGGGTGAGGCCGGGAGCCTTTCCGCCGGGGTTCGACTCCAAACGGCATGAACTCGAACACAGAGGTTCTCGCCGGCTGGCGTGCCGGCTCCTGCGGCTGGGACGCGCTGGTCGAGCGCTACTCCCGGCTGGTCTGGTCGGTGCCCAGATCGTTCCGCCTGAGCCACGCCGACGCGGCCGACGTCTACCAGTGCACATGGCTCTGCCTGGCCGAACACCTCACTCGCATCCGACAACCGGAAGCGCTGGGCGTGTGGCTGGTCCGTACCGCTACACGTCAGTCGATCGCGGTGCTGCGCGCCCGTGGGCGTGAGGTGTCGTTCGACCTGTGGGAGCCGGAGTCGGTGCTGCCCACGCCCGACGAGGTGGCCATCACCCACGACCGGCAGCGGCGGCTGTGGAGCGCGCTGATGACGTTGAACGAGCGGTGCCAGCGGCTGCTGCGCATAGCTGCCCACAGCCCTGAGCTGAGTTATGCACAGGTTGCCGACGCCCTGGGGATAAAGGTGGGGAGCGTTGGCTCCACGCGCAGCCGCTGCCTGGCTGACCTGCGGGGGAAGCTGGAGGCGCTGCGATGAGGGACCCGTTGCTCGACGAGCTCGCCGACCTGTTCCGCTCCGATGCCCCGCCGCCCGTCTTCGCGCCGCGCCCCACCGGCCTCGAACCCATGGAGCCCGTCCAAGAACCGGTGCGCGGCCCGTCCCGGCAGCTCGTGTTCCACGCCGGTGCCGGACGCCTGTACCTGCAGATCGACTCCTCGCACCTGACCGGCGTGCTGGACGACAGGGGCGTCTCGGTCGAGGTGCGCACTCCCGGTTCGGCACTGGCGCTCCGCCCGGACGCCGAGGGCTGGTTCCGCGCCGGTGTCGAGCCGGGGCCGGTGTGCGTGACCGTGCCCGAGCTGGGGCTGACGACGGGGTGGTTCGTCGCATGAGCGCCAGCGCCGACCCGCGGGCCACCATCGCGGCGACCGAGGTCCGCGGCACGAAGGCCGAACGCGCCGACGCCCTGCACGACCTCAGCACCGCCCACGTCGAGCTCGGCCACCTCGACGTCGCCGCCGGGTTCGCGCGGCGCGGGCTGCGGCTCACCGGGGAGGCGCGGTTCCACCTCGCGCTGGCGTGGATCGACCTGGACCGTGGCCGCCGCGAGCACAGCCTCCGGCACCTCGACCTCGCGACGCCGCACCTGCGCGGGCCCGAGCTGGCGCGCGCCCGGTGCCTGCGCGGGCTCCACCTCTGCCAGTCGGCAGAGCCGCGCCTGGCGATCGCCGAGCTCACCGCGGTGATCAGGGAGCTGAAGAGGTACGGCGACGAGCGCTGGCTGGCCAACGCGTTGATCGGGCGCGGGATCGCGCGGTGCAACGCGACCAGGCTGGTGGCGGCCGAACGCGACTTCACGGCCGCGCAGACGGTGCTGCAGGCCATCGGCGAGCCCGGTCGTGCGGCGATGTGCCTGCACAACAGGGGGTTCGTCGCGATGCTCGCCGGCGATCTGCCGCTCGCCCTGCGCAGGTACGAGGAGGCGGCGAAGGCCGGTCTCGACTCCACGAGCAAGCCGGAGGCCCTGGTCGACCGGGCAGAGGCGCTGCTCGCCGCCGGGCTCACCACGGAGGCGAGACGGGTGCTGGCGCCCGCGATCGCACTGCTGCGGCGGTGCGACCGGCACGTGCCCGAGCTGGCGGTCCTGAGCGCGCGGTGCGCGTTGCGGGACGGGGACCCGGAGCCCGCGCTGCGCCTGGGAGGCCAGGACGTCGAGTTCATGCTCGCCGCCGGGAAGCTCGACGCCGTCGCGGCGCACAGGTTTCGCGGACCGGTGCAGACGCGGGCGCTCGGGTGGCTCGCGCAGGCCCGCCGGTCGGATCGGCGGGGTGCGCTGGCGGCGTGCCGGGCGGGGCTCAGGCTGCTCGACGAGCACCACGGCGACTGGCCGCGCCGCGAGCTGACCGGGCACGCGCTCAGCCGGGCGCGGACCGCACGCGAGGTGCTGCACTGGTCGGAACGGCACCGCGCCTCGACGCCCCTCCCGCCCAACGATCCCGAGCTGGCACGGGCGCTCACGGACCTGCGGAGAGCAAGGGCGTTCGGGCTGCCGCTGGAGGCGTTGGAGCGGGACGTCCGCAGGCTGACTCTCGCGCACCGGCGCCGCACGACGGACGAAGTGGTTGCGCCGCCAGGACTTCCACTGGTCAGCTTCATCGTCCACGAAGGACGGATGACCGCGGTGACGCTGGCCGGCGGCCGTGCCCGGATGCGCGAGGTTCCCGAACCGGCCGAGCTCGTCCGCACCGCCAGACTCGCGTTGCGCGCCGGCCGGACCATCACCACGGACCTCCTGCCGGACGCCGGGGAAGTCGTCGTGATCCCGGACGGCGTGCTGCACGACATGCCGTGGGCGGCGTTCGGACGGGTCCACGTCCTCCCGTCGCTGCGGCACTGGCGACCGCCGAGCCGCGGCGGGCGCCGGGTGTGGGTCGCCGGGCCCCTGCTCGCGGACGAGGAGGTGACCGCGCTCCAGCAGGAGCACGGCGGGACGGTCGTCGAGTCCACTGTGGAGTCCGCGCTCCAGGGGCTGGAAGGCGCCGGGATCGCGCACATCGCCGCTCACGGGCACGTCCACCCCGAGAACCCGTTGTTCTCGCACCTGGAGCTCGCGGACGGCCCGCTCTACGGCTACGACATCGCCAGGATCGAGCACCCGCCGGAGATCGTCGTCCTGTCGGCGTGCGAGTCGGGGCTGGCCAGGGCGTTCCTCGACGCGGGCACCAGGGCCGTGATCGCCGGCGTGCTGCCACTGCCGGACGCACTGGCCGGGAAGGCCATGGCCGAGGTCCACCGGCTGATCGACCACCCGGCCGAGGCCGCCGGAGCCGTCGCCCACCTCGGGTTCAGCTGCTACGGCACCGGGACCAGGGTCGCGGCGTGCACGGCGGCCGCGAAGGACGTGCCGGTGCACAGCAGTTGGGACGAACCCACTGAAGCCGGCACGTCGACCCCGTTGGCGACCACGTCCACCCACGGTCCGTGACCTGAGAACGGAGCCGAAGCGCCCACCGCCGTCACCGCGGGCAGCGCGGCAGGCCACCACGGACGGGACGAGCCGCCGTTGCCCGCCGCGGCCACCACGTTGCTCCCGGCCCGCGCCAGCACCGGCGGGCATTCGTCGTCGAACGTGCAGGTGCCGGACGAGACCAGCACGACCGGCAGGTCGCGGGTGGCGTGCAGAGCGGCGGCGAGGGTCAGGTCGTCGCCGAACCCCGAGGGAGCCAGGACGGGGAACGGGCGCACGGCCGCGCCGTGGTGGCGGAGAACGCCGGCGACCAACGAACCGTGCGGGGCGTCGAGACAGGTGTCGAGCAACGCGACGGTGCCCTCGCCCACCAGCTCCGGCAGCCGCGTGCCGACGACGGGACGGGAGGTGCCGATCATGATCGGGCAGGCGAAGTGGACGTGGTTCGGAGTCGCGCCGACTTCCCGGGCGATGTCCACGACGTCCACACGATCGGGGGCTTTCAGGAACATGCGGATGGCCCCTGAAGCGACCTCCTCGTGCGAGTAGCTGCCCCGCAAGCGCTTGCGCACCGCGGATGCGTCCGACGGCAGCACGATCAGCTCCCCCGAACGGACCAAGCTCTCGTTTGGTCCCGCCTGATCGTGCACGTGCACGGGGCCGAGCGCACGGGCGGCGTGATCGGCCAGCTCAGAGAGGCTGTTGACCTGTTTGGGCGCGTCCACATCGGACACCATCCCGCGCCGCGACACGGTCCACACGGGACCAAAGCGGCGATGTCACTCGATCCGATGACGACACTCAGGGTGTTCACACCTGATCAGGGCAACCCGGACAGCCGCACGTGACCGCCCTTCCGAGTGTTTCGCGCTGAGCGGGTTCGCAAAGCCACTCTCCAGTGCTAGACATAGCTCGACGTCGACCTCCGACGGCGCTGGGGCGTCGGCGGTGACCTGTTAGGTGGACGGGTGGTGATCCTGTGGCGAGTGGTGGGGCTGTCGCACTGCTGCTGCGGACCGCTGCGCTCGGCGGACTGACCGCCGCCGCCTGGTTGCTGGGCGGGCCGACCGCGTCCGCCAGTGCCGACGAGGCGCCGCCGGCCGTCGAGATCACCACCGAGGCCCCGGCCCTGGTGGACGATCCGGCCGGCTGGGTCACCACGTTCGCCGAGGACCTGGTGGATCGTCACGAACCGGCGAAGCTCGTCCCGCCTCCGGTGGTCATCCCGCCCCCGGTCGTCGTGACGCCGGAGGACGAGCCAGAACCGCAGGACGAGGGCCCCGTCCTCGACTTCACCGGCGGCGCGAAGGGCACCACGCGGTCCGGCTCCGTCTCGAACCAGGCGCCACCCGAGGTCATTCAGGTCAAGGCCCAGGTCCGCGCCGCCAGGAAGGCCGCGAAGCTCGCCGCCGAGCTGCCGCCGCCCCCACCTCCGCCCGCGCCACCTGTCGTCGTGGCCAAGCAGGTCGTGCCGCTGCTGCCCGACCTGCTGCCCCCTCCCGCGCCCGCGAAGACCGAGCCCGCGCCCGTGAGCGACCTCACGTGGACCATCCCCGGACCTGACGCCCCGCTGCCCACGCCGCAGCAGGCGCCTGTCGTCGCGACGTCCTCCGCGGCGTCCGGCCACACCGACAACTCCGGCGGCACGCGCGGCGTGCTCGCCGTCCTGACGTCGCACAACTCGCTCTTCCCGTCCACCACGTGGTCGGTCGAGGAGCGTCGCGACGGCACTGCGCCGGGCAGCATTCCCGGCCTGCCCGCCACGTCACCCGACTGAGTCCGACAGGACAGGTCTGTCCTCTGCGCGATTTGTGACCCTCTCGTTCCGTCGCGCCAGTAACTCCTCATCGCATTTCCCGTTGTACGCAAGGAACCCAGTCTTCCTGACCTGCCAACCGCGCCCTGGCAGGTCGGGTCTGGTCCGAGTGCCGCGCTGCCCCCGCAGTCTCGGACCACACGGGAAACCTGCGGACGGGGGACGTCAATCCCTGGGACGTTCCCCGCCGCAGGCCTCTCGTCAGCAAGTCCGTCGGCCCGGTCTCCCCCGCTGCGGGAGACCGGGCCGACGTGTCTCACGCGACGGGCAGCGACAGGTCGGCGTCGCCGGGAAAACCCGTACCCGCAACGGATGCGGCCACCACACCCAAACGGCCGATCGCCTCGCGGAGCACTTCGGGCGACTGCGTGTACGGCACTCGGAGCATCTGCTCACAGCCCCCGTGCACCGCGAACCGCGGTCCTGGCACGAGCCGCACACCGTGGTTCTGCGCCATCACGGCGATCCGCGTGCTCACCGGCCCGTCGAGGGCGCACCACAGGCCGAGCCCTCCCGCAGGCACCTCGAACTTCCACTGTGGACAGTGTTCCCCCAGCGCCGAGACCGCCACGTCCCGCTGCGCCCGCGCCTCCTCGCGCCGTTGCCGCAGCACGCTTTCCGGCGACTCCAGCAGCGCGGCCATCACCAGCTGCTCGAACACCGGCGTGCCCAGGTCGGTTCCCGCCCGCGTCGACAGCAGCCGGTGCACGACGTCGGACGACGCCCTGATCCACCCGATGCGCAGTCCGCCCCAGTGCGACTTGCTCGCGGACCCCAGCGTGACCACCGAGTCGCCGCCGAACGCGGCCATCGGCAACGGCTCCGGCGAGTCGTCCAGCGAGAGCTCCACCAGGGTCTCGTCGACGACGAAGGGAGTACGGGCCTTGCGCAGCACGGCCGAGAGCGCCTCCCGCGACTCGGACGACATCCGCAGCCCGGTCGGGTTCTGGAAGTCCGGGATCAGGTAGGCCAGCCGGGGACCGGCCTGCCGCAGCGCGGCCTCGAACCCGTCCACGTCCCAGCCGTCACCGAGCATCGGCACCGGCACGGGGATCCCGAACGACGCCCGCACCGCCTCCAGCGCGTTGGGGTAGCTCGGCTGCTCCACGAGCACCCGGTCACCAGGCCCGACGAAGAGCCGCAGCACCAGCGCCCACGCGTGCTGCGCCCCCGAGGTCACCACGATCTGGTCGGGTGAGGTGGGCAGCCCGCGGGCCGCGTACCGGTCCGCGATCCGCTGCCTCAGCACCGGCAGCCCCCGTTCGTCGTACCCGTGCGACGCGAGGTGCTCCGGCATCCGGGTCATCGCGGCGTCCATGGCCCAGCGCACGGACGACAGCGCGGCAGGCGCGGCGCGGGACAGGTCGATCAGCGTGTCGTCGGCGACGGTGATGCCACCCCCCGCCCCGACGGGTCCGCTGATCCACGACCCGGCCCCGCGCCGCGACTGCACCACCCCCTCGGCGCGCAGCTGGTCGAACGCCGCGGTGATCGTGGTGCGGCTCACGGGCAGCACCTCCGTGAGCTCGCGCTCGGACGGCAACCGGGTGCCGACGGGCAGCCGCCCGTCCGCCACCAGCAGCTTCATCGCCGCGACGAGATCGTTTGAGCACTGCCGCGGCAGTCCACGGCGCCACGATCCGAGCAGTCGGACGAGCCGGGCACCCGATATACGTCCACCTGGTGGGAGCATGAAGCCAATTATCCTCAATTGGCTATGGATTACCAGGCCAATCACAGCGCAGGATGGCCACATGGCCACCTTGACCGCACTCGACCAGGTCCCCGTCCGCGTTGCCCCCGCCCGCCGCCTCCCGCAGCTCTTCGCAGGTCTCTGGCTCTACGGCGCCAGCATGGCGATGCAGATCCGCGCGACCCTCGGCCTGAACCCGTGGGACGTGCTGCACGAGGGGCTCGAGAAGCGCACCGGCCTGAGCTTCGGCCTGATCACCGCGATCACCGGTGTCCTGGTGCTGCTCGTGTGGATCCCGCTGAAGCAGAAACCCGGCATCGGCACCATCGGCAACGTCGTGCTGATCGCCGTCAGCGTCGACGTGACGCTGGCGATCCTGCCGGCGCCGGGAGGACTCCTGCCCAGGATCACGCTCATGACGCTGGGCATCGTGCTGAACGCCGTCGCGTTCGCCGCGTACGTCGGTTCCCGGCTGGGAGCAGGCCCGCGCGACGGCATGGTGACCGGTTTCTGCCGCCGCACGGGTGTGTCACTGCGCCTCACCAGGACCGTCGTCGAGCTGGTCGTGCTCGGCACCGGCTGGCTGCTCGGCGGTACCGTCGGCATCGGCACGATCCTCTACGCGCTCGGCATCGGCCCGCTCTCGCAGCTGTTCCTGCCCGCGCTCACCTGGCGCGAGCGCTCGCGGCCCGCTTGCGGATCTCCTCGTACGTGACCCCGTGCTCGGTCAGCACCTCGGCCACGATCCCCCTGCCCTGCAGCAACGCCAGCACGATGTGCTCGGCACCCAGGTAGTTGTGGCCGAGGTCGCGGGACTCGCGCAGCGAGTTC
Organism: Lentzea sp.; assembly: GCF_035525475.1. Lineage (GTDB taxonomy): Bacteria > Actinomycetota > Actinomycetes > Mycobacteriales > Pseudonocardiaceae > Lentzea. The sequence goes on along the minus strand of NZ_DATLEC010000100.1, from coordinate 16,420 downwards.
TCCAGCGCCTTCTTGAAATCCGCCTCCAACGGCATCCCGAACCACCGCTTGCGCGGACCCGGCCGCAGCACACCGGACCCGAGCGACTGCTCGACCGAGTCGATGACCTGGTCGACGTCGATCCCCAAGCCCCGCAACGCTTCCGCGTCCGCCTTGGTCAGCCCGCCCTTGCGCCGGTAGTCCCTGAACGCCGTCTCCAGCCCGGCGCGCGGCAGGTCGAACCCCGCCAGCACCGGCGCGTCGAGCAACGCCAGCAGCAGGTGCTCGACGCCGACCTCGCCGGCGCGGTCCTGTTCCGCTTCCCGCACAGCGGTCCTGACCGCCTCGCGAGCTTCCCTGGTGAACCGTTCCGCGATCATCATCGACCCCCGTGCTTCTTGTGCACCGCCTGGCGGGAGACGCCGAGTTCCGCCGCGATGTCCTGCCACGACCAGCCCTGGGCCCGCGCACTGCGGACCTGGACGGCCTCGAGATGTTCCAAAAGTCGCCGCAGCGCGGTGACGGCCCGCAACCCGACCTTCGGGTCGCGGTCTCCTGCCGCCGTGGCGAGATCCGTCGCTTCAGTCATGATGTCAACGTACGTTGACAACCGCGATCCGTCAACCGACGTTGACAGCTACGTTGGGGCCGTGAAGATCGAGACCGCTGAGCAGGCAGCACCGGGACACGTGTCCGAGGACCGGATCCGGGTCACGACCAACGCCGTCGTCGTCCTCGACGGCGTCACTTCACGGAGGCCACCCGGCCGCAACGGTGGTTGGTACGCCACAAACCTCGCCGACGAGCTCGTCCGGTTGATCAACGACACCGACCCGCTGACCGATGTCCTGGCGCGGGCCATCGCGAATCTCGCCGAGGAGCACGATCTCGTGCCCGGCGACTCGCCGTCGTCGACCGCGTCGATCGTGCGGTGGAACGACGAGACGATCGACGCGCTCGTCCTGTGCGACACCCCGGTGGTCGCGTTCGGACGGACGACCCACGTGCTCGAGGACACGAGACTCGAAGACCTGCGATCGCAGCCGGACATCCTGGCGTGGAAGAACAAGCCGAACGGGTGGTGGGTCGCGGAGGCCGACCCCGTCGCGGGACACCGTGCCGTGACGGCCCGCTGGCCGCGGTCCGAGGTGCGCACGGTGATCGCCCTCACCGACGGAGTCTCCTGTGGAGTGTCGGAGTACGGGCTCTTCTCGTGGGAGGACCTCGCGGAAATGCCGCTGGGTGGAGTTCTCGACCGAATCCGCGAAGCGGAACGCGGTGATTCGGAGCACAAGCGGTGGCCGCGCTCCAAAACGCACGACGACCAGGCGATCGCCCGAATCACGACATGACGAAAGAAGCCCCGCAGCACGCTGCGGGGCTTCTTTCGAAGAGGAATGGCCAGGGGCGGGGTCGAACCGCCGACCTACCGCTTTTCAGGCGGTCGCTCGTACCAACTGAGCTACCTGGCCATGAGGACTAGATGAAGCGACCCAGACGGGACTCGAACCCGCGACCTTCGCCGTGACAGGGCGACGCGCTAACCAACTGCGCCACTGGGCCTTGCTCGTGCATATCGTACCGTACTGCATCTACTGCTTTTTACTGCGTGCCCCCAACGGGATTCGAACCCGCGCGACCGCCTTGAAAGGGCGGGATCCTAGGCCGCTAGATGATGGGGACTAGCTGGTCTCTGGAAGCATCGTAAGCATATGCCATGGGTCCTCGCACCTCCAAAACGGGGGTCCCACTTATGCGCTGACCTGCCGAAACCCACTTCTGAGCCGGATGGCCCAGATCAACAAATGCCTGCTCACGGCCCGATGACCTCTTCCGGCGCGTTGTGTGATCCAGACAACTTCCAGCCGGCCGGCACGACACAGGGCAGGACGTGCCGGAGAACTTCGCGCAACCGGTCGGGGAAGTCGGCGCAGGACGTCGTCGCCGAGGAGATGAGCCGCGCGCCGAGAGCGGCGCTGCACAGGGTCCGTGCCACGGCTTCCGGGTCGACGCCGGGGAGCAGGTGCCCGCGTTCGCGCGCCTCGACCAGGTAGGTGCCGATCAGCTTCTCCCACATCATGTGGGTGTTCGGGACGCCCGGATAGCCGATCTCGCGTTCGGCGTTCAACCGCACGCCCGCGCGCAGCACGACGTCCGCCGCCATCCGGTCGGCCGACTCCAGGAACATGCCGTGCAGAGCGCTCAACGGGTCGACCCCGCGGATGCGCCACGCCTGCCGCACCTCGGCCCACAGCTCGTCCTGGCGTTCGACGAGCGCGGCCGCGACCGCTTCCTTGGAGGCGAAGTGGAAGTAGAAGGCGCCCTTGGTCAGGCCGGCGCGGGTGAGCACCGCTGTCAGCGACGTGCGTTCGTAGCCGAGGCGGTCGAACTCCTCGGCTGCGGCTCGGAGGATCGCCTCTCGTGTCGCGTGGGCCCGGTCCTGCTGGGGCATGAGTCCCAGGTTAGCCGTTGCCGCGAAAGAGACCCGTGGGTATGTTTCGGGATGCGGCCCTGCTTCGGGAGACGCGCTCCGGGGGGTGCGCGTCTCGCGTCAGGGCCGCTTCCTCGTTCGCATCAGCTCACCGCTGCACGGGTGGCGTACCGCCGTCCTCGCCCGGTGACAGACCCAGCATGTCGAGCAGCATCCGGCAGTCCTCGGTGCCCAGCGCGCTGCGCGCGACGGCGAGCCTCGCCCGGTGGACCTGCTCGTCGGAGATCCGCGAGGGTTCTCCGCTGCGCTGGGACGGCACGCTCGGCCCGCCCTGTCGCGACATGCTCTCGTCCTGCGTGAACAGGAAGTTCCGCACTTCCAGTGACCCGCTCATAGCACCCTCCCCGACTTGAGGTGTGGCGCGAGGCTAAGCGACCTGGGACAACAGCCGCAGCCCCCCGCAGAGTGATTCCACCGACACCCAGCGTTACTTTCCGTGCTGGTGCGGCGGATACCTCGTGGGGAACCGACCAAGGGATGATGGTCCTATGAGCGACCCCACGCCGGAGCCTTCCCTCGAAGCAGAGGGCCAAAACGCGTCTCAGACACCTCCTCCCGTCGACCAGGAGGCCATCTTCAAGGCGATCAGCGGCATCGACGTGAACACCATCGACGCCGACATCGAGTCCGCCTTCGGCTCGCGGATGGCCGAGCTCGACAAGATGCTCGCGGGCCTGGACGACCTGGTCGACGAGATCGAGAAGAACATCCAGAAGCTGGACCAGCCGAAACCCGACAGTCCTCAGTAGATGGCTTACCCCAGGGGGGTATAGACTCGGAGCCCCGTAGACAGAGAGAAGGCTCCGATGTCCGTCACCTCCACCTACACCGTCACCGGCATGACCTGCGGCCACTGCGTCAGCTCCGTCACGGAGGAGCTGACCGAGGTCGCCGGCGTCACGGGCGTCGACGTCGTCCTGGAGACCGGCGCGGTCACCGTGACGAGCGACCGCGAGCTCGACCGCTCCGAGGTCGTCGCCGCCGTGACCGAGGCCGGGTACCAGGTCGCCTGATGACGACCACCGAGCCCCGTCACGTCGAGCTCAGCATCAGCGGCATGACCTGCGCCTCCTGTGCGAGGCGCGTGGAACGCAAGCTGAACAGGCTCGACGGCGTCTCCGCCACCGTGAACTACGCGACGGAGAAGGCCAGCGTTCAGTTCCCGGACAACCTGCGCGTCGACGACCTGGTGTCGACGGTGCGCGCGGCCGGGTACGACGCGGAGGAGCCGAAGCCGGAGACACCGGACGAGTCCGGTGAGCTGGGGCTGAGGTTCGCGCTGGCCGCGGTGCTCGGTGTGCCGGTGATCGTCCTGTCGATGGTCCCGGCGCTGCAGTTCCCCGTCTGGCAGTGGGTCGCGCTGGCGCTGGCCAGCGTGGTCGTGTGGGTGTGCGGCTGGCCGTTCCACCGTGCGGCCGTGGTCAACGCACGGCACGGCGCCAGCACGATGGACACCCTCGTGTCGATGGGCGTCACGGTCTCGTACCTCTGGTCGCTCTACGCGTTGGTGTTCGGCGAGGCCGGGACGATCGGCATGCGGCACGAGTTCAGCCCGCTCCGCCCCGCGGCGTCCTCGGCCTCCGGTGACATCTACCTGGAGGTCGCGGTCGGCGTGACCGTGTTCCTGCTTCTCGGACGCTGGCTGGAGGCGAGGTCCAAGCGCAGTGCGGGTGCCGCCATGCGGTCGTTGTTCGCGCTCGGCGCCAAGGACGTGTCGGTGCTGCGCGACGGCGTGGAGACCCGCGTCCCGATCGGGCAGCTCCGGGTCGGCGAACGGTTCGTGGTCCGTCCGGGTGAGCGGATCGCCACGGACGGGCTAGTGGTCGAGGGCAGCTCCGCCGTGGACAGCTCGATGGTCACCGGCGAGTCGGTGCCGGTCGAGGTCGGCGCCGGTGACGCCGTGGTCGGCGGGACGGTCAACGCGGGTGGCCGGCTGGTCGTCGAGGCGTCGAGCGTCGGCGCGGACACCCAGCTCGCGCGGATGGCCCGCATGGTCGAGCAGGCGCAGGCGGGCAAGGCGGAGGTGCAGCGGCTGGCCGACCGGGTGTCGGCCGTGTTCGTCCCGGTCGTCGTGGTGATCGCGCTGCTGGCGTTCGGCGGCTGGCTGCTCGCGGGACGGCCGCTCGAGTTCGCGGTGACGACGGCGGTGGCGGTGCTCGTGATCGCCTGCCCGTGCGCGCTGGGCCTGGCGACGCCCACGGCGCTGCTCGTCGGCACCGGCCGCGGCGCCCAGCTCGGGATCCTGGTGAAGGGACCCGAAGTGCTGGAGTCGACGCGGCGCGTGGACACCGTCGTGCTCGACAAGACCGGCACGGTCACCACCGGTCGTTTGACTCTCGTCGACGTGATTGCCGTCGAAGGCGTGTCACGCGACGAGGTTCTGCGTTTCGCGGCGGCCGTCGAGAACGCGTCGGAACACCCCGTCGCCGCGGCGATCGTCCGCGAAGTCGCCGAAGTGCTTCCCGTTTCTCAGTTCGTTTCCACGGATGGCATCGGTGTCAGCGGAGTCGTCGAAGGACGGCGCGTTGTTGTCGGGCGGGTGCGCGAGGTTTCCGTTCCGCGGGAATTGACCGAGGCAGCGGCCGCGCACGCGACTCGAACCGTTGTCGCGGTTTCCTTCGATGACAAGGTTGTCGGTCTCGTCGTCGTCTCGGACGTCGTGAAACCCACGTCCGCGCAGGCGATCCGGTCGTTGCGGGAACTCGGCCTGCACCCCGTGCTGCTGACCGGCGACAACGCGTCGGTCGCGGCGGCGGTGGCCGCCGAGGTGGGCATCGACGAGGTCATCGCCGACGTCGTGCCAGGTGAGAAGGTGGCCGCGGTTCGCCGTCTCCAGGCACAGGGCCGGGTCGTGGCGATGGTCGGCGACGGCGTGAACGACGCGCCGGCCCTGGCCGCCGCGGACCTCGGGCTGGCCATGGGAACCGGCACCGACGTGGCGATCGAGGCGAGCGACCTGACCCTCGTGCGCGGCGACCTGCGCGTGGCGGCGGACGCGATCCGGTTGTCCCGCAAGACCTTGGGCACGATCAAGGGAAATCTTTTCTGGGCCTTCGCCTACAACGTCGCTGGACTTCCGCTCGCGGCGCTCGGACTGCTGAACCCCATGATCGCGGGAGCGGCGATGGCGTTCAGCAGTGTGTTCGTGGTCAGCAACAGCTTGCGACTGCGGGGATTCCGCCCATCAGCCGCGTAAGAATCTTCCGCGCGAACACTCCCCAACACGAACGTGCGCGTGCAACAATCCAAAAGCTGACACACCCCCGGTCAGCGCCTGTGGAGATCCCCTCCGGCCCCCGCGTTCCTCCCCCTGGCGCGGGGGCCTCTCCTCCCTCTCCCTGCCCCCGTAGGTGCTCACCTCTCGCGGCCCGGCGAACATCCACTCCGCGTGGGTGCCTTCGACACGGTGGGATGACCTGGCTCACAGGGGTTTGGCATCCGTGACCGAGCCGTTATCGTGTCCCGGTGCCTATCGGATCCCTCGGACGCTCCAAGTCCGGCCGTCACCGCCCTGCGGACGCACCGCAGCAGGAGACGTCGCACGACGAAGAGCTGACCTCGTACCTGGCCGCCCTGGCCCCTGACTCGGACAACGAGACCACCGCCTCGGGCTTCGGCAGCTCCCAGGTGTACCAGCTGCGGCTGCAACCGATGGCGAACGAGCAGCTCAAGGAGCTCGCCGCCGAGCGCCAGACCTCCCCGCAGGCTCTCGCCACGGAGTGGGTCATGCAGCGACTGGAGTGGGAAGCGCGCCAGCGCGGCCACTAGTGCGTGTCCCGTGAGTCTCGTCCGCGACAGTCGCGGCCGAGGAGCCCCGGAGCCGTCGACCGAACGAGGAAGGACCCTCTGCCGAGCCCGGCAGAGGGTCCTTCTCACGTACGACTTCGGTTGCGGCGAGATCAGATCAGATCGCGCGGACGTTCTGCGCCTGCGGACCCTTGGTGCCCTGGCCCACCTCGAACTCCACGCGCTGGTTCTCCTCCAGGGTCCGGAAGCCCTGACCCTGGATCTCCGAGTAGTGGACGAAGACGTCTGCGCCGCCGTTGTCCTGGGCGATGAAACCAAAGCCCTTCTCGGAGTTGAACCACTTGACAGTGCCCTGTGCCATGTACCTGCCTCCATCGCAGGAAAGCTTGGGGCTGCACCGTGCAACCCCGGCCGTCCCGGGGGCGTTCAGCTCGCTCGGTGAGAGCGCACAGCACGCCCGCGTGTCGTTCCGCGAGCGTGTGGAGCACGAACACAGAAACCACGGCCTGCGCGGGTCAGCCTAACGTGTGATGCGTCATAGCACTACAGGTCATTACTGGCCGGTTTGGTGCCTCAACAGGGGGAAACCCGCTGGTCCGAGCGGGTGATCGCGTTTCGTCAAGCAACGTGCCCGAGCCTCGCGCGTCCTCTCAGCGTAGGACGAGGGGATCTTGGGGAGAACACGTGTTCCGGCCACTGGTTTTGGCTTTACTGCTGGGGTTGACCGCTTGCAGCGCCGCGCCCGGCACACCGTCGGCGCCGACTGCTCCGGTCGTGGAGGACAAGGCGGGGGCAGCACTCACCGTGACGCCCGAGTCGGGTGACGGGGTGAGCCCGTCTGGACCTTTCCAGGTCGGGGTGACCGGTGGCGCGCTCACCTCCGTGGCGCTCACGGGTGCGGACGGCACGGTCGTCAAGGGGGAGCTGACCGGCGACAGGTGGGTCGCCACCGAGGATCTGGGCTACGACAAGGCCTACGCGTGGTCCGGGTCGGCCAAGGGGGCGGACGGCGCGGACGTGCCGGTCACCGGCTCGTTCCGCACGGTGAAGCCGCAGCGGCTCACCCGCGCGTCGATGAACATCGGCGACCACCAGACCTACGGCATCGCGATGCCGATCAAGGTCACCTTCAGCTCACCGGTGCAGGACAAGGCGTCGGTGCAGAAGGCCATGACGGTCAAGACCTCCGTGCCGACCGAGGGCGCGTGGGCGTGGCTGTCCGACCGCGAGGCGCACTGGCGGCCGCGCGAGTACTTCAAGCCGAACACCGAGGTCTCGGTGGACGTCGACGTGTACGGGGTGCCGTTCGGGGGCGGCGCCTACGGTGCCGAGGACGTGCACGTGCAGTTCAAGATCGCCGACCGCGCGCTGGTGGCCAAGGCGAACACGCAGACCCACCGGTTCGAGATCTACCGCGACGGCGCGCTGCTGCACGACTTCCCGGCGTCGTACGGGATGGAGAGCGACAAGCGAGCCGAGACCAAGGGCGGCATCCACGTCGTGCAGCAGAAGGAAGCGGCGCGGAAGATGTCCAACCCCGTCTTCGGCTACAAGGACGTCCCGGTCACCTGGGCGGTGCTGATCTCGCAGAACGGCGAGTTCGTGCACGAGAACAACGGCACGATCCCGTCGCAGGGCAAGGCGAACGTCTCCCACGGGTGCGCGAACCTGTCCGGCACCGACGCGAAGACCTTCTACGACCTCACGATGATCGGTGACCCGGTCGAGGTCGTCGGTTCGTCCCAGCCGTTGCAGGCGTCGGACGGCGACTACTACGACTGGGCGTTCGACTGGGCCACCTGGACGTCGAAGTCCGCCGGGACGCCCTAGGACTTCTCGGTGATCTGGGGTGGTTGCGGGATCTCGTAACCCGACGGGCCGACATAGCGTTCCAGAGCTCGCTTCCACTCCCCACTGGAGATCATCTTCTCGATGGCCTCGTTGACGGCGTCACGCGACTTCACGTCGCCCTTCGGCACGCCGATGCCGTACCGCTCCTTCGAGAACGTCTTGCCGACGAGCTTGAGCAGCTCGGGGTTCTCGGCGGCGAACCCGGCGAGGATGACCTCGTCGGTCGTGACGGCGTCGACGTTGCCCGCCATGAGGGCGACCACGCAGTCGGAGTACTGGCCGTACTCGACGATCTGCACGTTCCGGGAGAAGTCCGTCTTGACCTTCTGGGCGGAGGTGGATCCCTTGACCGAGCACAGCTTGCGGCCGTTCATGGTCTCCGGGCCCTGGATGGCCGACTCGTTGTAGCGGACCAGCATGCCCTGACCGGTCTCGAAGTACGGGCCGGCGAACGCGACCTTCTGCTTGCGGGCGTCCGTGATCGAGTAGGAGGCGACGATCAGGTCGGCCTCGCCGGTCTCGAGCATCGACTCGCGGGCGGCGCCGCGCGCCTCCTTGAAGGTGATACCGCTTTCCTTCACGCCGAGCTCGTTCGCCACGTACTTGGCGACCTCCACGTCGAAGCCGACGAAGCGGCCGTCGAGCCGCCTCTCGCTGAGGCCCGGCTGGTCGTAGCGGATGCCGATGGCCAGCTTCCCGGAGTCAGCACGTCCGATGACTGTGTTGGCGTCACCACTGCCGCAGGCGGTGGCAAGCACCGCGACGGCTGTCAGTAGCGCGGCACGACGAATCACGACAGGCCTTCCAGGGGTGGTGTGGAGTCGTGAGCAATGCTACGGACCTGCGGCAGTGATCGACTGTGACGTATGACAACTACGGAAGCCTCGTCCTGCTTGGCGTCACATGTCTGCCGTGACGCTCGATCGCGTGCCGCAGATGCCCGGGAGGAGCGAGCCTTCTGATCTTGCCCGGCACCAGAAGCGCAGCTCGGCGCATCATCTTCAGCCAAAGATCAGCCTGCGCGTAAGGCTTGTGCCCGTACAGCTCCAGCGCCCAATCGGGTAGCACCGAGTAGGCCAGGTGGCCCACCAGGACCCGGTACAGCGGAAGGCCGTGGCGGACGAAACCCCGCACCGGAGGGCCGTGCAAGAAGGTGTAGATCACATCGGAATCGGACGTTCGACGCAGTTCCGGACGCATCCGATCGAAGTAGTCGGCCATCTCGCGACGCGATCCGGGTACTTCATCCGGGTGTAATCCGACCAAACTCGCGGCGAATCGCTGTTCGGCGTAGTAAAGGTCCTTCTGCCGGTCCGACAATCCGTACCCCGCGCGGTCGAGAACTGTTTCGAAACACGAAACCTCCGAGCAATGCACCCACAGCAACAGTTCGGGCTCGTCGACCCGGAACGTCCGCCCGTCGACGACACCGCGCAGGTTCCGGTGCGTGGCCCGCACCCGTGCCGCGGCGGCGGCGATCTCCTCGCCGGTGCCGTAGACGCCGAGTCCGACGAAGTCCGCCGTCCTCTTCAGCCTGCCGAGCGGGTCGGCCTGGAAGTTCGAGTTCTGCACGACACCGGCGACGGCCTTGGGGTGCAGTGCCTGCAGGTAGAGGCTCGCGATCCCGGCGATCCACATCGTCGGGTCCGCGTGCATCTGCCAGCTCACGGAGTTCGGATCGGGCATGCGGACATCGTCGCGCCTGGAGAAGATGATGGCCATGGACGACGACGGTCTTGCCGTTGCCGGACGCGATGGACCTGCTGGTGGAGTACTACCGGACGATCTCCGGCGAGCACCCCGACTGGAACGACTACCGCGCCGCGTTGGAGCGCGGGCAGCGGGTGGTCCTGCGCGTCTCCTGACCGGTGCCGGGCCCGATAGGACGGGCTGATGCCCCGGTCGTAACACCGTTAGCGGGCAAAACGATTCCACGGGGACGGCGGCTACCGGGCAGGCGGACCCTGGGGAGCGGAGCGATGACTGGTGTCAGACGCCGCGGCTACTTATCGGCCGCGGTGGCGGTGATGGGCGCTGCCCTGATCGTGGCCCTGTTCACGGCACCAGAGGACAAGCCGGTGGACGTTCGCCTCGTCGCGCCGCCACCCCCGTCGCCCGAGGTCGTCACCGCGACCGCCACCACGACCATCTCCGCCGTGGGCCAGATGCGGCCGCCGCCTCCTCCGCCACCGCCGCCCCCGCCCGCTGGGATCGACCCACCACCCCGGCACCGGCCCCCGCCGCCTCCACCACCGCGCAAGCCCAAGCCGCCCACCCTGGTCGACCTCCTGCGCTGCGACGCGAAGCACGTCTCGGACGACGACTTCAACCGCTGCCTGGAGTGGCCGCTCGACACCGAGGAGTTCTGCGAGCTCCTGGCGGAGAACCACCTGCACCCGATCGACCTGCGCGGACCGAACGGCCGCCGGTTCGAGCGGTTTCGGCTCGACTGCGACAAGGGCTAGGACTTGAGTTCGCGCAGCCTCGCGAGGTTCGCCTCCGCCAGCGTTCCGAGCAGCTGCGCCTCGCCGAGGTAGTGGTCGTCGATCAACGCCTCGACCTCGGCGTCGTTCATCGCCGGCACGATCCTCGCCGCCATCCGGTTCATGTTGCGGTAGCTGCCCTGCAGCAGGAACTCGCCCCCGTTCGCGGCCGACGCGATGTACTCCCGGTTGACCGCGAGCACGACCTGCTGGACCCGTTGCAGCTTGCGGACCACCGACAGCATCCGTTCCAGCTCCACGGTCTCGTGGTCGTGCGCGACGCTCTCGCCGTTCGCGAGGCGCACCAGCGGTTCCACGTCCACGCCGTTCAGCGTCGGGTTCGAGCCGGACGCGTTCTCCAGGTAGCTCAACGCGAAGAGCGCGTCACGGCCGGACAGCACGTCGCCCAGGTTCCACACGTCCGCGCGGTTCGCGAGCATGTCGGGAACGCGGAACGCCCGTCCCGTCTCCGTGTACGGGTTGCCCGCCATCGACACCGCGAAGCGCTTGCCCCGCAGGTCGAACGTGCGTGCCTCGCCGTTCCAGACGCCGTCGACACGTCGTTGCGCGTCGCACAGCGAGATGAACTTCTGCAGCAGCTCAGGTGATGTGTGCTGGATGTCGTCGAGGTGCAGCAGAACGTTGCTGCCCAGGGCGAACGCGAAGTTGATCCGCTCGACCTCCTGCCGGGCCGTGGCATTCGGTGCCTCCCGTGGGTCGAGCGAGGTGACGCCGGTGCCCAGCGCCGGGCCGTTGACCTTGACGAACACCATGCCGAGGCGGTTCGCCACGTACTCCATCAACGTCGTCTTGCCGTAGCCCGGCGGGGAGATCAGCATCAGCAGGCCCGTGCCGTCGTTCAGCTGCTTGGAGAGGTTGTCGCCGATCAGCGGCAGGTAGACCTCGTTCAGCAACCTGTTGCGCACGAACGTGTTCAGCACCGCGGGCCGGTAGTCGTCGAGCCTGAGCCTGCGGCGTTCCTCCGCGAGCAGCTCGTCGCGCCTGCGCTGGTAGGCGCGGAAGGCGGGCACCTGCTCGGTTCCGAAGGTGCGGAGCCTCGTCAGGGTCTCGTCGAGGCGGAGCTCCAGCGACTGGCCGGTCACGCGCGGGTGCGTGCCGAGCAGGCCGGTGACGGTCTCGGTCAGGGCGGCGCTGGAGTCGTAGCGCGGCAGGTCGGTGAGCAGGACCGCGACCACCTCGGGGAACTCCGGGCAGTCCTCGTCGCCGAGGAACGCCCGCAGCCACGCCTCGATCAGGTCGCGGTCCTGGAGCTCCTCGGTGACGGCCGCGCGGAACCTGTCGATCACCACGCGCGCGGCCTTGCCGGTGACGAACCCCCTGGGCTCGCAGGCCAGTTCCTCGAACAGGTACTCGGCGGCGAGCTCCGGCAGGCCGAACTGCGCGCACAGTTCGGGGATCCCGTGCGTGCCACCGAAGATCGTGCGGGCACGGGCCAGCGACTCGGCCTTGCGCGCCCACACCGCCCGTTGGTCCTCCGGCTGTCCGGACCAGTGGATCTGGGCCTCCGCGCGGATCGCCGGCGGGTACCGCAGCAGGCCGGCACCGGCGTGGAGCCGTTGCAGGACAGCGAGGATCTTCTCGGCGTCGTGGTCGTGGACGCCCTTCTCGTAGCCCTCGTCGTAGCGTTCCGCGGCGGCGTTCGCGACGTCGGTGCGGCCTTCGGCGAGCAGGCAACCGGCGAGGTGCTCGGAGCGGTAGACGTCCTGGGTCTCCGACACCAGCAGCTGGTCCCAGAACGGCCTGGTGGCGGCGAACCCGGGATCGGTGACCTCGCTGCGGTAGTCGGTTCCGGTGATCGCGTAGAACAACCGGCCGTCGCGCGGCACCAGGGTGAGGTTCATCGGCTCGGTCGTCACCGGGAAGCGGTGACGGCCGAGCACGATCGACGCGCCGTCGTACAGATCGGCCCGGTCGCGCAGTGCCCGGCCTCCCTCTTGCCGGGCATCGCGCAGACCCGCGTCGAGCTCGTCGGCCCGCACGTCGCCGAGCTCTCGGAGCTGACCGGCGACCGTGCGGACCTTGGCGACCATCGGGTCGCCCGCGAAGTAGGTGTTGATCTCGTCGGCCGAGGTGAGCTTGCCCGCGCGGCGGCGGATCGTGCCGAGCACGCGTTCCGCCGACTGCACGAGCCGGTCGGCCTTGCGCGCGCGTTCGTCGAGCAGCGTCTGCTTGCGCGCGGAGAAAGCCTCGTAGACGTCCGTGCGCTTGGCGCCGACCTGGGCCAGGAAGTCGTCGAACTCGCCGAAGCGCGACTCCAGGTTCTCCAGCTGCAGCAACAACCTGCCGAGCTGGTCGTCGCACCGCTGCGGGGTGTCCGCGACCGACAGCGCGCCCGTGACGGCCTGGCCGAGCAGCGCGAACTCCGCGGCGAACTCGGCGCGTCCCTCGGCGTTCGCGAGCCCGGCGCGCCGACCGTCCACAGTGGCCCGTGCGCGGTTGACAGCGGCCAGCACCTCGCCGATGCTCGCCAGGATCCGCGTGCGGGTCGTCGTGTCTGCGGCATCGAGCGTGCTGACGACCTCGGTCAGCACCTCGAGCCCTGCCTGCTGGTGCGCCAGCCGTTCGCGCAACGGCGTCGCCTCGGCCGCGGTCTCCAGCTCCGCGTCCGCGATCTGGGCGATCTCCTCGTGGTACTGGGAGAACGCGCTCTCACCGCTCAGGAACGCGACGGCTCGTCTCGCCGACGCGCCCAGTTCCTCGACCAGCTCGGCTTCGCGGCGGTCGATCTCGTCGAGGTCGACGTACTTCAGGTCCTTGAGGGTGATCAGACGGCCCTGGGCGGACCGCAGGTCGGCCAGCAGCCGCACCCACTCGTCGGCGCTGCGCGGCGCGGCCGACCTGGCGAGCCTGATCAGGCTCGCCAGCTTCTCGGAGGCCACTCGCAGCTGCTCGGCGGCGTGCCCGGTGAGGGTGCGGACGGCCTCGAACTCGTCCAGCACCTGCTCGGCCGTGGCCCGGACGGCCAGGACGTCCTGCTTCAGCCCCAGCTCGCCGAGCCAGTGGACGCCGTCGACCACCCTGGTGCACAGGGCGATCAGGCCCTCGAACACCGGCGCGTTCGGCGTCATCTCGGCGCTCATCCTGGTGATGGACAGGCAGTCCGAGATGCCGCGGACCAGCTCGGCGTTGCCGATGCGGGCGAGCGGGCCCGCGTGCTCCGGCAGCACCTCGTCCGCGAGGAACGGCGTGCGCCAGACCTGCATCGGGTGCACGCGCACGGGTTCGGGGCCGGTCTCGCGGAAGATCACCAGCGTGCCGTCGGCGAAGAGCGAGTAGCCGTGGCAGACCAGCGGTGTCGCGACCTCCTTGCGGATCACGTTGTAGGGCAGCAGCAGGCTGCGGCCCTCGCGGCGGGCGTGGAAGACGTACAGGACGTCCTCGCCGTTCGCGGACCGGACGACCCGTTCGAACTCCAGCTCGCCGGTGTCGACGTCGAAGGTCTTGTCCGCACCCGTGACCAGGTAGTACCCGCCGGGGAAGATGATCCCCTGGTCCTCTGGCAGCCGCTGGCAGGCCTGGCCGATGCCGTCGAGCCTGACGACCTCCTTGGTGCGGGTGTTGAACACCAGGTGCCGCCACACGGTCTCCTTGTACGGGAGGACGCGCAGCAGGATCAACGGACCGACGCGCGCGTACTGCACGTCGGCGTCCGCGAGGCTCTGCAACGCCTCGTCCACGGGCTCTTCGTAGACACCCTCGCCGGACTCGGTGTTGTTCTCGATCTTGACGGTCAGCGTGCCGCCGACCGTCTCGACGAAGACCTCGCCGTCGATCGCGATGTGCGGGTGCCGGCCCAGCACGTGCTGCTCGCGGGTCGTCTCGACCCACGCGAAGTCGTGCGAGGGCGGGAAGACGTGGTCGCGGTCGCCGCGGTTGTCGACGTAGGTGACCGTGCCGTCGACCCCGATGTCCCAGCGCAGCACGCGGATGTCCTCGATCCGCGCGCCGGTCTGGAACACCGCGAGCAGCCGTTGCTCGACGACCCGCAGCTGCAGCAGCCGGGTCTCGCGGTAGTAGCGGTAGAGCTCGGCGAAGTCGTCGCGGAACCGGGGGTCGTTCAGGAACCCGGCCTCGACCGTGCCGAAGTCCCTGCCGTGCACCGCGAAGACGTCGGTGACCGCCGTCTCGGGCTTGAGGCCCATGAAGACGTTGTAGCCGAACAGCATCACGTCGCCGAGCGCCACGATGTCGCGCGGCACGCAGTTGTTCTCGGTGCGGATGCGTTCGGTGGCGACGAGTTCGAGAGCCGTGCTTCCGAACGTCTCGACGCGCCGGTCGTTCAGCGCCTCGGTGCTTTTCGCGAGCCCGGCCGCTTGTTCGGCCAGCCGGGCTCGCAGCACCTCATAAGTGCCCGCGTCGAGCTGTGTCATGCGTTCTGGCCGTTGTTCTTGGCCATCTGGGTCAGGGCGATCGCGGCGGCGATGTTCTGCGCGTCACCGGTGGTGAAGGAGCTGAGGATCTTGGTCAGGTCCTCCGGGAAGCTCGCCGACCCGTCCATCCACTTCGAGCCCAGCGCCTGCACGACGTCGGAGCTGCCGACGAAGCCGTCGACCTGCTTGCCCGCGGTGATCGAGCTGGCGATCCTGTCGAAGAACATCGTGTCGCCACCGATGATGTCGATGTCGGCCTTCTCCAGGCCGGCCGCGAGCACCATGGCCTGCGCCTCGGCGATATCGCGCTGCACGTCGATGCCCCTGAGCCGGATCTCCTTCTCCGCTTCGAGGCGGAGCCGGTACTCCTCGTGCTCGCGGGTGGCGGTGTCGAGCGCGGCCATCGCCTCCGCCTTGTGCGACAGGCCTTCCGCCTCGCCCTTGAGGCGTTCCTTGATGCCCTCGGCGTCGGCCAGCGCCTTCTCGCGGTCGACCACGGCCTCGGCGCGGCCGAGCGCCTCGGACGCGGCGGCGTCGCGTTCCTTGACCAGTGCGTCCGCCAGGCCCTTGGCCGCGGCCTCCGCCTGCGTGCCCTCCGCGAGACGGATCTTGGAGCGGGTGTCCAGCTCGGCGGCCTGGTTGCGGGCCTCGGCGAGCACGACCTCCTCACGGGCCTTGTGCTGCGCGGACTGTTCCGCGGCCTCGGCGGCCTTGATGTCCTTGACCAGCGACTCCTGCGCCTCGGCCTCGGCCCTGATGATGATCTGCTGACGGTCGCGCTCGGCCTCCTCGACCGCGCGCAGCCGCTTGATGTTCTCCTCCTGCTCGGCCACGGTCTTCTCGACCGCGACCCGCTCGCGCACCAGGTCGGCGATCGCGCGGCGCTCGTGCTCGAGCTCCTTGTCCTTCTCGATCATGCGCAGCGAGGTCTCGCGTTCGCGGGCGATGACCTCCAGCATGCGGTCCTTCTCGATGCGCTCGGTCTCGACGGCGATCACGCGCTCGCGGTTCTTCTCCGCCACGGCGATCTCGCGGGCCTTGTTCTCGGTCTGGATGCCGAGCTGCTCCTCGGTGCGGATGAACGCGGTGCTGGCCTTGAGGCGTTCCTCGGCCTGCACCTTCTGCGTCTCGGCCTCCTGCTGCGCGCGGGCCGTCTCGATCTCGCGCCGCTGCTTGATCTCCGCGTCGGCCTGGCGCCGTTCGAGCTCGAGGATCGCCTCACGCGCGCTGACGTTCTGGCGCGTGATCTCCTTCTCCTCGTTGCGGGTGAACTCATTGGTCTTGACGTGCTCGATCGCGGTCAGCTCCGTGATCTTGCGGATGCCCTGCGCGTCCAGGATGTTCGCCGGGTCGAGCTGCTTGAGCGGCGTCTGCTCCAGGTAGTCGATGGCCGCGTCCTCGAGGCTGTAGCCGTTGAGGTCGGTGCCGATGACCTGCACGATCCGGTCGCGGAACTCGTCGCGGTGGGTGTAGAGGTC
>NZ_DATLEC010000097.1:0-10905 GCF_035525475.1 Lentzea sp. | reverse complement strand
GCTGGTTGTAATTTCATAGTGTTTCGGTGGTTATAGCGTTGGGGAAACACCCGGTCCCATTCCGAACCCGGTAGTTAAGCCCTTCTGCGCCGATGGTACTGCACTGGTTACGGTGTGGGAGAGTAGGTCGCCGCCGAACTTATTTCGAAAAGCCCCTGCGGGTCGAGCGTCACGAACGCTCCCCGCAGGGGCCTTTTCGTGTTGTGGTGCCCACGCCCTCAAGGGCTTCCGGGCATCGGCGGTATACCTTCTGAGCCATGCACAACGAGCAGCGCACCGCCCGTCGTTCCGCCGGCGTCGGACGAACCGCGGACCTCGCCACGAACCCGTTCCGCGTCGACCGCGACAGGGTCGCGAGCTCCCCGTTCTTCGCGCGCCTCGGCGGCGTGACCCAGGTCGTCAGCTCCACCGGGTCCGGCCTGCTCGTGCACAACCGCCTCACCCACAGCCTCAAGGTCGCCCAGGCGGCACGAGCCATCGCGGAGCGACTCACCAACCGCCCTGAGCTGACCGCGGTGCTCGAGAAGCTCGGCGGGTGCGACCCGGACGTCGTGGAGGCGGCAGCGCTCGCCCACGACCTCGGGCACCCGCCGTTCGGGCACCTCGGCGAGCAGGTGCTGGACCGGCTGGCGCGGCACCGGTTCGGCCTGCCCGACGGGTTCGAGGGCAACGCGCAGTCGTTCCGCATCATCACGACGACGGACGTCCGCGGGCCCAAGGCCCTCGGGCTCGACCTCACCGTCGCGGTGCGGGCGGCGATGCTCAAGTACCCGTGGACCCGGCACCAGCGGCTCGACCTGAACGTCGCGCCGCGCGGTGCGTCCGAACCGGACGACATGCCGGGCACGGGCAGTTCGAAGTTCTCCGCCTACGTGACGGAGATGAACGACCTGCGTCAGGCGCGGGAACCGTTCGAGGGCCGCGTCGAGCCGTGGCAGCAGACCGTCGAGGCGAGCGTCATGGACACCGCGGACGACATCGCGTACGCGATCCACGACCTGGAGGACTTCCACCGGGTCGGCGTCCTGCAGCACGCCACGGTCGCGGCTGAACTAGGCACGTGGCAGGCCCAGGCGCTCGATCTCGCGGGCCTGAGCGACGCCGAGCTCAGCGCGGAGATCCGCATGCCGGGACGGTCGCTGGAGACGTTGCGCCGGCGCATGCACCTCAAGGACTCCTGGGTGATGAGCGACGAGGCGTTCGCGCTCGCCGTCCGCAAGGTGAGCAAGGAGCTCGTGGACGGACTGCTGGCGGTGCCCTTCGACGGGTCGGTCGAGGCGGAGCAGGCGGTCGCCGGTTTCAGTGCGAGGTGGACGCGCCGGCTCGTCGACGCGGTCGGCGTGATCGAGGAACCGACGCCGAGGTCCGGTCACGTCGTGCTCGCGGTGGCGCAGTGGCACGAGGTCCAGGTGCTGAAGTTCGTCCACCGGCGCTTCGTGTTGCTGCGTCCGGACCTTGCGTTGCACCAACGTGGACAGGCGCGGCTTCTCAGCTCGCTCGTCGACGCGCTGGAACAGTGGGTGACGGACAGGGCGGAGGCGGATCGCTTGCCGCGCAGGCTCCACGACCTCGTCGAGCTGGCCGAAACGGAGTACGCGACGCTCGCCCGGACGGAGCCGTCCACACTGGTCGGCGCGACCGGTGAGATGCCCGTCGGTCCTGATGCCATCAGGGGGTTGGCACGTGGCCGTGCGGTGGTCGACTTCATCGCGTCCCTGACCGACAACCAGGCGGCCGCGTTGCTGGAAGCCCTTTCCGGGCGAACCGGTCAGTTGTGGACTGACGCGTTTGTTCTGTGAAGTGTGATTGCGTCTGCTCAGTGGGAACTAGCCCAATCGGATGCTGACTGTGATCACGCAAGCACCATACGTTGACGCCTCGACCGGGAATCTCCGGTCGCAGGCCGCGTGCTCGGGGGCACGCCAACGTTCGGGGGAGAGACCCTGTGCGCCGATCTCGAAGAGGCACGACGCTAGTCGCCGCGGGAACAGCAGTTCTTCTGGCCGCACTCACCGCCGTCACGCCCGCGTCCGCGGACCCGGTCAAGGCGTCGAAGTCCATCACCGACCGCACGGCAGCGCAGATCGCCGCGCTGCAGAGCATCAAGAAGTCCCTCACCCCTGCTGAGTCCAAGGTGGACAGCGCGCTCGTCGTGGAGTCGCGCAAGCGCGTCCAGGTGGGGACGACGAGCGCCCTTCCGCAGGTGCAGACCGGCGTTGCCGTGACGCCGCAGTCCACCACTCTCGTCGACATCCGCGCCAAGCAGTACTCGGAGAGTCTGGTCAACGCTGTCCGCGCGGCGGGCGGGCAGATCAGGGCCGTGTCCTCCGAGAACCGCACAGTGCGCGCCGAGGTTCCTCTCGCGAAGCTCGCCGAGATCGCCGGCCGTTCCGACGTCGCCCGCGTCGAGCAGGGCAGCGACGCGATGACCCAGGACGTGAAGAACAAGCGGGACGCCAAGTCCCGCAAGGCCGCTCCGTCCAAAGAGGACAAGGCTCGGGAGATCGAGCGCAGGCTCTCCGAGAAGCAGATGTCCGTCCAGGCGGCCAAGGTCGCCGAGAGCGACAAGGCCCACAACGCCGAGGCCGCGCGTGGTTCGTTCCACGTGACCGGTGTCGGCACGAAGCTCTGCGCCCTGTCCGACGGTGTCAGCTCGCTGGCCGTGTCGCAGGCCGCGGGCGAGCTGCCGGCCGTCGACGTCCTGACGGGTCAGGCGGGCTCCGGTGACGAGGGCACCGCGATGCTCGAGATCCTCCACGACCTCGCGCCCAACGCCGAGCTCGGCTTCGCCACGGCGTTCAACGGTGACGCGAGCTTCGCCGACAACATCAAGAAGCTGCGCTTCCAGCTCGGCTGCGACGTCATCGTCGACGACGTCATCTACTTCAACGAGTCGCCGTTCCAGGACGGCATCATCGCGCGGGCCGTGGACGCGGTCGCCGCCGACGGCGCGCTGTTCTTCTCCAGCGCGGGCAACCAGGGCAACGTCGCGGACGGCACCTCCGGCCACTACGAGGGTCAGTTCGTCGACTCCGGTGTCGGCGTCGGCAAGTTCGCGGGCACGGCCCACGACTTCAACCCGGACCCGAACGCCAAGCAGCTCTACGACCCGCTGTCGAACTTCTCCGGTGACACCCCCGTGGTGCTGCACTGGGCGGACCCGCTGGGCCAGTCGTTCAACGACTACGACCTGTACCTGGTCAACGCCCAGGGCAACGTTGTCACCTTCAGCCAGAACAACCAGGACGGCGCTCAGGACCCGTACGAGCGCATCAACACCCCGAGCACCTCGACGGGCACGCGCCTCGCGGTCGTGAAGTACCGCGGTGAGGACAGGTACTTCGCGTTGTCGCTGTTCGGTGGCCGGTTCGCCGACACCAACGACGGCCTCAAGAAGTACGTGACGCCGGGCACGACCCGCGGCCACTCCGCGGCGAAGGGCGCGATCTCGGTCGCGGCCGCTCCCGCCGCCGGGGCACTGCCGTTCGACCTGGAGCCGGGCGACCCGGCCAACCCGCGCGGCCCGTACCCGAACGCCTACGACAGCACGCAGAAGCCGGAGCGCTTCACCTCCGACGGACCGCGCAAGACGTTCTTCGCGCCCGACGGTTCGCCGCTCGCCGAGACCCGGCAGAAGCCGGACATCACCGCGGCCGACGGCGTGACCACGTCGGTGCCGGGCTTCGCGCCGTTCTTCGGCACGTCCGCCGCGGCCCCGAACGCCGCCGCCATCGCCGGCCTGATCCTGTCCGGCAACCCGACCCTGTCGCCCGCCGAGGTCAAGGAAGCCCTTGTCACCACGGCGATCGACATCGTCGAGTCCGGTGTGGACAACCGCACCGGCGCCGGCATCGTGATGGCGGACCGCGCTCTCGCCTACACGGGCGCCTCGCCCCAGGCCCTGGCCCGCGCGCAGAAGCCGACGATCGTGAACGACGCCGACGGAAGCGCCTTCCTCAAGCCGGGCACCACCGCGACCGTCACCGTCCCGGTGGCGAACAACGGTGACGGCGCGGCCGCGTCCACGTCCGTGGTGCTGTCCACGCCGACCGCCGGCGTGACCATCGCGCCGCGCTCGAAGTACTACGGCAACATCGACGTCGGCCAGACGGTGTCCAACACCTTCAAGGTGTCGGTCCCGGCTTCGGCAGGCCTCGGTTCCGCCGTGCGCCTCGACGCCCGTGTGACCTACGCGGGCTCGACCTCGCCCACGACCAACTCGTTCACGTTGCGCGTGGGTGAGCCGTCTCGCGAGTTCAAGACGTTCGCCTACGCCGGTGAGCCGGTGGCGATCCCGGACAACGACCAGACCGGTGTGTCCGTGTCCTTGCCCGTGACCGGTGTCGGGGCGGCGTCGAACCTGAAGTTCTCGGTGGACGGGGCCACCTGCTCCACTGCGGACGGGGCCACGACCGTGGGCATCGACCACACCTTCGTCGGTGACCTGGTCGGTACGTTGACCTCGCCTTCCGGGAAGAGCGTCACGCTGTTCTCGCGGGCGGGCAGCAGCGGCAACAACATCTGCAAGGCCGTGTTCGAGGACTCGGCTTCTCGGGCGTTCTCGACCGCCACCAGTGCGGACGCGCCGTTCACCGGGTCCTGGCTGGGCGGGGCGCCGTTGTCCTCGCTCACCGCTGATGGCGCGGATGGCACGTGGGTGTTCAAGGTCGCCGACGTCGTCGGGTCGGACCGCGGGTCGATTCGCTCGGTGACGCTCAGCGTTGCCGGGTGGGTGTGATCTTCGAGTAGGTGAGTCGCGGAAGGCCCCCGGCTTGTCGGCCGGGGGCTTTTCCGTGCCTGCCGGCCAGTACCCCAATGGTGCCGCGACCCTGCTGCAAGCGCGGAAAGCGTGAGGGGCGCCTCCCCAGTCGGGAAACGCCCCTCACTCAGTGCCTGAACACGATCTAGCGGTTCGGCCACTCCCAGCGGATGCCGAACACGCCCGGCCCGAACCCGAGTGCCACGGCGTGCACGCCGCCGCCCGAGTCCAGGGTCAGGTTGCGGCGGCGGGAAGGGGTCTCGTCGCCTGCTGGAACGCTGTACTGCTGCACGCGCGAGGGCAGGTTCGCCTCGTCGAAGCGGACCTCGATCACGTACTCCCGGACCGGGAGGCGGAACTTGCGCGCGAACGTGTTGTTGCCCTTCGGCGCGTGGCCCTCGGGGAACACCAGCTGGTACTCCATGATGAGGGTCTCGCCGCGGGTCAGCGGGCGTTCGAACATCATCTCCGCGACCATGATGTTCGCTTCGTGGTCGCGGGCGATGCGGCCCAGGTGGCAGTTGCGCACGTTCACGATCTCGGGGAGCACGTCGGACTCCTCGGTCTCGAACACGAGCGCCCAGCGATCGGGGCCGTCCTGTTCCGCTCGCAGGATCTGGCGCACCCACACCGACTTCTGGCCGCCGTCGGCGGAGATCTCGATGCGGTCGTGCTGGCTGATCCTGCCCAGTTTCAGGTCGGAGGACGTGTCGACCTTCGAGAGCAGGTTCGCGACCCGCTCGCGACGTGCCCACAGGGCGTCGATCGGCATCATCGTCGTCGGGCGGCATCGGCGGCCTCGTGGGCGAGGTGGGCCGAGCAGCGCCGAGAGACCCGATTGAGGTACGCCCAGGACCGACTCGAGGTGTCGCAGTGCCTCCAGTGATTCAGGACGTTCAGGCCTTCGCCGTCCTGACTGCCAGTAGCTGAGCGTCGCGACGCTGATGGTCACGCCGCGCAGTGCCAACCGGTGCTGAATGCGGTCGAGGCTGAGTCGGCTCGCCTTGATCGCGGCCCTCAACGCTTCCGGGAACGGTCCCGTCGTCAAGAGCTGCGTAAGGCTGCCGTGGCCCGTTGAGTCCGTCTCTTCAACGGTCAATGTTGGTCGACCGGCAGCAGTCGTCATGGTGACTCCCCGCTGTCATAAGATCACGCCCCAGTGACCCTACCCGTCCGTGAACATCGCTGGTCGGAGCCGGATGGAGTCAATGGTTAATCCATACGGTTGATGAGTTCACGCTTTCGAGACTCATCTGTCAAGCGATTCGAACCCATCGGTAACTTGCGCGTGCGTTCACGCCCCGTGTCGAGATGGCTCTAGTGTGTGCACGGTGAACGACCTCGACGTGCTGACCTCCGTGGCCGGCGCGGTGCTCGGACCCGGCTCGCACGCGGTCGTCGACCTTCTGGACGTGACGCCCGGCGTCCAGGTGGACGCGGTGCGGGCCGCGGACGATCTGCTGCCCAGGCTCGCGCACGAAGAGTCGCTCGCGAACATCCTCATGCTCGCCCACGCGTCGTTGCGTCCGGGCGGTGTCCTGGTGGCCGCCGTGCCCGAGCTCGACCGGCTCGGCGAGCTCCGGCCCACCGCCCCTCCGCCCAGGGTGCACGGCGACAGGGTCACCGTGCAGCTCTGGGACTGGGCTCCCGACGGCCTGTCTTACGGCCTGGAGGTCGTGACGCTGGTCCGGGGTGCGGCGGGGTGGGAGATCTCCGCCACGGCCTCCACGCGCCACAGGGTCCTCTCCGCCGGTGAGATGGACGCCGCGCTGCACGCCGCCGGGTTCACGGCGGTGCAGCGGCTCGCGCCGGGGGAGAGCGGCTACCGCGTGCCGGTGTGGGTGGCGGTCAGATGAGCCGTGTGCGGCCGGTTCCCGGTGGACGGGCCGTCGAGGTCGAACCGGAACGGGTCACGGGGTGGATCGGCAGGTTCGCCGACCGGCACGGGGCCGTGGACGTCCGGGTCTCGGACCGCGAGGTCGTCATCACCGCGGCGGACGGCGCGACGGCCACCTTCGCCACGCGCGGCGGTACCTCCGTGGAAGAGGTGGTGGAAGAGTTGATCGCTCCCCGCCGGATCGGGCTCGTGCTCGTGCGGCTCGGCGGTCACAGCGTCGGGGTGGCGTTCGGTGGCCGGGTCGAGGTGTCGGCCACGGACCGCAAGCAGGTGCACGGCCGCATCCGGGCGGGTGGCTGGTCGCAGCAGCGGTTCGCCCGGCGTCGCGAAGGACAGGCGCGCGTCGCGCTCCAGGCCGCCGCGGACGACGTGTTCCGCGTTCTCGTGCCGAGGCTCGCCCAGCTGGACGGTGTCGTCCTCGGCGGTGACTGGCAGGCGTTGGACGTGCTGCGCAACGACCGCAGGCTCACGGGCGTCTTCCGCATGGCCGAGGACCGCGTCCTGGACGTCCCGGAACCCCGGCGCACCGTTCTGGACGAGGCCGCGGAACGGGCCCGGTGCGTCGAGATCGTGATCCAGGACACAGGGGCAACCGGACGGCGGCCCGACCGCATGGGTACGGGTGAGGGTGCCTGATCCTGGCGCCACCGACCTGCTGGAGCCGCAAATGCGCAAACGAATGGTGATCGTGGCGGGAGCCGTTGCCCTGGGTGCCGTCGGCATCGCGGTGCCCGCGCTGGCGCTGAGCGGTGGCAGCTCGCCCGTGACCCCGCCGACGAGCTCGGCCCCGCAGCCCACGATCTCGACGTCGCCGGACTCCCAGCCGACCTCGGTGCGGCCGACGCCGCTGCCGACCACGCCGGGGCACCCGTCGACGACCGTGCTGCCGCCGACCTCGTCGCGTCCGCAGCAGCCGCCGACGACGCCCCCGATGACGTCGCCTCCGTCGACGCGGCCGCAGCCGACCACGTCGATCCCGACGACGCCCCCGATCTCGACCACGCGGCCCGGGCCGGGGTCGTGGACCCCGCCCGCGACGACGCCGCCGGTCTCCACGACCCCGGCCCGGTGAGGAGCCACCGCTGAACTGGGAGGCCGAGTTCACCGACTGCTTCGACCGGTACGCCGACTCGATGCGGTTCACCGCGTTCTTGATGAGCGGGAGCTGGCACGAGGCGGAGGACGTCATGCAGTCGGCGTTCTTGAAGCTCTACCTGGCCGGTCCGAAGCTCGCCGACCGGTCGGGGCTCGAACCGTACCTGCGCCAGATCGTCGTGCGGACGTTCCTCGCCGAACGCCGCAAAGTGCGGTGGCGCAGGGAGAAGCTCACCGACGCACCTCCCGAGGGCCTGTCCTCCGTCCCAGGGGCGGAGGACAGGCTCGTGGTGTGGCAGGCGCTCTCCGCCGTGCCCGCACGGCAGCGCGCCGTCCTCGTGCTGCGCTTTTGGCACGATCTCAGCGTCGAGGACACCGCGGCCGCGCTGAGCTGTTCGACGGGCACGGTGAAGTCGCAGAGCAGCAAGGGCCTGGAGACGTTGCGGCGCAAGCTGGGTCCGGAGTTCGACCACTTGAGGCTGGAGGTGTGATGGTTCGCGAGGACGACCTGCGGGCGACTTTCTCCGCTCTGCACGCGGAGGACGCCCCGCCGCGTGCCGTCACGGCAGCCGACCTGATCCAGCGCGGCCAGGCCGTGCGCACCCGGCGCCGCACCGTCGCGGTCGTCAGCACCGGTTTCGCCACGGTGGCCGTCGTGGGCGTGGCGCTGGCAGTGCTGCCATCCGCGGCGCCCACGGAACCGCTGGCGCCTCCCACGACGACGTCGCAGGTTCCGTTGACCACGGCGCCGCCACTGCCGACCTCGGTCGAGCCGACGCCGGACCCGACGACGGTGCCGCCGAACGTTCCCCCGCGGTCCAACCCCGCCACGACCCGGCCGGTGACGCCGCCGGCCGGGTCCGTGCCGCCGCCCAGCACGTCCCACCCGCTCCCGACGACGCCGAACTCCACGGTCTTCAGACCGGATCCGCCGGCGTCGACCACACCCCAGAAGTCGAACTGAGCGGCAGACTCCCGTGGCATGACAGCTCAGATCCGCCTCGTCGAGATCACCGACGCCAACCGCGACGCCGTGACCGCCGTGCGCGTGCATCCCGCGCAGGAAAAGTTCGTCGCGTCCGTCGCGACGTCGTTCCGGCACGCGCGCGAGAACCCCAAGGCCAACCCGTGGTTCCGCGCGGTCTACCGCGGTGACGAGCCCGTCGGGTTCGTCATGCTCAGCTGGAACCTCACGCCCGAGCCGGGACTGCGCGGGCCGTACTTCCTGTGGCGCCTGCTCGTCGGCGCCGGGCACCAGGGCCGCGGGTACGGCACCGCGATCCTGGACGAGGTCGTGGCGCTGCTGCGGGCGGACGGGGCGACCGAGCTGCTCACCAGCTGCGTGCCGGGGGAGGGCACGCCCGAGCCGTTCTACCGCGGGTACGGGTTCGTGCCGACCGGTGAGATCGACGACGACGGCGAGGTCGTCCTGAAGCTGGACCTCAGCGTCCGGTCGTGATGGCTCGCCGCGCGCTGGCTCGCGACGATCGCGGCCAGCGCGAGGGCGAAACCGGTGAGCTGCACCGCGTCGAGCGTCTGACCGAGCACGACCACGCCGAGCAGTGCGGCGACCATCGGTGAGAGCAGGCCGAGCATCGACACCGACGTGACCGGCAGCGTGGTGATCGCGCGGAACCACAGCACGTAGGCGAGCAGACCGCCGACGCCGCCCAGCCACAGGTAGCCGAGCACCGCGCCGAGGCCGATCGCGGGCGGTGGCCCCTCGAAGAGGAACGTCACCGGCACCAGGAACAGCCCGCCCGCCGTGAGCTGCCAGCCCGCGAACGCCATCGGGCCCACGCCCGCCGGCCTGCCCCACTTCTTCGTCAGCGTCACGCCGAGCGCCATCGTCGCCGCGCCGCCCAGGCCCGCCAGGACGCCGACCAGGTCGAACCCGGCCGCGGGTCCCAGCACCACGAGCCCGACGCCGAGCATCCCGGTCACACCCCACGCCAGCCGCCACGCCGACGGGCTCTCCTTGAGCAGGCCGACCGCCAGCAACGCCACCACCAGCGGCTGCGCGGCGCCGAGGGTGGCCGCGACACCGCCGGGCAGGCGTTCGGCCGCGATGAACAGGAACGGGAAGAACAGGCCGATGTTGAGCACGCCGAGCGCCGCGGCCCGTCCCCACCACAGGCCTGCCGGCAGCGTTTTCGTCAGAGCCAGCGCGACCAGTCCGGCGGGCAGCGCGCGGAGCAGTCCCGCGAACAGCGGGTGCCCGGCCGGCAGCAGCTCGGTCGTGACCACGTAGGTCGATCCCCAGACCACCGGCGCCAACGCCGCCAGCGCGATGCCTTTGTTTCTCACGTTCTCCAGTCTTGGACCGCTCGACCAATGAGTCCAACACATGCTTTTCATCTGATCCATCGTGATTCACGATTGATCGCGTGGACCTCCAGCAGATGCGGTACGTGGTGGCGGTGGCCGAGACGGGCAGCTTCACGAAGGCGGCCCGGCGGTGCCACGTCGTGCAGTCGGCGCTGAGCCATCAGGTCGCGCGCCTCGAACGCTCGCTGGGCGCGCGGCTGTTCGAGCGCACCAGCCGCAGCGTCCGCCTGACCCCGGCCGGCGCGGCGTTCCTGCCGTCCGCGCGGCAGTGCCTCGACTTCGCGCAACGGGCGGAGGCGGAGGTCGCGGCGGCGGTGGGGGAGGTGCGCGGACGGGTCGTGGTCGGCGTCATCCCGACCGTGGCGGCGGTGGACCTGCCTGCCGCGCTGAAGGCCTTCCGTGAGCGCTACCCGCAGGTGCGGGTGGCGTTGCGGATGCTGCCGAGCCACGAGCTCGTCTCCCTGGTGCGGGAGGGGGCGCTCGACCTCGCGTTCCTCGGGCTGCCAGCGGATGCGCGGCCCGAAGGCGTGCGGGGACACGTGCTGGCGCGTGATTTGCACGTTGCCGTGGTGTCGCCGTCACACGCGTTCGCCGGGCTCGAAAGGGTGACGTTGCCGGAGCTCGCCGCCGAGCTGTTCGTGGACTTCCCCCAGGGGTCGCCGGGGCGTGTGCAGTCCGACCAGGCCTTCGCCGGGGCCGGGCTGGACCGGGAGGTGGCGTTCGAGGTGACCACCGCGGAGCTGATGGCGGGCCTGATCCGCGAGGGGCTCGGTGTCGCCGTCCTGCCGTCGAGGTACGCGCCCCGGTTGGGCGGGGTGGTGACGCT
>NZ_DATLEC010000073.1:0-18095 GCF_035525475.1 Lentzea sp. | reverse complement strand
AGCATTGAAGCGTCCATCGACGCCGTGTGGGCGGTACTCGCCGACGGGTGGTCATATGCGGGTTGGGTGGTGGGCGCGACGCACATCCGCGACGTGGACACCGGGTGGCCCAAATGCGGCACGCGCATCCATCACAGCGTGGGGCCGTGGCCGCTGGTCATCCAGGACACCACCGAAGTAGTGCGCTGCGAGCCGTCGCGGCTGCTGGAGCTGGACGCCCGGTTGTGGCCGGTGGGGGCAGCGCGGATCCTCTTCACCCTGCAGGCGCAGGGCATGGAGCTCACATACGTGCGGATGGCCGAGCGCGTGGTGCGCGGGCCGTCAGCGTTCTTGCCGAAGTTCGTGCAGGACGCGCTTCTCATTCCGCGCAACAAGGAGACCCTGCAGCGCCTCAGCGCGCTGGCTCAAGGTCGTCAGTAGAAGCGGCCGTCAACAGAGCGGTTGCCAGTAGAGCGCTGTCAGTAGAGCGCTTTGTTCGCGCCCTGGATCAGAGCCTTGTACAGCCCGCCCGCCGCGCCCCACCGCGCCAGCGCCGCACGAGCCGCGTTCGCCCCGGCCGCGCCGTGCACCCCGCCACCCGGCCACGCCGACGAACCCGCCAGGTAGAGCCGGTCGAACGGGGTGTCCGCGCGACCCAGGCCGGGCACGGGCCGGAAGATCAGCTGCTGGTGGATGGCCGCGGTGCCGCCGTTGACCGTGCCGATCTGCTCGGGACCGAGCACCGAGCGCTTGAGGATGCGCGAGCGGAAGCCCGGCGCGCGTTCCTCGATGACCTGCTCGATGCGGTCCGCACGGCGCTTGAGGCGGTCCTCGGTCCACTTGCCGCCCAACGGGACGTGTGTGTACGCCCAGGCGGCTTCGGTGCCGGCAGGGGAGCGTGACGGGTCGGTCGTCGTCATCTGGCCTATGACCATGAACGGGGTGCGCGGGACCTTGCCGCACGCGAGTTCGTGGGCGACGCCGGCCATGCCGTTGACGTCACCGCCGAGGTGGACGGTGCCCGCCTGGGCGGCTTCCGGGTTGGTCCACGGGATCGGGCCCGACAGTGCCCAGTCGACCTTGATCGTGTCGCCGTCCCACTGGAACTTCCTGAGGTCGTCGGCGAGCCTGGACGGCAGCGCGTCGCCGCCGATCAGGTCCAGATAGAGCGACGGTGCGGGGACGTCGGCCAGGACGGCTCGGCGTGCGCGCACGACGGAACCGTCCGCCAGACGCACGCCGACGGCCACACCGCGCGCGTGTAGCAGTGAGGTCACCCGCGCGTTGGTCTCGATGCGTCCGCCGAAGCGGCGCACCAGAGCCGCCGTCAGCTCACCTGCTCCGCCACGGGGGACCGGGTTGCCGACGTCCTGGCCGAGCATGGCGAGCAGCCAGCCGAAGCCCGCGCCGCCTGCCTGGTCCGGGCCGAGGTCCGTGTGCATCGTGTTGCCCGCCAGCAGCACACGGGCGCCTTCACCCTCGAAGAGTTCCTCGCCCAGACGGCGCACCGGCAGAGTCAACGTGCGGGCGAGACGCAGAGCGTCACCGATACCCGCTGCCTTCAGCAGCGACAACGCGCCGCGCACCGGCGGGAAGGGACGCATCAGCGATTCGAGCACGGCGTCGCGCAAGCTCATCCAGCGCGCGTACTCCGCCTGCCACCGCTCGGCGTCCACGTGTGCGAACGCGCCGACTGACTTCGCCGTGGCCTCGACGTCGCGAGAGAGAAGCGCCACGCGGTCGTCCGGCAGCACATGGGCGAGCACGGCCGGTGCGTGTTCCCACTGCACGTCGAGGTTCAACGCCTTGATGACCGGGGATCCGAGCCCGAGGGGGTAGAACGCGCTGTAGAGGTCGTTCGTGAAGCCCGGCGCCGTGACCTCGGCCGACGCGACGGCGCCGCCGGGTATGGCGCGCTGCTCGAGCACCAGCACGTCCCAGCCGGCGTCCGCCAGCAGGGCCGCGGCGACCAGCCCGTTCGGGCCGGAGCCGATGACGACAGCGTCGACCTCGTTCACGCACGTCCTCCCATCGCCGTCACGACCTCGCGCAGCACATCACGCGCGTCGTGTTCGGGCCACCATCCCAGATCCTCGTGCGCTCGTGTGGTCCGCACGAGCGGTGCCTGGTCCGCCATGCGTACCCACTCCGGCGTCAACGGCTGCAAACGCAACCGTGCTGTGACATCCGCCAGCCTCTCCGCCACCGAGTACGACACCGGCAGCCGGCCGATGCCGACGCGCCCGGCGATCATCGGCGCGGTCAGCACCGGCTCGGCGGCGAGGTTGAACGCCCCCACCGCCTTGCGCCGCACGATCTCCACGATCGCCCTGGCCACGTCGTCCGAGTGCACGAGCTGCAGCCGCAGGTCGTTCCACAACGGGATCGGCAGCCACGGCAGCAGCTTCGGCGGCAGCAGCGGGCTGAGCAGCCAGCGGCGCACCTGCTCGGCGGCGGACGCCTGACCGATGCCGCACGGGCGGATCACCGCGCACGGCAACGGATAGCGCTGGACCATCTTCTCCAGCCGCACCTTGTGCGCGCTGTAGGTGTTGCCTGGAATGCCCGTCAGCGCCCATGACTCATCCACGCGCTGATAGCGCGGCGCTGGTCCGTATGCGGCGACCGAGGACGCTACGACGAGATGGCCGACCTCTTCTTTGACGCACGCCGTCAGCACGTGTTCGCTGCCGTCGACGTTCGTCGCCTGGTCAGTCGGTTTGATCGCCCACGCCAGATGCACCACGACGTCCGCACCGCGGATGGCGTCCCGCAACGACGACAGCTCGCGCACGTCCACACCCACGTCCTCGAACGCGAGGTGACGGCGTAGCGCGGTGCCGACGTTGCCGGAGCCGCCGGTGACGACGATCCTCACCCGAGGACCTTGCGGATGGCGTCCCGTGCCTTGTCGACGACGGCCACGACAGGGCCGAGCGCCAGGTTCGCGATGGGGCTCTCCACACCGGGATGCGGGCGCGTCGGCGCGATCGCCTCGGCGGCCTCCACGGCCTTCGCCATGCGTTCGAGGCGTTCCTGGTCGTAGAGCTCGCGCAGCAACGGGAACTCGGCCTGCTCCTCGTGGTCCGCGTGCGCGAGAACGTCGTCGCGCAGCTGCACTAGCAGGGTGTCGAACCCCTCGGCGTCGGGCCCGATGCTGTCCATCGTGCTGAGGAGCTCCTTCGCGCGGCGTTCCTCCGCCACCCGTGCGTCGACGATCGGCTCGCCACCGTCCGCGCGCTTCACAGCGGGATGGACGATCTCCTCCTCCGCGGTCTCGTGGATCGAGAGGAGCCGCACCAGCCGACGCCACGCGTCCTTCCGTTCGTCCCCGGAAGCCGTCTCGACCTCGGTGAAAAGCGTGCGGATCTGTTCGTGTTGCCGGTGCAGAAGAGTGATCACGTCGTCAGCCATGTGCACCGAGTACCCGAAATGTCAGCGGCGACGCTGTGTCTCATTTCGTTCGGTACCGAAGAGCTAGCACACTCCGTAGTGGGGCGGTAGTCACATGAACCTTGCGGATCTGTGTTCCGTAGCACATAAGGGGCCATTGTGTGGGCCCTCACCCAATACTGAGCTACCGCTTAGTAGGCCTCGATCGTTTGGACAAGGACCCTGCATGCCCTTCCGCCGTGTGCTGCCCACCGTCGTGGCGCTCGCCGTCCTCGTGGCCGGCTGCGGCGCGGGAGACGACGAGAAAGCCCAGGTCAAGACCGGGCCGGGCGTTACCGACGACACGATCTCCCTCGGCATCCTGTCCGACATGACGGGACCGTTCAAAGCGTCCGCGCTGACCCGGATCAAGGGCTACGAGCTGTACCTGAAGCAGGTCAACGACCGGGGCGGCATCTGCGGCCGCCGGATCGAGCTCAAGCAGAAGGACCACGCCTACGACGTGCAGAAGGCACTCGACGGCTACTTCGACCTGGAACCGCAGGTCCTGGGGCTGCTGGAGCTCGCGGGCACCCCGATGACCGCCGCGATCGAGCCGGACATCATGCAGACCCGCACGCTGACGGCGCCCGCGTCGTGGGCCGCGTCGCTGCTCGGCAACCCGCACATGATGATCGTGGGGACGACCTACGACCTCGACGTCATCAACGCGCTCGACCACTACAAGCGACGCGGAGTCATCAAGGACGGCGATACGGTCGGTCACGTGTTCGTCCAGGGCAGCTACGGCGACAACGCGGTCGAGGGCAGCCGGTTCGTCGGCCAGCAGTGGAACATGAGGATCGCCGAGCAGCCCATCAGCGAGACCACGGCCGACCTCGCCCAGCAGATCGCGGCGCTCAAGGCGTCCGGCGCGAAGGCCGTCATGCTCAGCACCACCCCCGCCCAGACCGCGGCGGCCGTCGGTGTCGCGGCGGCGCTGAAGTGGGAGGTGCCGTTCATGGTCAACGTGGTCGGCTTCGACACCGCGATCCTGGACTCGCCCGTCGGCCCCGCCGTGGAGAAGCAGTTGTCGGTGGTGACGTCGGTGGCACCGTTCACCGGCACCCAGCCCGGCCCCCGCGAGGTGGCGGCGGCGTTCACCAAGTACTACCCGGACGACAAGCCCGCGATCTACGTCGACCACGGCTACACCGTCGCGAAGGTGTTCCTGTCGGTCGTGGAGAAGGCCTGCAAGGAGGGCGACCTCACGCGCGACGGCGTGCTGAAGGCCTTCCAGGACACCACCGGCCTGGAGACCCAGGGCCTGACCGGCCCGCTGCGGTACTCGCTGGTGGGACGGCCTTCGGCGACGCAGTCGTACATCACCAAGGTCGACCGGGAGGCACCCGGCGGCCTCACGACCGTCGAGGAGCTGTTCGAGTCCGAGCTGGTGAAGGCGAAGGGCACGCGCGCCAAGTAGGCACCACATGAGACGGGCCCCTCCCGGTGTCGGGAGGGGCCCGTCCTCGTCGGACCTACTTGCCGAAACCGGCCTTCCGCAGGGCTTCCGCCATCGACCCGGTCGCGGGCGGCGCCGAGGTGCGCTGCTGGCCACCACCGCGCTGCGGTTGCCCGCCGCGCTGCGGACGACGGTCACGACCGCCGCCACCGCCGCCCTGCTGCTTCGGAGCGGGCTTGCCCGGCTCGTCGGTCAGCCGCAGCGTCAGGCCGATGCGCTTGCGGGCCTCGTCGACCTCCAGCACCTTGACGCGCACCACGTCGCCGGACTTCACGACGTCGCGCGGGTCCTTCACGTAGTTGTTGGACAGGGCGGAGATGTGCACGAGGCCGTCCTGGTGCACGCCGATGTCCACGAACGCGCCGAACGCGGCCACGTTCGTCACGACGCCCTCCAGCACCATGCCGGGCTTGAGGTCGGCGATCTTCTCGACGCCGTCCGCGAAGGTCGCCGTCTTGAACGCCGGCCGCGGGTCGCGGCCCGGCTTCTCGAGCTCCTTCAGGATGTCCGTGACGGTCGGCAGGCCGAACTTCTCGTCGACGAACTCCTCCGGGCGCAGCTTCGTGAGCACCGCGGTGTTGCCGATCAGCTCGGCGCCCGCCTCCTGCTGCATCTTCCGCACGACCGGGTACGCCTCGGGGTGCACGGAGGAGGCGTCCAGCGCCTCGTCACCGCCGCGGATCTTGAGGAAGCCCGCGCACTGCTCGAACGCCTTCGGGCCGAGCCGCGCCACGTTCTTCAGCGACGTGCGCGTCCTGAACGGGCCGTTCTGGTCGCGGTGCAGCACGATGTTCTCCGCGAGACCGGTGGTGATGCCGGAGACGCGGGCCAGCAGCGGCACGGAGGCGGTGTTGAGGTCGACGCCGACCGCGTTCACGCAGTCCTCGACCACCGCGTCGAGCGAGCGCGACAGCTTCGACTCCGACAGGTCGTGCTGGTACTGGCCGACGCCGATCGACTTCGGGTCGATCTTCACGAGCTCGGCCAGCGGGTCCTGCAGTCGGCGGGCGATCGAGACGGCGCCGCGGATCGACACGTCGAGGTCGGGTAGCTCCGCCGACGCGTAGGCCGACGCCGAGTAGACCGACGCGCCCGCCTCGGACACCACGATCTTGGTGAGCCCGAGCTCGGGGTGGCGCTTGATCAGGTCGGCGGCCAGCTTGTCGGTCTCGCGCGACGCCGTGCCGTTGCCGATCGCGATCAGGTCGACGTCGTGCGCCTTCGCCATGGCCGCGAGCTTCGCGATCGACTCGTCCCAGCGGTTCGCGGGCACGTGCGGCTGGATGACGCCGTGCGCGACGACCTTGCCGGTGGCGTCGACGACCGCGACCTTCACGCCGGTGCGGTAGCCGGGGTCGAGGCCCATCGTGGCGCGCGTGCCGGCCGGGGCGGCCAGCAGCAGGTCGCGCAGGTTGGACGCGAAGATCTTCACGGCCTCGTCCTCGGCGAACTGGCGCAGTCGCCCGCGCAGGTCGATGCCCAGGTGCACGAGGATCCTGGTCCGCCACGCCCAGCGCACGGTGTCGGTGAGCCACTTGTCGGCAGGGCGCCCGCGGTCGTCGATGCCGAACCGCGCGGCGATGCGCACCTCGAACGACGACGGGCCCTCCTCGACGGGTTCCTCCGGCTCCAGGACGAGGTCGAGGACCTCCTCCTTCTCGCCGCGGAACAGCGCCAGGATGCGGTGGGACGGCAGCTTGGAGAAGGGCTCGTCGAACTCGAAGTAGTCGGAGAACTTGGCGCCCTCGGTCTCCCTGCCCTCGCGGACCTTGGAGACGACGCGGCCGCGCGTCCACATCCGCTCGCGCAGCTCGCCGATCAGGTCGCCGTCCTCGCCGAACCGCTCGACCAGGATGGCCCGCGCGCCCTGCAGGGCGGCCGTCGCGTCGGCGACCTCCTTGCCGGGGTCGACGAACTTCGCCGCCTCCTCCTGGGGGTTCAGGCCAGGATCACCCAGAAGTGCGTCGGCGAGCGGTTCGAGACCGGCCTCCTTCGCGATCTGGGCCTTCGTGCGGCGCTTCTGCTTGTAGGGCAGGTAGAGGTCCTCGAGCCGCGCCTTGGAGTCGGCGGCGAGGATCTGCGCCTCGAGGGCGTCGCCGAGCTTGCCCTGCTCGCGGATGGAGTTGAGGACGGCCGCCCGGCGCTCCTCCAGTTCGCGCAGGTAGCCGAGGCGTTCCTCGAGCGTGCGCAGCTGGGCGTCGTCGAGACCGCCGGTCGCCTCCTTGCGATAGCGGGCGACGAACGGGACGGTCGCGCCACCGTCGAGGAGTTCGACAGCAGAGCCGACCTGGCCTGCGGCCACGCCGAGCTCGTCAGCGATCTTCTGGTGGATGAGCGTTGTCACAGCGCGCCATTCTGCCCGCTGTCCGATTCGACGTGGCACGGTGTCCTGGTGACCATCGCCGAGGTCGTCCCCTCACTGCTGTCGGGCCTGGAAGTTCCGGGCGCCGACAACACGCTAGGCCTGCCCGCGGCCCGGCGTGTCGTCCTCCTTCTCGTCGACGGGCTCGGGCACGAGCTGCTCCGCGCGCACGCCGGGCACGCCCCGTTCCTGTCCGGCATGGCCCCGCGGCACGTCGACGCCGGCTTCCCGTCGTCGACCGCCACCAGCCTCGCCTCGATCGGCACCGGGCTGCTGTCCGGTGAGCACGGCATCGTCGGGTACACGTTCGCGGTGGGCGACGAGGTGCTCAACGCGCTGACGTGGTCGCGTGTCGGCGACCACCACGACCTGCGCAAGACGCTGGTGCCGGAGGTCGTGCAGCCGCACCCGACGGTGTTCGAACGCGCGTCGGCCGCCGGTGTCGCGGTCAGCTCCGTCGCCCCGATGGCGCACCGCGGCAGCGGTCTCACCAGGGCGGTGCTGCGCGGGTCGTGGTTCCGCGGCGCGGCGGGCTTCGGCGACCTCGCGCTGGGGGCGGTCGCGGGGGCCGGGCAGGACCGCTCGTTCTGCTACGCCTACCACCCCGACCTCGACACGATCGGGCACCTCTACGGGCCGGGCTCGCCGGAGTGGTTGCTGCAGCTGGAGTTCGTGGACTCGCTGGCCTCGCGCATCGCCGCACGGCTGCCGTCCGGGGCGCTGCTGGTGGTCACGGCCGACCACGGCATGATCACCGCCGACGAGCGGATCGACTTCGACACCGAACCCCAGCTGTGGCAGGGAGTGCGCGTGATCGCCGGTGAGCCCCGCGTGCGCTACCTGCACACGTCGAGCAGCGAGGTGCTGGACGTGTGGCGCGAGTTCCTCGGAGCACGGGCGGAGGTCCTGTCGCGCGAGGACGCCGTGGAGGCCGGGTGGTTCGGCCCGGTCAGCCCGCTCGCGGCCGGCCGGATCGGCGACGTCGTCGTCGCGATGAAGGACTCCGCGGTCGTCCTGCGCAGCCAGGCCGAGCCCACGTGGAACGCCATGCGCGGGTTCCACGGCTCGCGGACGCGGCAGGAGCTGGCCATCCCACTGCTGGTTCACCGCGTTTCATGACTTCAGTGCAGACCGAAGGCAGCCCTGGTGCGCGGTGAGACCTAGGATCACGGCACGTGACGATCGAACTGCCAGGACCAGTCGGGTTCGTGCTCGGCGGAGGTGGAAGCCTCGGCGCGGCGCAGGTCGGCATGTTGCGCGCGCTGCACGAACACGGAGTGCGCCCTGATCTCGTCGTCGGCACGTCGGTCGGTTCGGTCAACGGGTCGCTGCTCGCCCTCGACCCGGACGAGGCCGCCTCCCGGCTGGCGGTGATGTGGGAAGGCATGACGCGGCAGCGCGTGTTCCCCGGTGGCCCGCTGGCGCAGCTGAAGTCGTTGCGCACCAACAAGACCTACCTCTTCCCGAACACCGGTCTCGCCGGCGTGCTGGCCGAGGGGCTCGACGGCAGCACGGAGTTCGAGGACCTGGCGCTGCCGTTCGGCGCGGTGTCGGTGGACTGCGTGACGGGCGAGGCCGTGAACATCACGTCGGGCCCGCTGGTCCCGGCGATCCTCGCCAGCGCGGCGATCCCGGGCGTCTACCCGCCGGTGAAGATCGGCGACCGCGTGCTCTACGACGGCGGGGTGCTCGCGAACGTCCCGATCCGGCAGGCCCTGGCGATGGGCGCGAAGTCGTTGGTGGTGCTGGACTGCGCCTTCCCCGGCCACCTGCCGACCGTGCCGCAGACGCTCGCCGAGACGCTGCTGTTCTGGGCGACGCTGGGCATGCGCAACCAGGCCGTGCTGGAGGTGGAGCTGGCCTCGCGGCAGGCACCCGTGCTCTACCTGCCGGGCCCGCCCGTGCAGGCCGTGACGCCGCTGGACTTCACGCACACCGCGCAACTGGTCGAGGCCTCCTACCAGGCCTCGGCCACGTTCCTCACGACGCTGGAGATCGCGGGGGCCGGTCTGTACGGCCACCCGTCACACGGCGTGTAGCTCTTCCAGCACGCGTTCGACGTTGTGCTCGGCGATGGCCAGCATCGCGTCGCGGTGCGGGAAGTCGCCGTCCAGCAACCGGAGCGGGCCCTCGACGAGCGACAGGTGCATCGCCAGCCGGTACAGCGCGAGGCGCGCGGGGTCCAAACCGGGCACCGGGCGGTAGTGCCGGCCGAACCGCAGTTGCAAGAACACGTGCTCCCACTCGACGTCGAAGAACATCGTGCCCTCGATGTCGATCAGCACCGGCCGTCCGTCTGCCACGAGCACGTGGTCGGGTCCCAGTTCGCCGTGGATCAGGCCGTACCGGGTGCGCGGCTCGATCAGCGAGTGCCGTTGGCGCAGAAGGGTTTCCAGGTGTTCGCGAGCCGCCGCGATCCGGGGAACCCTTGTGGAGCAGTCTTCCAGGTGTCCGAGGGCTCGTTTCAGCACGACGTCCGGGATCGGTGGCGCGTCGGTGGGCTGCAGTGCGCTGGGGCGGCCGTAGCGCGGGCTGAGGCGCTGGTGCATGGCCTCGACGTCGTCCCACAGGCGTTCCAGCGGTTTTGGGTCGTCGAGCTGCTTTTCGAGGAACGAACCGCCCAGGTCCTCGACGACGACCACGTCGCGGTCGACCAGCACCAGCCGCGGCACGCACATCCCGGCCTCTGATAGCGCCGTGTGGGCCGTGAGAAACAGATCGCGTCCGCTCGCGTTGCCGAACAACGGGTCGTACTCGTGCTCGGGCCAGTAGTCCTCACTCGCCCGCCACACGTAGGCGACGCCTGTCGTGCCGTCGTCGAGCGTCAGGCGGTAGACGCCCTTCTTGCTGCCGCCGCGCAGACGGGCGACGTCGCGCAGTTCACGGCCGTAGGCGGCGTGCGCGACGTCCGCCAGTTCGGCTACCCCCAGATGTGCCACGCTCCCGAACGTAGGGGTGAGTGCGTGAAACTGGTGCCAACATCGGCCGCTCTGGCGGCTACCTCCCGGTAGGTCCAAGCGACATACTGGTTGGTATGACGACTGCGGCGGACTTCGGCGGCACGAGCCACTACGCGGACCTCGACGGGCCCGTGCACTGGGTCGACTTCGGCGGACCGGACGACGGGCCGCGCATCGTCCTCGTGCACGGGCTCGGCGGGTCGCACCTCAACTGGGTGCTGCTGGCGCCGTTGCTCGCCCGCAGGGCGCGGGTGGTGGCCGTCGACCTCGCCGGGCACGGGCTGACCAACCCCGAGGGGCGGCTGACCACCGTCCAGGCCAACTCGCGGCTCCTCGGCCGGTTCGTCGCCGAGGTCGTGGGGGAGCCGGTGGTGCTGGTCGGCAACTCGATGGGCGGGATGATCTCCCTCCTCCACACCGCGCAGGACCCCGGGATGGTCAGGGGACTGGTGCTGGTCGACCCCGCGCTGCCGATGGTGTTCGGGACGCGGCCGGACCCGACGATGCTCGGCACGTTCTTCCTGTACTCGGTGCCGGGGCTGGGCAAGCGCTTCCTGGCGAGGGGGAGGACCGCCTCCGCGCGCCGGCAGGTCGACCGGGTGCTGGAACTGGTCTGCGCTGACCCGACGGGCATCCCCGAGGAGCTCAAGCTGGCGTCGGAGCACCTCATCGGCGAGCGCGCCAAGGTCGAAGGGCTCGACGACGCGTTCCTCTCGGCCGCGCGCAGCACCGTGTTCACGTCGTCCAAGCGCGGCGCCTACTACGCGGCGATGCGCGAGATCCGCGTGCCGGTGTTCCTGATGAGCGGCGACAAGGACAGGCTCGTCAACGTCGCCGCGGCCCGGTTCGTCGCGCGCAGGCACCCGCACTGGCGCTACGACGAGTACGCGGGCGTCGGTCACGTTCCCCAGATGGAGATCCCCGAGGTCGTGTCCGAGCGGGTCCTGGAGTGGATGGACACCCACCGCCTGAGCACGTCCGCGAGCTGACCCGCCGAGGCCGTCAGGCCGTGGTCCCCGGCTTCGCGCCGTTGTTCGCCGCCTTGGACACCGGCTTGGCGGCACGAGCGGCCCGAGGCTTCACCGCAGCGGGCTTCACGGCAGCGGGTTTCACGGCAGCGGGTTTCACGGCAGCGGCCTGCACGACCTTCCGCGCCGCCCCGGTCCTCTCCGCCGGTTCGGCCGCCAGTGCCGCCATCTCGTCGAACCCGGCGCGGATGCCGTCGGCGAGCAGCTGCACGTCCGGCACGCCGTCGAAGTCCGCGTTGATGCCGAACGTGAACCGGTCGAGGTAGGAGAAGATGCCGACGGTGATCCGGATCGTCGAGGCGATCGGCACGTACGGGAACATCTCCACCAGCGGACGGCCGAGCAGGTAGAGCGGGACGCGCGGGCCGGGCACGTTCGTGGTGACGGTCTGCAGGATCTGCTGCGGGAACCGCATCGCGGTCCGCGAGCCCAGCGCCATCAGCGTCGGCGCGGCGAAGTTCGACAGGTTGGTGATCACGTCGGCGCCGGCGGCCTGGCGCGAGCCCTTCAGGTCGTCCATCTGCTCGCGGATCGACGCGAGGCGCTTGACCGGGTCCGCCTCGCCGACGGGCAGGTTCACCAGCACGGCGCTGACGCGGTTGTTCAGCTCGTTGTGCTGGTCCGCCTTGCGCATCGACACGGGCACCATGGTCCGCACGACCATGCCCTCGGTCAGCTCGCCGCGTTTCTCCAGCAGGTCGCGGAAACCGCGCGTGATCGCCGTGAGGATGACGTCGTTGACCGTGCCACCGGCGGCCACGCGGATCTGCTTGATCTCAGCCAGGTCCGCCCGTGCCCACACCCACCGGCGGTGCGGCCCGATAGGACCGTTGAGCGAAGTCGCCGCACGCGTGACCAACCGGCGTGCCGTGCCGGGAACCGAACCGAGGACGGACTTGCCGAAGTCGACGATCTCGCTGAGGGAACGCAGGTTCCGCGCTAACGCAGGCAGTGCGGCGAGGTGTCGCACCGGCGTCACCACGGCGTCGCGCACCCCGTCGACCACCAGGTCGAGGGTCGACGGCTGCGGGGCCGGCTTCCACTCGACGGGGTCCGGCAGCACGCCGTCCTTCCGGAAGTCCAGGATGAGCTGCACCATGTCCGAACCGGACACTCCGTCGATCATGCAGTGGTGGACCTTCGAGATGATCGCCCAGCGGCCGTCCTCGAGCCCCTCGACGAGCCACGCCTCCCACAGCGGCTTCGAGTCGTCGAGCTTCTGCGCGAAGATCCGGCCTGCGAGGTTGCGCAGCTGGTCCTCGCCGCCCGGTGACGGAACGGCGGTGTGCCGCACGTGGTACAGGACGTTGAAGTGGTCGTCGTCGACCCAGACCGGGCGACCCACGTGGAACGGCAACGCCTTCACCTTCTGCCGGTAACGCGGCACCTGGTCCATGCGCGCCAGGAAGAGGCGGATCACGTCACCGTAGGACGGGACCGGCCCTTCGAAAACGAGGACGGAACCGACGTGCATGGGCACGTTCTCGTCCTCGATGAAGTAGAAGCCTGCGTCGAGTGAGCTCATCCGATCCACTCGAAAAACACTAGAGCAGCTTTCCGTCTCAATCGACGTCCATGCAGGTGAGCGGCAGTTAACTGCGGCGCGGTTGCCGCCGGGTTACCTGCGCGTTGCGAATCGAGACTCGAAAGTGCTGGCAAAAAGATCGATCGCGAAACATCATGGACTCACCGGGCACAGCCGCTCGGTGCGCCGGCTCGGGGTTGTCGACGTGTGGGGAGGCTCGTATGTCTGCCGTACCTTCGGACGAAGTCCTCGAAGCTGCCGCTTCGCCCCTGCACCTCGTCAGAGGCAGTGCTCCCGGTCTTTTCTGGTACCTCACCGAGCCCACCCGCTGCGCCCTGGACGTGAGCGAGTTCGTCGCCACGCGGTCGATGCTGCGCGGTGCGCCGTCGGGTGACGGCCACCCCGTCCTGGTGTTCCCCGGTCTCGGAGCCGCCGACTCGTCGACCGTGATGCTGCGCCGGTTCCTGACCGGCCTGGGCTACCGGGTCCACGGGTGGGGGCTGGGGC
Organism: Lentzea sp.; assembly: GCF_035525475.1. Lineage (GTDB taxonomy): Bacteria > Actinomycetota > Actinomycetes > Mycobacteriales > Pseudonocardiaceae > Lentzea. Next base: position 4,840 of record NZ_DATLEC010000073.1, on the reverse strand, counting down.
CCAACATCGGTCCCACGCGCCGCGCGGTCGACGGCATGCACGCGTTGGTGAAGAAGGTGTCCGACGAGCACGGCGGGCCTGTGTCCGTCGTGGGCTGGTCGCTCGGCGGGATCTTCGCGCGCGAGATGGCGCGCGACCACCCGCACCGCGTGCGCCAGGTGATCACGCTCGGATCGCCGTACAACATGAGCGATCCCGTGCAGTCACGGGCGATGCCCGCTTTCGCCCTGTTCTCCCGTCTGCACATCCCGCGCGAGGAGTTCCCGCCGCCGGAGCGCACGCGGCCGCCGATCCCGGTGCCCGCCACGTCGATCTACTCCAAGACCGACGGGATCGTGTCGTGGGAGTCGTGCGTCGAGGAACCGGGACCGCGGCGCGAGAGCGTCCAGGTGTCGTCCTCGCACCTGGGATACGGCTTCAACGCCACCGTTCTGTGGGTGGTGGCCGACCGGCTGGCGCAGGCGGAGGGCACGTGGGCGCCCTTCACCGCGCCACCGGGGATGGCACGCCTGTACCCGCGGGCGGCCTGAGGGTCAGCAGGGCCGGGCGTCCGAGTAGATCACCAGGGTCTGGTCGGGCTGCTCGGCGGGGTGGAACGCCGTGTAGGCGTAGTCGACGGGCCCGAGATCGGGGTGCCTCAAGCGTTTCCGCCCGGCCACGCGCTGCGCCCGCACCTCGTGGTGCGGCCACCAGGAGCGCACCTCGGGGCTGGCCGCGTGCAGTTCGTCGATCAGCAGGGTGAACCGCTCGTCGCCGGGGTGCCTGCCGGCGAGGGTGCGCAGCCGGGCGAGCAGGTGCCGTGCCTCGGGTTCCCAGTCGACCACGACGTGCCGAGCCTCCGCGGCGGTGAACGTCCAGCGCGCGAAGTTCGGCCTTTCCCCTGTGAGACTGGGAAACAGCGCTGCCGCCGCCTCGTTGTGGGCGAGGACGTCGTAGGTGGCGCCGATGACGTACGCGGGATGCGGGTGCAGAAGTCCTGGCACGGCGGCCACTTCCGCGGCCAGCGGCTCCTGTTCGGGCGAGCCGGTCACCGGGAGGCCCGCGAGCCGGAACAGGTGGTCCTTTTCGGACCGGTCGAGCCCCAGCGCGGAGGCCAGCGAGCGGAGCACCTGGTCGGACGCCCGCACGTCACGGCCCTGCTCCAGGTACGTGTACCAGGTGGCGCTGATGCCGGCGAGCACCGCGAGCTCCTCGCGGCGCAGACCCGGTGTGCGGCGCCGGGACGTGCGCGGCAGACCCGCCTCTGCTGGGGTGAGCCGCTCCCGGCGGCTGCGCAGGAACAGGCCCAGCTCGTGGCGCTGGTCGGCAAGGCTTGGCATGCTGGCACCTCCAGTTCCAGCATAAGGCGGCTCTGGATACCAGGCTGAGCACGTCTCAGGCTGAGGTCATGGCTGGAATCAACGGCAAGGTCGTGGCGATCACCGGTGCGAGCAGCGGGATCGGTGAGGCGACAGCTCTGCTGCTCGCGGAACGGGGCGCGCGCCTCGTGCTCGGCGCACGCCGGCAGGATCGCCTGGCGGAGCTGGTGGCGAAGATCGAGAGCGCGGGCGGCAGCGCCGTGCACACGCGCACCGACGTGACCCGTCGCGAGGACCTGCACGCACTGGTGGCGTTGGCACAGGAGAGGTACGGCAGGCTCGACGTGCTGGTGGGCAACGCGGGAGCGGGCCCGATCTCGCCGCTCGACGACCTGCGCGTCGACGAGTGGGACGAGATGGTCGACGTCAACATCAAGGGAGTGCTGCACGGCATCGCGGCCGCGTTGCCCGTGTTCCGGGCGCAGCAGTCGGGGCACTTCGTCACCACCGCCTCCACCGCCGCGTTCACCGTCGTGCCGAACATGGCGGTCTACGCGGGCACCAAGGTCGCCGTCCGGGCGATCTGCGAGGGCCTGCGCCAGGAAGCCGGACCCGCGCTGCGGGTGACCACGGTGTTCCCCGGTTTCGTGCACACCGGCTTCGCGGAGGCGTCGAGCAACGCCGAGGTGCGGACGCGGATCGCGGAGATGCGCGACCGGATCGCGATCCACCCGGACGCGATCGCCCGCGCCGTCGCGTTCGCCCTGGAGCAGCCGGACGACGTCGACGTGAACGAGATCGCCGTGCGGCCGACCGCCCAAGGCTAGAGGAACGCAGGGGAAGCGGGCGGGATCGGAGCACCGGATCCCGCCCGCTCCCGCGGATGGTCAGTCGGTCAGCCGTTCACCGCCTCGGCCAGGTTCGCCGACCACGCCTCGGCGTCGCCGCCGTGGCCGCCGTTGCCGCTGTCGCCGCCGTTGGTGGCGCTGTAGTTGGCCGCGTAGCCGGTGTCGCCGGTGGACGTGTCGCCGGAGTCACCGGAGCCAGTGCCGACGGCGAGGTCGCTGTCGTTGTCGTGCAGGCAGTTGTCGTGGGCGCACATCACCCAGGAGTCGTTGTCGTTGTCGTCGGACTCGTTGTCGTTGCCGTGGTAGCCGTTGTGGTCGCCGTGGTGGCCGTGGTAGGCGTCGTTGTCGATGTAGGCGTCGTTGTCGCCGGTGTCACCGGACTCGCCGGAGTCGCCGGACTCACCGGACACCGCGACGTTCTCGCTCACGGCGTGGCCGCCGTTGCCCGAAGCCGCGCCGTTTCCGGCCGTGGCGTTCGCCGTGGCGTTCGCCGTAGTGTTGGTGTCGCTGTGGACCGAGTCGCCGTCGGTCGAGTCGGAGTCCTCGTCGTCCTCGGTGCCCTTGCTGTCCGACTCCTCGGCGTCGTCGTCCCAGTTGTGGGTCGAGGTCGAGCTCTCCGCTCCGGCAGCGGCGTCTCCGCCGTCACCGCCGTTGCCGGTGTTGCCGCCGTTGGTGGTGCTGTGGTTGCCGGCGTTGCCGGAGTCGCCCGTGGACGTGTTGCCGGAGTCGCCGGAGCCGGTGCCGACCGCGCAGTTGGCGTAGACGCAGAGGACGGTGGCGTCGTTGCCGCCGGTGTCACCGGAGTCGCCGGAGTCGCCGGTCTCCCCGGAAATCGCGTAGTTGTGGCTGACGGCGTGGCCGCCGTTGCCGGAAGGCGCGCCGTGTCCGGCCGTGGCGTTCGCCGCGGCCGCGGTGTTGCTGTGGGCGTCGGCGTCGTCGTCCCCGTCGGTCTCAGTGGAGTTCTCCGCCGCGGCGTAGGCGTCGGCGTTGCCGCCGTTGCCGCCGTGGCCGGTGTTGCCGCCGTTGGTGGTGCTGTGGTTGCCCGCGTTGCCGGAGTCTCCCGTGGACGTGTCACCGGAGTCGCCGGAGCCGGTGCCCACCACGCAGTTGGCGTACACGCAGAGCACGGTGGCGTCGTTGTCGCCGGTGTCACCGGAGTCGCCGGAGTCGCCGGTCTCCCCGGAAATCGCGTAGTTGTTGCTGACGGCGTGGCCGCCGTGCCCGGAGGGCGCGCCATGCCCGGCCACAGCGGATGCGTCGGCGTCGGCGCCGTACCACCCGCCGTACCCGTGGTGGTGACCCCAGCCACCCGTGGGGAACGAGTGGAGCGCGCCGATGCCGGCACTGGCGGCCGGACCGCCGGCCAGGACCAGACCGCTGGCCACGACCGCGGCCAGCAAGCCTGTTTTGACGTTCTTGCGCATGTTCTTCCTTTCATGCGAGGCGTCTTCTGGTGCGGCCGCCCGGTTCGTCCGCGGTCCGGAGCACGTCGGCATCCGAGCCGCAGGTCTCGTGCCTGCCGCCGAACCGGTGTCCCGTGCTGAAGTTCTCCCCTCTCCGGCGGAACACTGGTTGCACCATTCGGAGTAGCCGCGTCATGGGGTCGAAAACCTGTCCAGCGCCTACCAGCTGAAAGAGCGAAACCCGGTACGGCTGCGCTGACGGCGCAGGCCACCTGGCGGGGGAGTCCACACCGGACAGGGGACGCTTGATCGGATGAGCGATCACCCGCAGGCACGGGGAATGCGGTTGCCAGAAGAGAAACGAGAGAGTTAGTCGCGTCCCAGCCGGAAGGCGGCGAGGGCGAGCTTCAGCCGTGCCGGGTCGGTGACGTCGAGGACCCCGCCGATCTGCTCCAGGCGGCGCGACACGCTGCTGTGGTGCAGGTGCAGCAGGTCGGCGGCCTTGCGCAGCGAACCGGTGGCGCAGTACGCGTCCAGCGTCGCCAGGTCCTCAGTGGACAGGCCGGCGACCGCGACGACGTCGGCGTTGGCGAGCAGGACCTCCGCGGGGACCTCCGCGAGCAGCGCCAGCGCTCCCAGGTCGCGGTGGCGGACGACGGGCGTGCGCTCGGTGGTGAAGCGCAGGGCGGTCCGTGCCTCGGTCCAGGCGCGGGCGGGGTGGGCGTCGGTGCCGACACCCGCCCGGACGCCGGGAGGGAAGCCGCCCAGCCCCGTGGCGAGCAGAACGCCCTCCGCGCCCACGGGCGCGGCCTTCACCAGGTGCCGCCCGCACACCGCCGTCGCGACCCGGTCCAGCGCGAGGTCCGAGCTGACCGCGGCGACGTGGAGCCGCTGGTCCGGCGCGAAGCCCAGCAGGCGCAACGCCCGCGCCCGTCCCGCCTCGTCGCTGCCGGCGCTGACCACCAGCTCGACCAGCGCGGGATCGGCCATCGTCGTGCGGGCGGGCCCGTAGCGCTCGACCACGGCCGCCACGGCGATCGCGAGCCGGTCCAGCAGCACCTCGTCGAGCGGCCACGCCCCTGCCCGTTCCAGCCAGACCTCGCCGATCTCCTCGTCGTCGAGCGTGACGGGGGCCTTCGACGACAGGGGCCGCGGCGCGGCGGCCTCGGTGCCGCCGGGGGACATGCGGACGACCTTCCCGGTGCTGTGCAGGCGGATGCCCGCCACGCACTCCGCGAGACCCGCGGAAGCCCTTGCCAGAGCGGGGAGGTCGACCCGGCGGCGCATGAGC
>NZ_DATLEC010000067.1:0-19942 GCF_035525475.1 Lentzea sp. | reverse complement strand
AAGCGGGACGCCGTCGCGGTCGTAGACCCTGGGCAGCCAGGTGCGGTCCCGACCGACGACCGCGAGCAGCATGCTGTCGTGTGACCAGTGTGCGTCATGGATCCCATGGGGGGACAAGTCGAGGTTCGCGATCTTGCGTTCGCCTCGCCCGAGAACGACTGCTCCACCGACGCCACCGGTTACCTGGCGTTTCCCGTCTGGCGACCACGCGAGCGTTTCCGTCTCGTAGTTGAAGCGCGGGTCACCATGGTTCACGTCCAGCAGCCATGTGTCTGGCGGATCTGACGGGCCGCGTGTCTGACCGATTGAGAGCGCCCCGTCAAGCGGACTCCACGTAAGTGCGTGCACTTCGCCTTGCGTCCAAGTCCAGTGGAGGTCCGGTTCGGAACCGACTTTCCACACCTGGCAGGAACCGCCGTCGGCCACGGTCGCGATCCGGTCACCGTTCCGTGACCACGCGACGTCCTGAACGCTCTTTCGGCCGACGTGCAGACACAGCAGTTCCTGGGCGGTCACGGCGTCCCAGATCCGCACGGTCCCGTCGGCGGACGCCGTGGCGAGACGCATGCCGTTGGGGGACCAAGCCACTGCGTTGATCTGGTCCGAGTGTCCAGTGAGTGTTGTCTGCCGGCCTTCACTGAAGATCATGGCCGAGGAGTCCTGATGAGCGGTGGCGAACACCTCCGGTTCGTTGGGGTGGAGGCGGACCACGCGGATCTCTGGTCCGATCGGGTGTTGTTTCACCCCTTGGTCCGGACCGGTGATCGCTTTCACGTCGACCACTCCGTCGTCCCTGGCCAGTGCGACCCACTCGAAGTCGTCGATGAAGTCGGTGGCCAGGTCCGCGTCCCGCACCCGTACCGGCCTACCTGCGTGGTCCACGCTCGAGAAGATGTCGCGCGGCTTTCCGGGCAGGCCGTCGGCCGAGCAGAGGTAGGCACTGCCGTCCTCACAAACGACGAGAATTCTTTTGCTGTCGTTGCTGAAGCGAACTGACCGCGGACCAGCCGGGAGCTGGACCTTTCGGCACTCGTAGGCCGTATCGAAGAACCAGATCCTCAACGTCGCGTCCGCCGAGACGCACGCGACGAGGTTCCCGTCGGGGGACCAAGCGACCGACCGCGCCTTGCCGGCGCCGGGTTCGTGACCGCACGTCAAGGAGCGCATACGCGCGCCAGTGCTGGCGTCATGTAGGTGCACGGTGCTGTCACCAGCACCGATGGCCAGCATCGTGTCCTCGTGAGACCAGGCAACGCCGTAGGCGCCTTCTGCCCTGAACGAAAGCATGCGAAGGGTGGAAGCCATGGCGTGCGAGAGGCTCCGCTGCCACCCGGACAAGTCCGGTGCGTGCAACAGCACTCTCGTCGCGGGGTCGTCGCTCGCGAGCGTTCGCAACACCTCGTCAGGTTCGAGGTCGTCAACCCTCCGCACCTCGTCGTCGATCGACTGCTGCAGAGACAGGCCGATCAGCCGCACTGCGTTGTTTGAGAAGTGAGCTTTCAGCAGAGCCTTTTCGAACCGCGGCCACAGCGCTGCCGCGGTGTCGTCCGCGGGCGAGAAGGCGGCGACGACCGAGGCGAGCCGCGAAGGCGCGATCAGCTGGTCCGGGTGCTTCGTCCACTCCGCCGCGATGTCCTCGATCTCCTGCCTCGTGCGCAGCAGGTCGCGATCCTGTTCGAGCGCGTCCCGCAACCGCGGCCAGAGCACGAAGAGGCTCTCGTGCGCGACTTCCAGCGAGTGCTGGGTCGCGGTGAGAACGCGGTTGGTGACGAACGGGTCGAGGAGCTGCCGTTCGGCGACGGACAGGTCGGCGACCGCGACCGCACGCCTGGTGAACTTCCCCGACTGGTCCACAGCCACCAGCCGCCGCAACGCGAGGAACACCCGCCGCTCCGCCTCCCGGACCGGCGGCCACGACCCGTCCTCGCCACGCACCAGGTCCCGGGCTATGGCGAAGGCCTCGTCGGCCTGACTCCGCAGCACGTCCTCCACGCGCCCGTACTGCACGTACTCGGCCTGGGTGATGGGCCGGGGAGCGCCCTTGCCGTCCGGGTTGACGTGCCGCCACAGGTTCTCCAGCGCGAACGCCAGGAGAGGCAACGACTTCCCGCTCGCGTCCTCCTGGATCAGGCCGAGAGCGGCGTCCTCGACACTCCACCCCATCAACCGTAACGGGCCGTTCACCACCATCGGCAAGTCGGCCTTGGGCATCGGCGTGACGAAGAACGGGTCGCGGAAGAGAGGGGAGAAATCCTCGCGGCGCATCAGTTCGTCCAGGAAGTCGGCGCGCACGGTGTAGACGACCCACGCGTCGTTCCTGCTGGCCGTCACAAGCCGCCGCACCAACTCGGTGGAGTCGCCGGCCAGCACTTCCTCGGCCTGGTCGAGCACCACCAGTCGGCGTCCGGGGCCGTGGATTACCGGCAGCACGCCCTGCGACGGCGTGATCGGACCGATGATCGTCCAACCTTCGGCGCGCAACAGCGGGATCAGGCCCGCCCGCACCAACGACGACTTGCCCGCGCCGGACGGGCCGATCACCGCCACGGAGCCGAATTCGCGGAGTCCCAGCAGGGGTGCGGCCAGCTTCCGGACGTCTTCCTCTCGGCCGAAGAAGATCGAGGCCTGGTCCTCGTCGAAGGCTTTCAGGCCGGGGAAGGGCGAAGCGGGCGGTGCGGCCTTCCCGATTCCTGCGCGTTCCAGCACTCGCAGGGCCGTGTGGGCGGCAGCCGCGAGAGACGACGGATCGCCCGCATCGACGCGTTGGGCTTGCAGGTCGTTGAGGATCGCGCGGTTCTCGGAGCGGACGCTGACGAACTCGACGCACGGCGCTTGCGGTTTGCGCTCGCGGAAGACCGAGTACTCCCAGGTGCACCACTCGGAGTAGGAGCCGGGCGAGGTGACGACGATCAGGGCTTCGGAGCCGAGCAGTTCGCGGCGCAGGCTGTCCTTCCAGGGCAGCGAGACGTCCGGGCCGGAGCCGGGCGCGGTGTAGGCGTGCACATCTTCGTACCCGGCCTTGACCAAGGCGGCGCGGAGGAAGAGCGCGATGTCGTTGCCCTCGTCGTTGCCGTGATAGCTGATGAAGATCCGCCCCACCCTGTGCATCATGCATCATTCGGGCCGGAAGGAAGGCCACTTCCGGGAGCCGTACCTCGGGTGACGCTGAGGTTAGCTAGGCTGGACGACGTGTTCTCCACGCTTTCCGACCGGCTGACCGCGGTTCTCCAGGGCCTTCGTGGCAAGGGGCGGCTCAGCGACGCCGACATCGACGCGACCGCCCGCGAGATCAGGGTCGCCCTGCTCGAGGCCGACGTCGCGCTGCCCGTTGTGCGCGGCTTCATCGCCAAGGTGAAGGAGCGCGCCAAGGGCGCGGAGGTCCACCAGGCGCTGAACCCGGCGCAGCAGGTCGTGAAGATCGTCAACGAGGAACTGGTCAACATCCTCGGCGGCGAGACGCGACGGCTGAACCTCGCGAAGAACCCACCGTCGGTGATCATGCTGGCGGGTCTGCAGGGTGCCGGTAAGACGACGCTCGCGGGCAAGCTCGCGAAGTGGCTGAAGGGCCAGGGGCACACGCCGCTGCTCGTCGCCGCCGACCTGCAGCGCCCGAACGCCGTCACGCAGTTGCAGGTCGTCGGTGAGCGCGCGGGCGTGCCCGTCTTCGCTCCCGAACCCGGCAACGGTGTGGGCAACCCCGTCGAGGTGTCGCGCCGCGGCATCGAGGAAGCCAAGGCGAAGCAGCACGACATCGTCCTCGTCGACACGGCCGGCCGGCTGGGCGTCGACGAGGAGATGATGCAGCAGGCCATCGACATCCGGGCCGCGGTCGACCCGGACGAGGTCCTGTTCGTGGTCGACGCCATGGTCGGTCAGGACGCGGTCAACACGGCCACGGCGTTCCGCGACGGCGTCGGCTTCACCGGTGTCGTCCTCACCAAGCTCGACGGCGACGCCCGCGGTGGTGCCGCGCTGTCGGTCCGCGAGATCACCGGCCAGCCGATCCTCTTCGCGTCCAACGGTGAGAAGCTCGAGGACTTCGACGTCTTCCACCCCGACCGGATGGCCTCGCGCATCCTCGGCATGGGCGACGTCCTCACGCTGATCGAGCAGGCCGAGCAGCACTTCGACCAGGAGCAGGCCGAGAAGGCCGCGGCGAAGCTGCACACCGGCCAGCTCACGCTCGAGGACTTCCTGGAGCAGATGCTCGCCATCCGCAAGATGGGCCCCATCGCGAACCTGCTCGGCATGCTGCCCGGCGCCGGTCAGATGAAGGACCAGCTCGCGATGCTGGACGAGAAGCACCTCGACCGCATCCAGGCGATCATCCGCGGCATGACCCCCGCCGAGCGCGACGACCCGAAGATGATCAACGCGTCCCGCCGGCTGCGCATCGCGAACGGCTCGGGCGTCAAGGTCAGCGACGTCAACGACCTGGTCAACCGCTTCTTCGAGGCCCGCAAGATGATGGCGTCGATGGCGGGCAGGATGGGCGGCTACGGCCCCAGCAAGACCCGCAAGGGCAAGAAGGGGAAGAAGGGCAAGGGCGGACGCGGCCCGACGCCGCCGAAGGTCAAGGGCGGCTTCCCCGGCGGCATGTTCCCCGGTGGCATGCCCGGCATGCCCCCCGGCGGCATCCCCGGCATGCCTCCCGGTGGCCTGCCGAACCTCGGTGGCGGCATGAACGAGCTCCCGCCCGGCTTCGACCCGACGAAGTTCAAGTTCGACGGGGACGACAAGAAGAAGTGACCATGCACCTGCGCGGCGTCGTCCTCCCGGACGGCGAGCCGCGAGACCTGTGGGTCGTCAACGGCCGTGTGCGCACCCAGCCCGTGCCGGGAGCTTCCACGGTCGTCGACGGCGGGTTCCTCGTCCCGGGCCTGGTCGACGCGCACTGCCACGTCGGCCTGGGCCCGCAGGGCGGCGTGGAGCTGCCCGAGGCCGTGGAGCAGGCGCTGACGGACCGCGACGCGGGCACGTTGCTGATCCGCGACTGCGGGTCGCCGATCGACACCACGCCGTTGCAGGAGCGCCTGGACCTGCCGCGGATCATCCGCGCGGGCCGCCACATCGCCCGTCCGAAGCGCTACATCCCGCACATCGGCGTGGAGATCGAGTCCGACCTGGCCGCGGCGGTCGCCGAGCAGGCCGCGTACGGCGACGGCTGGGTGAAGCTGGTCGGCGACTGGATCGACCGCGGCGCGGGCGATCTCGCTCCGCTGTGGACGGACGACGAGCTGGCGCAGGCCGTGAAGGTCGCCCACGACGCGGGGGCCCGCGTGACGGCCCACGTGTTCGGCGAGGACGCGCTGCCGGGCCTGATCAACGCGGGCATCGACTGCATCGAGCACGGCACCGGCCTGACCGACGACACGATCTCGTTGATGGCGTCCCGCGGCACCGCGCTGGTGCCCACGCTGATCAACATCGAGACGTTCCCCGGCATCGCCGAGAAGGCCGGCAAGTACCCGGCGTACGCGAACCACATGCGCGACCTGCACGCCCGCGTCTCCACGACGGTGTCGTCCGCGATCGAGGCCGGGGTCCCGGTCTACGCGGGCACCGACGCGGGCGGTGGCATCCAGCACGGCCGCATCGTCGACGAGGTCGTCGCGCTGCACCGCGTGGGCATGAGCGCCTCGGACGCCATCGGCGCCGCGTCGTGGAACGCCCGTTCCTGGCTGGGCTTCCCCTCGCTGACCGAAGGCGCGGCCGCGGACATCGTGGTCTACGACTCCGACCCCCGCGAGAACCTCGAGGTCCTGCGGTCACCGCGCATGATCATGCTCAGGGGCCGGGTGTACTAGGCCCGCGCCAACGCGCCCACCTCGTACGAGCCGCCCTTCTGGCGCGTGATGACGGCCATCCGGTTGGCCGCGTTGATGAGCCCGACCAGGCACACCAGCGCGGCGACCTGCTCGTCGTCGTAGTGCTTCCGCACGTTGTCCCAGGTCTCGTCGCTCACGCCTTCGCGTGTGAGCACGGTGCCCTCCTCGGCGAACGCCAGCGCCGCCTGCTCGGCCTCGGTGAACACCGTCGTCTCGCGCCACCCGGCCACCAGGTGCAGCCGCAACGGGTCCTCGCCCGCCGCCACGGCCTCCTTGGCGTGCATGTCGAGGCAGAAGCCGCAGCCGTTGAGCTGGCTGGCGCGCAGGCTGACGAGCTCGGCGGTGATCGCGGGCAGCGGCGACTGGTGCACCGCCTGCCCGAGCCCGGCGAACCGCTTCGCGAGCTTGCCGCCGGTCTCGGTGCCGAAGAGGTTGAAGCGGGGTTCCATGGGTTTCCTCCTTCGTGGGCCTTGCTTGACGACCACGAGATGCCGCCTCCTCTCCAGCTGTGACAGCGCCGCTTTGTGACTCACCCCACTGTCACAGGCACAGGCTGCCCGGTGTCTCGTGAAGAGACCCGTTCCAGGAGGACACCGATGCCGGACGTCGCGACCGACTCGTTCGTGAGCCACCGCAACCTGCTCTTCACGATCGCCTACGAGATGCTCGGCTCCGCGGCGGACGCCGAGGACGTGCTGCAGGAGACGTGGCTCAAGTGGGCGGGCGTGGAGCACGACGTGGTCGAGAACCACCGCGCCTACCTGGTCAGGATCGTCACCCGCCAGTCCCTGTCGAGGCTGCGCACCCTGGGTCGCCGCAAGGAGTCCTACGTCGGCTCCTGGCTCCCCGAACCCCTGCTGACCGCCCCGGACGTGGCCGAGGACGTGGAGCTGGCCGACAGCGTCTCGATGGCGGTGATGCTGGTCCTGGAAACCCTCACCCCGACCGAACGAGCGGTCTTCGTGCTGCGCGAGGTGTTCGCCCTGGACTACGACGAGATCGCCGCGGCCGTCGACAAGACCCCCGCCGCGGTCCGCCAGATCGCCCACCGGGCCCGCTCGCACGTAGCGGCCCGCCGCCCGCGCGAGGTGGTGACCCAGGCCGAGTCCCGCGAGGCCCTGGCAGCCTTCCAGCGCGCCACCGAGACCGGCGACCTCCAGGCTCTGCTGGACCTGCTGGCCCCGGACGTCGTGTTCCTGGGCGACGGCGGCGGCGTGAAGCAGGCCGTGCCACGCCCCGTCGTGGGCGCGTCGAAGGTGGCGCGCATGCTGGTGGGCGGTTTGACCCGCGTGGCCGGCTGGACGATGGAACCCGCCCAGGTGAACGGCTACCCGGCGCTGGTGTTCAAGTTCGACGGCGAGCTGGACGCGGTGATCGCGCTGCGGATCGAGGACGGGCTGATCAGCGGCCTGTACGCGGTGCGCAACCCGGCGAAGCTGTCGCACATGGACCGGGAGACGACGCTGCGCCGGTGAACCCCTGGACCGCCGGCTTTCGTGGTCGCGGGTGTCCGATCCGGAACAGCCGCGATGCGGGGGTGCTGCTCGACCATCGCGCGAGCCGGTGCGCCCGGCTGGCCTTGGCTCAACTGCCTGCCGCTTGTGTCCAAGCCATGACGGCCGCGGTGCGAAGCCCCGTGTTCACCCACCCGCACCCGGCCCTCACGCAGCCAGGTCATCCCAGGTCCAGGTGGTTTGCGGCAACCGAAATGCGGCGATCCGTTCACAGGAGCAAGGACATCCGGCGGGAACTCGATCTGACCATCTTTTGGCCAGACGCTTGGCCCGGTTCCGTCGGTGCCGCACAGTAACCTCGGATTCGGGGGCGGCAGCGTCCCCCAAGGGGGATCGCGGTCCCCACTCCAAGCGTATCGCGAGGCACCGACAGAGCACCGGTGCTTCAGAAGCCGTCGATCGCGAGATGGGCTGATCATGAGGGTGTCGCAGCCGTTCGTTCACCGGCAGGTTGCCGAGGCGTGACTAGATTGCAGAGCGTGAGTGAGCCGGAGTCCCTGAAGCCCAGACGAGGCTTCCTCGAGAGCGTGCGGGACATCAGCCGCAACCCGGAGCCCGAACGGGTCGGCCAGCGCTGGGGTTTCGGCGCGTTCCTCCTGGTGGAGGCCGTTTTCATCCTCAGCGCCGTGTTCATCACGGCCGTGGCCAAGCAGCTCGGGGTCAACCTCTTCGACTCCGTGCCGCTGGTCCTGATCGGATCGATCGTGCCGACGGTCCTGGCGGCGGGCACCGCCATCGTCATCACCTTCGTCCGCGGCAACGGTCCTAAGATCGACCTCCGGTTCAGCATGACGAAGGAGGACCTGGCGACCGGGCTCAAGCTCGGCATCCTCGGGCTCGTCCTCACCTACGTCGCCGCCAGGTTCTGGACGATGATCGTCGGCGAGCAGAACGCCACGAGCGCCGTCGGCGACCTGCTGAGCGGCGCGAACCTGCCGCTCGCCGCCGCGATCACGATGTTCCTCTACGTCAGCCTCATCGGGCCGGTGTGCGAGGAGATCATCTACCGCGGCCTGCTCTGGGGCGCCGTCGAACGCCAGGGCTGGAGCCGCTGGGCCGCGTTCGGGCTCACCACGGTGGTTTTCGCGATCGGCCACTTCGAGCCGCTGCGTACGTCGTTGCTGCTCGTCATCGCCATCCCCATCGGCATCGCCCGCCTGCTCACCCGCCGGCTCGGCGCGAGCATCGTGGCGCACGTGATCAACAACTTCCTGCCGGGCCTCACCCTCCTGCTCGTCTCCATCGGGGTCATGTGATGGACCTGAACAGCGACCTCGGCGAGGGCTTCGGCATCTGGAGGCTCGGCGACGACACCGCGCTCCTCGGCCTGATCACCAGCGCGAACGTCGCGTGCGGCTTCCACGCCGGCGATCCGTCGACGATGCGCGAGGTGTGCGAGGAGGCGGCGAGGAACGGCGTCAGGATCGGCGCGCAGGTCTCCTACCGCGACCTCGCCGGGTTCGGGCGCCGCTTCATCGACGCCGACCCCGTCGAACTGGCCGATGAGGTGCTCTACCAGATCGGCGCACTCGACGCGTGCGCGCGAGCAGCGGGCACCGAGGTCGTGTACGTGAAGCCGCACGGTGCGCTCTACAACGCGACGGTGCACCACGAGAAGCAGGCCGAGGCGGTGGTCAACGGAGCCAAGGCGTTCAAGGACCTGCCGATCCTCGGACTGCCGGGCTCGCAGCTCCTCGAGAAGGCCGCGAGAGCGGGGCTGCGCCCCGTCCAGGAGGCCTTCGCGGACCGCGGTTACACGCCGGAGGGCACGCTGGTCCCGCGCAGTCAGCCGAACGCCCTGCTCACCGACACCGCGCAGGTCGTCGAACGCGCGAAGCGACTCCTGGACGGCGAGCTCGTCGCGGTCGACGGCACGGTCATCAAGACGCGGGCCGAGTCGTTGTGCGTGCACGGCGACACGCCCGGAGCGGTCGAACACGCGCGTGCCGTGAAGGAAGCGCTGGGCGTCGTGACGCCCTTCGTCTAGCCCCGATTCGGATCCGCCGGCCTTCGTCTGGCACAATTGCCCGCTGTCCGTCGCGGTCGGCCCCTCTGCCCGGGCCGCGGCTGTGCGAACCACCAACACAGAGTTCGAGGAGTACCAGGCCAATGGCCGTCAAGATCAAGCTTCAGCGTCTCGGCAAGATCCGCCAGCCGTACTACCGCATCGTGGTCGCCGACGCGCGCACCCGTCGCGACGGCAAGGCCATCGAGACGATCGGCAAGTACCACCCGAAGGAAGAGCCGTCCTTCATCGCGGTCGACTCCGAGCGCGCGCAGTACTGGCTGGGTGTCGGCGCGCAGCCGACCGAGTCGGTCCAGCGCCTGCTGGAGATCACCGGTGACTGGCAGAAGTTCAAGGGCCTGCCGGGCACCGAGGGCACGCTGAAGGTCAAGGAGCCGAAGACCCCGAAGGCCGAGCTCTTCGCCGCCGCGCTCGCCGCCGCGAACGAGGAGCCGATGACCGACGCCACGACGCCGAAGGCGAAGAAGGCCAAGAAGGCCGACGACGCCCCCAAGGCTGAGGCTGAGGCGCCCAAGGACGAGGCGTGAGTTTGTTGGCTGACGCCCTCGAACACCTCGTTCGCGGCATCGTCGACCACCCGGACGACGTCCGGGTGAACCTCGTCACGACCCGCCGCGGCCGCACCCTCGAGGTCCACGTCCACCCGGACGACCTCGGCAAGGTGATCGGTCGTGGCGGTCGCACCGCGACGGCTCTGCGCACCGTGATGGCCGGTATCGGCGGTCGTGGTGTCCGGGTCGACGTCGTCGACACCGACCGCTGAACGAAGCTGCAAAGGGCAAATGGACGTCGTCGTCGGCCGTGTGGCCAAGGCGCACGGGATCACTGGCGAACTCGCCATTGACGTGCGCACTGATTCACCCGAGTTGCGTTTCGCGCTCGGGCAGAAGATTCAGGCCAGGCTGCGTGACGGCACGTCCCGAAGCCTCACCGTGTCAGCCGCCCGGCCTCATGCCGGGCGGCTGCTCGTGCGTTTCGAGGAAGTCGTCACGCGCGACGTCGCCGAGTCGTTGCGCGGCACGTTGCTGCTGGGCAGCACCGACGACCTGCCGCCGAACGACGACCCCGACGAGTTCTACGACCACGAGCTCGAAGGGCTCACGGCGGAGCTCATCGACGGCACGAAGATCGGCACGGTCAAGGAGATCGTCCACGGACTCGGCGGCGAGCTGCTCGTCGTGATCCGTGACAGCGGCGAGGCGTTGATCCCGTTCGTGCGCGAGATCGTGCCCACCGTGGACGTGCGCGGCGGTCGTGTCGTGATCGACCCGCCAGAGGGCCTGCTCGATGCAGATTGACGTCGTCACGATCTTTCCCGAGTACCTGGCGCCGCTGCGCGCCGCGTTGCTCGGGAAGGCGATCGACAAGGGCCTGATCAGCGTCGGCGTGCACGACCTGCGTGACTGGACGCAGGACGTGCACAAGGCCGTCGACGACAGCCCGTACGGCGGCGGGCCCGGCATGGTCATGAAGGCCGACATCTGGGGCCCTGCCCTGGACGACGTGTGCACGGACGAGACGCGTCTCATCGTGCCTACGCCGGCTGGTCGGCCGTTCACACAGGCGGTCGCGCACGAGTACGCGAACGAGTCGCACCTCGTGTTCGCGTGCGGTCGCTACGAGGGCATCGACCAGCGTGTTGTCGATGACGCCGCACGGCGCGTGCGCGTTGACGAGGTGTCCATCGGCGACTACGTGCTCGTCGGCGGTGAGGTGGCCGTGCTCGCGATCGTGGAAGCGGTCGCCCGGCTGCTGCCCGGCGTGCTCGGCAACCCGAAGTCGCACGCCGAGGACTCGTTCCAGGACGGGCTCCTCGAAGGCCCGAGCTACACGCGTCCGGAGGTGTGGCGCGAGCTCGCCGTGCCGGACGTGCTGCGGTCGGGAAACCACCGCCTGATCAACCGCTGGCGGCGTGACCAGTCACTCGTCCGGACCTTCGAACGGCGTCCTGACCTGCTGGGATCGTTGCCCGCGGAAGCGTTCGACAAGCACGACCGCGCCCTGCTCACGCGCCTGCGTGAGAGCGGCGAATAGCCCGATTTCATTCCGGAGTGCCTGGTCTGGCACACTGGAACAGTTGCCGCAGCCGGTGTCACATCGGCATGCGCACCAAGCCGAGCCCCCATCATGTCGTGCACAGCCATGGAACATGCTCTGGGGAGTTCAAGACACGTGAGGAACACCGATGAACATCCTGGACGCACTTGACGCCCAGTCGCTGCGCTCTGACATCCCGGCGTTCCGCGCCGGTGACACGCTGAAGGTCCACGTCCGCGTCATCGAGGGCTCGCGCGAGCGCGTCCAGGTGTTCCAGGGCGTCGTGATCCGTCGTCAGAACGGCGGCATCCGCGAGACCTTCACCGTCCGCAAGGTCTCGTTCGGTGTGGGTGTCGAGCGCACCTTCCCGCTGCACTCCCCGAACATCGCCGAGATCGAGGTCGTCACCCGCGGTGACGTGCGTCGCGCCAAGCTGTACTACCTGCGCGAGCTGCGCGGCAAGGCCGCCAAGATCAAGGAGAAGCGCGAGGCCCGTCCGGTCTCCTGACCGGTGGCTTCGAGCCCAGAAGACGTCGAGGACGCCTCCGCGCCGGATGAACCGGAGCGGAGGCGTACTCCTCTCTGGGGAGACGTCCTCTACGTCGTCGTGACGGCCGTCGTGCTGACGGTGCTGATCCAGGCGTTCGTGGCGCGGGTCTACGTGATCCCCTCGGCGTCGATGGAGCGCACGCTGCACGGCTGCACCGGTTGCGAGAACGACAGGGTGCTGGTCGACAAGATCACCTACCGCTTCGCCGACGTCGAACCGGGCGAGGTGGTCGTCTTCCGCGGCCCCGAAGCGTGGTCCGACAACGACTTCCGCGCCGCTCGGTCGACCAATCCCGTCGCGCGCTTCGTGCAGAACATCGGGTCGTTGCTGGGCGTCGCGCCCGCGAACGAGCGCGACTTCGTCAAGCGCGTCATCGCACTTCCCGGCCAGACGGTGATGTGCTGCGACGAGCAGCACCGTGTCGTTGTGGACGGCAGACCGCTCGACGAGCCCTACGTGCACTGGCAGCCCGGCAGTTCCCCGGCGGACCACCAGCCGTTCGCTCCGGTGCGAGTACCGGATGGACGGTTGTTCGTGATGGGGGACAACCGGATGAACTCCACCGACTCGCGCAAACAGGGCGGCGGGGGCGTAGCGGGCACGGTGCCCCTCGAGAACGTCATCGGCAAAGCCCGGTACGTCGTGTTCCCGAAAGATCGGTGGAGTGTTGTGCCGGATCACAACCCGCAGCCCCTAGGCTGATCTCGTGGTTGACGTCGATCCAGAGCACACCCCGTCCAGCGACGAGCCGAGTTCGGACGCTTCGGACAAGCCTTCGAAGAAGAAGAAAAAGGGCAATTTCTGGAAAGAGCTGCCCGTCCTCATCCTGGTCGCGTTCGGCCTCGCGATCCTCATCCAGGTCTTCCTCGGCCGCGTCTACATGATCCCGTCGGAGTCGATGGAGACGACGCTGCACGGGTGCACTGACTGCTACGGCGACCGCGTGTTCGTCGACAAGGTCACCTACCGCTTCACCGAACCGGCGCCCGGCGACGTCGTCGTGTTCCGCGGGCCGCCGTCGTGGCAGAACGACTTCATCTCCGAGGAGCCGGGCAACCCGATCTCGGAAGGGCTGTCGTGGCTCGGGTCGCTGATCGGCCTCCCGTCGGCCAACGAGGAGGACTTCGTCAAGCGCGTGATCGCCGTCGGCGGGCAGACCGTGAAGTGCTGCGACGAGCAGAACCGCGTGACGGTGGACGGCAAGCCGCTCGACGAGCCGTACAAGCACTTCGACGAGGGCGCGGAGGCCGTGCAGGAGTCGTTCGAGGAGCTCAAGATCCCGGACGGGATGCTGTTCGTGCTCGGTGACAACCGCAACCACTCGTGCGACTCGCGCTGCCAGGGGCAGGGCGGGCTCAACGGGCTCGTGCCGGTCGACGACGTGATCGGCAAGGCGCGCGTGATCGTGCTGCCCCCGTCGAGGTGGGGCGGGGTGACGGACCACAACCCGCAGGCCGTCTCGATGGGTGCGCCGGGATGGCATGAAAGCGTCCCGATGGGCCTGGGTATCGTCGCGGCGTGGCCGCTTCTGCTGCTCGGGCGTCGAGTGCGAGACCGATTCCGTCGATGACCATGTTCATGCCGCCCCGCGCGGTGGTGCGGGGGTCGTCGGGGAACTGGGCGCTGCAGAGCACGCTGGAGCGCAGGGGACTGGGGCCCGTCGCCGGCGTCGACGAGGCAGGACGCGGTCCGTGCGCAGGGCCGCTGGTGATCGCGGCGTGCGTGCTGCGGCCGGGTGACGCGTCGCGGTTCGAGGGCCTGAACGACTCGAAGCTGATGACGGCGTCGGCGCGCGACAGGATGTACGACCTGGTGCTGAAGCGCGCGGTCGACCACTCGGTGATCGTCGTGCCGCCGGCCGACATCGACTGGCTGGGCATCCACGTCATGAACATCGAGGGCATGCGGCGCGCGGTGGCGCAGATGTCGACGCACCCCGGCTACGTGCTGACCGACGGCTTCAAGGTGCCGGGGATGCCGGCGCCGAACGTGGCGGTGCTCAAGGGAGACCAGGCCGCGGCGTGCGTGGCGGCGGCATCGGTGCTGGCCAAGGTCACGCGTGACCGGATCATGGCCGATCTCCACGAACGTCATCCCGAATACGGGTTCAACGTGCACAAGGGGTACTGCACGCCCGACCACACGGCCGCGTTGCTGGAACACGGGCCGTGTGCGGAGCATCGGTGGTCGTATGTAAATGTGGCAGCGGCGGCTGCCAAGCACGGTCTCGCCGCGCCGCACAGGGTGGCGCGCGCCACGACCGCGGCGGCCGTGGTCCAGAATGATGCAGCCCCGGCTGATGCCGGGGAGCTCGCGACGAGGGAGGGCGCGGAGCAGATGATGACCCGCGCGGAGGCGTAATGAGTGCAGAGGATCTCGAGAAGTACGAGACCGAGATGGAGCTGTCGCTGTACAAGGAGTACCGCGACATAGTCAGCCAGTTCTCGTTCGTCGTGGAGACCGAACGGCGTTTCTACCTGGCCAACTCGGTGGACGTGCAGGTGCGCAACGCCGATGGCGAGGTGTACTTCGAGGTGCGCATGTCGGACGCGTGGGTGTGGGACATGTACCGCCCCGCGAGGTTCGTCAAGAACGTTCGTGTCATCACGTTCAAGGACGTGAACGTGGAAGAGCTGGACAAGCCGGACCTCCGCTTGCCGGAGAGCGGGCCGTTCCCGAGCTGAGCGCGGCGCGACCGGCGCTCACCAGGACTCTTCGCGGTGCCAGCCGCGCGTTCCCCTGTCATCGGCACGGGAACGCGAGGCTGGCACCTGTCTGTCCAGCCTTGGAACGCGGTCGGCAGCCCTAGCACACCCCACCGACAGTTCCGCCGTTTCAAGATCGGCAACGGCCGACCTGTCCACAGCCGCTGAGTTGTCCACAGATTTCCCTCGGCCCGGCCGCCCGCCCCGTCCCACCCCGCAAGGTCGTACCCAACGACCCGCAGGGAGGCGAGGGCAGTGGTGGCGCAGACATCGGTCGAGACCAGGCAGCAGGCACTGGGGCGGCAGGGCGAGGACCTGGCGTGCAGGTACCTGGAGGAGCAGGGCCTGGTGGTCCTGTCGCGGAACTGGACGTGCCGCGACGGTGAGCTCGACGTCGTGGCGGTGGAGGGCGACCGGCTGGTCGTCTGCGAGGTCAAGACGCGGTCCGGCCCCGCCTGGGGCCGCCCGGACGAGGCCGTGGACGCGGACAAGCTCTCCCGCCTGCGCCGCACGGCGCTGCGGTGGCTGGCCGCGCACGGCGTCGGCTGGTGCGACGTCCGCGTCGACCTGATCTCGGTCACGTGGCCACCCGACGGCGAGGCACGCCTGCAACACCTGCGGGGAGCCTGAGATGGCTCTGGCGCAGGCGTGGTCCGTCGCCCTCTACGGCGTCGACGGGCTGGCGGTCGAGATCGAGGCCGACGTGGGCGTGGGCCAGCCCCGCACCCATCTCCTGGGACTTCCCGACGCTTCCCTGCACGAGTCGAAGGAGCGCGTGAAGGCCGCTGTCCGCAACAGCGAGGAGGAGTGGCCGAAGCAGCGCATCGTGCTGGGCCTGTCTCCGGCGAACCTGCCCAAGGGCGGCAGCAGCTACGACCTCGCGATCGCCTGCGCCACCCTGGCCGCCGCCGGCTCGGTCCCCCTCGAACGCCTGAGCACCACCGTCCTGCTGGGCGAACTGGCCCTGGACGGTCGCGTCCGCCCGATCCGGGGCGTCCTGCCGTCCCTGCTGGCAGCGAGGCGCGCGGGCCTTCTCACGGCGGTGGTCCCGGTCGACTCGCTCCCCGAGGCCTCGCTCGTCGACGGCATGGAGATCCACGGCGCGCTCACCCTCTCCGAGGTGCTCGCCTGGCTGCGCGCCGAGACGACGGCGCTCCAACCGCCCCCAGTCGCGGCCGACCCACCGCCGCAGCAGGCCCCCGACCTGGCCGACGTCGTGGGCCAGCCCGAGGCGCGCTGGGCACTGGAGGTGGCCGCCGCCGGCGCCCACCACCTGCTCCTGTCGGGCCCGCCAGGCACCGGCAAGACGATGCTGGCCGAACGCCTGCCGGGCCTGCTCCCACCCCTGACCCGCCAGGAAGCCCTGGCCGTCACGGCCGTCCACTCGGTGGCGGGCGTCCTGTCGTCCGGCTGCCCGCTGGTAGCCACCCCGCCGTTCGTCAACGTGCACCACACGACGTCGATGGCGGCCCTGATAGGCGGCGGCAGCGGCATGGCCAAGCCGGGCGCCGCCTCGATGGCCCACAGGGGAGTCCTCTTCCTCGACGAAGCCTGCGAGTTCGGCCAAAGGACGATCGACACCCTCCGCACGGCCCTGGAGGAAGGCGAGGTCCGCATAGCGCGCCGCGACGGCATAGCCCGCTACCCGGCCCGCTTCCAGCTGATCCTGGCGACCAACCCGTGCCCCTGCGCCCCGCCGAAGGAGATCGACTGCACCTGCACGGCCACGGTCCGCCGCCGCTACCAGTCCCGCCTCTCCGGCCCTCTGCTCGACCGCGTGGACCTCCGAGTGAGCATGCGAGCCACCACAGCCATGTCGAACGCCGACGCGGCCCCACCGGAACCGACAGCAGTGGTCCGCGAACGAGTCCTGAAGGCCCGCTCGAGAGCGGCGACCCGCTGGCAGGCCCACGGCCACACCTGGCCCACCAACGCCCAGGTCCCAGGCCCTGCCCTCCGCCGTGAGTTCGCCCTGCCCCGCCACACCACAGCCCTCCTCGACCGAGCCCTGTCCACCGGCGCCCTGACGGGCAGGGGAGCCGACCGCTGCCTGAGAGTCGCCTGGACCCTGGCCGACCTGGCCGAGTCCGACCGCCCCACCTCCGACCACGTGGCAGCGGCCCTGAGCTTCCGCGAACGCCGAGGTCCGTACCCCTGACCACCCGCACCCCTGACCACCCGCACCCCTGACCACCCGCACCCCTGACCACCGGCACCCCTGAGCAACCGGTCGCGAAGCGCCGACGCCCCGACTTCGCGCCCGGACCCAGCCGAGCGGGCGCTTGCCCACCCCCGCAAGCGCCCGCTCACCCCGCTACCTCAACTCACCGGCGCGCCCGTGTCCGGCGCCCTGCGAAGCCGCCGGGCGCGGAGCCCACTCCCTCTCCGCGCCCGGCATCTCGGGCCCGGACGCTGGCCCGCTCGCAGGGCCGGCAGCCGGTTCCCGGGCTGGCCGCTCGTCCCTTTCCCGGCGGGCGGCCCGCTCACCCGCGACCCTTTCCAACTTCAAGGAGTCCTCCATGACCCCACTTCTCGCCCAGGCCGTACCAGCGGCATCCACTCACCTCCAGCTGCTGTGCGCGGTCCGAAGGCGCGCACGTGGTGCCAGCCCACCGCACCCCTGGTGCTCCGACCCCTGGCAACGCTGGCTGCCCTGGCGGTGGTTCCGGTGACCGCGCACCCCACTCCACCCGCCACGCCGATTCCGCCCGCCACGACGACCCCGTGCGCCGCGTGTGCTGCACCTGCCCTGCCAGACCCGCCCGCTGAGCCCACCTCGTCCGCTGCTCCGAACCCACCGGCTCGGTCCACCGATACCGTTCGCCTGGCCAGGGCCTACCTGTCCCGCGTCGCCGAGCCCTACCCGGCGGCGTTGGCGGCGCTCGTCGACCAGGTCGGTCCGGTCGAGGCGGCGGAGCGAGTGCGTGCGGGCGGGGTGTCGTCGTCGGTCGCCAGCCAGACTTCGGCGCGGCGTGCCGAGGAGCGGGCGCACGAGGACCTCGAGCGGATCGCCAAGGTCGGTGGGCGGTTCGTCATCCCCGAGGACGACGAGTGGCCTCGGTGGCCGTTCGTCGCGCTCGGCATGGCGGCTCAGCGGTGTGGAGGTGAGCCGCTCGCCTTGTGGGTGCGAGGGCCGCACGACCTCACCGAGGCGTCGGAGAAGGCCGTGGCGGTCGTCGGGTCGCGGGCTGCCAGCGGGTATGGCGAGCACGTTGCCGGCGAGTTCGCGTTCGGGCTGGCGCAGGCCGGCGTGACGGTGGTGTCCGGCGCGGCTTACGGGATCGACGGCGCTGCTCACCGCGGCGCGCTCGGCGGTGGCGGGCTGACGGTCGCGGTGTTGGCCTGCGGAGTGGATTTCGCTTATCCCGCCGGGCATCAGGGGTTGCTGGCGAAGATCTCGCGGGAGGGCCTGATCGTCAGCGAGTACCCGCCGGGGGTCACGCCCGCGCGGCACCGGTTCCTGACGCGCAACCGGCTCATCGCGGCGTTGGGCGGCGGCACGGTCGTCGTCGAGGCAGGGAGGCGCAGCGGCGCCAAGAACACCGCTGCCATCACGTTGGCCCTCGGACGCCCGCTGATGGTGGTGCCGGGGCCCGTGACGTCGGCCAGTTCGGCCGGGTGCCACGAGTTGTTGCGGGACGGGCAGGCGGTGTCGGTCAGTTCGGTGGCCGAGATCGTCGAGTCGGTCGGGCGGTTCGGGGACGACCTCGCCATCGAGCCCGCCGAGAAGGACAGCGCCCTCGGAGCGCCGCAGGGCGAGGCCATGCGCGTGTACGAGGCCATGGGCAAGCGGTCCGGCGTCAGTGACGAGGTCGTGTCGGTCGAGTCCGGGGTGCCGTTGGAGCGGGTCAGGGCGTTGTTGCCCGAACTGGAGCTCGCCGGGCTGGCGCTGCGGGTCGACGGTGGCTGGCAGAAGCTGGAGGTGAGGTGATCAGGAGCAACTGATAGTCTATTGTGGACTGATGGTCGACGTTGCCGCCTCGGCCGGGGCGGTTGAGCCGCCCTCGTTGAGGTGGGAAGGCAGGGGTGACCTGCGGCTTCGCCTTCGTTCGTGACGATGTCGGCCGAGGCGGTTCCTCGTGAGCGTCTTCGCGCACGGCTCAGCGGGTGGTTCGGCTGTTCGGCGGTGGCGCCGGTCGTCCTCACTACTCCGAAAGGTGATCTGTGAGGGCTGCCGCGGCCCTGGTCGTCACAATGCGTTGAGACGGTGTCGCCTCCGTGATCATGAGAGCGCTCTCCGACGGCGCGAGGGCATGGCGATACTTGACCAATCGCCCCGACTGGCGCAGCGTCTTGGCCTATGTCCCCGCCGCCGCATGGTCGGACACGCCGTGTCGATCTCGTTCGCCTGCGCGAAAATCTGCCCTCGGGCGTTTCGGAGGCGTTGCGGCAGTACGAGCGGTACCTGACGTTGGAGCGCGATCTGTCGCCGCACACCGTGCGCGCGTACGTCGGCGACGTGGTGGCCCTGCTCGGACATGTCGCCGGGAATAGCCCTGATGAGGCCGACATCAGGCGGATCGACCTGACGAGTCTGCGGTCGTGGCTTGCCGCGCAACGCACTGCCGGCGTCAGCCGCACGACACTCGCGCGGCGGGCCGCTGCCGCGCGCGCGTTCACCGCGTGGGCGCATCGCGCCGGTCATCTGGCGACGGATCCCGGGCCGCGGCTCGCCGCGCCGAGGCCGCACCGGACGTTGCCGTCCGTGTTGCGCGAAGACCAGGCGAAGGACGCCATGGCCGCCGTATCCTCTGGCGCGTCCGAGGGCGATCCGGTTGCGCTGCGTGATCAGGCCGTGGTGGAGTTGCTGTACGCCACAGGTATCCGCGTGGCCGAACTCTGTGGTCTTGATCTCGACGACGTGGACTACTCCCTGAGGGTGATTCGGGTTCTGGGCAAAGGTGGACGCGAACGCAGCACGCCTTTCGGCGTGCCGGCTGAGCGCGCGCTGCGGCGGTGGCTGGACGAAGGGCGAAACGCCCTGGTAGCACCGGATTCGCCACCGGCGCTGTTCCTCGGTGCTCGCGGTGGCCGGTTGAACCAGCGGGCCGTCCGCACCCTGGTCCACGAGGTCGTCGCCGTGGTGCCGGGCGCGCCGGACATCGGGCCGCACGGGTTGCGCCACTCCGCCGCGACCCACCTGCTGGAAGGAGGAGCGGACCTGCGCACCGTCCAAGAACTGCTTGGTCACGCTACGCTCGCAACGACTCAGCTTTACACACACGTCACTGTCGAACGGCTGAAGGCGATCCATGACCGAACCCACCCCCGTTCCTGACGCC
>NZ_DATLEC010000034.1:0-79381 GCF_035525475.1 Lentzea sp. | reverse complement strand
GCGAAGTATTCCATTCCAACGATTCAGGGGGAACTTTCTCGATGGAAAACGCCATGCCGCAGCACCGGGGAGACGCCCGTGGGTAGACGATCCACGGTCGCCAAGGTCCGCAAGGCCGCGTCGCTGGAAGACCTCGACCTGGACACGGTGCGCGTGGGCGTCTACCTGCGGCGCAGCGCCGACGGCGAGAACCAGCCCTCACCATCGAGGCGCAGGACGTCCGGCAGGAAGCCTATGTCGCCTCGCAGCCGGGGTGAAAGATCGTCAAGAAGTTCACCGACGACGCCTCTGGCAAGGACACCAACCGGCCCGGCCTGCGCAAGGCGATGCACTGGGCCAAGTCCGGCCTGACCGACGTGCTGTCGGTGTACCGGGTGGACCGGTTCTCCCGGAACCTGCGCGACACGGTGACCCCACCCGGCTACGACAAGGACAAGGCGACCGAACACCTCTACGTCGACGAGGCCGAAGCCGCCGTCGTCCGGTTGATCTTCGACCTCTACACCAAGGACCGGCTCGGGTCGCAGTCCATCGCCCACGAACTGAACGAACGCGACTACCGCACGCGCAAGGGCGGGCTGTGGGCGTTCAAGCGCATCCTGACCATCCTGGAGAACCGCGTCTACGTCGGCGAAATCCACTTCCGGGGCGTCGTCGCCGTGGACGCGCATCCGGGGATCATCGACCCGGAGCAGTTCGAGGAAGCCCAGCGGATCATGGACGAGCGCGGCGACAACCACGCCAACAGTGCCGCCATCGGCTCCGACTACATCGGCTCCGACTACATCGCCACCGGCCGTCTGCCTGCCCGAAGTGCGGCACCGCGATTCTGGGTACCAGGGCCACCGGCAAGACCAAGACCTACCGCCACTACACGTGCAACAAGCGCCTGAAGTACGGCAAGGACGTCTGCGACATGGACCGCATCAACGCCGACGACGACAACGTCAAAGCCGGACTGCTCGAGCACCGGACGCAGCAACGCCAACTCCGCGAGCGGGAAGCCGATCTCCTCGAAGAGCTGGAGAACGAGCCCACCATGCCCGACGCGTCCACACTGGACGAAGTCCAGCAGCACATCACCGAAATCCTGCGCGGGGCAACCACAACCAGCGCAAGGCGATCGTGGAGAACTTCGTCGTCAAGATCAAGATCACCGGACCGGGCCGGATCGTGCCCATCTTCCGAGTGCCCAACCCACCGAAGCCGCACATGCCGAAGCCGCACATGCCGAAGGGGCGGAAACCGGCTTACCGGTTTCCGCCCCTGAAGGTGTTCGTACACCTTGGCCTTTGGTGGAGCTGAGGGGAATCGAACCCCTGACCTTCTCGATGCGAACGAGACGCGCTACCAACTGTGCTACAGCCCCTTGCCGTGTTACGAGAGAACTATAGCAGTCCGGAAAGGGGTGTTTCACCACCCCCTCCCTAAGCCCCCACCGCACCCCGATACCTCAGCGACTCCACCCCATCCAGCTCGACGAAGACCGGGTCCTCGTCGTCGGAGTCGACCGGGATCGTGCCCGGACGGACGTGGTGCTCGTAGCGCGGCAACGGCGGTAACGCCGGCGTCTCGTCGACGGCCACGACCTCGACCTGGGTGGTCTCGGCCTCCTCGACGGAGACGGACGGCGCGGCAGGGGTGTCCTGCTGCGGCTGCGGGCCCGTCGCACGGCGGCGGCGCACCTGCTGCAGGCGGGCGAGCCGGCGGGCGCGGATCTCCTCTTCGATCCGCACCTGGCGGCGCAGGTAGGTCAGGTAGCCCACGACAAGCAGGTCGAGCGCGGCGTGGCCGTACCAGAGCGGCGTGTAGAACACGCCCGCCGCGATCGCCGTCACCACGGCGGCGGCCAGCAGGAACGCGATCACCCTGCGGCGGAACGCGTACTTCGCCTGCGCCACCAGTGCGGCGGTCTCCGGGTCGTAGCCACCCCGGCCGCGCCGGAACGGGCGTTCGACGTACTCCTCCTCGTCGAAGAAGTCGTCGTCGATGTCGATGTCGTGGATGTCGTCGTACTCGGCGTCGGGCATGGCGTCGTACTCCTCCCCCACGCTGCGCGCACTCTCCTGGCGCTTGCGGGCCACCATGGGGACGAGGACCACCAGCCACGCCACGACCAGCGCAACGATGATCAGCGAACTCGGCATTCCCCGTTCACCTCCCCCGGCCCACGCGTGGTGCTGTCACCACGCTAGTCACAACAGTCACACCTGTCTCGGAGGCACGCCGAGCGCGGTGCGTACCAAAGTGTGGTGTATCACCCACTTTTGGGTGAAGTGATTACGGCATACGGAAGCAGATGTCAGGGAAGACGGGCCTCTCCGCGTGCGACCAAACGGCGGACTAGGCCATCCGGGACGTCTTCGGTCGTCAGCGCGAAGCAGAGGTGGTCACGCCACTGCCCTGCAACATCCAGATAACGCTTGAAAAGGCCTTCCTCGCGGAACCCGGACTTCGTGAGCACGCGGATCGAGGCGCCGTTCTCGGGGCGGACGGTGGCCTCGAGCCGGTGCAGACCGGCGTCGCGGAAGGCGTGGTCCGTGAGCAACGCCACTGCGGCCGTCGCGACGCCGCCGCCCGCCCGGTCGGCGGCCACCCAGTAGCCGATCCACGCCGACTGCAGCGAGCCGCGCACGATGTTGCCCACGGTGATCTGACCGGCGACCTCGCCGTTGACCATGATCATGAACGGCAGGGTGCTGCCGCGCCGGGCCATGGAGCGCAGCGACGACCACTGGGCGGGCCAGGACAGCGTCGCGTTGCGCTCGTCCCAGCCCTCCTGCGCCGTGGGCTCCCACTGCTCCAGGTACGCGCGGTCGCGGATCCGCAGCCGCGACCAGCGCGAGCCGTCGAAGAGCCGTGGCCCGCGCAGCGTGACGGTTCCCGCGCGCACCTCGACGGGCCCCAGCCGGACCGGCCAGCCGGGGTGGCGTCCCAGATCGGAGAAAGCGCTCATCCCCCGCCGCTCGTCAGCCTCGCTGGGCGAGGAAGCTGACGAGGACCTCGTCGCCGACCGAGACCTCGGTGACGTCCTCGTCGACCATGATCAGGCAGTTGGCCTCGGCCAGTGACGCGAGCAGGTGCGACCCGGACGTGCCGAGCGGTTGCACCAGGTACTCGCCGTTGTCCGCGTCGCGCAGCAGCTGGCCGCGCAGGAAGCCCCGGCGGCCCTTCGTCGACTGCACCGGTGACAACAGCCGCGCGGACACCGCGCGGCGGTACGGGTTCTTCTTGCCCAGCGCGGCCCTGATGAGGGGCCTGACCAGCACCTCGAACACGACCAGCGCGCTCATCGGGTTCGCGGGCAGCAGGAACGTCGGCACGGCGTCCGGACCGAGCCGGCCGAAGCCCTGCGCGGAGCCGGGGTGCATGGCGACCCGGCCGACGTCCATGTCGCCGAGCTCGGCCACGGCGGCCCTGACCTCGTCGCCGACCGTGCCGCCCACGCCACCGGCGATGACGACGATCTCCGACAGCAGCAGCCGTCCTTCGACGACCTCGCGCAGCCGGCGCGGGTCGGCCGACATGATGCCGACCCGGCTGACCTCGGCGCCCGCGTCGCGTGCGGCGGCTGCCAGCGCGTACGAGTTCACGTCGTAGACCTGGCCCTGACCGGGCGTGCGGTCGACGTCGACGAGCTCCTCGCCGAGCGAGATCACCGACACCCGCGGGCGCGGGTGGACGAGCACCTTGTTCCGCCCGACGGCGGCCAGCAACCCCACCTGGGCGGCGCCGATGGACGCGCCGCGGCGGACGGCGACGTCACCGGTCTGCACGTCCTCGCCGGTGCGGCGGACGAACCCGGCGGACGGCACGCTGCGGTTGACCGTCACCTTCGCCTGGTGGCCGTCGGTGTAGCCGAGCGGCACCACCGCGTCCGCCAGCGTCGGCAACGGCGCGCCCGTCGCGATCCGCACGGCCTGGCCCGGCTGGAGCCGGCGCGGCTGCCGGGAGCCCGCCGGGATCTCGCCCACGACCGGCAGCTGCACGGGGTTCGCGTTCGCGCCGGACACGTCGACGCTGCGCACCGCGTAGCCGTCCACGGCGGCCTGGTCGAAACCGGGCAGCGCGTGCTCCGCCACGACCTCTTCCGCGCAGAGCAGGCCCTGCGACTCCGAGATCGCCACCCGCACGGGTGCGGGCCGCACCGCGGCCGCGATCACCCGAGCGAGCTGCTCGTCCACTGACCTCATGTGTGTTGGTCCTCGCGCTCAGGAGTTGTCGAGGCGTTCCCGCAACCACTCGCGCAGGTCGGGTCCGTACTCAGGGGTCTCGAGTGCGAAGTCAACCGCAGCCCGCAGGAATCCGGCGGGATTGCCGAGGTCGTGTCGTCCGCCGCGGTGCACGACGACGTGCACGGGGTGACCCTCGTTGATCAGCAGCGCGATGGCGTCGGTGAGCTGCAGCTCGCCCCCGGCGCCCGGCGTGATGCGCTTCAGGGCGTCGAAGATCGCCCGGTCGAGGAGGTAGCGGCCGGCCGCGGCGAACGTCGACGGCGCGTCCTCCGGCTTGGGCTTCTCGACCATGCCGACGACCTGCTTGACGTCGTCGCTGCCGGTGTCGCGGACGTCGAACACGCCGTAGGCGGAGATCTGCTCGCGCGGGATGTCGAACGCCAGCAGGACGCTGCCGCCCTTCTCCTCGCGGACCTGGGCCATCTTCTTGAGCGCGCCGGTCGGCAGGATGATGTCGTCGGGCAGCAGCACCGCGACGGCCTCGTCCTCACCGGTCAGGTTGCCCTCGGCGCAGCCGACGGCGTGGCCGAGGCCCAGCGCCTGCTCCTGGAGCGCGGTCTCGGCCTTGATCAGCTTCGGGGCGCGCTGGATCTTCTCGACGAGGTCGGCCTTGCCGCGGGCGGCGAGGGTCTGCTCGAGCTCGGGGTTGGAGTCGAAGTAGTTCGCGACCGACGCCTTCTCCGGCGACGTCACGATGACCAGCTTCGTCGCCCCCGCCTCGGCCGCCTCCCTGGCCACGTACTCGATGGCCGGGGTGTCGACCAGCGGCAGCAACTCCTTCGGCACGGACTTGGTCGTGGGGAGGAAACGGGTGCCCAGACCTGCCGCGGGCACGATAGCGGTGTGGAAGGCGCTGCTCATGGGCTGCGATGCTAACGACATACCGAGGGATACCCACCATGACCTCCGATCTTCGCGACCGGAAGGCCGCTCTGCGTTCAGAGCTGCTGGCCGCCCGGCGCTCCCTGTCCCCCGAGGTTCGCTCCCTCGAGGCCGCCGCCCTGAGGGCGCACGTGGCCGCGCTGGACGTCCGGCCTGATCAGACCGTGTGCGCGTTCCTGCCGGTCGGATCGGAGCCGGGTGGCGCGTCGTGGCTCGACGGGCTGCGGTGCCGGGTGCTGCTGCCGGTCGTGACGGGCGACTCGCCGCTCGACTGGGCCGTCCACACCGGACCGGCGGGGCTCGCCCCCGCGGCGCTCGGGCTGCTGGAGCCGACCGGCCCGCGGCTCGGCGCCTCGGCGATCGGTGGAGCCTCCCTGGTGCTCGTGCCTGCGCTGGCGGTGTCGGTGGACGGGGTGCGGCTCGGGAAGGGCAAGGGGCACTACGACCGCTCGTTGCCGCTGGTCAAGGCCCCTCTGGTGGCGGTGGTGCGGGACGAGGAGGTGCTGTCCTCGGTGCCGGCCGAGCCTCACGACGTGCGGATGAACGGTGTCCTGACCCCCTCGATCGGCCTGCGGTGGCTGTGACTTTGAGCCGGTGTGTTTGCGCTCGGGGAAGGATCTGAGCGAAAATCGTGTTGGCACTCACAACAGTCGAGTGCCAGATCTAGGAGCGAACCCAGTGCCTACGTACCAGTACGCCTGCACCGCGTGTGAGCACCGGTTCGAGGCTGTGCAGTCCTTCAGCGACGCCTCCCTCACCGAGTGCCCGGAGTGCTCGGGCAAGCTGCGCAAGCTCTTCGGCGCCGTCGGCGTCGTGTTCAAGGGCAGCGGCTTCTACCGGACCGACAGCCGCTCCGGCGCGGCGAAGAGCACGCCGTCGCCTTCCGCGACCCCGGCGTCCACGTCTTCGTCGTCCTCCTCGGACTCGAAGTCCTCGACGTCCTCGACCTCGACTTCGACGAGCACCCCGGCGGCCGCGGCGTCCTGAAGATCGCGAGTTGTCCACAACTTGCGTCCGAACCCGGATTGACGTGCCCTCGACGGCCCTACCGTCGGGGGCATGGCTCTTTCCACCACGCTGCCCGACCGAGTCCGCTCCCTGGTGCGCCGCCGGCCTTCCGCCGTGTGGCGCCGCTTGCTGGCCTCGGCCCTGGCGTTACTGGCCGCGGTGACGGCCTTCTGGCCGGACGTGGGTCACCCGGCCGTGGTGGCGGCCCGCGACCTGCCACCGGGCGTCCCGCTGTCCGGCTCCGA
The DNA here is from genome assembly GCF_035525475.1 of Lentzea sp. GTDB lineage: Bacteria > Actinomycetota > Actinomycetes > Mycobacteriales > Pseudonocardiaceae > Lentzea. Next base: position 73,011 of record NZ_DATLEC010000034.1, on the reverse strand, counting down.
TCTCCGGCTGGTGTCGTTCGAGACGCCGGTGTCCGGATCGTTCTCCGGCGTGTCCGCCCTGGTGGGCCGGACCCTGACCGACGCGGCGCGAGCAGGCGTCCCGCTGACGGACCTGGATCTCGCCTCAGCCGGCTCCGACTCGGCGTCGGTGGCCGTCGAGGTGGCTGACCAGGGCCTGGCCGACGTCGTGCGGGTGGGCGGCCGCGTCGACGTGGTGGCCTCGACCGGCGAGGTGCTGGCCGAGAACGCGGCGGTGCGGGAGAGACGCGGCCGGGTCGTCGTCCTCACGTTGCCGAGACCGGACGCGAACCGGGTCGCCGCGATGTCACTGGACCACGCATTAGCCGTTACCCTCCGCTGATGCTGAAGGGATTCAAGGACTTCCTGATGCGCGGGAACGTCGTCGACCTGGCTGTCGCCGTGGTCATCGGCACCGCGTTCACCGCGATCGTCACCGCATTCACCACGAGCCTCATCAAGCCGCTCATCTCGTCTCTGGGCAGCACCGAGACCAAGGGCCTCGGCATCCAACTGCGCGAAGGCAAGGAGGACACGTACCTCGACTTCAGCAACGTCATCAACGCGACGATCAACTTCATGATCGTGGCGGCCGTCGTCTACTTCGTCCTGGTGCTGCCGATCAAGAAGATCCAGGAGCGCCGCAAGAGGGGCGAGGAGGCCGGCCCGGCCGAGCCGACGAACGTCGAGCTGCTCATCGAGATCCGTGACCTGCTGGCGGCCCAGCAGGGCCAGCAGACGACGGTCGTCCAGCCCATGACGGACGTGCGAGCCCCGAAGGTCTGACCCCTCCCGGCTGCCGCCCGGCAACGGGAGGCAGCCGGGTCCAAGCCCGTGCGTGGGATTCGGATCGGGGTGAGGCCACGGGGTCATCCGATCTCGCTCCGGACGACAGCGCGCCGCACGCCTTCGACGGCACGCGCGACAACCGCCACGCGTGCTCAGCCGCCGTGGTGCGGCGGCCGGTTCTCGCGGTACCAGGACTCGCGGTCGTCGGACCCGGCCCCGCCACCGCGCTCGTCCGACGTCGTCTCCGGGAGCACGTCGCCGAACACCTCGGCCAACCGGCGACGACGCGCGACCGCGTCCTCGCCGGCCGGCTCCGGCTGGGGTGGGTCACTCTTCGTCAAGACCGCTCAGCTGCTCGATCACGTAGGGCACCAACGCCGAGAGGGTCGCCATGCCGTCGCGGACCGCGGAGCGCGAGCCCGCGAGGTTCACGACGAGCGTGCTGCCGGAGACGCCGGCGAGGCCGCGCGAGATGCCCGCGTCGACCGCGCCCGCGGCGAGACCGGAGGCGCGGAGTGCCTCGGCGATGCCGTGGATCGGACGGTCGAGCACGCCCTGTGTCGCGTCCGGGGTGACGTCGCGCGGGGACACGCCTGTGCCGCCCACGGTGACCACCAGGTCGACGCCACCGATGACGGCCGTGTTGAGGGCGGCCCGGATGTCGACCACCTCACCCTCGACCGCGACGGTGCCGTCGACGATGAAGCCCACTTCCTCGAGGAGTTCGGTGACGAGGGGACCGGAGTTGTCGTCCTGCTCGCCGTGCGCCACCCGGTCGTCCACGATCACGACCAAAGCGCGGCCAAGGCGCTGCGCGCTGCGTTCCATGCGATCACCGTAGCGGGAGTCGGACTTCGAAGCGGCAGCCAGGACCGTGGTTGTGGGCGGCAATTCTCCCGTGGTGGGCGTCGACCAGCCCTCGCGCGATGGAAAGTCCCAGCCCGGCACCGGACGGATTGCGCGCGGACGAGCCGCGGAATCCCACGTCGAACACGTGGGGCAGCACGTCATCGGGTATGCCGCCGCACGCGTCGTCCACTCGCACCACCGCTTCGGCTCCGTCCACATCGACCTGGACGGCGACGGAGCCGCCCTCCGGTGTGTGGCGGATGGCGTTGGACACAAGGTTGCGCACGACACGCATCAGTTCCGGATCCGAGCCCCGCACGACCGGCCACTCACGAGCGTCCGCGCGCAGCCCGACACCCTCCCTGGCGGCGATCGGGCGGGATGCGGCGACGACGTCGCTCACGACGTCGGCCAGCCGGACGTCGTGCAGCGTCAGGTTCAACGCGCCCGCCGTGATCCGCGAGAGCTGGAAGAGGTCGTCCACCAGCTTCGACAGGTGGTCGGCCTCCAGGGCGATCTGCTTGGCGTAGACGGCGACCTCGCCCGGTTCGGAGACGACGCCGTCCTCCAGCGCCTCGGTCATCGCCCGGATGCCGGCCAGCGGCGTGCGCAGGTCGTGGCTGATCCACGCCACCAGCTGCCGCCTGGCCGCCTCCGCCTCGCGCTCCCACATGGTGCGCCGGGCGATCGCGCGGCCCAGCAGGATCGAGAACGGCACGGTGATCAGGCCGACCAGCGCGCACGCCATGAGCGTGGCGTTGAGCATCGGCGTGAACATGAACCCGCTGACCATCAGCACGCCGGCGATGGTCGCCACCACCGGCACGATGACCATGACGGTCATCGCGGTGGTCAGGGAGACGCGGCTCAGTCGGTCGAACACCGGTCATACCTGTATCCGACGCCCCACACCGTGCTCAGCCTGCGCGGCTTCGCGGGGTCGCGCTCGATCTTCTCGCGCAACCGTCGCACGTGGACGGTCACGGTCGACTGGTCGCCGAACTGCCAGCCCCACACCCGTTCCAGCAGCTCGGCCCGGCCGAACGCCTTGCCGGCGTTGCCGATGAAGAACGCCAGCAGGTCGAACTCGCGGGTGGTGAGCTGCAACGGCATGCCGTCCAGCGTCGCGGTGTGCGCGGCCACGTCCAGCACGAGGTTGCCGTCGCGCACCACTCGCGGCTCGTAGGCCCGATGAGCCCGCCGCAGCACCGACGAGACGCGCAACGCGAGCTCGCGCGGGCTGAAGGGCTTCGTGACGTAGTCGTCCGCCCCGATCTGCAACCCGGCGATGCGGTCTTCCTCCTCGCCCAGCGCCGTCAGCATCACCACGGGCGTGCTGCCGCGCTCCCGGATCCGCCGGCAGACCTCCAGGCCGTCGATGCCGGGCAGCATCAGGTCCAGCACCACGATGTCCGGCTCGTGCGCCGAGACCGACCGCAGGGCCTGCTCCCCGTCACCGGCGAGCTCCACCTCGTACCCGGCGTGCTCGAGGTAGCGACGCACCACGTCGCGCACCGTCGTGTCGTCGTCGACGACCAGAACCCTTTCCGCCACGCCACCACGCTAAGCCACGAACGCCGATGAGACCGCGTCTGTCACAAGCACGTAAGAAGGGCCGTACCTGTGCGCGGGGCAGGTGCCCACAGGTACGGCCCCTCAGGGGTCGTCACGCCGGGTTCTGGCGGGCGGCGGATGCCAGAACCCGGCGTCCCCCGACCTACCCCACCTCGACACCGTCGAGGGTGGCTTCCACGGTCCGGTTGTCGGACAGCGTGATCGTGACCTTGTCGCCGGGAGCCTTCGACCGGACGGCGGCGACCAGCGTGTCCGACTCGTCGATGCGGCGGTCGCCGAACTTGGTGATCACGTCACCGGCCTTGAGCCCCGCCTTCTCGGCGGCGCCACCGGCGGTGATCTCCGAGATCTTGGCGCCCTGCTCGGTCGACTCGACCTTCACGCCCAGCACGGTCTGCTTGGGCTTGCCGGTCTTCACGATCTCGTCGATCGTGCGGCGCGCCTGGTCCATCGGGATCGAGAACCCGATGCCCACGGAACCGGCCTGGCCGTTGGCCGAGCTGGGGCTGTAGATCGCCGAGTTGATGCCGACGACCTGGCCCTGCATGTTCACGAGCGGCCCGCCGGAGTTGCCGGGGTTGATGGCCGCGTCGGTCTGGATGGCGTTGAGGACGGTCGCCTGCGAGTTGCGGTTGTCGCTGCCGGCGGAGACCGGGCGGTTCAGCGAGCTGACGATGCCCGAGGTGACGGTGCCCGACAGCTCGAACGGCGAGCCGATCGCGACGACGCCCTGGCCGATCTTGAGGTCACCGGAGTTGCCGAGCTGCACGACCGGCGCGCCGGAGATCCCGTCGGCCTGGATGACGGCGATGTCGGAGCTGGGGTCGCGGCCGAGGATCTTCGCGGACGCGGTCCTGCCGTCCTGGAAGACGACCTTGATGTCGCCTCCGGTCGCCGCACCCTCGATGACGTGGTTGTTCGTCACGATCTGGCCGTTGCTGGAGATGACGAAGCCGGAGCCCTCGCCGGCGCCGGTCCGCGTCACGACCTGGATCTGGACGACGGACGGCAGCAGCCTGTTCGCCACGTCCTCGACGGAGCCCGCCGGGGCGTTGCCGGTCTGGGACGCGGCGCGCGGCGCGTCGAGCGAGCTCACGGCCGACGAGTCGTTGGCGAAGTTGTAGCCCAGGTAGCCGCCGAGGCCACCGGAGAGCCCGCCCACGAGCAGCACGAGGGCCGCGACGCCCGCCACGACCTTGCCCCGGCCCTTGGGACGCGGGGGAACGGACGGCTGGTAGCCGGGCGGGAGGTAGTACTGACCCGTCGGCTGGGGCCCCGTGTGCGGTCCGGCGAACGGACCGGAGGGCTGCTCCGCGCCGAACTGCGCGGTGGTGGCGCCGAGACCGAGCGGGTGAGGTTGGCCGGACCCTGGCGGAGGGAACTGCCGGCCGGGTCCGGACCCGCCGAGCTGCGCCTGGCCCGCGTCAGGTGAGGGCACCTGCGGCTGGGCCGGAGTGAAGGAGGCCGGCGGATCGCCGAGGCCGGCAGGGGCGTGGTGTGCCCCAGCCTGGCCGGATCCCCCCTGCGAAGGATCCGGCCGGCCGGAGTCCGGCGACGGCGGGCCCTGCTCCCGCGCGCCGGAGTCTGTCTGACCGGCGCTCGTCGGCACGGAGTGGGGCTCTTCCGGCTGCTGCGCTGGCTGGTTGCTCTCGGTCATGCCCATAGTCTCGGGTGTCGTCCTGAGAGAAGCCTTAAACCAGCCTGGGAGCTACTTGTGTGTTCCCCGGAGGCGCTCGGCGATCTGCTCGGGCGTCACGTCGTTGATCCACACGGCCTCGCCGGACTCGGAGCCCGCGAGGTACTTCAGCTTGTCCTTCGTCCTCAGCACCGAGAAGACCTGCAGGTGCAGCCACATCTCCTCGCGGCCCGCGTTCACCGGCGCCTGGTGCCAGGCCGCGATGTAGGGCAGCGGGCGGTCGTACAGGGCGTCCAGGCGGCGCAGGACCCGCAGGTACGCCGCACTGAAGTCGTCGCGCTCCACAGAGGACAGAGCGGCGAGGTCCGGCACCTGGCGGCGCGGCGCCAGCACGACCTCGACGGGCCAGCGCGCGGCGGCGGGCACGAACGCCACCCAGTGCTCCGACTCCTCCACCACACGCGCGCCCGCGCGCAGCTCGGCCTCCAGCACGTCACCGAACAGCGGACGGCCGTGCTCCGCGTGGTAGTCCAGCGCGGCCGAGAGCATCCGCTCGGTCCGGGGCGTCACGAACGGGTAGGCGTAGATCTGGCCGTGCGGGTGCGAGAGCGTCACGCCGATCTCTTCACCGCGGTTCTCGAACGGGAAGACCTGCTCGACGCCCGGCAACGTCGACAGGAAGGCGACGCGGTCGGCCCAGGCGTCCACGACGGTCCGCACGCGCGACTCGGACAGCTCGCCGAACGACTTGGTGTGGTCGGAGGTGAAACACACGACCTCGCAGCGCCCCCGGCCGGGCGCGCGCACGAACAGCTCCTCACCATCCACAGTGGACGGCACGTCGGGCACGTTCTGCGCCAGCGACGGGAACCGGTTCTCGAACACGACGACGTCGTAGTCGGATTCGGGGATCTCGGTGGGCCGGCCCGGCGTCGACGGGCACAGCGGGCACAGGTCCGCCGGCGGCTTGTAGGTGCGCGTCTGGCGGTGAGCCGCCATCGCCACCCACTCGCGGGTCAACGGGTCCAGCCGCACTTCGGACATCGGCTGCGTCGCGGGGAGGTCCCGCGTGTCCACCGCCACTCGCGGTGGCGCCTCAGCGCTGTCGTCGAAGTAGATGATCTCCCGGCCGTCCGCCAGCTTTCCCGCGGTACGCCTCACGCCAACTCCTCGCCACTTCCTGGTACATGAGCCAACACCAACTCGCCGACCTGCTCGGTGAGGGTCGCCCGTGCGTCGTCCGGCAAACCTTCGTCCGTCACCAGGACGTGCGCCTCGTCGAGGTCGGCGATCGTGGAGATGCCCACGGTTCCCCACTTCGTGTGATCCGCGACCACGACCACGCGGCCGGCGGCGTCCACGAGCGCGCGGTCCGTCTCGCTCTCGTTGAGGTTCGGGGTGGTGAAGCCGGAGCGCTCGGCCATGCCGTGCACGCCCAGGAACACCACGTCCAGGTGTAACGACCGCAACGCCTGCACGGCGACGGGGCCGACCAGCGCGTCGGACGGCGTGCGCACGCCACCGGTCAGCACGACCGTGCGGTCGGTGCGCCCGCTCTGCTGCAGCACGTCGGCGACGCGGATCGAGTTCGTCACGACGGTCAGGTCGGGGATGTCGTCGAGGAAGCGGGCCAACGTCCACGTCGTGGTGCCCGCGGACAGGCCGATGGCGGTGCCGGGGCGCACGAGGCCCGCGGCCTGCGCGGCGATCGCTTCCTTCTCGGGCAGCTGCCGGACCGACTTGGCCTCGAAACCGGGCTCGTCGGTCGAGCGCCCGACGACGGACGTCGCACCGCCGTAGACCTTCTCCACCAGCCCGCGCGAGGCGAGCACGTCGAGGTCGCGGCGCACGGTCATGTCCGAGACGCCGAGCCGGACCACCAGGTCGCTCACGCGCACAGCGCCGGTCCGGCGGACCTCCTCGATGATGACCGCTTGCCGCTGACGTGCCAGCACCTCACACCTCTTCCCTGAGGACGACGACGTCCCCGGCGCGCACGGTGAGGCGTCCGGAGACCTGCGTGCCGGACAACACGTCGACCCCGGATGCTTCCACCTGCGCGTCGGTGTCGGTGTGGTTGACGGCGAAGAGCCACGATACGTCGCCCCTGCGCCTGACGAGCTCGATCCCGGAGCGTGATACCGCAACGCCCGCACCGGAAAGCGCGTTTTCAACCGTTCGGCCGAGACCGTCCTCGTCGAGGTCGCACGCGACGTACCACGCGACGCCGTTGCCGAAGGTGTTGCGCGTGACGGCGGGTACGCCCGGCAACGGCCCATCGGCGTAGGAGGCGACGACGTCGGCGCTGCGCACGTGGAGGTGCTCCGTCCACAACGACGCGGTCGACCCGTCGGTCAGCGTGACGCTTTCGCCTTGCCGCAGCGGGAAGAACTCCTCCGACCACACGCCCAGCACGTCGCGGAACGCGCCCGGGTAGCCGCCCAGCCGCACCCGCGTGTACTGGTCCGCGACCCCCGACAGGTAGGTGACGACGACATGTCCGCCGCCCGCCACGTAGTCCGCGATCACGGCGGCGTGCGCGTCGGACACCGCGTAGAACGCCGGCACGACGACCACCGAGTACGCCGAGAGGTTCGTGCCCGGCGCGACGAAGTCGACCGTGACACCGGCCTGCCACAGCGCCTTGTAGTACCCGAGGACGTGCCGGTAGTAGTCGAAGTCCGCCGTCGGGTGCGCGTCCTGCCGCAGCGCCCAGTTCGACTGGAAGTCGTAGAGGACCGCGACCGAGGCGTCCACAGTGGAGCCGACGACGTCGCGGAGCTTCGCGTACTCGGCGCCGACCTCGCAGACCTCGCGGTACACCTTGGTGTCCGTGCCGGCGTGGGGCACCATCGCCGAGTGGTAGCGCTCGCTGCCCCCGCGCGACTGCCGCCACTGGAAGAACAACGTGCCGTCCGCGCCGCGGGCGATGTTCTGGTACGAGTGCCGCCGCATCTCCCCCGGCAGCTTGGCGATGTTGCGCCGCTGCCAGTTCACCGCGGACGTCGAGTTCTCCATCAGCAGCCACGGCTTGCCGCCGGCGAGACCGCGCACGAGGTCCGCGGACATCGCGAGCTCGACGTGCCGGTCGGGTGACTCGGCCTCGGTGTAGTGGTCGTTGGAGACGAAGTCGACCTCGCGCGCCCACTTCCAGTAGTCGAGGTCGCCGAAGGTCCAGTTGACCATGAAGTTCGTGGTGACCGGCACCTCCGGCGTGATCATCCGCAGCACGTCGCGCTCGGCCTTGTACAGCTCGAGGATCGCGTCGTCGGTGAACCGGTCGTAGTCGAGCACGTGCGCCGGGTTCGAGAACGTCGGCGTGACGCGCGGAGGCAGGACCTGCGCGAAGTCGGTGTAGCCCTGGCTCCAGAACGCCGTGGACCACGCGTCGTTGAGCTGGTCGAGCGTGTAGCGGCTCGACAGCCACTCGCGGAACGAGGCGGCGCACGTGTCGCAGTAGCACCGCTTCACGTGGCACGCGTACTCGTTGCCGACGTGCCACGCGGCCAGCGCGGGGTGGTCCTTGTAGTGCGCGGCCATCTCACCCGCGAGCGCCGTCGCGCGGTCGCGGTAGATGGGCGACGACGGGCAGTAGGCCTGCCGTGAGCCGTGCGAGAGCCGCACGCCGTCCGCGCGGACGGGCAGCATCTCGGGGTACTCGGCCGTGAGCCACGGCGGGGGCGCGGCGGTCGCGGTCGCGAGGTCGACGCGGATGCCGCCGGCGTACAGCAGGTCCATCACGCGGTCGAGCCAGTCGAAGCGGTACTCGCCCTTGCTGACCTCGATCCGCCCCCAGGAGAAGATCCCGAGGCTGACGATGGTCACGCCCGCCCGCCGCATGAGCTGGACGTCCTCGGCCCAGACGTGTTCGGGCCACTGCTCGGGGTTGTAGTCGGCCCCCCAGCCGAGGCCGGGCAGGTCGATGGGCCAAGTCGTCACGGCCGCAAGGGTGACCGACAACAACCCTCAACGTCAACACAAGCAAACACAACTTCACGTTGAGGTCTGTGTGCCGGTCGACCGGGACGAGTACCGGGAAGCAGCGAGCGACCACGCTGCGCACGGGTTTAACAGCTGCGTAACGAGACTTGACAGGCTGTATGACTGGGACCACATTGTGCGCAACTTTGTTTGAGTCCTGTTCGGTTCGCACGAGCGGATGTCACCTGTAGGAGCGATGATGGTTCGGTACACGCCTGGTTCCACCCCGTTACCGCACTTCGGTCGGCGCACGATGCTGCGAGTCATGCTGGCCGGCGCGGGAGTCGCGGCGACCGGTGGCCTTCTGTCGGCGTGCGGTGGCGGCTCGGGTTCCGGCGGCGACTCCAAGGTCGTCACCTTCGGCAACAACCTGTCCGACCAGGTGCCGAAGGACGCGATCACCGCTGCGATCAAGGCCTTCGAAGGCGGGTCGGGCGGTCTGTCCGTCACGATCAACACCAAGCAGCACGAGCAGTACCAGGAGCAGATCAACAACTACCTGCAGGGCAAGCCGGACGACGTGCTCGCGTGGTTCGCCGGCTACCGCATGCGGTTCTTCGCCGACCAGGGCCTCACCGGTGACCTCAGCGACCTGTGGGGCAAGATCGGCGGCAACTACTCCGACGCGCTCAAGCAGGCGGCGACGGGCTCCGACGGCAAGCAGTACTTCGTGCCGTTCACGCAGTACCCGTGGGGCATGTTCTACCGCAAGAGCCTCTGGCAGGAACGCGGCTACGCGGTGCCGAAGAACCTCGACGAGCTCGTCGCGCTCGCCACGAAGATGAAGACCGACGGCCTGATCCCGATCGCCTTCGCGCAGAAGCAGGGCTGGCCGGGCATGGGCACGTTCGACCAGCTCAACTTCCGCATCAACGGCTACCAGTTCCACGTGGACCTGCTGGCGGGCAAGGAAGACTGGCAGGACAAGAAGGTCAAGGACGTCTTCGACACCTGGAAGCGGCTGCTGCCGTTCCACCAGGAGAACGCGCTCGGCCGCGAGTGGCAGGAAGCCGCGCAGTCGTTGCAGCAGAAGAAGTCCGGCATGTACCTGCTCGGCGCGTTCGTGGGTCAGCAGTTCCCCGACGCCGAGAAGGAGGACCTCGACTTCTTCCCGTTCCCGGAGATCAACCCGACGCACGGCATCGACACCGTCGAGGCGCCGATCGACGGCTACATGATGGCGAAGAAGCCGTCCAACCCGGAGGGCGCGGCGAAGCTGCTCGAGTACCTGGCGAGCCCGGAGCCGCAGGTCGCCTACCTCAAGGCCGACCCGACCGCGGTCGCCACCAACAAGAACGCGGACACCTCGGGCTACAACTCGCTGCAGAAGAAGGCGGCCGAGGTCATCAAGAACGCCAAGCACATCACGCAGTTCCTCGACCGCGACACCGACCCCGGCTTCGCGAGCGAGGCGGCCACCAACGGCCTCATCGAGTTCATCAAGAACCCCGACAACGTCGACTCCGTGCTCAAGGGCATGGCTGACCAGGCGAAGAACATCTTCAAGTGACCGCACTGCAGGAGAAGCCGAAGGCGGTGGCCCTCGACGGGCCGCCGCCTCGTCGGCGTGGAAAACGTGCCACCGCCCTCGCGGGCACGGACAGACTGGTGCTGGGGCTCATGCTCGGCATCCCCACGGTCGTGCACCTGCTGTTCGTGTGGATCCCGACGCTGGGCTCGGTCGCGCTGTCGTTCAGCCGCTGGAACGGCATCGGCGGCCTCGAGGACATCGAGTGGATCGGTGTCGGCAACTACGTCGAGATCTTCACCGAGTACCCGCGCTTCTGGCCGGCGGTGCAGCACAACCTGATCTGGCTGCTGTTCCTGCTGATCGTGCCGACCTCGGCCGGTCTGCTGCTGGCCGTGCTGCTGGACCGCGAGCTCAAGTTCAGCAGGATCTACCAGAGCGTGCTGTACATGCCGATGGTGCTGTCGCTCGCGCTGGTGGGCTTCATCTGGCAGCTGATCTACACGCCGGACGGCGGGCTGCTGAACTCGGTGCTCGGTCTCGACAAACCCGTCGACTGGATCGGCGACTCGGACATCAACCTGTACGCGGTGCTCGTCGCGGCCGCGTGGCGGCACACCGGCTACATCATGCTGCTGTACTTGGCGGGCCTCAAGTCGGTGGACCCCGCGTTGAAGGAAGCCGCTGCCCTGGACGGCGCGTCGTCCGCGCAGACGTTCTTCCGCGTCACGTTCCCGGTGATGAAACCGGTCAACATCGTCGTGCTCGTGGTGACGGTGATCGAGGCGCTGCGCGCGTTCGACATCGTGTACGTCATCAACAAGGGGCGCAACGGCCTGGAGCTGCTGTCGGTGCTGGTGACCGACAACATCATCGGCGAGGCGTCGCGCATCGGCCGAGGCTCCGCGGTGGCCGTGGTGCTGCTGACGATCTCGCTCGGCTTCATCATCACGTACCTGTACCAGGTGTTCAGCAAGGAGAACCGGACGTGACGGCGACCTTGGAACGCCCTGTCGTGCCCCCGAAGCGACCGGTGACTCCCGCCCGCGTCGCGTTGCACGTGTTCTTGATCTTGACGTGCCTGATGACGCTGGCGCCCCTGCTGTGGGCGGTCTACGCGTCGCTGCGGACGTACGAGGACACGTCGGTCAACGGCTACTTCTCCATCGCGAAGTCGCTGACGTTCGACAACTTCGCGAAGGCGTGGGAGATCGGCGATCTGCCGCACTTCTACTGGAACACGTTCCTCATCACCGTCCCGGCACTGGCGGTCACGCTGGTGCTGAGCTCGATGGTGGCGTTCGGCGTGTCCCGGTTCAGCTTCAAGTTCAACGTCGCGCTGCTGATGCTGTTCACCGCCGGCAACCTGTTGCCGCAGCAGGTGATCGTCACGCCGCTGTGGCGGCTGTACCGGCTGATCGAGCTGCCGTCGTGGATGTCGGAGAGCGAGTCGCTGATCGACTCGCCGCTCGGCGTGATCCTGATCCACATCGCGTTCCAGATGGGGTTCTGCACGTTCGTGCTGTCGAACTACATGAAGACCATCCCCTACGAGCTGACCGAGGCCGCTCGGGTGGACGGGGCTTCGGTGTTCCGGCAGTACTGGCAGCTCACGCTGCCGCTGTGCCGGCCGGTGCTGGCGGCTCTGGCCACTCTGGAGTTCACCTGGATCTACAACGACTTCCTGTGGGCGTTGGTGCTGATCCAGGACGGCGACAAGATGCCGGTCACGTCCGCTCTGCAGAACCTGAAGGGGACGTTCTTCACCGACAACAACCTGATCGCGGCCGGGTCGCTGCTGGTGGCGCTGCCGACGCTGGTGGTGTTCTTCGTGTTGCAGCGGCAGTTCGTGGGCGGGCTGACGCTGGGGTCGACGAAGGGCTGAGGTTCGGAGACGACGGAAGGGGCGGGGCCGACATCGGCTCCGCCCCTTCCGCGTGCTTGCGGCTACTTCCCGCCGGTCTGCGGGTTGTGGTCCGAGATCGAACCCCACCGCCCCACCGGGATCACGATCACGCGGGCCTTGCCCACCACGTTGGCGATCGGGATCGCGCCGTCGGCGGGGGTCGGGTCGCCGTGCTTGCGCGAGTCCGACGAGTTGTTGCGGTTGTCGCCCATCACCCACAGCTTTCCCGCGGGGACGGTGACCTTCTCGAACGAGTCCTGCTGGCGCGGGCCGCCGCCGAAGTTCAGGTACGGCTCGTCCAGGGGCTTGCCGTCGACCATGACGCGGCCCTGGTCGTCGCAGCACTCGACGGTCTGGCCGCCGACGGCGATGACGCGCTTGATGAAGTCCGTGCCGCTCGGCTCGGACAGGTTCACCATCGAGCCGAGGTCCTGGAGGGTGCCGACCACGAAGTTCGGGGGCTCCTTGCCGCCCGTCCAGTTCGGCGGGCCGCGGAAGACGACGACGTCGCCCGGCCGGGGGTCTCCGAACAGGTACGTGATCTTCTCGACCAGCACCTTGTCGTTCACGCAGCCCGTGCAGCCGTGCAGCGTCGTCTCCATCGAGGCCGACGGGATGACGAACACCCGCGCCACGAACGTCTGGATCACCACGGTCAGCAGCAGCGCCACGCTGAAGATGACCAGCAGTTCCTTCCAGAACGGCTGCTTCTTCTTCGCCTTCTTCGAGAACCTCGGCGCCGGGGCGTCGTCCGGGGACGGTGAGGACGAAGCGGGCGGAGGGGTCGAAGCGGACGACCTGGACGTGGAGAAGCGCGTGGTGCGCGCAGGGCCGTCTCCGGCGGGAGGCGTCGTCTCCCAGCTCGACGAAGAATCGTCGTTCACGCGATGACTCACAGACCCACCTTACGGACGTCCGGGTAGGCGCAACGTGAACAGGGCCCCGCCTTCGGGGGCTCTGCCCGCCGTCGCCGTGCCGCCGTGCCGTTGCGCCACCTGTTTGACGATGGCCAGTCCGAGGCCCGAACCGGGCAGGGTCCTCGCTTCGGTCGAACGGTAGAACCGCTCGAAAACGTGAGGTAGATCGGCTTCCGCGATGCCGGGGCCCGCGTCCGCCACCTCCACCACGGCACTGCCGTCACCGACCTGGCGGAGGTTCAGCCGCACCGAAGAACCCGCAGGACTGAACTTCACCGCGTTGTCGAGGAGGTTCAGAACCGCGCGTTCCAGAGCACTGGAATCACCCAGAAGTGTCCACGGTTGCAGCTGCACGTCGAACGTCACGGCGCTCGAGGCGCGCCGGCGGGCGCGGTCCAGCGCCCGTTCCACCACCTCGACGAGGTCGACCGGCTCTTGGATCACCTGCGGGGCGTCCTCGCGGGCCAGTTCGACCAGGTCGCCGATCAACGTGGTCAGCTCGTCGAGCTGGGCGCGGACGTCCGACTGGATCTCCCTCTTGTCCTCTTCGGACAAAGTGGGGGAATCCGGGCGTTCCGATGCCAGCAACAGCTCCAGGTTGGTGCGCATCGAGGTCAACGGCGTGCGCAGCTCGTGGCCCGCGTCGGCGACCAGGCGACGTTGCCGTTCCTGCGACTCCGCCACCGCGCCGAGCATCGCGTTGAAGCTGTGCGTCAGCCGCGCCAGCTCGTCGTCGCCCGACACCGGGATCGACGTCAGGTCGCCGGTGGTCGCGACGCGTTCGGTGGCCTCCGTCAGCCGTTGCACCGGACGCAGGCCCGTGCGCGCCACGGCCGTGCCCGCGATGGCCGCGAGCAGCACGCCGGCGCCGCCGATGAGCAGCAGGACCACGCTGAGCTTGGCCAGCGTCGTCCGCTGCGGGGACATCGACTGGGCGATGATGATCGCCTGGCCCGGCTGGTACTTGACGGCGATGACCCGCGACTCGGTCCTGTGGTCGGTCCAGATGAACTCGTCGCGCTCGCCCTGGGCGACGTCCCACGCCTCCTCGGTCGTCGGCGGGCGGTCGAAGCCCTGCGGGTAGAGCAGCTGGCCGGTGTCGGCCAGCAGCACGCCCATCTTCACGTCGCCCGCCGCGAGGAACGCCGCGGGGTACTTGCCCACGAAGTCCGGCGTGTTGATCTTCTCGCCGGTCGCCACGGCCACCGCCCTGGTCCGCAGGCTCTCGTTCAGGGCGTCGTAGGTGCTCTTGCGCACGACCATGTACGCGCCGAACGACACCAGCGCGACGGCCCCGGCGACGCAGAACGCCGCGAGCCAGGTGACGCGGGCCCGCAGCGACGCCTTCTGCAGCCGTCCCTGGGGTTCGAGGATCACGGAGGGGTCTCCCGCAGGACGTACCCCACTCCACGCACCGTGTGGAGGAGCCTCGGCTCGCCCTCCGCCTCCGTCTTGCGGCGCAGATAGCCCACGTAGACCTCGAGAGCGTTGCCCGAGGTCGGGAAGTCGTATCCCCACACGTCCTCCAGGATGCGGCTGCGGGTGAGCACCTGGCGCGGGTGCGCCAGCAGGAGCTCGAGCAGCGCGAACTCGGTGCGGGTGAGGCTGATCGGGCGCTCGCCGCGGCGGACGTCCCTCGTGGACGGGTCCAGCTCCAGGTCGGCGAACTTGAGCACGGCGGCGGACTGCGTCGCGGCGGCGTCGTCGTGGGCGGCACGGCGCAGCAGCGCGCGAAGCCGCGCCAGCAGCTCCTCCAGCGCGAACGGCTTGGGCAGGTAGTCGTCGGCACCGGCGTCCAGACCGGACACCCTGTCGCTCACGGCGTCCCGCGCGGTGAGGACGAGGATCGGCAGGTCGTCTCCGGTGCTGCGCAGCCTGCGGCACACCTCGAGGCCGTCCAGCCGCGGCATCATCACGTCGAGCACCATCGCGTCCGGCCTGGCGGCGGTCACCGACTCCAGGGCCTGCATGCCGTCTCCGGCGGTCTCGACCTGATAGCCGTTGAACTGGAGCGAACGGCGGAGTGACTCCCTGACCGCCCGATCGTCGTCGACAACGAGGATGCGCATGGGGGCAAGTCTTGCCGAGGGATCTGAGAGCCGCCTGAGAAGGGCCCTAACTGCGGGTGTGAGTACCGCGTTAGTTCTTGCTAGCCCTCCAAGCCCCGCGCGACGGGTGCGTTCCACTTCCGCCAGAGCGCGATGAGCCTGATGGTGATGATGATTGACGCACCGGTCAACGCGACCAGGCCTTTCGGCAGTTTCGCCCATTCGCCCAGGACGACGACGACCGCGCCGCACAGCGCCGCCACGGCGTAGATCTCCTTCCTCAGGACCAGGGGGATCTCTCGGAGGAGCAGATCGCGAGCAGCTCCGCCGCCGATGCCCGTGGTCATTCCGATCAGGCATGCCGCGTACGGAGGTGCGCCCAGCGACAGCGCGGTGCTCGTGCCGGACGTGACGAACAGGCCGAGACCCACGGCGTCCAGCAGCAGCACGGACCGGCGGTGCTTCGCGACCTGCGGGTGGTACCAGAAGACGATCAGGCCCGTGCCGCCCGCGACCAGCAGGTACGGCCAGTTCCGCAGACCCGTCGGTGGGTGCACGCCGAGCAGGACGTCGCGGATGATGCCGCCGCCCAGCGCGGTGGTGAGCGCCAGGATGGTCACGCCGAACACGTCCAGCCGGGCGCGGACCGCGGCCACCGCACCGGAGGCGGCGAACACGGCGATCCCGATCAGTTCCAGGACGATGAGCAGCACGGATTGGAGGGTAATGAATCAGCGCTGTGACGCGTTCCGGCGGTAGCCGGCCTCCATCCGCCCTCCCGCCGAGGCCAGGACGTGCTCCACGACCGCGATGAACCGCTCGGCGCCCTCGCCCCGGACCAACGCCCGGTAGGAGTCCACCAGCTCGTCCTCCTTGGCATCGCGCAGGCGGCGCATCAACCACTTGCCGTGCCCGAGCCACCGGTTCTGCACGACCAGCGCCAGCTCTCCCACGCAGGTCAGCAGCCGTGCCGCGACGAACAGCCGCTCGTCCTCGTCCCGTGCGCCGATGAGGTCCTCAAGCAGGTCCGTGGTGCCGTACCTGCGGTCTTCCAGCTCGGTGACCGTCGCGAGTGGAGGGCCGGCGTCGAGCAGAGCGCGCGCCTCGGCACGCATGCGCTGGCCCGTGCCGTCGGCGTCGAGCATGAGAAAACCCTCGGCGCACATGTGCAGTAACGGAGGGCGCCGGTCCTTGGTGTCACGGGCGACGAAGTCCCAGAACGACTCGACCGTGTGGCAGAACAGCTCGACCGGCCAGCCGCGGTGCACCAGCGTCTCCCGGAACGCACCGGGCAGGTCGTCGACGATCACGACCATGTCGAGGTCCGAGTTCGCCGTGTAGGTGCCGGCCGCGACGCTGCCGCCGAGGAACGCCGCCCGCGCGAGCGGATACCGCTCGTCGAGCACGTCGCGCGCGGCCTGGACGGGGTCCTTGTCCCAGTCCAGCGGCTGCCCGGTGACGTAGTAGTCCTGGTCGGGGTCGAGCGGGCCGAGCACCTGCTCGACGCTGCGCCATGCCTCGGGCACGACCTGGTGCAGGTCGACGAGCCAGGGGTTGTCCTCGGCGTCGAAGTACGGCCTGATCTGGTCGAACTCGGCGCGCGAGATCTCCCGCACGCTGACCGGCGGCCCGCTGTGCCGCCTCGCGTAACCCTTGAGGCGCCACCCGATGTTGTCGCCGTAGGCATGCCTGACGTCGTCCTGGTCCCCCGCCACGCCCTCATTGTTACTCGACGAGGCCGCCGGGGTGAACAGCAAAGCGGGTCAGAAGAAGTCAGCGAGCCGCGGGACCCCCGCCGCGCCGACGAGCTGGTCGAGCACCACCGCGTCGGCCGGGTCGCCCTCCAGCAGGCCCGCGCGCCGCAGCGCGTGCGTGTTCTGCGCACCGGAGAACCACGGTCCGAGCGCTCGCGCGTGCAACCGGACAGCACCCGTGCCACCGGGCTCGACGCGCACCGAGCCGTCCTCCACGACGAGGCGTCGAGGACCCGCGTGCCACGGCGCGTGCTCGTCGACGACCTCCAGGTCGACGGCGGCGTTCGCGAGGCGGGGCCAGCCCCTGGCGGCCACCGCGGCGGGCAGGTCGACGACGCGCAGCATCCACGTGGCGGTCCACACGGAGTGGCGCAACGGGGTGCCGGCGAGCAGGTCCACCGTGGCGGGGTCGGTGATCCGCAGGTCGACCGCTTCGAGCGTGCCCGCCCAGGACGCCAGCGACGCCAGGAGGGTCAGCTGGGCCTCGGCGTCGACGGCGACCAGGTCGTGGACCTTGAGCCGGCCCATGTCCCCGCCGGGCTCGCGCGTCGCCGTCAGGTATCCGCGCAGGCCGTTCGGGCCGGGCAGGACGCTCACCAGGTCCATCTCGAGGACCTTCTCGACGGTGATCCTCGGCGGACGGCGGTCGGCCATGCCGTCGATCGTCCGCGCCACCTCGAGGTAGCAGTCGTGCAGCGCGCTGAGATCGCTCTCACGCGCGGGGCGCGACGGAATCCGTTCGGTGGGCTTCGGGACCGACAGCAGCCGGTCCATCGGCAGCTCGACCCACTCGAGGACGCCGGAGCGTTCCCAGCCACGTCCCCGGTACAGCGCCGGCACGGTCGCGTAGAGGACCGAGATCGCCTGTCCGTGCTCGCGCATGGCGGCCAGCGCGGCGTCGAGCAGCGCGCTCGCCACGCCACGGCCTCGCGAGGCGCCGTCGACGGCGACACCGCCGATCCCGCCCATCGGGACCGCGGCGCCGCCGTAGAACTGCGCGTACTCGCCGATGCCGAGCACACCGGCGATCCGGCCGTCGAGCTCGGCCACCAGACCGCGCGTGCCCGGCCTCATCAGCCGCTCCGGGCGATCGGTCGAGTTGAACGCGACGCGGCGCAGCCGGAACACGGCTTCGAGGTCGTCTTCGGTGTACTCCCTGATGTGCACGGCCCACTACCTACCAGGTGAAGAAGCCCTGACCCGACTTCTTCCCGAGCTCGCCGCGGGCGACCTTGTCCCGCAGCAGGGCGGGCGGGGAGAAGCGCGGCCCCAGCTCGGCGGCCAGGTGTTCGGCGATCGCGAGGCGGACGTCGAGCCCGACCAGGTCGGTGAGCTCCAGCGGGCCCATCGGCCAGCGGTAGCCCAGCTTCATGCCGGTGTCGATGTCCGCGGCGGAGGCGACGTCTTCCTCCAGCATGCGGATCGCCTCCATGCCCACGGCGACGCCCAGCCGGGACGTCGCGAAGCCGGGCGAGTCGCGCACCTCGATGACCGTCTTGCCCAGCTCTTCCGCCCACGTCCGCGCCTTGGCGACGTTCGCGGGGTCGACGCCCTCGTGGTGGACGAGCTCGACGAGCTGCTGCACCGGGACGGGGTTGAAGAAGTGCATGCCCAGCACGCGTTCGCCGGGAAGGCCGGCGGCGATCTCGGCGATCGAGAGCGACGACGTGTTGGACGCGAGAACCGCCCGCGGGCACCTCGCCGCCGCGTCGCCCAGCACCTCCTGCTTGAGCGGCACGTTCTCCGGCACGGCCTCGACGACCAGCTCCGCGTCCGCCGGCAGCTCACCGGTGCTCAGGTTCGCGAATACAGCACCGGCGTCGGCGAGCTTGCCCTTCTCCTGCGCCTTGTCGAGCGAGCGCCTGACGGCGAGCCTGCCCTGTTCGGCGCGCTCGGCGTCCGCCTCCGCCAGCGTGACCTCGTGGCCGCCCGCGAGCAGCACGTGGACGATGCCCGCGCCCATCGTGCCGCCGCCGATGACGACGGCCTTCACGCCACGACCTCGGCGCTGAACATCGCGACCAGCTCCATCCCGCCGATCTCGGCGAGGTTCGCGCCCGACGTGGCCCACTCCGGGGACTGGATGGCGGCCTTGAACGACGCCTCGGACTCGAAGTACATCTCCGCGACGAGGTGCGGTTCGGTCTCGCCGAGGAACCCCGCGAGGAACACCTGCTGCACCCTGGCGACCTCGGCGCGCACCAGTCCGGGAACCGAGTTCACGATCGGCAGGTGCGACTCGAAGTACTTCCTGTCGAAGCCCTCGGGGTCCGCCGGCCTCTTGTACAGCACGATGTACTTGATCATGTGACACCATCCTCCTCGACTCGCCGAGCACTGTAACGCCCCGGGCACTCGCGGAGCTGGGGCACGATGGTGAGGTGCGGATCATCCTGCTGCGCCACGGACAGAGCCTCGGCAACGTCGACGAGCTCGCCTACTGCCGCATCCCCGACCACGCCCTCCCGCTCACCGAGACGGGCGAACGGCAGGCCGTGGCGGCCGGCGCCACGATCAGGTCGCTCGTCGGCGACGGCCCGGTCGCGGCCTACGTGTCGCCGTACCGGCGGACGCAGCGCACGTTCGAGCTGCTCGGGATCTCCGCCGAGCGGATCGTCACCGAACCGCGGGTGCGCGAGCAGGACTGGGGAAACCTGCAGGACCCGGTGCAGCAGGAGGTGCTCAAGCACCAGCGGCACGCGTTCGGCCACTTCTTCTTCCGGCTGCCCAACGGCGAGTCGGGCGCGGACGTGGACGACCGCGTGGCGGCGTTCCTCGACGGGCTGGAGGTGCGGCTGCACAACGACCCGGCACACCCCAAGACGGTGCTGGTCGTGTCGCACGGCCTGACGATCAGACTGTTGTGCCGCAGGCTCTTCGGGTGGAGCATCGAGCTGTTCGAGTCACTGTCCAACCCGGACACGTGCGAGAACCGCGTGCTCGACCACGACGGCACGGGGTGGAGGCTGGACCGCCCCTTCGACCAGTGGCGCGACTCACCGGACGGAGCGGTCCAGCTCGCCCCTCAGAGAAGCCCGCGCTTGTAGGCCGCGACCAGACGGCGGGGCACGAGCAGCTCCTTGCCGTCGAGCGTCCGCACGCGCACGAGGTCCGGCGCGGTGGCCTTCCACTGCGAACGCCGGTGGCGCGTGTTGGAGCGCGACGTCCTGCGCTTCGGGACGGCCATCAGCGCTCCCGCTTTCCGTAGCGGCGGTTGAACTTCTCGACCCGGCCCGCGGTGTCGACGAGGCGTTGCGTGCCCGTCCAGAACGGGTGCGAGTCGGCGGTGATGTCGACGACCAGCAGCGGGTAGGAGTTGCCGTCCTCCCACTCGACCGTCTTCGCGGAGGTGGCGGTCGACCGGGTCAGGAACGTCCTGCCGGTGGACGCGTCCTGGAAGACGACGGGGTGGTAGTCGGGGTGGATTCCTGGCTTCACATCTCCAGCTTTCGGATCGAGTCCACGAAGGACAGTTCGTCGTCGGTGAGCAGCGCGCCGGCGAAAGCAGCCGTGATGTCGCCCGGCTCCCCCAGCGTGATCGCCACGATCTGCGTGGTCCTGCCGTCACGCGGCCCGCCGGGGCCGACGTGCAGCCCGCCTCCCGCGGACTCCAGGCGCAGCACGGCATCCGGCTCGTCGGCGACCCAGAGCCGTCCGCGCGACCGCACCACCGTGCCGTCGAGCAACGAGTCGAGCGCGTCGTTCAGCCGCACGGGGTGGAACGGCCGGTCGGCCGTGAAAACCGCTGTCGAGACACCGCTTTCAGGCGTGAGCGGCACCAGCCGCGGCCTCGCGCTCCTGCTCACGACCACCGCGTCCGGCGTGCAGCGGTGCGCGCCGGGAGCCAGCCGGTCGAGCACGGCGAGCGTGCGTTCGTCGGCATCCCCTTGCAGCACCAGCACGTCCGCGGCCTCGGCCTGCGCGACGACGACCTGCGCCACCGTCCGCTGGTCGCTGACCATCGACGCGTCGCCCAGGGCGTCGTCCAGCCAGCTCGCCGCGTCCAGCACGGTGATCACGCACTCGACGTCGACGCCGAGGTTGCGGCGCACCGCGTCCGGTTCCAGCAACGGGTCCAGGTGCAGCACGACCGTGTGGCCCCGGAAGGTGCCGAGCAGCTCGCGCAGGTCCTCCCGCACCGTGCAGGACACGCAGCCGTGCAGCAGCTCGACGTCGGTCGCGATGCCGTCGACCCACCGCCGCACGTGCGTTTCCGCGGCTATGTGGCGCACCAGCACCGATCCGGGCCGGTCACGCCACACCCGCACGGCGACGTCGTGGTCCGCCAGCCCCGCCACCATGACGACAACGGTTTCCATGTGGGGTACCGTAGATGAAAACGAATGTCGTTTCAATCTGGAGGTGCTGTGCGCTGCCAGCTGACGGGCCGTGAGCCCGGCTTCGGCAACCGCGTCTCGCATTCGCAACGCAAGACGCGGCGCCGGTGGAACCCGAACGTCCAGCGCAAGCGGTACTGGGTGCCGTCGCTGAACCGCTTCGTGGTGCTCACCCTGTCCACCAAGGGGATCAAGACCGTCGACAAGCTGGGCGTCGAGGCCGTCGTCGCCCGGCTCCGCGCGCAGGGGGTGAAGGTCTGATGGCCAAGGGCAACGACGTGCGGCCGATCATCAAGATGAGGTCGACCGCCGGCACCGGCTACACCTACGTGACCCGCAAGAACCGCCGCAACGACCCGGACCGCATGGTGCTGCGCAAGTACGACCCGGTGGCGCGCAGGCACGTCGACTTCAAGGAGGAGCGCTGACGTGGCGCCGACGTCGTCGAAGCAGAGGGCGAGCTGGTGATGCGGGAGCGCAACCCGGTGAAGCGCAGGCAGAATTTGCTCGCGAAGGAAGGCGTGACCGCCGTCGACTGGAAGGACGTCACGCTGCTGCGCAAGTTCGTCTCGGACCGGGGCAAGATCCGGTCCCGCCGCGTGACCGGCCTGACGCCGCAGCAGCAGCGCCAGGTCGCCACGGCGATCAAGAACGCGCGGGAGATGGCTTTGCTGCCGTACCCGTCACAAGGGCGATGACGCGGATCGCCGTGCTGGCCACGAACGCCAGCACGGCGAGCTGCACCAGCAACGCGAGCACCCAGGTCGTGTGTTCGTCGACGGTGAGGTCGCCGCGAACACCGACCAGGAAGGTCGCGTAGAGGCCCCAGCACTGCACCGCGACGAGGCCCGCTCCGACGATCGTCGTGCGCAGCGACACGGCCATGACGACGGCGGCGAGCAGGAGGAGTGCGAGCAGCGGCCAGGAGCCGGTGAACGTGGTCACGCCGACTCCGGCACCGAACCCGAGCGCGGAGCCGTAACCACCTCTCATTCTTCTCATCCGATCGGTCTATCCCCTCAGGTGAGATCAGCGCCACCTCTTCAGCGTCAAGTTGGTGCTTTCGAGTGAGGCACGATCGGTCGAATGAACCTGTACGAAGTGGTGCACCGGCGCAGGGACACGCGTGCCGAGTTCACCGGTGCGGAAATCCCGCCCGACGTGCTGCGACGAGTGCTCACGGCGGCGCACGCGGCACCGAGCGTCGGCCTTTCCCAGCCGTGGGACTTCGTGCTGGTGCGTGATGAATCGATTCGGCGCGCGTTCCGCGACCACGTTCAGGCGGAACGCAGCGTGTTCTCCGCCCAGCTCGACTCCGAACGCGCGGAGGTGTTCTCCCGCATCAAGGTCGAGGGCGTCATGGAGTCGTCCCTCGGCGTCGTCGTCACCTACGACCCGGACCGCGGCTCGCCGGCGGTGCTCGGCCGGCACGCGATCGCGGACGCGGGCCTGTACTCCGTGTGCCTAGCGATCCAGAACCTGTGGCTGGCGGCCACGGAGGAGGGTCTCGGCGTCGGCTGGGTGAGCTTCTACCGGGAGGACGTGCTGCGCCGCCTGCTCGACATCCCCACGAGAATCCGGCCGGTGGCGTGGCTGTGCGTGGGACCGGTCCGCTCCCTTCCGGACACTCCTGATCTGGAACGTCACGGCTGGCGCAACCGCATGCCACTCGAGGACGTTGTTCACTACGACACCTTCGGCCGACGAAACTGAAACATCGAGATGCGAACTATCTCCGTCGTGACGCCCGTCCATCCGCCGCACATGCGTTTCCTGCGGGAGGCGTACGAATCTTTGCGCGCGCAAGAACTTCCACGGGGGTGGCGCTGGGAGTGGCTGATCCAGCACGACGGAGAAGCGTCGTCGGAACTGTTCTCCGATGACGAGCGGGTCGGTTTTTCGTCGTCTTCGCCTTCGGGGCCGGCGGGTGCCAGGAACATGGCGCTCGCCCGGTCGACGGGGGAGCTCGTCCGGAACCTGGACGCGGACGACCTGCTGCTGGACGGCGCCCTGACCAGGGACGTCGAGGTGCTGCTCGCGCACGCCGACGTCGGCTGGACGACGTCGGCGGCACGTGACCTCCTCCCCACCGGGGAGGTCGTCTCGTGGGAATTCGACGACCCCGCCGAAGGTGTTCTCGAACCCGGCTGGATGCTCGACGCTTTCATCGCCGATGAATGGCGGTTGCCGGTCGTCCCGGGCTCGTTGTGCGTCCGCAGAGATCTTCTTTTGGCGCTCGGGGGGTGGATGGCGCTGCCGTCTTCCGAGGACACGGGCCTGTTGATGGCGCTTCAAACCGTGTCGCGCGGGTACTTCACCGCGACACCGAGCATGCTTTACCGCAAGCACGGCGTGCAGCAAACGTCGGGGCACGTTCACAACGACCCCGTTGACAAGGAGCTGCGCTACGGAATGATCGTCGATCGAGCCCAGGCGCTGCGCAACCTGTTGGCGCAACCGACTACCCCTCGGTGACGTCCTGCACCACCATCGGTACGGGGCGCTACCGGGCCGGTAGCCTGTGCAGGCCGCTCGGCGAGTCGGAACGGAGTCGATGAACGAGTGGAGCAGCGTGATCCGCTGGTAGCGGGCGAGGTACCGCAGCTGGACCAGGAGGTCCGCGCGTTGCTCAACGCCGGCCGCCTGCCGGAGGCGAACAGTCTTTTCGACGAGGTGGTCACCAAGGTGTCCCCCGGCGTCGACCGCTGGGTCCGTTCGGCCGTGCTGGTCAACCGAGCCATGCTGGCGTGGCGCCTCGGGCGCATCCCGCTCGCCCTGGAACTGGCGGCGGAGGGCTGGACGGATCTCGACGCCGACCGGACGGACAGCCCCGCCGTGGCCCAGACGATGGGCACGCTCGCCTATCTGATGGAGGGCATCGGCAACCGCAGGGCCGCGCTCGAGATGCTCCGGCTGTCGGTGCAGGTCGCGCGGCGCGCGGGTCACAGCGACACGCTGGCCCTCTGCCTGCAGCGCCTCGGTGGTTCGCTGAACTTCCGCGCGTGCGCCGGGCATCCCGCCGCCGCGCCGGCGATCTTCGAGGAAGCGTTGGCGTACCTCGACGAGGGCCTGGGCATCGTCAAGGACGAGAGAAACCGGCGCGCGCTCCTCGGCGCGTACGGACGGTCGCTCGCCGGCGTCGGCCAGTTGGACAAGGCCGAGGAGACCGGCGAGGAGACCCTGCGGCTGTCACGGGACGCCGACGACCTGTGGGGGGTCTCGGTCGGAAACTGGGTGCTCGCCGTCGTGCACCGCGAGCAGGGCATCCTCGACGAGGCACGCACGTTCGCGGCCCGTGCGGTGACGAATGCCGAACGCATCAACGACACGTCGCTGCTGCTGCGGTTCTCCACGGAGCTCGCGGACATCTGCCACGCACTGGACGACTCGGTGGGTGAGGCCGTGGCGTTGCGCAGGTCCATGCAGGCCGCGCGCACGGCCACGGAGACGTTGCAGGAGGGCCTCGGCCAGGCGCTGGAGCAGCGCCGGGTGGCCGTGCAGGCTCAACGGCTCGCGGTGGCGGCGCAGGAGGCCGCGGCGCGCGACCCGTTGACGGGCCTCGCGAACCGGCTCGGTCTCGAACGCGCCGCCGCGGCGTTGCTCGAGTCGACGGCGGCGCGCGGCAAGGTGCCGTGGCTGGTGCTGGTGGACGTCGACTGGTTCAAGAACGTCAACGACGACGCCGGGCACGCGACGGGCGACGCGGCGTTGCGCGAGATCGCGGCGTTGCTGCGGCGCGAGTGCCGGGCGGACGACCTGGTGGCGCGCTGGGCCGGTGACGAGTTCGTGGTGCTGCTCGGCGACACCGGACCGAACATGGACGTGGGCCCGAACGTGGCGGAGCGGATCCGCGCGGCCGTCGACGGGCACGACTGGACGATGGTGCTGGGCGCGGTCCGCCGCCCGACGGTGAGCATCGGTGTCGCGGCGGGACCGGCCAAGCTGGACCAGCTGTTCGCGGCCGCGGACATGGCGCTCTACCGCGCCAAGCGCCACGGCCGGAACAGGGTCGAGGTCGAGCCATCCGTGAACGAGGTCCCCGAGACCGTGGCGGGTACCTGAGGGTTTTTCTCCGGGCTTCCTAGGCGATCAGGCCACCGCGGTAGGCCACCAGCGCGGCCTGCACGCGGTTGACCGCGCCGATCTTGCCCAGCACGGACGAGACGTAGCCCTTCACCGTCGCCTCCGACAGGTGCAGGGTGCCGCCGATCTCCGCGTTGGACATGCCCTGGCCGATCAGCACGAGCACCTCGCGCTCCCGTTCGGACAGGCTTTGCAGCAGCCGGCGTGCCGGCTCCGCCATCCGTTCGCCGTCGGCCACGGCCGCGAGGACGCGTGCCGCGACTCCCGGGTCGAGCACAGCACCACCGCGCGCGAGGTCGCGCACGGCCTTGACCAGCTGTTCCGGCTCGGTGTCCTTGAGCAGGAAGCCCGCCGCCCCGAGCCGCAGCGCTTCCGAGACGTACTCGTCGACGTCGAACGTGGTCAGGATGCAGACCCTCGGCGGATCGGGCAGGGTCCGCAGCCTCCGCAGTGCCACGAGCCCGTCCGAGGTGCGCATCCGGATGTCGAGCAGGACCACGTGAGGACGGTGCTGGCGTGCCAGGTCGGCTACCAGGTGCCCGTCATCGCATTCGGCGACGACCTCGATGTCCCCGACGCTGCTCAGGATCATGCGAAGGCCGGAACGGACGAGGTCCTCGTCGTCGGCCAGCAGAACCTTGATCACGACGCCTCCCGCATTGGCGTTCCGCGCTCCCACATGTTCGTGATCTTCGCGTACAGACGCCGAAGCTCACGTTAATTCTCAGTTATCTCATCATGTGGTAACGGATTTTCGAGATCGGCGCGGACGTTCACAGTTACCGGAATTGGCCGCTGACTTCGCTGCGTAAGCACACCACCAGGAGTTGTGGGTGGATGACGGAACTCTGCGTGACCAAACGCGGATATCTCACTGGATGGAATGTGCGACCAGAAACACGGATACACGCCGGGTAATCCGATTCAGAACTTCTGAGTAGTTGTCGTTTTGATCCAGATGGTCTTCTAGAACGATACAGATGCTCGCGCGGGCGGCAGTAAACGCGAAGCTCTTTCGCAATAGCGGCAGCGGAAAGTAACGTGCGTCACAACAGCCCTGCCCTGCACGGAGAGGAGCTTCGCGCATGCGGAGAGCCAACCCGGTGACGTCCCTGCTGGCCACCGCCGCCGTCACCGCCTCCCTTCTGATCGTCCCGTCCGCGGCCCAGGCCTCGGAGCCGCGCGCGGCCGCGTTCGCCGCCGACGACTACTGCCTCGGCCAGTGCGGCGACGTCCTGCCGCCCGGCAACAACGGCAACGCGACCCTGGCCGAGATCCTCACCCACAAGGTGCTGGGCACGAGGCCCGCGCACTCGGCCGACCAGCTGGGCAAGTACGACGCCCTGGTCGCCGGGTACAGCGGTCTCACCAACGACCAGCTCGCGAACTTCTTCAACGACGCGTCGTTCGGCGTGGCGTCCGACCAGGTCGAGAGCACCGTGAAGCCGCGCGCCGACGTGACGATCGTGCGCGACAAGAAGATCGGCATGCCGCACATCACCGGCACCACGCGGTCCGGGACGATGTTCGGCGCCGGCTTCGCGGCCGCGCAGGACCGCCTGTGGCTGATGGACCTGTTCCGCCACCTCGGCCGCGGCCAGCTCTCCGGCTTCGCCGGCGGCGCGCCGTCGAACCGCGTGCTGGAGCAGAGCTTCTACAACCAGATCCCGTACACCGAGGCGGACCTGCAGAAGCAGATCGAGACCGCGGCGGTGAGGGGCGGCGAGCGCGGGCGTCAGGCCGTGGCCGACGTCGACGACTACATCTCCGGGATCAACGCCTACATCACCCAGTCCGTCTCGGCGCGGAACTTCCCCGGCGAGTACGTGCTGACCGGGCACGCCGACGCGATCACGAACTGGAACGACATCCAGCCGTTCAAGGCGACCGACATGGTGGCGATCGCGTCCGTGGTCGGCGGCCTGTTCGGTGCCGGTGGCGGTGGCGAGGTGCAGTCGGCGCTGGTGAAGCTGGCCGCGCAGAACAAGTACGGCGCCACCGTCGGTGAGCAGGTCTGGAAGGCGTTCCGGGCGCAGAACGACCCCGAGGCCGTACTGACCCTCCACAACGGACAGTCGTTCCCGTACTCGGCCTCGCCCGCGTCACCCCAGGGCGTGGCGTTGCCCGACTCCGGCAGCATCACGCCGGAGCGGATGGTCTACGACGAGGTCGGCGGCACCGGCACCGCCGTCGCCGTTCCCGCTCCTGATGACGTGGCTCGTGCGCGCGGGATCTTCGAGGACGGCGTCCTGCCCGCGGACCTGTTGAACAAGAAGCACGGCATGTCGAACGCGCTGGCGGTGTCCGGCGCTCACACGGACTCCGGCAACCCGATCGCCGTGTGGGGACCGCAGACCGGCTACTTCGCGCCGCAGCTGCTGATGCTGCAAGAACTCAGCGGTCCTGGCGTGCGTTCACGCGGTGTCGCGTTCGCGGGCGTCTCGATGTACGTGCAGCTCGGCCGTGGCGTCGACTACTCGTGGAGCGCGACCTCGTCGGCCCAGGACATCATCGACACCTACGCCGTCGAACTGTGCAACGCCGACGGTTCTCCCGCCACGAAGGCCTCCACGTCGTACGTGTTCCACGGAGCGTGCTTGCCGATGGAACGGCTGGAGCGCAAGAACGCGTGGAAGCCGACCGTCGCGGACGGCACACCCGCGGGTTCGTACACGTTGGTGATGTGGCGGACGAAGTACGGCCTCGTCTCCAGCCGAGCGACGGTCGGCGGCAAGGTCATCGCGTACACGGCGCTGCGCTCGACCTACATGCACGAGGTCGACTCGATCATCGGGTTCCAGGAGCTCAACGACCCCGGCGCGATCCGTTCGGCGTCGGACTTCCAGCGGGCGGCCGACAAGATCGGGTACGCGTTCAACTGGTTCTACGCCGACTCCCGCGACACCGCGTACTTCAACTCGGGCCTGAACCCGGTGCGCAGGTCCACTGTGGATCCGAACCTGCCGACGTGGGGCCGTGCGGAGTACGAGTGGGTCGACTGGAACGGCGACGAGAACACGTCCGCCGTGATGCCGTTCGCCGCCCACCCGAACTCGATCAACCAGGACTACTACATCTCGTGGAACAACAAGCAGGCCCGTGACTTCACGTTCGGCGGCTTCGGCCACAGCTCGGTGCACCGCGGCGACCTGCTGGACAAGCGCGTGCGGGCGTTGATCTCGTCCGGCCAGAAGGTCACGCGCGCGTCGCTGACCCGCGCGATGGCCGAGGCCGCCGTGGCCGACCTGCGGGCCCAGGAGGTGCTGCCCGAGCTGCTGCGGGTGGTGGAGTCGGCGCCTGTCGACGCGTCCCTGGCGCCGGTCGTGCAGAAGCTGAAGGACTGGCAGCGCTCGGGTTCGTTGCGCAAGGAGACCGCGAAGGGCAGCAAGACCTACGCGCACGCCGACGCGATTCGGATTCTGGATGCCTGGTGGCCGCTGCTCGTCGAGGCGCAGTTCAGAACATCACTGGGCGATGGTTTGTACGGCGCGCTGGTGAACGCGGTGCAGGTCGACGAGGCCCCGTCCGACACGCACGGTGCCGCGCCGCACAAGGGTTCCTCGTTCCAGTACGGCTGGTGGGGTTACGTGGACAAGGACCTGCGCCAGGTCCTCGGCGACCCGGTCCAGGGCGCCTTCCCGCAGACCTACTGCGGCGGTGGCACTCTGTCCGGTTGCCGCACGGCGCTCGTGGGTTCGTTGCAGCAGGCCGCGGCCAAGCCCGCCAACCAGGTCTACCCCGGTGACGCGGACTGCGCCGCCGGCGACCAGTGGTGCGCGGACACGATCATCCACCGCGCCATGGGCGGCATCACCCAGGACAAGATCCACTGGCAGAACCGCCCGACGTACCAGCAGGTCGTGCAGTTCCCGTCCCGCAGGGGCCAGAACATCACCAACCTGGCGTCGTCCGCCAAGGCCACCGCGTCGTCGCACGAAACGGGCTGGAACACCCTCCCGCCGTCGCACGTGCTCGACTCGGACCCCTCGTCCCGCTGGGCCAGCGATTGGAACGACGACCAATGGATCCAGGTCGATCTTGGCTCTGCGCAACGGATCGGTCGCGCTGTGTTGCGCTGGGAGTCGGCGTTCGGAAGTGGTTACCGCATCGAACTTTCCAATGACGGAACGAACTGGCGCAACGTTTTCATGACAAGTGGTGGCGATGGCGGCGACGATGTCGTAGCGTTCACGCCACAGGACGCGAGATACCTCCGGATGACGGGTACCCACCGGGCCACCCGCTACGGGTACTCCCTGTACGAGCTTGAGGTCTACGGTTCGTAGGCCTTCGAGATGAGGACGCCGATCCACCCCCAGGGGTCGGCGTCCTCTACTTTCATCACGCCCTGAACAGGTAGTTCCTGATCTCGTCGCCGATGGCGCGCGTGGGCACCCACTCCCCGCCGTGCCAGGTGCTCATCCGGTACCCGCGCTCGGTCAGGAAGTCGGCCACGTCCTTGGCCTGGTACCCGAACCGCGCGACGTGCCGTTCCTCGATCTCCAGCAGGAACGCGGGCTTGAGGCGTTCGATGGTCCCCTTGGCCCCCTCGAGCACCCGCAGCTCGGCCCCCTCGACGTCGGCCTTGACGAAGTCGAGCCGCCCGATCCCGTTCTCCTCGACGAAGTGGTCGAGCGTGTCGGTCTTCACCACCACGTCCAGGTGCTGGTCGAACTCGTCGTTGGACCCCAGCCCGTCGGCCCCCGCCGTGAGGAACGACCGCCCAGTGACGGGGTTCCCGTGCCGCACGGGGACGCTCATGACCTCCCGCCCGGACTCCTCGGTGCCGAGCGCCACGGAGTGCCGGCGGATGTTCCGCCCCTCCCGAGGCCGCAGGAGATAAGAGAGGGTCGGGTGCGCGAACACCAGGGGCTCGACGCTGTGCACAGTCCCTTGTGGACCGATAAGCCGGGACAGGGTGACCGTGTAGAGCCCCAGCGCGGCCCCCACGTCGACACAGACGTCCCCAGGTTTGACGACCTTGCGGAGCCCGAGGAGCTCCGCCTCGGCATAGGGCGTGAGCCGGGCAAGAGCCCGCAACCCGGCAACCACCGCGGCACTGCGAAGTTCGGTCAACACCCGAGCCAGCCTAGACGTGCCCGTTCGTGTGCTGACCATTCACGTGCTGTTCGCCGGCGGGCAGCCCGACCTGATCGGCGAACTCAGCCGCCACCCGCGACCCCCCGTACACGCTCAGGGCCTTGGCCAGGTGCTGCCGCAGATCGTTCCGATGCGCGTCCTCCAACTCGGGCAGGGCCCGCTCGACACTGCTGACCAGCGACTCGGCCCAGTGCGTCGAAGGCTGCCGTTGGGCGATCTGCACGAGCTCAGCCAGGTGACTCGACAGCTTCACGGCCTCCTCGACCTGGTACCCGTTGCGCTGCAACCACCAGATGGTGGCCGTGCCGACGTCCGTCAGCACCTCGTCCCGCAGGTACCGGATCTCAGCCCGTTCGACGTCCCGCTCGGCGAGCTTGAACGTGGAGTTCCGCAACAGCTCGATGTGCTTGCGAGCCATCTCGAGGTCGTCGTCCTGAACGCTGACCTTGACACTCTCAGCCCGAGCCCAGATGTGAGTGCCGGGCACCTGCCGTTCGACGGCGAGTTCATCCCCCAACTGCACCTGCAGGGCAGCGTGGTGCACCAGCATCGCCTTGCCGCTGATCTCCTTGGCCCGCTGCAGGACGTGGTGGATGGCAGCGCTCTTGGGCGAGTTGTGCCTTAGACCAGTAGCCAGGTCAAGCCGCCAGACGACCGTCATCTTCAGCTGGAAGTCGAGCCCGTACACCGCACTGACCAGCGGCGTCTCGAACTCCTGCTGATGGCTGCTGGACGGCGGCACGAACGTGAAGTCGTCCTTGGGCGCCCGTCGCCGCCACCAAGCCTTGACGGAGCCGAGCGGTCCAGGACGGAAGTCGGGCCAGGGTCTGCTCACGCCCTCTGCGTACCTGACGTTTCTTCACAACTGAAGGTGCTCTCGCTCACTTCCCTCCAACGGCGGCACACCTGTCGTTCGGTTCCTCACGGTGCGTGAGCACCGCGCCCGTTCTTGGTGCTCCGGCGCTTGATGGGGGCACTGGTCAACTCGGTGGCGGCGCCCCGGTAGACTGCTGTCGCCAGCCCTAGTAGCTCAGGGGATAGAGCATCGGTTTCCTAAACCGTGTGTCGCAGGTTCGAATCCTGCCTGGGGCACCACCTTTCGCCGGGTGAAATCAGGGCCTGACATGCTGAAACGCTGTCAGGCCCTGATCTTTTCGGTCAGTCACCGCCAGCGAGGATCTACCCTTGATCGACCGGCCCCGACTGGTGCTGTCACCCGGTCAGGGGGCGCAGTCCTTGTCTACCAGGCCCCTCGGAGCGCCGTTGGCCGGATAAGTCTGAAGCTCGTAGTTGTCGCCCCTGCCGTACCGGGAATCGTACGGATACCTGCCGTCGGCAATGCACAGCCGACCCGAAACCCGGAACGGCTGACCGCCGTCGTTGACCAGCATCTCCTTGATCTGGTCACCGATCTGGTAAGCGACAACCAGGTCGTACTCGTAAGCGTGCTTGTAGGCACGTGCGGTGATGACGACCTCGCTGGTCTCGCCGTTGGCCAGGTTGATGGTGTGACCGGGGAAGTAGGGACCACCCGGCTGCCTTTCCGCGGGGAGTCCCACCGACTCCCGCATGACCGGGAACGGCTCGTCCAGGAGCAGCAACACCTCGGTCGAACTCTCCTCGCCCTGGGTGCCGGTGGCCACGCTCGTCCCCCGCGGCACATCCCGTTTGTTTCGGATGACCGGTCGGATGTCGATCACTCGAACGGCGTGGTCGGCGGGCCCCTCCAGGTGGAGGCGGATGAGATGCTCCTTCTCCGGGAACGCGCCGGGAGTGGTGCGCACCCGTTTGATCAGCGCGGGTTGGGTGAGGCCCCTCGGCTTCGACAGCTCGGCGCGCAGTTCGGGGTCGGGGAAGTCGGGCGAGTCGCTGACGTAAGCCCAGGGACCCCGGTCGTTGACGGAGAGGTCGGCGGTCACACGGAGCTCCTGCGGCGGCGTCCCGACCCTCGTGGTGGTCGGCTGTGCCGAACCTGATTGGCCAGCCGCTGCCTGGGTCGGCTCCGCAGGACTCGGACCAGGCTTCTCGGGAGCCAACACGACCAGGGCGACCAGTAGCAGGAACACCGCCATCACCGCACTGCCGTACGCCCACAGCGCCGCGCGGTTGTCGTTCCCCAGGTGCACGTTGCCGTGGATGTCGCGAACCTGCAGAACAGTGCCGCTCACATCATCGGACTGCACCTCGTTGGACGACCCCAGCTGATCGCCTTCTTGGTCATTCCGCCCCATCCCTCACCCCTGGAACGAGGTTAGCGATCCGTCTCGTCACCAGGTCTGAGTCCGAGCTGAATCACCCGATCAGCACTCCGATCGCCGAGTCGGCGTTCAGCGGCGGACCACGTCCGGAGCAGCGCCAGGCACTTGATTCACTTCGCCGGAGGCCACTTCGAGTTGAGAGACCGGATGCAACGTTGGGAGTCACTTCTTCATTAGGGGTGGGAAATCGAGGTCGAGCAAGACGATCGGGAGTTGCCGGTGGAGTTCGCTGAGTACGTGGCAAGGCAGCGTCCCGCGTTGATGCGGTTCGCCACGGTCCTGACCTGCCGGACGTGGCTGGCCGAGGAACTGGTGAGCGACGTGTTGGGCCGGGCGTTCGAGCGCTGGGAACGGATCTCGGGGATGGACGAGCCGCACGCCTACGTGCGGCGGATGATCGTCAACGAGTACCTGGGGTGGCGCAGGAGGCTGACCCGCACTTCCCCGCGCGCCCAGGTCGAGCCGGCGGTGATCCCCGACGGCGCGGACGAGAGGGCCGAGCGGGACGCGATGATCCGCCGCCTCGCCGACCTGCCCAGGAAGCAGCGCGCGGCTGTGGTCCTGCGCTACTACACAGGGCTGTCCGACAAGGAGATCGCCGCGCAGCTGGGGTGCCGGGAACCGACCGTGCGCAGCCAGATCCATCGCGCCCTCAGAGCTCTGCGCATCGACCTCACCGCCAGCGCCCCCCACTTCCAGGAGACCTCATGAGTGACCTGCGCACCCTTCACGACGCCTTCGCCGAGTTGGATCGGCGCGCCGACGCCGCGGCCGCGTGCAGGGCCCCGGTCGTGCGGCGGCGCAGGACCGTGCGGCTGGTACCCGTTGCTGCCACCGTCGTCGCGGTGGCAGGCCTGGTCACGGGTGTGGTGTGGCTGGGGCCGGCCGACTCCGGCACGCCCGCCGCGGGCCCGCCGACTACGACCACGACGCGCGGCCCGGTCCCCACCTCGCCGGATGACCTGATCGCCCGGTTCGGGGTGGTGCTCGGTGACACCGCGACGTTCGAGGTGACCCAGAAGATGACCGTGCCGAGGACTTCCCCGTCCAAGCAACCGGGGCCGGGCGTGACGAAGCTGGACGGCATGGACGGCAGCGCGTTCGTCGTCGGGACCCTGACCTCCGCGGGCGTCACCGGGAGCTTCAGCCTGACGATCGACTCCATCGACTCCGAGCCCGGCGGGGCGTGCAGGAACTCCCACCCGGCGGACTGTGTCGTCAGCACGCTGCCCGACGGCTCCCGGCTGGCGATCGAGACCGCGCGGCTGGCTCCTGGCGCGGTGTCGTACATGGCGTGCCACAAGCGGGCCGACGGGACGATGGTCCTCATGCGCGTCAGCAACCAGGAGGACCCCATGGGTGCTGCGATCGGCTCGCCGGGCGGTCGGATCTATTCGCCGCAGTCGCCGCTGACCCCCGACCAGTTGAAGGCGATCGTCACCTCCAGCAAGTGGTGACAAGGTTTGATCAAGCCTTGACCTGCGACTACGCAGTCAAGGCTTGATCCGGCATCAGCGACCAGACCGCACATGACGGATGTAGGGCTCGTAAGCCGACAAGTCACGATGCGGCTCATAAGTGCTCAGGTAGTAGTAGTCGGCGATGATGTTGGCCTGCTGCTCGGAGTTGAAGTCACCAAAAGCCTTCCCACGCAACCCCTCCACCCCGCCGTAGTCGTAGAGCCCCTTCCGAAAGAACCCGGCGAGAGCGGTAGGCAGCAGACTCAGCACACTCCGACCGTGCTGGTACTGGTAAGCGTGGGTCAGCTCGTGCACCAGCCACCGCTCGTACCGAGCCTGATTCGAAGGCGAGGTCAGGACCCCGCGAGGAAACGTGACGAGCCGCGGCAGGGTGCGGGCCACCCCGAAGCTGCCCAGCAGGCCGCCTTCGGCCAGGCTCAGAGCGCTGATGTCCAACGCGTCACCGAACACCGAGCGGGCGATCTCGGCCTCGCGGGACTCCAGGTCGCGGCGGAACGCGGGTCGGAACACGGCGGGGCTCCCCTGCTCTGGCATCGGCCTGTCCCGATTCTAAGCAGGCAGGGCTGTGACGGAACCCTGACGAACCGCCGACGCGATCCGGACAAACGACCGGGACCGTAGAGAGGTATGAACGTCCACTTGAAACGATGGCTCACGGTCTCGGGGACCGCTGTCGTCATCGGCGCGGGCGTCGTGGCCGGGGGTTCGTACTGGCGGCTCGAGAGCAATCTCAAGACCGTCGACCTCTCCGAGGAGATCACCCATCCCAGGCCTCCTTCGACGCCTGGCCGGCCCCTCGGCATCCTCCTGCTCGGCAAGGACGACGGGCGGTCGGACACGGCCATGGTCGTCCAGCTCAACGCTCTGGGCGACCAGGCTCGGGTGGTGAGCATCCCGCGCGACACGATGGTGCCCCGGCCTCAGTGCGGGGTGAACCCGCCTGCTGCCATCGCCATGTTCAACAATGCCTTCTCCACAGGCGGGGCGGCGTGCACGGTGGCGACTGTCGAGCAGATGAGCGGGATTCGCATCGACCACTTCGTGCAGATCGACTTCACCGGGTTCCGCGACGTCGTCGACCGGCTCGGGGGGATCGACATCTCGTTGCCCGAGGCGATCGACGACGACAAGAGCGGGCTGCACGTGCCTGCCGGGCCCACCAAGCTCGACGGGACGCAGGCGCTCGCATTTGTCAGGACTCGGTACAGCATCGGGGACGGGAGCGATCTCAACCGCATCAAGAACCAGCAG
Source organism: Lentzea sp. (assembly GCF_035525475.1). Lineage (GTDB taxonomy): Bacteria > Actinomycetota > Actinomycetes > Mycobacteriales > Pseudonocardiaceae > Lentzea. The sequence goes on along the minus strand of NZ_DATLEC010000034.1, from coordinate 37,560 downwards.
TTGTTCATGCGCGCGTTGAGCGAGAAGCTGGCGAACGAGAATTGGCTCGCCAGCCCTCAGAAAACGCTGGAACTCGCTGACTTGCTCACGCGGTCTGTTGTGACGGACACCGGTATCGGGTCAATTCCTGAACTGGCGGATCTGGCGGGAAAGCTCACCGCGTTGAAACCGGACGCCATCACCTACGTGACGTTGCCGACCGAGACCTACCTGCCCGATCCGAACCGGGTCCAGCCCAAACAACCTGAAGCGGATGACTTGTGGAAGGCCGCCTGACCTAACAGGCCGCGCCCTGCCACTCGGACGGCCGAGGCCACGGCTGAGGAGACCCCCAGCGCTCCTCAGCCGCGGACACGATTCCCCAGTTGGCCACTACCACTGCGACGGTCTCCCGTTCTCGTGATGGACGTGGAGTCGAGGTTGTCAGACCACCTCGTTAGGGTGGGTTGCTGACGGCCTGTCCGGTGTGTGCGTCGCAGCTCAGACGGGCGGTCCGCGTTTTCCGGTCCGGACGAGGTGGAGGCGGCTTGGGACCCCGTGGCGTCTTCGCGGAGCGCTTCGCGCTGCTCTACGCGGAGGCAGGCGACCCGCCGCTCAAGCGGGTCACGGAGTCGGTGAGCCGTGCCCGCAGGACGGACGAGCAGGGGCGGCCGGTTCGCGTGCCGGCTCAGCGGGTCAGCGACTGGCGGCGCGGGCGCAACGTCCCCGCCCGGTTCAGCGGGCTGAGCGCCGTCCTCGAGATCCTCGTCGGGGAGGCCCGCAGGCGAAAGCCCCATCCGGCGATCGACGGTCTTTACGAACTGGATTCGTGGCGCTCGCTGTGGGAAGAGGCGCTCGCCAGTCCTGTCACCGATGCGGAAACACCGCCTCAGGAAGACAACGCGGTCTGCCCTTACATGGGGTTGAGCGCGTTCGGGCCGCAGGACGCCAATTGGTTCTTCGGACGGGAAAGGGCTACCAACGCCCTTCTCGAGCGGTTGAACGAGAACGGCATCACGATGCTCGTCGGCGCGTCCGGCGCCGGCAAGTCGAGTTTGATGAAAGCGGGCGTTCTTCCGCGTCTCGGCAAAGACGTCATCATCATTTCTCCCGGCACCGACCCGTTGAAGGAGTTCGCGCTCCAGGAGCCGGAGCTGATCCCCACGCTGGAGGCGGCGGCCGGCTGCGAGGTGTTCACCGGGTTCGCGCACGAGGTGCAGGTGGCGGTCGGCGACAGGGTGGTGATCGTCGACCAGTTCGAGGAGGCGTTCACCCTCGGCGGCGACGAGAACCGGCTGCGGATCTTCGTGCAGGCTCTGCACGCGGCGGCGGAGAAGACGGCGGTCGTGCTCGGTGTGCGGGCCGACTTCTACGCGCGCTGCCTCGACTTCCCCGAGCTCGCCGAGGCGCTGCAGAGCCGGCAGATGGTGCTCGGCGCGATGTCGGCCGCCGAGGTGCGCGACGCCGTGACGAGCCCGGCCAAGGCGGCGGGCCTGCAGCTCGAACCGGGGCTCGTCGACCTCGTGCTGCGCGACCTCGGCGCGCACAACCGCCGCGGCAAGGACGCCTACGACGCGGGCGCGTTGCCGCTGCTCAGCCATGCCCTGCTGGTGACGTGGCAACGGCGGCAGGCCGGCCGTCTCACGATCGCCGGCTACCGGGCGTCCGGCGGCATCCAGGGCGCTGTCGCCACCACGGCCGAGCGCGCCTGGTTCGACCTCGACGGACCGGCGAGGGCCGCGGCGAAGCAGCTGCTCCTGCGCCTGGTCAGGGTCGGTGACGACACCCAGGACACCCGCCGCCGGTCCAGCCGCCACAGCCTGCTGGAGGCCAGCACGAACCTCGCCGCGACCGAACGCGCGCTCGAGGTCCTCACCCGTGCCCGGCTGATCACGCTCGACGCCGCCGCCGTGGAGATCACGCACGAGGCGCTGCTGCACGCGTGGCCCCGGCTGCGCGGCTGGATCGACGAGGACCGCGCAGGCAACCTCGCCCGCCAGCGCCTGGAGGAGGACGCGGCCACGTGGTCCGCGCAGGACCGCGACTCGTCGTTGCTCTACCGCGGCGCACGGCTGGAGGGCGTGCGGCAGCAGCAGAACGTCACCACGGTCGCGAAGGAGTTCGTGCGGACGTCCGAGCGCCAGCACCGCAAGAGCGTCTGGCTGCGCCGGTCGGCCGTCGCGCTCGTGTCGGTCTTCGCGCTGATCGCCGCCGGTGCCGCCGTGATGGCCGTGCAGCAGCGAAACGACGCCCTGTACCGCCAGGTCGTCGCGGAGGCGGACCGCGTCTCGGCGTCCGACCCGTCGCTGTCGGCGCGGCTCTGGCTCGTCGCGCACCGGATGCGCCCGGACGACCAGGCCGTCAACGCCAAACTGCTCGCCACCCAGCAGGTCCCGCTCGCCGTGCCGCTCACCGGGCACACCGGCGCGGTCTACCTGACGACGTTCAGCCCGGACGGCACGCTCCTCGCCACCGCGAGCTACGACCGCACCGCCCGGCTGTGGGACGTCAGGGACCGCAGCAACCCCAAGCAGATCGCCGTCCTCACCGGGCACACCGACTGGCTCAGCTCGGCCGTCTTCAGCCCGGACGGCAAGCTCCTCGCGACCACCGGCCAGGACGCGACGATCCGGCTCTGGGACGTGACGAAGCCGGACTCCCCCACCGCGCTCAGGACCATCGAGACCGGCAACGGCACGTCCTACCTGCTGGAGTTCAGCCCGGACGGCAGGCTCCTCGCGGCGGCGAACGAGGACAGGTCCGCGCGCCTGTGGGACGTCCGCGACCCGGCGAACGCCAAGCCGGTCGGCGACCCGCTGCGCGACCACACCGCCGCGGTCCGCTCGCTCGCGTTCAGCCCGGACGGCAGGACGCTGGCCACCACGGGCGACGACCAGACCGTCCGGCTGTGGGACGTCGCCACGAGGACCAGGATCGGCAGGCCGATGGCCGGGCACACCCTCGGCATCCACTCGGTGGCGTTCAGCGGTGACGGCAAGCTCCTCGCGAGCGGCGGCGACGACAAGACCGTGCGGCTGTGGGACCCGGCGACGCAGGAACCGGTGGGGCAACCGCTGGCGGGCCACACGGGCGCCGTCTGGTCGGTGAAGTTCAGCCCGGACGGCCACGCGCTCGCGAGCGGCTCGGCCGACGCCACCGTGCGGCTGTGGAACCTGGCCGACCCGGCCGCGCCGAGCCCGCTCGGCCGCCCGATGTCCGCGCCGGGCGCGACGATCTTCGCGATCGGCTTCAGCCCGGACGGCGGCGCGCTCTCCACCGGTTCGGGGGAGAACGTCGTGCAGCTCTGGTCGTTGCCGGGGTCGATGCTGCTCGGCCACACCTCCCACGTGCCGACGCCGGCGTTCCGGAAGGACGGCAAGCTCGTCGCGACCGGTTCCGGTGACAAGACCGTGCGGCTGTGGGACGTCTCCGACTCGCACCACCCCGTGCAGGTCGGGCCACCCCTGACCGGGCACGAACGCACCGTGAGCGGACCGGAGTTCCGCCCGGACGGCCAGGTGCTCGCCACCGCGGCGGGCGACCGGACCGTGCGCCTGTGGGACGTGGCCGACCCCTTGCACGCCAGACAGCTCGGCGAGCCGCTCGTCCTGGACAACCGGTTCGCGGCGCAGGTGGCGTTCCGCCCGGACGGCCAGGTGCTGATGACCAACCACACCGACGAGTCGGTGCGGTTGTGGGACGTGCGCGACCCCGCCAGGCCGACACCGCTCGGTGAACCCATGACCGGCCACGACGGTTACGTCAACGACGCCGCGTTCAGCCCGGACGGCCGCACCCTCGCCACCGCGAGCAGCGACAGGACGGTCCGGTTGTGGGACGTGAGCGACCCGTCGAAGCCGCGTCCGCTGGGCGCGCCGATCCAGGACGCCCAGATCGTGCTGCGGGTGCTCTTCACGGCGGACGGCTCCACGCTCGTCTTCTCGGGGCAGAGCAAGGAGGTCCGCCTCTTCGACGTGCGCGACCGCGAGCACCCGGCGCAGATCAGCGAGCTGCGCGGCCACACCGGGACGGTCGGCGGGGTGTCGATCAGCGCGGACGGCCGGTTGCTCGCGAGCAGCAGTGCGGACAGGACGTTCCGCCTGTGGGACATCACGAACCCGGCCGAGCCGGCCTACCTCGGTCAGCAGATCACCGGCGAGTGGGCGGCGGAACCGCTCGTGCAGTTCTCGCCGCAGGGCCGGCTGCTCGCCACCGGCAACGCCGACGGGGTCGTGCGCCTGTGGGACCTCGACGTCGAGCACGAGATCGAGCGCATCTGCACGACCACGCGGGGCGCTCTCACCCCGGCGTTGTGGGAGGAACGCCTGCCGCAGCTGGAGTTCCAGGACCCCTGCGGCTGAGCCGTGCAAACGCGCCTCACCAGCGGCTGCCCATCGGTTACTGTCCGCGCCATGCGTCTTCTTGCTCGGGTCGGCAGCTTACGCGCGGTCGTCGCGGTGACCGTCGGGTTCATCGCTCTCAACATGCTTCTGGTGGTGCTCGGCAACATCACGGACTACGGCACCAACGAAGCGTTCGTCCAGCACGTCCTCGCCATGGACACCACGTTCGGCGAGGGCCTGAAGTGGCGGGCCATCACCAGTCCCGCGATCGTCACCGTCGTCTACGTCGCGATCATCGTGTGGGAGGCGATCTCCGCGATCCTGCTGACCGCGGGCACCGTCGCCTACGCCCGCGGCAGGGAGGACAGCGCACGCACGCTCGCGTCCGCCGGTCTGCTGATGGTGGTGGCGCTGTTCCTCGGCGGGTTCATCACGATCGGCGGCGAGTGGTTCGCGATGTGGCAGTCGAAGGACTGGAACGGCATCACCGCCGCCCTGCGCATGGTGACCATCGCGGGCTTCGCGCTGGTCCTCGTGCACCTCAGCCCCCGGCGGGCCACTCCGTAGTCGGCTCTACGCAGAACACCGGCCCGACCCCCGCGTCGGCGCCGAGCTCGGTCCACCACTGGCGTTGCTCAGCGTCCTCGATCGCGTCGATCACCACGACGCCACCGGCCTCGTGCACGAACCCGACGAGGTCGCTGAGCACATGTGACACCAGCTGGTCCGGTCTCTCGGAACGCCCCTTCACCCGCACGGCCGTGACACCGAGCGAGCGGACCAGCTCGATCTCCGCGGTCGACCCGGAGAAGTCGCGGGCACCGATGTGAATCCCCATCTCCGACAACACTTCGAGGTTGTCGGCGGCCTCGCTCTCCTCGTCCGCGAGCACGTGCACCGGGAACCCGAGCAACAGCCTCGACTCGTGCAACCCGGTGTCCGCCAACACCCTCCGCACGTCGCGAATGAGGTCAGGACTCTTCGCCAACCCTTCGGTGAGGCACACCGCGAGCATCTCGTCGTGCCCGCGCGCGGCCTCCGCGGCCCGCCGCAACATCCACTCGCCGAGCGGCAGCATCAACCCGGTGTGCTCGGCCATCGACACGCACTTCTCGTGGTGGATCAGCCCGGCGTCCCGGTGCCGCCAGTTGAGCTCGGCCTCGACGCACACCCGAGCCGACCCGTCGAGCTTCATGACGGGGTTGAACACGACCTCGATCTCGCCGCTCTCCCAGGCACCGGGCATGACGGCGGCAAGCCCGAACTCCTCCTGCTCCCGCTTGTCCTGCACGGAGTCGTGCAGCCCCCACTGCCGACGCCCACTGCGCTTGGCCCGCCGCAACGTCATGTCGGAAGCCCGCAACACCTCAGCGGGCCGGTCACCGCAGTGCAGCCGCGGCAGCACCCCGACGGTCGCCGACACAGCCACACCCTGCTCACCGAAGTAGACGGGCTCGCCCAGCTCCTGCTCGATCATCCGGATGGTCGTGTCCACGTCAGGCGTGTCGGCCCCGTTCTCGACCAGCACGGCGAACTCGTCACCCTCCAGCCGGGCAACCATCGCCTTCTCGTCGGAGAAGACGGCACTCAACCGCTCGGCGACAAGCCGAAGGACCTTGTCGCCGACCTCCCACCCCAGCCCGTCCGTGATGACGGCGAACGCGTCGAGATCAAGGTGGTACAACGTCACCCCGTGCTCGATGTCGCTGTGCAACAACGACTCCAGCCGAGTGGTGAGGTACTGCCGGTTGGGCAACCCGGTCAACGCGTCGTGCAACGACTGGTACTGCAACCGCCCGCCGAGCAACGTGAGCTGGCTGTCGTCGTCGATCATCAACACGTAGTGCCGAGGGTTGTCCTCAGCGTCCTTCTGCATGGTCGCAGCGAGCAAGACCCGGAAGTGCTCCCCATCCCGGTCGATCAACCGAGGCCGCTCCTCGACCCGCCGCATCCGCCCGTACCGAAGACTGGCCAGCGCATCATTGATCAACGGCAGGTCAGCAGGCGCGATCAAATCCGTGAGCGTCATCCCGGCAACGTCCTCACGCCGCAGGATGGCGCACAAAGCCTCGTTGGCCCGCTCCAACTCCCCGTCGAGACCGACCATCGCAATACCGGTGGACGAGTGCGCGAAGATGTCCTCGAACCGCTCCTCGCTGGCCCGCAGGTCGAGCTGCACAGCCCTGTTGGCCCGCAGCAGAGCCTGACTGACACTCTCCTGCTGCTCCAACACAAAAGCCTGGATAGCAGCCGTGTAAGCCGCCGAAACAGTCCCGATCACCAACGCGGCAGTGCGCGCGTCAGCCCCCTCCTGCACGACGAACTCAGCCAGCACCTCAACAGACCGGCTCAAACTCTCAGCACCAACGCAGTGGATCTCCACCAACCGAGACCCGACCACAGCGGCAACGGCAGGATCTTCGGCAACCGCCTCAGCCACGACGTTCAACAGCTTACGCAACTCTTCAGTGAGCTTGGCAGCAGACAGAGGAACGTAGGCGGTCCGCCCGATCTTGACCGCCCAGTCATGCGCGAACTCGTCACGACCCCGGGGCCGCGACGGTCCAACGTCGTCCTGGCTCGGCAAAACGATCCACCTGACCGGCTCGGCGAACAACGGTGCGGAAGCCTACCGCCAGCAAACCACACCGTCCCAATGCGCGGGGGTGTTCCCCCCATCGGGGGTACGACATTTCCGAGGGTTACACCCTTTACTCGCTCGATCGGAGCAACTTTCCCGAAAAAGGCGTAACCACCGCCCTCTTCCGGGACTCAAGACGACTTACGCCACACAGGACAAGCCAACAACCGCGAAGCCGAAGGCGAGCCGGCCAGGTCCGCCCTTGAGCGAAGCTCCCAGCGGCGCGGTCCCCCCGATCAGATTGCCGGAGGTCCGGGGGCAGCCCCTGGGTGAAAGCACGCAACAGGAACAGCCGCACGCATCCGGGGAACGCTAAGACGCAACCCCGATGATGTGCCGCAACTGAGCCAGCAGATCCGACCGGGACGTAGACCCCAACCGCTGCCTCATCCGAGCCATGTGGTGCTCAACAGTCTTGGCGGAGATGAACAACCGATCCCCGACCTGCTTGTAGGTCATCCCCTCCACCACCAACCGAGCCACCTCCCGCTCCCGATCGCTCAACTTCCCGGCATCCTCGACGACCGCGACATCACTCTCAACAGCGACCCGACGAGCAGAAACCGTCCGCCCCTGCAACAACCGGGCACAGTCCAGCAACCGAACCATCGCCTGCCGATCAGAAGTGCGGATGGCAGCCTGCCCTGCCAACCGAGAGGCGTCCCACCACAGCCCGACGGCGTGCAGGCCCCGAGCAGTCTCCTCAACCCGGTCAGCGTCGACCTTCCCGGCCACGACATCCAGCCAACACTCAGCAGCAGCAGAAACCACAGCGCAGTACCGGTTCCGCTCCCGATGAACAGCCAGTGCAGCCGCATGCTCCTCAGCAGCAGCGGTGTTCTCATCGATGATCGCGGCGTGCAACAGGCTCCAGTGCAGCTGAGTGGCCCACAACGGCGGATCGCCCAGCGAGCGCAGCAAAGCCCGAGCCTGAGCCAGATGAGGCGCCAACCGCCCCTGATCCCTCAACCGAGCAGCGGCAGCAGCGAACTCCCCCAACGGCAACAGGCTGAAGAGATCCACCGGGTGCCGAAGCACAGCCTCACAGGCCTGCTCCCAGGTCCGCCGCAAGGTGGCCAGGTCGGAGTTGCGCCGAGCCACCCCGACTTCCAGGGCCACAGCGAAAATCCAGTCCCGAGGCTCGAACGCCCCGCGAACGGACATCAAGGTCTCACGAGCAACGGCCAGGTTCCCGCGCAGCATGTGCACCCAGGCCTGCAACAACCGATGCCGCACGGACATCAGCACACCACCGGTACCGCTCTCCACAGCGCGGTCCAGCACGGACTCGGCAACGTTCGGCTCACCGCAGTGCACCGCGACCAGAGCGGCCAACGCAGCGGGAGAATCGGGCAGCAACACCGCCCCACCAGCGGGTTCGAGCATCGACGAAGCGCGAACCAGAGTGGACAGCGCAGCGGTCTCCGCTCCGGAGACCGACTGCCGAACCCCCTGCAACATCAACGAGGCCGCACCACCGAGCATGGTCGGCGGCTGCGGAGGCGTCTCCTCGAACCGGTGCCCGGTGCCGATCAACCCGATCCCGGCGAAAGCAGCCGCATAAGGCGTGGCGGCCCACCGGAACAGCTCAGTCGACCGGGCCAACTGCCCGCGGTGCGCCAAAGCCACCGCGGCGACCTCGGCGGCAGTACGCCGATGCGACGAGTCAGCAGCGCTGATCACCTGGTCGGCGAGCCGCAGGGCCCCGTCGAGGTCGCCGGCCATCGCCGAGGCGGTCGCCCACGACGCCGCGGTCTCGGCGGAAGGCGCCCCGCCACCGGTGGAGGCCTTGAACAGCCGGGCGGCCAACGCGGGATCGGAGGACAGCGCCTCACGGGCGGCGGCAGCGAAAACCGGCCCACCGATACCGGTGTCCAGCAACGGGCGCACCAGGTCCAGCACCGGACCACCGCGGTCGAGCTGCAGCTGGGCCAGCTTCTGCCGGACAGCGATCCGTCGCTCGGCCCGCGTCAACGCGCCCACAGCGCGTTGCGCGAGGGGCAGCAACGTGCCGTCCTCGGCGAGCATGCCGGTGGCGCGGGCGGCCTCGATGATGTCGCTCACCTCGTCGAAGTCCTTGTCCAGCAAGGACGACAGGAGGTCGAGACGCTGCGCGGTGCCGGCCTCGGCGGCCAGCAGGAACTTCTGCAGATCCGGGTCCAGCCAGTCGAGCTCGGCGCGAAAAGCGCCCAGAACCTCCGCGGACACCTCGGACACGGCACCAAGACGCTCGACGTACCTCGGCACGCCCCCGGTCTGAGCGAAGACGAAGTCCACCACGGGCTTCGGCGCGTGCAGGAACTCGCGGACCTGGTCACGGGTGAACGGCGCCAACGGCACGACGACAGCGCCACGGGTCAACTCGGCCAGCGCAGCGCGTCGCGGCCACGGCCGGTACGCCAGCACCAGCAACGGTTCAGCCGACAGCGCCGACAGGGACGCGTCGTCCAGCAGATGCGCGTCGTCGACCACGCGCACGGCCGAGTTGGTGATCTCCGAGAGCAGCGCTGTCTTGCCGCAACCACCGGGCGCCGCGACGACGACGCGCAGCGTTGTGCCCGCTGTGGCCCCGTTGATCCGGTCCAGGACACCTCGCGTGGAGTCGTCCAACACCAACCTGGCTCGCGTGGTCACGCTCAACGGCCGTCCTCATCATCGTCTCGGGAGTCGGATCGGGAGCTGGAGCGGCGTCCGGCGGGTTTCAGCGCGCTCGCCATGCGCTTCACCCGCCTCACCGGCAGTTCCAGCGGGGGCACGTCCACCGGCGGGCGGGGCGGTGGCGCGCTGAAGTCGTCGTCGTCCGGTCTCTCGACCTCGCCGACGGGGAACCGCAACGACGCTTCACGGGTGTGCACCAGAACGGAGGTCTCGAGCGGTTCCGGTTCGCTGTCGGGACCCATCACGACCAGCCGCGCGGCGACGGCGGCGCCCTTGGCCACCGAGTGCTCGGGGGCGGCCTCGCCCAGGACCCGGCAGTCGACGGACGCGGACAGCGCGTCGCCGATCGCGGGCGTCCGGCAGCCACCGCCGACGAGCAGCACCGCGTCGGGCTGCGCGGGTCCCAGCGCACGCACGAACGTGGACACCAGGTGGTCGACGGACGGGCGGATCTCCTCGACGAACTCTTCGCGGCCGATCTCCACCCCGCTGACCACCGCGGAGGGCCCGAAGGCCCGTTTCGCCGCCTCGCACTCGGCGGCGGACACGAGGGCGTCCTTGCCGAGCCGCCCGCGCACCAGGTTCAGCAGCAGGTCGTCGAAGTCGGCGCCGGTGTGGTGGTCGACGCCCTCGACGTGGTTGAGCAGGTCGAACGTCCGGTTCTGCGACCGCTTCACGACGGACGCGGAGAACGCGTGGCTGCCGAGCGAGAACACGGCCAGCGTCGAACCGGGCAGCACGCGGGAGCGCACGGCGTGGTTCTCGGCGGCCGCGAACGGCTCCGGCACGAGCGTCACGTCGTGGACGCCGACCGCCCGCAGGGCCGCGTAGAGCTGGCCCCGCCGATAGGGGCCCCACCCGGCCGGGTGAGCCACCGCCACGTGACGGGGCTGTTCGCCCTCCCTGGCGACGACCTCGGCGATGACCCACATGATCAGCAACGCGGTCAGCTCCTCGGCGGGGCACGTCTCCGGCCCCAGCGAGAACGGCACCGCGTCGCCGACCCGCCTGGCGAAGCCGACGGCCGTCCAGCCGGGCACGCCCCGCTCGCCGACGGAGAACGTCCCGGCGTCCGTGAGCTGCAGGGACGACGGCACCACGTAGGCGATCTCGGCATCTCCGCCACCGTCGAGACGGCACACGGCAGCCGTCGTGCGGGTGGTCCCGACATCGACTCCGAGTGTGTACGCCACGTCTCTTCCTCACCTGTTCGCAGTAGCGACCAGTACCTACACGGGTGAACAAGAGACGCTCAAGCGAAGCCCCTAATCCCCTAGGGGGTCAACGAGCGTCACCCAATCAGGGAACGGGGATTCACTGGGAGTGATCCCCGATGTTCCGGGGTACTCCGCCCTCTTACCTTGTGGCACATCAACTCAACTCTTCCGTGCCTCACCAGGAGTTCCCTCAGATGATCCAGCCCAGCACGCTCCACGACTTCGTGCTCAACCTGCTCAGCGACCCGTCCCTCAAGGCCGCGTTCGCCGCCGACGCTCAGGGCACCCTGGAGCAGGCCGGGCTCGCGGACATCACCGCTGTTGACGTCCAGGAAGTCATCCCGCTGGTCATCGACCTGCTCCCGGAGACCCCCGCGGGCCTGCCCGCCCTCGAGGGCGTCTACTTCGACGGAGTCGTGGAGGACGTCCTGGCGGAGGGGCCGCTCGGCGCCATCAGCCAGCTGCAGGCCGTCGCGTCCCAGCTGACCTCGTCGGGTCTGTCCCTCGACAACCTCACCACCTCCTCGGCCGGCCTCCTCGCCGTCGACGAGAACGGTCTGACCGTGTGGGCCGGCACGAACACCGCCGACGTCTACGGCGCCGGTGCCGTCAAGGTCGACGGTGACTTCTCCGTGGTCAACGACGTGACCTCGGTCCTCGACCAGACCGCGTCCCCGCTCACCGGCACGGTCCTCGACGTGGCCGACACCGCCACCGCGACCGTCGACGCGCCCCTGGGCGGCGTCGCCTCCGCCGTTCCCGGCGCCGACGGCATCCTCGGCCACCTGGGCGGCGTCACGGGCCTGGCCCACGACGCGCTGGGCGTGCTCGGCGGCAGCGACGCCGGTCTCGGCGCGCTCAACGTGACCGGCCTCGACAGCATCTCCGACGGCAACATCGGCCTGAAGACCGACGACACCCTCGGCCAGGTCCAGCACTCGGCGTCCGGTGTCCTCGACACCGCGTCGGGCGTGACCCACTCCGCCACCGGCCTGCTGGGCGACACCGCCGGCGTCGGCAACGTCCTGGGCACCGTCACCGACGTGACCCACAACGTCCCCGTCGTGGGCGACGGCCTCGACCTGGGCGGCCTGCTCGGCTGAGCCACCCTTCCCCGAACCGGCCCTGTCGCACCTGGACAGGGCCGGTTCGGCGTCTCCACGGCGTGATCGAACCGGTACGCACGGTGAGAAACGTCACCGTCCCCCCGAGCAGCCCGTCCTGACAGAACGAGACCGGTCTTGCGTTCGAGGCTTTCACCCAAGGGGGTGAACACGGCACTATGAGTCAGGTGATGGCACCGCCCTGGCTCGACGTGCTCGACGAGACGATCGGGGCCTGCGTCACGCACCGAAGGCCCGATCTGGAGGCCCGGCTGCGCGAGAAGCGGGCACAGCAACTGGATCCCAAGTTGCGCGTACTCGTCGTCGGCGAGTCCAAACAAGGCAAGAGTCAGCTGGTCAACGCGTTGCTCAACGCCCCCGTCTGCGCGGTGGGCGACGACATCACGACGACCGTGCCGACCTACGTCCAGCACGCCGAGACACCCTCGGCGGCGCTGGTCCGCAACGCGTCCGCGAACGGTTCGATCTTCCACACCCCGACCGAGCGCATCGCCGTCCCGATCGACCAGGTGACGAAACAGGCGACGGCCCAGTCGCAGCACGTCGTGCGCGCCGAGATCGGCATCCCCCGCGCGCTGCTGGACAACGGCCTGGTCCTCATCGACACCCCCGGCGTCGGCGACACCCGGTCCGCGCACACCGCCAGCACGTTCGCGACGCTCATGCAGGCGGACGCCGTGCTGCTGGTCTCCGACGCCACGGGCGAGCTGACGTCGGCGGAGATGACGCTGCTCAAGAAGGTCATGGAGGCCTGCCCCAACGTCACGGTGGTGGTCACCAAGATCGACCTCGTGCCGGGCTGGCGTGCCGTGGTGGAGCGCAACAGGGTCCTGCTGGCCCGCGCCGGCGTCCCCGCGAAGCTGATCCCGGTGTCGTCGGCCCTGCGGCTGCGCGCCGCGAAGACCGGCGACCAGCGGCTCAACACCGAGTCGGGCTTCCCCGACCTGCTGGCGTGCGTGCAGCGCGACATCGTCGCGTCCGCCGACCTGCTGGCCCGCCGCGCCGTCGCCGTCGTGGCGTCGAGCGCGATCACCCAGCTCGTCACGCCGCTGCGCGAGGAGCTGACGGCCCACGACTCGTCGCACACGACCGCGACCATCTCCACGCTGCAGGAGGCACAACGGCGCGTGGACGAGCTGCGACGGCGGTCCGCGCGCTGGCAGAACGTGCTGAACGACGAGATGGCCGACCTGGTCTCGGACGTCGAGTACGACCTGCGCGACAGGACCCGCAGGATCCTGCGCGAGGTCGACAAGACCTACGACGAGGCCGACCCCGCGGTCGGCTGGGACAAGTTCGAGCAGTGGCTGGAGGACAACCTCAACGAGGCCGCGACCACGAACTTCGCCTGGCTGATGGAACGCGCGGAGTGGGTGGCCGCGAAGGTCGCGAAGAACTTCCCCGTCTACCGCGAGGACCTGATCCCCGGTTCGGTGCTGCCGGACGACCTGCTGGAACCCGTCAGCAGGCTGGAGAAGCCGAAGATCGAGCCGTTCTCGGTCCCGCAGAAGCTCTTCACCGGCCTGCGCGGCTCCTACGGCGGCGTGCTGATGTTCGGCCTGGTGACCTCGCTCGCCGGCATGCCGCTGATCAACGTGATCTCGCTCGGCGCCGGCGCCCTCTTCGGCGGGAAGTCCATCCTGGACGAGAGCGACCAGCGGCTGAAGCGCCGCCAGGCCGCCGCGAAGGCCGCCGCGCAACGGCACGTCGACGACTTCTTCGTGAAGTTCTCCAAGGACGTCCGCGACTCGGGGCGGCACATCCAGCGCTCGCTGCGCAACCACTTCAGCACGCTCGCCGAGGAGCTCCAGGAGACGTTGCTGGAGTCGGCCCGCAGCGCCAAGCGCGCGATCCAGGACGACCAGACCGACCGCGAGCGCAGGATGCGGGAAGGCCGCAAGGAGCTGGACAAGCTCATCACCCTCTACAAGCGGGTGCAGGCGCTCGGGGGTCCCACCATGGAGCTCTCCGCGTGACATTGGACCGCGTCGTCTGGTCGATGCTGCAGGAAGCGATGGGCGTCTACCGCGACAGCCCGCGCGCCACGGCGTGGTTGCGCTCGCACGCCGAGCGCTACACCGAGCCCGTGCGGATCGCCGTGGCCGGACGCGCGCACATCGGCAAGTCCACTGTGGTCAACGCGCTGATCGGCGACGAGTTCGCGCCGCAGAGCTCGTTCGTCTGGTACCGCGGCGGAACCGAGCCGCGGGCGCACGTGTTCTCCGGTCCCGGCCGCCCGCACGAGGTCGCGATCGGCAGGCGGGGTGCGCGGCACCACGTCGAGACCGGCCAGTTCGACCGCGCGGACAAGGTCGTCGTCGAGTGGCCGTCGCGGGCGCTGCGGGACGTCGTGCTGATCGACACCCCGTCCGAGGCGACGCCGGAGCAGGTGCTGGGCGACGCGGACGCGTTGCTGTACCTGATGCGGCACGTGCAGGACGACGACCTGAGGTTCCTGCGGTCCGCCCACGACCACCCGATCGCCCGCACCGCCGCGATCCACACCGTCGCGGTGCTCGCGCGGGCCGACGAGATCGGGGCCGGACGGATCGACGCCCTGTCGTCCGCCAAGCAGATCGCCCGCCGCTACCGCCGTGACGTCGCCGTGCAACCGTTGTGCCAGAACGTGGTCTCGGTCGCTGGACTGCTCGCGGTGGCCGCGAGGACCTTGCGGGAGGACGAGTTCCAGGCGTTGCGGGTGCTGGCGTCCCTGGGGCGCGAGGAGCTGGAGGACCACCTGCTGTCGGCGGACAGGTTCGCCGGCGAGCAGTTCCCGCTGGCGATGGAACCGGTGGTGCGCCAGGCGTTGCTCGAGCGGTTCGGGATCTTCGGCGTCCGGCTGATCACCGCGTTGATCCGGCAGGGCTTCGACTCGCAGGTGAAGCTCACCGGCCAGCTGGTGCAGCGCAGCGGGCTCGGCGAGCTGCGCGACTCGATCGCCGTCCACTTCACCGAGCGCCGCGAGGTCCTCAAGGCGCGGTCGGCGCTGCTGGCGCTGGACGTGCTGCTGCGGATGGAACCGCGGCAGAACGCCCGCAAGCTGATGACCGACCTGGAACGGGTGGTGGCCTCCGCGCACGACTTCCGCGAGCTGCGGCTCGTGGCGGCGTTGCAGTCGGGACGCACCAAGCTGCCCGCCGAGCTGCAGGCCGAGGCGCTGCGGATCGTCGGCGCCGAGGGCACGGCACCGGCCGCCCGGCTGGGGTTCGAGTACGAGGCCGATGCCGGTGAGCTGCGGGAGGCGTTGCTCGACGCGCTGCTGCGCTGGCAGGCGCAGGCCGCCGACGTGCACGCGCCGAACGACCACCGCAGGGCCGCCCAGGTCGTGGTCCGCACCTGCGAGGGGCTTCTCCCGCAGTTCAGCTAGGCCCTGTCCTGTGAGTCCGTTCGATGAGGGCCACGGTCGAGAGTCCCGGAGGACAGGGCCTGGAGCCACGGCTTCTGGGGCACGATGGGGTCATGGAACTCGTGCCCTGGGGCGACGAACACTTCGAGCACTTCCTGCGGTGGGCGGCCGACCCGAGGATGACCACGTACATCGGTGACGGCAGGCCCTGGACGCCGGACTACGTGGACCTGCGGCACGAGCAGGCGCTGCAGCACTGGGAGGAACACGGCTTCGGCATGCACGCGGTCGTGGAGGACGGCGAGGTCATCGGCGTCGCGCAGATGCTCGACGGCGACCTGGGCGAGATCGAGATCGGCTACTGGATCGACCCGGGGCACTGGGGCCGCGGCGTGGCGACCCGGGTCGCCGAGCAGTTGCGGGACAAGGCTCTCGCCATCGCCGACCGGGTCGTCGCGGGTCATCAGGCCGAGAACGTCGCGTCCGGCCGTGTGCTGGAGAAGGCCGGGTTGACGTACTTCACCAGCAGGTACATGCACGGAAGGCTTCAGCACTGTTATGCGTTGCAGCGGGGTATGAACGACACGGGGGTACTGCGCTACAGCGCGTTCACGACGGATCCGGCAGGCGGCAACCCGGCGGGTGTCGTGCTGGACGCGTCAGGTCTGTCCGACGACGAGATGCTCGCCATCGCCGCGAAGGTGAACTACTCGGAGACGGCGTTCGTCTTCCCGCGCCACGACGAGCGGGTGTTCGACGTCCGGTACTTCAGCCCCAAGGCGGAGGTGCCGTTCTGCGGCCACGCCACGATCGCCACGGCCGTCGCGCTGGCCGAACGGATCGGCGACGGCCTGCTGACGTTCCACACGCCGGCCGGGGAGATCACCGTCGAGACCTCCGGTGGCACGGCGTCGCTGACCAGCGTGCCGACCAGCACGGCGCCCGCGGACCCCGCGCTGGTGGCGGCAGCGCTGAAGGCGCTGGGGTACGACGAGATCGGCGACGGGCCGGTGCACGTCGGCTTCGGCGGCGCGCGTCACCTGCTGATCCCGGTCCGCGACCGCGAGCAGCTGGCACAGCTCGACTACGACTTCGACGCGTTGCGCGACCTGATGCTGGCGCACGACCTGACGACGGTGCACCTGTTCTGGCGCGAGTCCGCGGACCTCGTGCACGCCCGCGACCCGTTCCCGGTCGGCGGCGTGGTGGAGGACGCGGCGACGGGTGCGGCCGCCGCGGCGTTCGGCGGCTACCTGCGCGACCTCGAAGGGCCGCAACGGTTCGTCATCAGCCAGGGCGAGGACATGGGCAGGCCGTCACGGCTGGAGGTCGACGCCACGCGGGAGGACCGGCGCGTTCGCGTGACCGGCGCCGCCGTCGTCATCCCTTGACGCGCTCCAGCACCACGACGGGGATCTCGCGGTCCGTCTTCCGCTGGTACTCGTCGTAGTCGGGCCAGACCTCGGTCATGAGCTCCCACAGCCGGTCCCGTTCCTCGGGGCCGGCCGTGCGGGCGCGCGCCTGGAACTTGTCCGCGCCGACCTGCACGTGGACGACGGGGTCTTCCCGGAGGTTGAGGTACCACGCGGGATGCGTGGGCTTGCCTCCCTGCGAGGCCACGACCGCGAAGCCGTCACCGTCGGGCTGGTAGATGAGAGCGGTGCGCCGCAGCTCGCCGCTCTTGCGTCCGGTGGTGGTCAGCAGGAGCGTGAAGACGCCCGGCCGCCACTCGTGCCCCTCGGCGCCGTCGGTCTCCACGTAGCGCTGGATGTGCTGGTTGACCCAGTCCCTGGGCGAGTCGATCACCGACATGGGTCCGACGCTACTGCCGTGGAGCGCAGGGTGCACGGCAGCAGCGTCGGACCGAGGGGTGCGCACCCTCCCGCACCGGACCCGTTGCGCTGCCGCAAAGCGCCGGGCCGGAAGATCGATCGAGGTCACTATGCCCCGATCGAAGGGTGGCGGCGCATTCAGAACGGGGATACAAGGTCTTTATGCCCGAGCTGGAACTCCGACACCTCCGTGCGGTGCGCACGATCGCCGAAGAAGGCAGCGTGACCAAGGCCGCGACGCGGCTCGGACTGACCCAGCCCGCCCTCTCCGCCCAGCTGCGCACGGTCGAGAGGCTGGTCGGCGGCCAGCTCTTCGACCGGACGCGCAACGGTTGCGTCCCAACGGACCTGGGGCGGCGGGTGCTGGGCACGGCCCGGCTGGTGCTCGACGAGATGGCCCAGCTGATGAGCACCACCCGGCCGGCGGACCGGCGCGGGCCGTTGTTCTTCGGCTGCATCCCGATCCTGTACTTCGCCCGGCTCGTGGAGGGGCTGCGGGAGCTCAACGCCGACGTGCGGGCGGAGGTGCGTCCGTCGTCAGCGGAGATCGTGGACATGCTGGAGGCCGGGCAGGTGCACGTGGCCCTGTTCGAGTTCTTCGACGGGATGCACGCCCGCGACCTGGCCGGGATCGAGCTGCGCAAGCTCGTGACGGAACCGGCGTTCGTGGCGCTGTCCGAGACGGATCCGCTGGCCTCTTCGGAGGAGGTGGAGCTGGCTCAGCTCGCGGACCGCGACTGGGTGACGCCGCCCAAGCAGCACATCGGGTCGCGGACCCAGATGTTCCAGGTGTGCGCGGACGCCGGGTTCGTGCCGCGGCTGACGCACCACACCGGTGAGGCGAGCATGGCCCGCGGACTGGTGGCGAGCGGCTGCGTGTCGTTCGCGGCGGCGCCGTCCCGCACCGGGGACGGCATCGTGATCCGGCGGTTGCGGGGGATGCCGCTGATGACCGACATCTTCGTGGCCATGCGCAGGGACTCGCCGGTGGCCGGGCGGGCGCACGAGGTGTTCGCGTGCGCCGCCGACGCCTACCGGTCCGTGCTGGACCGCAACCCGGAGTACCGGAAGTGGTGGGACGCGCACCCCGAGGCGCACCCGGAGTTCAACTAGTGGTGCGGCCCGAAACGCTGCCGCCCGCCAGCGGGCCGGGCCACGCCACTAGATCGCGATCGGACGGGAGGGACGGCCGATCAGCTTCTCCAGGTCCGGGCGCACCTCGGCGAACACGCCTTCGCGGATCGCCTTGAAGAAGTCCACGAAGAGCGCGGGCACGCCGGCCGAGATCAGGTCGTCGTCGCTCACGTCGCGGAAGCGGTCGCCGGCCAGTTCGGGGAACGACCAGGCGGTGGAGCCGGTGAGCTCGTAGACCTGGTTCTCGTGGCCCTCGGTGGTCAGCGCGACCGCCGCGGCGAGCGCGAAGTCGTCACGGGCGGCGCTCGCCACGCGGCCGTCCTCGGTGGAGACGGCCACGGTCTCGCCGGACAGGACGCCCAGGTAGTTCTCGTGGTACATGCCGTTGCGCAGGAAGGTGAACGGGATGCCGGTGGCCCGGATGGCCTCCTCGGTGGCCTTGTGCACGACGGCCACGCCGACGGTGGAGGTGTCGGCGTCGGTGATGCTGGTGTAGAAGATGTGGCCCACGCCGGCTTCCACGGCCTTGGCGACGGCGTTCTCGTGCTGCTGGATGCGGGTGCCGGTGTCGGGGGCCTCGCCGGACACGATCAGCAGCTTGTCGGCGCCGGTGAAGTCGAGGGTCTCGGGCTGCTCGAAGTCGCCCTGGCGGACCTCCACACCCCCGAGCGTGAACTTCTCCGGCGTGCGCACGGAGACGATGACCGGCTCGTCGGTGCGGTCGAGGACGTAGCGGACCACTGCGTTGCCGAGCTGGCCGGTGGCTCCGGTGATGAGGATCGTCATGGGCAAATCATGCGGTTAGCGCTAACCTGTGGAAAGTACCCACTTTGGAGTGGGGTACTTACTCGGAGGTGAGCATGCAGGTCACCATGTGTCCTGAGCGGGCGACCATGGAGCACATCACAAGCAAGTGGGGCGTGCTGGTGCTGCAGGTGCTGTCCGACGGCGGGTCGTGGCGGTTCAGCGCGTTGCGGCGCGAGCTGGCGGACGTCGTCAGCGAGAAGATGCTCACGCAGACGTTGCGGACGCTGGAGCGCGACGGGTTCGTGCACCGCGACGTCAAGCCGGTGATCCCGCCGCACGTCGAGTACATGCTGACGCCGCTCGGCAAGGGAGCGGCGCGTCACCTCACGGCGCTCGCCCACTGGATCGAGGCGAACCAGCCGGAGGTCTCGCAGGCGCAGCGACGCTATGACAACTCCTGAGCCAGGCCGGAGCATCCGCCGCCACTCATCGGATTTATCACCCGATTGCGCAGTGAACGTTCTCACTGTTTCTCCTGAAGTCCGAGAAAGACATCGGATGGGTCACGATTGAGGGGCGCCATCTGGGGCCCTGAACTGGCACAATGGACCAATGGCCCAACCGTTCACCGACGACAGCCATCCGGCAGAGCCCTATCCGGGCACTCGTCCAGACCACTGTTTCGTCCACGTCGACGAAACGGGCTGGCCAGTGCGACCGGACCTCACGATGGAGTCGGGATGGCGAGTCGAGCCTGAGAACATCGATCTAGACCAATGGCTCGCAAACCACGGTGAACCCCCGCTGGCTGCACGGATGCCGGTGCTCGGCTACGGCTCGAACGCCAACCCGAGCAAGCTCACCTGGCTTCGTGAGGAGCTCGGCCTCGAAGGCCCCGCTGTCGTGCTCCGCGCACGGTGCGAGGGCCTTTCTGCTGTCTGGGCCGCCGGACTGCGCATGCGCGACGGACAGCGTCCCGCCACTCTCGCGGGCGGGCCCGGCGTTGTCGAAGAGCACTCCATCTGGTTCGCCACGCCTGAGCAGTTGCGCGTGCTGGACCGGTGCGAGGGACGCGGTCTGCGCTATCGGCTCGTGCGGGTGCACTCGGGTCGTGTGGTGCTCTACAACGGTGGCGTCATCGACAGCGTGCTGGCCTACACGGCGGGCTCCAAGAAGCGGATGCCCGTGCTCTTCAACGGCCGCATGGTCCGGTGCGCGGACGTGTCGCAGCGGGACGCCCGCGTGCTGGGCGAGAGGCCCGCGACGACGGACGGGCTGGAAGTGACCGAGGTCCACGGCGCCCCGTCGGCCGACGCCTGGCCGGAGCTGCTGTTCGTCTACGGCACGCTGCAGCCGGGGGCGGGCGCCTGGCACCTGATGGAGCCGCACGTCGTGGAGTCGGAGGAGACCCACCTGCCCGGCACGTTGTTCGACACCGGCCTCGGCTACCCCGCGCTGCGTCCCGGCGCCGGCCTCGGCGTGCCCGGCTTCGTGCTGCGGCTCCAGTCGCCGGAGGACTCGCTGCCGTTGCTCGACGAGTACGAGGGCGACGACTACCGGCGTGTGCGCGTAGTGCTGCCCGACGGCCGGATCGCGTGGACCTACATCTGGACCGCGGCGGTGCAGGGCATGCCGGAACTTCCGGACGGATGGGGCGTCCACCAGATCCGGTGAATTTCCGGCACGTTGTGTGGCTTTCTGGAAACTTGGGCACATCCTTCGGTACAGGAGGTTGCACCCATGACTCGTCGGTTGATCGCATGTGGACTGCTGGTGCTCGCTTCCGTGACGGCCTGCGGGACGAGAACACCGGAGAACGCGTCGCAGACGTTGCCGACCTCGGAACCGACACCGTCGTCCAGCGCCAGTTCGTCTCCCTCGCCGGCGGCGGAGTCCGGCGCGGCGCTGGCCGCGGTGAAGCGTTGCGACTCGGCCTCGCTCCGCGGTGAGGTGACCCCGACGGACGCCGCCGCGGGCAACCGCTACGGCAAGTTCGTCGTCACGAACGCCAGCTCGGCGCCGTGCACGCTCAACGGCTACAGCGGTTTCCAGCTGGAGAACGCCTCCGGCGCGGTGCCGACCAAGCTGGAGCGCAAGGCGGACCCCGGCCCTGCCACCGTGACGCTCGCGCCGGGCGGCAAGGCCACGGCGAACCTGCACTGGGGCATCGTCCCGTCGGGCAACGAGCCCGTGGAGGGGTCGTGCCAGCCGGAGCCGTCGAAGGCCGCGGCGATCCCTCCCAACGAGACGGCGCCGCTCAGCGTGCCGTGGACGTTCGGATCGGTGTGTTCGGGCGGCAAGATCGAGATCAGTGCCTTCTACGCCTCGTAGGTACCGATCTGGACGGCTCGCCGGTCGTCCGGGCCGGACACTTCACCGGCGCTTCCGCTCGGCGTTCGCGGACGGCGG
Organism: Lentzea sp.; assembly: GCF_035525475.1. Taxonomy (GTDB): domain Bacteria; phylum Actinomycetota; class Actinomycetes; order Mycobacteriales; family Pseudonocardiaceae; genus Lentzea. Next base: position 16,130 of record NZ_DATLEC010000034.1, on the reverse strand, counting down.
GGTCGTCACTCGGGTGCTGGAGTTCGTCCGCGGCGTCGTCTGACACCATTTCGGGTGTCATGGACGAAGACGACCTCGTGCTGCTGATCACCGTGGTGGTCGAGGCAGCGGACGAGCACCAGGCGCGTGCCGCGTGCGACGCGCTCATCAGCCGTGCGGGTGCCCAGATCGTGGACGCCCGTGACTGCTCCGACGAGGAGCCGGGCTGCTGGGCCGTCGTCATCACCCTGCCCAGCACCGAGAAGGCCACTCACAACGTCTCAGCGGCTCTGGCGAGGGCTGTCCGGACCTTCGTGCGCGGACTGGGCGAGGAGTTCGCCACGCCGCGTGTGGCGTGCGAACCGCCCACGGCGTGGACCGTTCTGGACGAGCCGGAGCTCATCACCGGTCTCGTGCCGGGCGCCGAACGCGTCCTGGTCGAGGCGTGGGCGGGCGATGACCCATTCGGTGCAGGCACTTTGCGTGACAACTCGCCCTCGAAACCGTCTTGATTCACCCGGCCGGTCGGCAGCTCCGCGCAACAGGCTGTAGGGGCTCGTGTGAGTGTCACTACACGTTCGGCCAAGGGGCCAGCGCCGCGCCTAACTGATCATTAAAGCAAGGCCCGTTCGAGTGGATTCAGGCATCTACCCAGTTAGCGCATCTTCGCTCTCAACTGTGAAAATCTGGGCACAATCTCTACAGAGGGTGGTTGTACGACCACTCTGTTCCGGGAGGGTTCGGGAGTCGACATGGCCAGCATCGAAGAGGTCCGTGCCGCAATTGCCCAGGCGATCGACAAGGCGAGCCAAAGCCAGTCGGCCCTCCAACAGGCGGCTGAGCTCGCCGAGGACGCGCAGCAACTGCTGACATCGGTGACACAGGGCTCCGTGCAGGCGGACGTCGAGACGACGAACGCGCAGTTCCAGCAGGTCGTCTCGGGTGTGAGCGAGCTGCAGAACTACCTCGGCGCCGGCATCTCCGGGGCCGAGGGCATCAACAGCAGGCTTTGATGGCCTCCATCGCCGAGGTCCGAGCCGCGCTCGAGCAGGCGAGCGAAATCCTGCGCGAGTCGTACCGGAGCGTGCGGTCCGCGCAGGAGGGCCTCGACGAGGCCGTCGCGATCCTCGCCGAGTCGAGCGAGAACCACCACGAGTCGCTGCTTCCAGTGGAGTTCGTGCGCGCCAAGGAAAGATTCCCCGATCAGCTGGAGCTGATGGTGGTAACCCTCGAGCGCATCCAACGACTCACCGTGGAGCTGTGATGAGCAGGCGGGACGACCGGCGGCGAAAGGTCGAGGAGGCCTTCGCGGAGTTCCAGCGCGCCGTTTCGGCCGCGCTGGGCTCCGTGGCGCGCGAGCACAGGGCGCTCGCCACCGAGCACGCGAAGGACATGTTCGAGTTCACCGTGCGCGGGATGGGCGTCGACAAAGCGTTGCGGGACACGGCTTTAAAGGACGTGACCCCGTTCCTCACGGTCGACGAGAAGCGCATCGGGAACCCGCGCAGGGCCCCGTTGTCGATGGCCGAGTTCCAGGACCGCCTCGCCCAGATCAAGCACGACTGGCAGCAGTCGTACCACGAGTGGACGACGACGGGCCCCGACCTGCTGACCGAGCTGGTGAACTCGGTGGCCCGCGGTCCCGCGTCGTTGCCGCACGAGTCGTGGCTCGGCCATCCCGGCACCCACGACGGCAGCGAGGGCGTGCCCGAGCTGTGGCGGATCGGCACGGGCGTCGTGACGTCCGCGCCGGCGGCCAAGCCGTTCCCCGTGGCCGTGCCGCTGCTCGACCAGTCGCACCTGCACATCTCGTCCACTCCGGACAGCCGGCAGGTCGCGGACACGGTGGTGGAGTCGCTGCTGCTGCGGGTTCTGTCGCACTTCCAGCCGGGCCTCGTGCACGTCCACGTGTGGGACGTCGGCCAGCTGACCGGGTCGCTGCCGGGGCTCTACCCGCTGACCCGCGCGAACCTGTTGACGGTGCACGACCCGGCGCGCCTGCACGAGCTGCTCGACGAGCTGTCCGAGCACATCCGCCAGGTGCACACCAAGGTCCTGGTCGACGGGCACCTGACCGTGCGTTCGGTCAGCGGTGAGGGCCGGCGCACCGAACCGTGGCGGATCGCCGTGCTGTTCGGCAACCGCAAGGCGTTGCGGGAGGAACACCAGCAGCAGCTGCAACGCGTGGCGCGCAACGGTTTGGCGTGCGGCGTGCAGCTGTTCATCGTGGACATTCCCATCACGGTCAACTCGCCGGTGGAGACCATCTCGTTGCGCGGTGACGGCACCGCGACCTGCACGATGACCGGCAAGGACGTGCGGGTGACGCTGGACCCGGCCTTCCCGCGGACGCTGGTGCCCCGTGCCTGTGCCGCCATCGCGGAGAAGCGCGAGGAACGCCGTGCGCGCATGGGCACGTTCGGCGACCTGCTGCCCGACCGCCCGTGGACGGAGAGCTCGGCGGCGGGCGTCATCGCGCCCGTCGGGTTCGACGACGGCGAACAGGTCTGCGTGCAGCTCGGTGACACCTCGCCGCACGCGTTGATCGGCGGGCCTTCCGGTTCCGGCAAGACGAACTTCCTCTACGCCATGCTCGGCTCGTTGTGCGCGCGGTACTCGCCGGACGAGCTGGAGCTGTACCTGCTCGACTTCAAGGAAGGCGTGTCGTTCGCGCAGTTCGCGCCAGGCCGCAAGGACCCGTCGTGGCTGCCGCACGCGCGTCTGGTCGGCGTGAACGTCAACACCGACCGCGAGTTCGGGGTGGCGCTGCTGCGGTTCCTGTCCGACGAGATGCGCCGGCGCGCGGACGCGGCCAAGCAGCACGAGGTCACCAAGCTGGAGCACCTGCGCGCCGAGGACCCCGGTGGCCGCTGGCCGCGGATCGTCGCGGTGATCGACGAGTTCCAGTACCTCTTCGGCGAACGCGACCAGGTGACCGCCGCCGCGACGCAGCTGCTGGAGGACGTGGCGCGCCGCGGCCGTTCGCAGGGCATCCACCTCGTGCTGTCGTCGCAGGACGTCTCGGGCATCGAGGGGTTCTGGGGCAAGTCGGCGATCTTCGAGCAGTTCACCGTCCGCATCGCGCTGCCCAAGGCCCGCCGCGTGCTGGCGGAGCCGCAGAACGACGCCGCCGTGGAGCTCCCGCGCTGGCACGCGGTGATCAACCACGAGTCGGGTGTCAAGCCGGGCAACGAGATCTGCCGCATCCCGGACTCGACGTCCAAGGGCACCATGGACTTCCTGCAGACCGAGCTGTGGCGCCGCGAGCCCGGCAGGGCACCAGGTCTGTTCGACGGCAGCAAGATCCCGCTGCTCGACGCCCTGCCTGACTTCCTCGACCTGCGGCCCGGCGAGGCATCGCCCACCGTGCTCCTCGGACAGGTCATCGACGTCGCGGGCAGCGCGGCACGTGTTCGCTTCGCCCGCACGCCGGGCCGCAACATCGCGGTGATCGGCTCCGTGGTCCAGGACGCGGCCGCGGTGCTCGGCGGAGCGGCCGCGTCGCTGGGCAGGCAGCACCACCCGCACGAGGCGGTGTTCACGCTGGCCTGCCTGGTCGAGGAGGCCATGCCGTCGGCGTTGCACCTGTCCAAGCGCCTGACCGCGGACGGGCACGAGGCCGAGGTGATCGGCGTCGACCGCATCCGCGAGGTGCTGGACGAGGCCGCGGCCCGGCTGCAGTCGATCGGCAAGGGCCAGCAGGACGCGCCGCTCGCACCGCACTACCTGGTGCTCTACGGCGCGGACGCCGCGCAGACGTTGCTGGAGCAGAAGGACCCGACGACGAGGATGTCCGGTGTGGACAGTCTGCGGACCGTGCTCAAGCACGGCCCGGAGAACCGCACGCACGTGCTGGGCTGGTGGCGCGGCGTGCAGAGGCTGAAGGCGGCCCTCCCACCCGGCGTGTACGACGACATCGGCGCCTGGGTGGCGTTCGACGTCCAGGGCAAGGAACTGCTGTCGCTCGGACCGGAACAGGTGATGGCGTGGTCGCCACGTCCGCGCCGCGGCCTGTTCTTCGACAGGTTCGAGCACTCGCGACCGCAAGTGATCATCCCGTTCGACACAGGAGAAGCGTGATGAACCCGATGATGACGACCATGTTCGACCCGGTCCCGTCGCAGCGTCAGAGCGAGGAGGTGATCGGAGTGCCGGCGTTGTCCGCTGTCGAGCGCTACAAGGAGATCATCGCCATCGCCACGGACGCCGCCGCCCGCCAGCGCAAGCTGGACGAGGTGCGGTGCGCGGAGCTGGCGGAGCGGATCGCGTCGATCCAGCAGCAGATCGCCGAGGTGCGCGACCGCGAACGGGTCGTGCGGATGGGCGCCCACCTGCACTGGGAGGCGGCGGCCGAGGAGCTCTGGAACGAGCGCTGGCTGCAGATGGTCCCCTTCCCGCTGCCGGACGAGACGGTCCTCCCCCGCCCGCAGGGCGAGTACAACAGGGCGATGGACAACGCGTACCAGGCGCTGGAGGACTCGCTCGCGAAGCGAACCCTGTTGCGCCGCAAGCAGAAGGACTGAGTGCGCCGCCTGCGCACCGCGGCCTGCGTGCAGGACGCCAGCGACGACCCCCTCGTCCGCTGGGCGGCCCAGGCACTGTCGGCCGGCGGTGCGGCCTGGGAGCACAACGGCGCCGTGGCCGTGCACGCCCCGCACCTGACCAGACGCCGCCGTCTGGTCCTGTCCGGCCCACCGGAGGGCGTGGCGTCCCTCCTGGCCGCGCACGGCCGGGGCGTGGAACTGCGCCCGCTGATGGAACGCCCACTGGCCCTGCAGGTCACCGAACTGATGCCCAGCCCGTGGGTAGAGGACAAACCCTTCGGCTGGATGGACCGCTCAGGCACCCTGGACCTCCCGCCGGAGGCCTGCTGGCTGCGCACCCCGGACGGCGTGGACCCCCTCCTGCGCGCCGCCAACCCGGACTCCTGGGCCTGGCCGGGCGAGAAGGGCGTCCGCCGCTGGGCGGGCGTCCACGAGGACGGCGCCCTGGTGGCCACCGCGGCCGAAGCCTGGTCGTCGGCGGACGTCGGCTTCATGATGGGCGTGGCCGTCCACCCCGACCACACGGGCAGGGGCCTGGGCCACCGCGTGTGCCAGTTCGTCACGTCGTCCCTGCTCTCCCTGTACGGCACCTGCGCCCTCTTCGTGGAGAACTACAACACCGCGGCCATCGCCCTGTACCGCAAACTCGGCTACGCCTACCGCGACATCACCACCCTTCTCCCTGCGCTGTAGCTCACAGTGCGGAACAGTCGACCTCGACCACCGGTTCAAACGGATAACTGATCCGCAAACAGGATGGAGATGGCTCGACCATGACCACCACCGCACTGGAAGTCCGGCTCGCCTCACGCCCGAACGGCTGGCCCACCGAGGACACCTTCGAGATCGCCGAGGTGGAGGTCCCCACCCCGGGCGAGGGCGAGATCCTGGTGCGCAACGTGTTCATGAGCGTCGACCCGTACATGCGAGGCCGCATGAACGACACCAAGTCGTACGTCGCCCCGTTCCAGGTGGGCGCCCCCATGGACGGCGGCGCGCTGGGCGAGGTGGTCACCTCCAACTCCCCCGGCTTCGCGGTAGGCGACCACGTCCTGCACGGCCTGGGCTGGCGCGAGTACGCAGTGGTGAACGCCAAGCACGCCGTGAAGGTGGACGGCTCCGCGGCCCCGCTGTCGGCCTACCTGGGCGTCCTGGGCATGCCGGGCATGACGGCCTACGCGGGCCTGCTGACCACAGCGGAGTTCAAGGAGGGCGACGCGGTCTTCGTCTCAGGAGCAGCCGGCGCGGTGGGCCAGGTGGTGGGCCAGATCGCCCGCCTGAAGGGCGCCTCCAGGGTCGTCGGCTCGGCGGGCTCACCCGAGAAGGTCAAGTACCTCATCGAAGAACTGGGCTTCGACGCCGCCTTCAACTACAAGGACGGCCCGGTGACCGAACAGCTGGCAGCAGCGGCCCCCGACGGCATCGACGTCTACTTCGACAACGTGGGCGGCGACCACCTGGAAGCAGCCATCGACTCCCTGAAGCTGCACGGCCGAGTGACCATCTGCGGCGCGATCGCCCAGTACAACGCCACCGAGCCCCCCAAGGCCCCGCGCAACCTGCACCAGCTGATCGCCAAGCGCCTGACCCTCCGAGGAATGCTGGTGGGCGACCACAGGGACCTGCAGCCGAAGTTCGTGCAAGAGGCAGCAGCCTGGATCGCCAACGGCGACCTGAAGTACTCGGAAACGGTGATCGAAGGCGGCATCCGCAAGGCACCGGAAGCATTCCTGGGAATGCTGCGCGGGGAAAACACGGGCAAGATGCTCGTGAAGCTGTGAGCGGAGCCGAAGGCGAGCACCACCAGAGCACTTGAGCGAAGCTCTGAGCGGTGGGGTCCCCCAGGGGTAGCGCCCCTGGGGGAAGCACGCGACAGGAACCTAAACCAACTTCCCGGGGTTCAGGATCCCAGTCGGATCAAGCCGCCCCTTGACGGCACGAAGCACATCAACCCCGAGAACCCCGATCTCCCTCTCCAACCAAGGCTGGTGGTCAAGCCCCACAGCATGGTGATGAGTGATCGTCCCCAACCGGGAGATGGCTTCGGAAGCCGCGATCTTGGCCCGCCTCCACTGCCCAACGGGATCAGAAAGATCCCGAGGCACCAGCACGGTGAAGTACAACGAGGCCCCAGTCTCATAAGCATGCGAGACATGGCACATGACAACGGGATCCCCGAGCTCCGCAACCAAAGCGGCCCGAACACCCTCGCGAAGCGCGGAAACCCTAGACCAGCGAGTAGCAGTCTCCAGGGTCTCAGCACAAACCCCGACATCCAGCAGGGCATCCCGCTGCCGAGGCCCGTTGAACCGCCCGTGCAACCAGGACGCCCCCATAGCCCGCCCAAGCCGAACAACCTTGTGCCGCCTCAACACCGACAAGGTCGCGGCACGAGACCGGCACTCCCACCCAAGGATCACCAGGCAGGGCTGCCGAACCCCACGAACCCGCAGGTACTTCTGGACAAGAGAAGCCTTGCCCCCAGCCATCTCCAGGGCAACCTCGGTCTCATCCACATCGGACAGACGAGTGACATCGGCGAGAACCCCAGCCTGAGCAAGAGCCCGGACAAGCGAAACCCCAGCCTCCCACCCGTCGACCACGAACCCCTCGTACCGAGGCGAGACCGGCCGAGGCCGAACCCGGACACCAACCTCGGTGATGACCCCGAAAACCCCTTCACTCCCCAGCACCAGCTGCTTCAGATCCGGCCCGGCGGCAGAGGCAGGAGCACCGCCAACCACCCACTCCCCCACAGGAGTGGCAACGCGGACGGACTCCACCATGTCCTCGAACCGGCCATACCCGGAAGAGGCCTGCCCAGCAGACCGAGTAGCAGCGAACCCACCGATGGTCGCCCGCTCGAAAGACTGCGGCACATGCCCAAGCGTGAACCCGTGCTCCCCCAGCAACCGCTCGGCCTCAGGCCCGGTAACCCCGGCCTGCAACACAGCAACCCGCGAAACCGGATCCACGGACACCAACGCCCCGAGCCCGGCAAGATCCAAGGCCACCACAGCGGACTTGTCCCCGCGCAAAGCCTCGACCCCGCCCACAACAGAGGTGCCACCACCGAACGGCACCACAGCGATGTCGTACTCGGCACAGACCCGCAGAACCTCGACGACTTCGTCAGGTGAAGCAGGCCGCACAACCGCGTCCGGAAAGACCAGAGACCCGTACCCACGGTGCCGCAGCAGGTCCAGATAGGAAAGCCCGCCGGCAAGCCCCACCCGGTCGGAATCATCGGCGGACACGGCGCAGACCGCCTCCAACGCAGTGAACGCGTCGGCCGACAAAGCCGACGGCGGGACCGGAACCGGCACCTCGGGCAGCGGCTCCCCCAGCCCGACGCGCGAGCTGAGCCACGACAGCGCGTGCGGCGGAAGCGGTGTGGTCTCGGCAGTCCATCTGGCCCTGGTCACTGCTACAGTGTTACACATGACGTCTCAACGTCACACCGACGACGCCCTGCTCGACGCCACCCGCGAGTGCGTCCTCGAGGTGGGTGTGCGCAGAACAACGCTCACCGACGTGGCGAAACGGGCCAACGTCAGCCGGATGACGCTCTACCGGCGCTTCCCGGACGTCGACCACCTCGTGCGGGCGCTGATGACCCGCGAGTTCGCCATGCTGATCGAGGCGGTCGAGAACGCCACCAGGGAGGGCAACGCGCGCGAACAGCTGGTCAGGCGGTCCGTCGACGCCATCCGGCTGCTGTCGTCGAACCCGCTGATGCAGCGCGTCCTCCAGCTCGACGCCGACCTGATGCTGCCGTACCTCACCGACCGCCTGGGCAGCACGCAGCGGCTCGTCGAGCAGTTCCTCGTCGGGCAGATCGAGGCGGGGCACGTCGACGGCTCCATCCGGTTCGGGGACGCCAAGACGCAGGCGCGCATCGTGCTGCTGACCACGCAGTCGATGGTGCTGTCGACGAGGCCCGCCACGTCCGGGCTCGACTTCATCCCGCTGATCGAGGAGCTGGCCAAGCAGCTGGACGGAGCGCTGAAGCCGTGAACACGTCCCTGAACGCCGCCCGCCGGCAGCAGGACCTCGAAGCGGCCCAGCGGGAGGTCGCCGACGTGCTCGTCGTCGGTGGCGGGGTCACCGGCGCCGGCGTCGCGCTCGACGCCGCCTCCCGCGGTCTGAAAACGGTGCTGCTGGAGGCGCACGACCTGGCGTTCGGGACCTCGCGGTGGTCCAGCAAGCTCGTCCACGGCGGCCTGCGCTACCTCGCGAAGGGCGACGTGAAGCTCGCCCACGAGAGCGCGGTCGAGCGCGGCGTCCTCATGACCAGGACCGCCCCGCACCTCACCCGCACGCTGCCGATGCTGTTCCCGTTGCACGCGAGCGCGAACCACTTCGTGATGGCCGGGCTGAAGGCGGGCAACGCGCTGCGGATCGCCGCCGGCACGCCCGCCTCGGTGCTGCCGCGACCGCGCCGGGTGCCGAAGCACGAGGCGCTGGCGCTGGTTCCGGGCCTGAACCCGGAGCAGCTCACCGGCGGCCTGCTCAACTACGACGGCCAGCTCGTCGACGACGCCCGCCTCGTCGTGGCGCTGGCCCGCACCGCCGCCGGGTACGGCGCGAAGATCCTCACGCGCGCGAAAGTCCTGACGCTGCAAGGCGACGGGGCCGAAGCCGAGGACACGCTCACCGGCACCGGGTTCACCGTCAGGGCCAAGGCGGTGATCAACGCGACCGGCGTCTGGGCCGGCACGCTCGCGCCCGTGCAGCTGCGTCCGTCGCGGGGTTCGCACCTGGTCGTGGACGCGAGAGCTGTCGGCCTCGGCGAGACCGCGCTGACGATCCCGGTGCCCGGCGAGCGCAACCGCTACGCGTTCCTGCTGCCCCAGGCGAACGGCCGCGCGTACCTCGGCCTGACAGACGAGCCCGTCGACGAGATCCCGGACGTCCCCGTCGTTCCGGAGTCCGATGTGGACTTCCTGCTCAGGACCGCGTCCGGCGTCCTGAGCAGGGAGCTGACCAGGGCGGACGTGATCGGCAGCTACGCGGGCCTGCGCCCGTTGCTGGAGGCGGAGGGCACGACCGCGGACCTGTCCCGCCAGCACGCGGTGCTGAAGGCGCCCAACGGCGTGGTCACGATCGTCGGCGGCAAGCTCACCACCTACCGCAGGATGGCGGCGGACGCGGTCGACGCGACGGGACTGACGCAGGTCCTGTGCCGCACCAAGGACATCCGCCTGGTCGACGACAGGCCCGCGCCGACCACGCCGATCGCACCCGGCGTGACCGAGGCCGACGTCGTCCACGCGATCACCCACGAGGGCGCGCTGGACGTCGACGACGTCCTGGACCGGCGCACCCGCATCGGCCTGGTGCCCGCGGACCGCGAGAAGGCAGCGCCGGAGATCGCGAAGCTCCTGGCCGCGGTGTGAGAAAAGCGGGGCGCCCCGTGAGGGAGGCCCCGCTCTTCAGCGCAAGAACCAGATCACTCGCCGATGACAGGCTTCGCGGCCTTGGGCGGGTCGACGAGGGCGTCGCCCTCGATCCGCACCTTCCGCTTGTGCTCGCCGTCGCCGCCCTGCTGGCCGCCGGCACCGGCGCCCATGGGCATGCCGCCCATCATGCCGCCGGCCGCACCACCGGGACCGCGCGGCGCGCCACCGGCGGGAGCACCCGCGGCCGCACCGCCCGCGGCACCCTGCGACATGACACCGGCCGCGCCACCGAACTGCGTCGCCGCGGTACCACCGGCGCCACCGCCACCGGCAGGACCACCGAGGCCGGCCGGAATGCCGCCGCCACCTCCGCCGCCCATGCCCTTGGGGATGCCGCCACCTCCGCCGCCACCACCACCGCCACCCGCCGAAGCGGCGGACGCGCTGTGGTCGGTCGTCGGCGGGCGGTACCAGTCGGCGTTCGCACCGGTCGTCGGCACGGTGCCGATGGCCGGGGGCTTGGTCACGCCGCCACCGGCCGCCGTCGTCTTGTCCGGCTCCCAGTGACCGGGCACCCAGCGGCCCGCACCGGTGCCGGTACCCGCTCCACCGCCGGCTCCGGAGCCGGGCGGGGTGTAGGGCGAACCGACCTGGCCGCCACCGGCACCGCCGCCGGCGCCACCACCGGCGCCACCGCCCTGTGAGGCGCCAGGAGGCGTGTAGATCGGGCGCACGGACGATCCGGCGCCGACACCGGGTCCCTGGCCGTAGGAGCCCTGCCAGCCGGTCGCGTCGCCGCCCTGGTAGCCGGGGCGGACGTTGCTGAGGCCGTCACCGCCGGTGTTGCGGCCGGGGGCGTTGCCGTCGACACCGCTCGTGAACGTGCCGCCGGCACCGCCGTGGGCCCGTTCCTGCTCGGAGCTGCCGAGGCCGTCGAAGCCGCCGGAGGTCGGCCGGCTGATGCCGCCGGCGCCGCCGGAGCCCTTGTTCGCCATCGAGGAGATCGCGTCGATGACCTGCTCGGCGATCTTCGCGATGTTGGTGACCTGCTTGATGAGGTTCATCAGCTTCTGCACGGAGCCGACGAGCTTCTGCAGGAAGTCGGCCAGCTTCTTCGCGTAGTTGACCGCGGTGGTGACGATGTCCGCGATCGCGCCCGCGATGGCCGCGCCGAAGGTGAGGAACGACGCCGCCAGCCACTGGATGATCTTCATGACCATGTCGGACACGGCCTGGCTGATCAGGTCCATGATCATCTTGCGGACCGTGCCGACGAGCTGGCCGGCACCCTCGACCGCGCCGGCGATGCCCTCGACCGACTTGGCCAGGGTCTCCAGGCCGCCCGCGTGCTTCTGGGCGGCGGCGCGGTAGCCGTCGGCCGCCCTGCCCTGCCACTCGCGGGTCTGCGAGACGCAGATCTTCTGGTACTCGGACGCGATGCCGTGGACCTGCTTGCCCGCGGACTTGAACGACTCGGCCATCTTGGAGATGGACTCGGGGCTGCCGAGCAGGACGTCGAACGGCTCGCGGAGGAAGTCGACGTGCTGGATCGCCCAGCTGAACCCGGCGGAGAGGAAGCCGCTCAGCGGGTTCGACGCCATGCCGACGATGCCCATGGCCGAGTTCGCGATGCCGAGGCCCGCGTTGACCCAGTCGCCCCGCTCGATGGCGGAGTAGGTGCTCGAGATGCTGGTGATCAGCTGCTGGGGGTCGGTGCCCTTGGCCTGGGACTGCGACGCTGGGGCGGTCATCCCCGGCCTCCCTTGAAGCCGAACATGGTGTCGAGGTCGACCTGCTCGTACTGCTCGATGGTCTGCTTGAGGCCCTGGCCCATGTCCATCAGCGAGTTGGCGGCCTTGCCGAGCCCGTCCTGCGACAGGCCGGCCTCCTGCAGGACCTTCTGGGCGAGGAACCCGAGGAAGACGCCGAAGGCCTCGGTCGTGAGCGCGCCCGGATCGCACGTCTCCGTGGCCTTGCGCATCCGTTCCATGAGCCGGTCCACGTTCGCGGCGTGGGATCTGAGCTCGTCGAGATCGATGTTGAAGTGTGATGACTGCTGCATCGCCTACCCCCTCCTGCACTCAGGCCATGACGTCGGGCGGGTTGGTGAAGTACTCGTCGTCGGGCCGCGTGTCCTTGCGCTCCAACTCCGACTTCGGTTCTTCCTCGTCGGTTCCGTCCCCCGCGTATCCGTTCGGCATCTGCGCCTTCACGAACTCGAGCGCGGGGCTGTCGCCGACGAAGTCCGTCATGATCTGGACGACCCGGCCGGAGGCGTCGCGCTGCGCCTTCGTCGAGGCGGCGAGCACGGCGGAGGCGATCTCGCCGGGGTCCATGCCGCGGGCCTCCGGCTTGATCTGGAGATCGGTCAGCACGCCCGTGGCGTTGACCGTCACCGTGATCAGGCCGTCCGGCGAGCTGGCGCTGCCACCCACACCTCCGAGCTGGTCGCGAGCCTGCTCGGCGTTCTGCTTCGCCTGCTCGATCTTGGCCCCGTACTGCGCGAGCCACTGGTCCGGATCGATGGGCTGCATGGTCACCCCCGTTGAGTGAATTGGTCGTTCGTTCGATTCGCCGTAGACGCCCGTATCGTTTCACCCGTTCCCTGCTCATCGATACTTTGAGTCGGATTACCGCCATCCGGACCAACGAAGGGGTTCACCGTGCCTGAGGGAGTGCTGGAGGTCGACGCGATCTCCAAGCGCTACGGGGAGGTCGTCGCCCTGCGGGACATGTCGTTCGACGTGCGCGCGGGCGAGCTCTTCGGGTTCGTCGGCAGCAACGGCGCCGGGAAGACCACGGCCATGCGCATCGCGCTGGGCGTGCTCGCGGCCGACTCCGGCGAGGTGCGGTGGAACGGCAGAACAGTCGACTTCGACACGCGCCGCCGGATCGGCTACATGCCGGAGGAGCGCGGGCTCTACCCGCGCATGAAGGTGCTCGACCAGCTGGTCTACCTGGCCGAGCTGCACGGCATGGGCACCAACGAGGCCCACACGAGCGCGGAGAACTGGATCGGACGTCTCGGGTTGCGCGACCGCCGCACGGACGAGGTGCAGCGCCTGAGCCTCGGCAACCAGCAGCGCGTCCAGCTGGCCGCCGCGCTGGTGCACGAACCGGACGTGCTGGTGCTCGACGAGCCGTTCTCGGGTCTCGACCCGGTCGCGGTGGACGTGATGAGCCAGGTCCTGCGCGAGAAGGCGTCGTCAGGGGTGCCCGTGGTGTTCTCCAGCCACCAACTGGACCTGGTCGAACGGTTGTGCGACCGGGTCGGCATCGTGAGCGCGGGGGCGATGGTCGCGAGCGGGACCGTGGACGAGCTCCGTTCCGGCGGGACGTCCCGTCTCGTCGTGGAGTCGCAGGCCACCGGCTGGGCTGCCACGCTGGGCGGTGTGCGGGTGATCGAGAAGAACGGGACGCGCTGCGTGCTCGAGCTCGCTGACGACGTCGACGACCAGGTCGTCCTGCACGCCGCGCTCGCCGCGGGCCCCGTACGCGAGTTCTCCCGCCAGCGCCCGTCGCTGGCCGAGCTCTTCCGCAACGTCGTGACCACCGAGAGCAGGAACGCATGACCTCGTCCCGAGCGGTCGCGCTGGTGGCGAAGCGCGAGTTCGTCACGAAGGTCCGCACCAGGTCGTTCCTCGTCGGCACGGCGGTGATCATCGCCGTGCTCGCCGGGTACGTGGTGCTGCAGTCGGTCCTGTTCGACGACCAGCAGCACAGCGTCGTGGGCCTCTCGGGGCAGGCGACGCAGCTCGCGGACCCGTTGCGGGAGAAGGCGATGTCGTTCGGCATCGAGGTCGAGACGCGCGACGTCACGACCGAGTCCGACGCCGAGCAGCAGGTCCGCGACGGCTCGCTCGACGCGCTGGTGACGGGCGCTCCGCCGGCGTTGAAGATGATCGTCAAGGGCTCCGGCGACCAGGTGCTGACGACGGCGTTGAACGACGTGCTGCGCCAGCAGGTGCTGGTCGCGCAGCTCGCCGAGGCGGGCATCACCCCGCAGCAGGTGGCGCAGACCCTCGCGAACGTCAGCGTGGACATCACGGCGCTGGAACCCGTTGACCCGCAACGAGGTCAGCGCCTCGCGATCGGGTTGGTGGTGGCCGCGCTGCTGTACTACTCGCTGCTGGTCTACGGCACGATGGTCGCGCAGGGCGTGGTGGAGGAGAAGTCCAGCCGCGTCGTGGAGATCCTGCTCGCGACGATCCGCCCGTGGCAGCTGCTGCTGGGCAAGGTGATCGGCCTCGGCGCGGTCGGGCTGCTGCAGCTGCTGACGATCTCGACGGTGGGTCTCGTGCTGTCGTCGGCGTTCGGGGTGGTCGACGTCGGCGCGCTGGGCGGGGCCGCGTTGCTGACGGGCGTGCTCTGGTACTTGCTCGGCTTTTTCCTGTATGCCACGGTGTTCGCGGCCGCCGCGTCGCTCGTGTCGCGGCAGGAGGAGCTGCAGTCGGTGCTGACGCCGATCAGCATGACGATCATCGTGGCGTTCGTGGCCGGCATCAACCTGATGATCGGCAGCCCGTCCGGCACCGCCGTCACGGTCCTGTCGCTGCTGCCGCCGTTCGCCCCGATCCTGATGCCGGGCCGGATGGCGCTGGGCGTCGCCCCCGCGTGGCAGGTGCTGCTGGCCGTGGTCCTCGCCCTGGCGGCCATCGCGGCGATCACCTGGCTGGGCGGCAAGGTCTACGCGAACGCCGTGCTCAGGACCGGCGCCCGCGTCACGCTCCGCGAGGCCCTCAGGACCTGATGGCCTGGTAGCGGTCGAGCGCGATCCGGCGTTCGACCGCGTGGTCCACGATCGGCGTGATCTCCGGCGAGTCCGGCGCGTACTTCTCGACGTACGCGCCGTCCGGGTCGAACTTCTTGGCCTGCGTGACCGGGTTGAAGATCCGGAAGAACGGCGCCGCGTCCGTGCCGCAGCCCGCGACCCACTGCCAGTTGTGCTGGTTCGACGCGAGGTCGCCGTCGACGAGGTGCTCCATGAAGTGCCGTGCGCCCCACCACCACGGCAGGTGCAGGTCCTTGACGAGGAAGCTCGCCACGATCATGCGCACCCGGTTGTGCATGAAGCCCTCCCGCAGCAGCTGCCGCATGCCCGCGTCGACGATCGGGAAGCCGGTGCGCCCCTGCTTCCAGGCCTCGAACAGCTCCAGGTCGTCGTCGTGCTCCATCCGGTCGAACTTGCGGTCGTAGTTCTCCCGCGCGGTCTCGGGCTTGTGCCACAACACATCGGCGTAGAACTCGCGCCAGGCGAGCTCGCTGCGGAACGTTCCGTCGCAGTCCTCCAGGAGTGTGCGGGGGTGCAGCACGCCCCACCGCAGGAACGCCGACATCCGGCTGGTCGCGTCCAAGTCGGGCCGGTCACGGGTCTTGTCGTAGTCCTCGAGCCGTTCGTCGCGGAACCTCTCCCAGAGCTCCAGCGCGTCCGGGAGCTTCTCGGCGGCCTTCGGGATCCTGGTGCCGCCCTTCGGCTCGATCCAGTCCACAGTGGAGGCATCGCTGCCGGCGGGCTTGCGCCAGCCGTGGTGCAGCCAGGCGTCGCGGAACGGCGTGAAGACCTTGAACGGCGTGCCGTCACCCTTGAGCACCCGCCCCGGCGCGACGGCGTAGGGCGAGCCGGAGCGGACGAGTTCGATGTCCCCCAACGCTTTCTCGACGGCCTCGTCCCGGCGGCGCCCGTACGGCCCGTAGTCGGCCGAGATGTGGACGCTGCCCGCGCCGATCTCCTCCGCGATGCGCGGCACGGTCGTCACCGGGTCGCCGTGGACGACCATCAACCGGCCGCCCAGCTCGTCGTTCACCGCGTGCAGGCACCGGTGCAGGAAGTCGATCCGCGGCTGTCCTGACGGTTTCAGCAACCTGTCGTCGAGGACGAACAGCGCGAGCGCGCGGGGCGACCTGTCCGCGGCGGCGAGAATGGCCGGGTGGTCGGACGTCCGCAGGTCGCGGCGGAACCAGACGAGCGAGGGAGAACTCACCGCTCGAAGCTAAGACGAGCGGGGCGCGCCTGCATGACAGGCGCGCCCCGTTCGGGTGAAGCAGAAGGTCAGCGGTTCTCCATCGCGATGAAGTCGCGCTCCACCGGGCCGGTGTAGATCTGCCGCGGGCGGCCGATCTTCGTGGCCGGGTCGTTGATCATCTCGCGCCAGTGCGCGATCCAGCCGGGGAGCCGGCCGAGCGCGAACAGCACGGTGAAGAACTT
>NZ_DATLEC010000020.1:0-11248 GCF_035525475.1 Lentzea sp. | reverse complement strand
CACCCCGTCTCCGTCTGCCACCAGTTATCAATCACGGGCACGCCAAGCCGCATCCCTGCCCAAAGCAACGTGTCCGGGTCGCAGCGTTCACCCGCTAGGAAGAGCGCGCGGAATCGGCTTAGGTCGTAGCGGCGCATGTGTTCGCCCGCGTGGTCTTCGCGTTTGATCGCGCGGAAGGCGGTCGGTGCCGTGAAGAGCACGCTGACGTTGTGCTGCGAGACGACTCGCCAGAAGGCGCCGGGGTCGGGCGTGCCGACCGGCTTGCCTTCGTAGAGGATCGAGGTCGCGCCGTCGAGCAGCGGGCCGTAGACGGTGTAGCTGTGACCGACCGCCCAGCCCACGTCGGACGCGGTCCACCACACCTCGCCCGGCTCGATGCCGTAGAGGTTCTTCATCGACCAGTAGAGCGCGACGCAATAACCGCCGGTGTCATGCACCACGCCCTTGGGCTGCCCGGTCGTGCCCGAGGTGTAGATCAGCGTCGCCAGGTCGCCGGGTGCGATCTCGTCGACCAGCGCGTCGTAGTCGCCCTGCGCCTTCGGAACCGCGCCGAACCGCAGCACCTTCGCGTCACCGGGCATGAGGCCCGCGTGCTCGTCGGTCTCGACGACCACGATGGCGCTGCCGGAGTCGCCGATGATGTGCGCGACCTCGGCCTCGGTGCTGTTCGGGTAGATCGTGGTCGTGGCGCCGCCGGCCGCGAGGACGGCGAGGTCGGTGACGATCCACTCGATGCTGGTGCGCCCCATGAGCGCCACCCGATCGCCCTTGCGCAACCCCTCGGTCCGCAGCCCGAACGCGAGCTCCGCCACCCGTTCCTGCAGCTCGGCCCAGGTGAGCGAGGCCCAGCCACCGTGGTCGCGGTACCGCATCGCCTCGGCGTCGGGCGTGCGCGCGGCCCTCTCGCGCAGCAGGCCGGGAATCGACAGCGCCATTGCTCTCCCCTTCTCTGGAGCGTTGCTCCAGAGCGGTACTCTAACCCCCGTGGCCGACCGACGACAGTCTCTCCTCGACGCGGCGCTCTCACTCGTCTCCGAGGGCGGCCTCGACGCCGTGACCATCGCGGCCCTCACCGAGCGTTCCGGCATGTCGAACGGCAGCATCTACCACCACTTCGGCAGCAGGGCCGGCGTGTTCGCCCAGCTCTACGCCGACAGCTACGCCCGCTGCGTGGCCGCGATGCTGCCGGCCCTGGACTCGCGCCCCGCCTCCGCGGCCGTGCGCGACCTGACGCTGCGCTACCTGGACTGGGTGACCGCGAACCCCAGCCGCGCCCGCTTCCTGTACGCCGCCCCCGACCACGCCGACCCGGTGGCCAAGCAGGCGGAGTTCGCCCCGGTGCTGACCTGGTTCTCGGACCGGACGGCCGCGGGCGAACTGCGTCCCATCCCGCCGTGGGCGCTGGAACCCGTGGCGATGGGCCCGGCCCACGAGTCGGTCCGCCGGTTCCTATTGGGCGTCTTCGACCTGGCCGCGGCCCGCGAACTGATCGCCGACGCGGTGTGGTCCGTCCTGTCGCCCTAGAACACACGTTCGATTATGCTGCGGTCCATGCGCCAGGGTTCACTCTTCGACCTGGAAGCGGAGCCCGAGCTGGCCCCGCTCGCACCGCGCCGGACGTCTCTGGACGCCGGGGCGTGGATCGACGTCCAGCCGGGCTGGCTGTCGGGCGCCGACGCGTTGTTCGACTCGCTGGTGTCCACCGTGCCGTGGCGCGCCGAACGCCGCCAGATGTACGACAGCGTGGTCGACGTGCCGCGCCTGCTCTGCTTCTACTCCGGCGCGCTGCCGTCCGACGTGCTGACCTCCGCGCGTTCGATGCTGTCGCAGCACTACGGGGACGAACTGGGCGAGCCCTTCACTACCGCCGGGCTCTGCTACTACCGCGACGGGCGCGACTCCGTGGCGTGGCACGGCGACACGATCGGCCGCGGCCAGACCGAGGACACGATGGTCGCGATCCTGTCCGTCGGCGCGCCGCGTGCGCTGCTGCTGCGGCCGCGCGGGGGCGGTGAGACGCACCGGTACGCGTTGGGGCACGGCGATCTGCTGGTGATGGGCGGGTCGTGCCAGCGGACGTGGGAGCACGCCATCCCGAAGACGTCGAAGGTCGTGGGGCCGCGCATCAGCATCCAGTTCCGCCCGCACGGAGTCCGCTGAGCGCTGTCAACGCGTTGTCGCCGGGCTGTCGACGGCTTCTGTGACCGTGGCTGTCACTTCGAGCTTTCTCACCGCATGCGGACCGCACTCGGTCGTCGCACGCACGAAGAAGGAGACACCATGATCAAGCAGAGGCTGGCGGCAACCAGTTCCGCCTGCGCAACATCAACGACAACCTCTGCCTGGACTACGCGAGAGCGGTGAACGGGCAGAACGCCAAGGTGCACGTGTGCGGCAACGACACGTTCCAGCGCTGGCAGCTGAACGTGGCACCCGAGGCCCCCGGGTTCCTCCGGCTCGTGAGCGCCGGCCGCGTCGGGGGCACCAACCTCTGCCTCGACCTGCTGGGCGGCTCGCCGGCCAACGGGGCGTCGATCGGCGTCTGGCAGTGCGGTGTCGGGAACGACAACCAGCTCTGGCACCAGGGGTGACGAGGGGGTTCCTCCGGTCCGGTCGGCGGACCGGAGGAACCTTCCGGTCACGCGGTCCTCACCGCGACCAGCTCCTCGGACTTCTCCCACACGCGCCGCGCCTCCTCTTTCGAGCGCAGACGGCTGTAGAGCGGCACCTCGGCGGGCGGACCACCCAGGCCGCCCGCACCGCTCGGCCCGAAGAACCCGCCGGGCGAGGGAGACGTCGCGGCGAGAAGAGCGGGGAGTTGAGCGGACTCGACGGTGCCGACGACGATGCCGCGAGCCGACAGGAACCGGATCACGCGCACGCTCAGCGTGTCGGAGTCGCGAGCGACCTCCGGGCGGGCGGCCAGCAGGTTGGTGGGCGCGATCCCGGGGTGGCAGAGGTTGCTCGTGACGCCCCAGCCGCCCGCCGCACTCCGCCGGGCCAGCTCCAGGCCGAACAGCCCGAAGGCGATCTTCGACTGGCTGTAGGCCTTGCCGCCGCTGTACGAACGCTCCCAGTTCAGGTCGTCCCAGTTGATGGCGTTCGCGTTGGCGGCGATGCTGATCTGCGACGTGACGCGGGCTCGGCCGGCGCGCAACAGCGGCAACAGGTGCTGCACCAGGGCGAAGTGGCCGAGGTGGTTGGTGCCGAACTGCAGCTCGAACCCGTCGGCCGTCGTCTGGCGGTCGGGCGGGGTCATGACGCCGGCGTTGTTGACGAGGACGTGGACGGGCTTGTCCTCCTCCAGCAGGGTGGAGCCCAGCGCGGCGACCGAGCGCAACGACGACAGGTCGAGCTCGCGCAGGGACACGTCGGCTCCGGGGACCTCGCGGCGGATCACCGCCACGGCCGCGGCGCCCTTGGCCTGGTTGCGGACGGGCATGACGACCTCGGCCCCGGCCGCGGCCAGCCGGCGGGCGATGCCGAGGCCCACGCCGTCGCTGGCGCCGGTGACGACGGCGCGTTTGCCCGCCAGGTCCGGGATCTCGATGTCGAACTTCCTGCGGGCCATCGCGCACTCTCCTGCTCGTCGTGGGGTTGCCTCCACAGTGGCTGAGCGACCGGTGCTCATCCAGGACCTGTCGATCCGTGGATACGGCGGCGCACGAGCACTAGAAAAGACACGTGGCGATCGACAGAGCAGGGTTGGCGGCGTTCCTCCGGCTGCGCAGGGAGGCGGTGCAGCCCGAGGACATCGGGCTCCCCCGCGGGCCGCGGCGCAGGACGAACGGCCTGCGCCGCGAGGAGGTCGCCGCGCTGTGCAACATGTCCGCCGACTACTACGCGCGCCTGGAACAGGAACGCGGGCCGCACCCGTCCCCGCAGATGGTCGCCGCGATCGCCCAGGGCCTGCACCTGTCGCTGGACGAGCGCGACCACCTGTTCCGGCTCGCCGGGCACGGACCGCCCCCGCGCGGGTCGCTCAGCGAGCACGTCGGTCCCGGCCTCGCCCGCATCTTCGACCGCCTGCAGGACACCCCGGCCGAGATCGTCACCGAGCTCGGCGAGACGCTGCGCCAGACCCCGCTGGGCGTCGCCCTCACGGGTGACACGACGCGGTTCACCGGTCCGGCCCGCAGCCTCGGCTACCGGTGGTTCACCGACCCGGCGTGCCGGGCGCTCTACCACCCCGACGACCACGAGTTCCTCGGCCGGATGTTCGCCTCCGGCCTGCGCGAGGCCGTGACGCGGCGAGGACCGGGGTCCCGCGCCGCGCAGTACACCGACCTGCTGCTGGCCGGGAGCGAGGAGTTCCGGACCGTGTGGGACGCCCACGAGATCGGCCTGCGTCCCCGCGAGGTCAAGCGGTACGTCCACCCCTCGCTCGGCTCGCTGGAACTGCAGTGCCAGACGCTCCTCGACCCCGAGCAGTCGCACATCCTGCTCGTCTACACCGCCACGCCGGGCAGCGAGAGCCACGAGAAGCTGCAGCTGCTGTCGGTCCTGGGCACTCAGCTCACCTAGGCCGGTCGACGCAGACCGGCGGCCGGGCTCAGGAGCAACAGCAGCAGGCCCCAGTAGCTGATCAACGGCGACAGCACGAGGGCCAGCAGCAGCATCGCGGTCGGCAGGAGCGCCCGCAGCACCACCAGGAGTGAGAGCCCACGCCCTTCCACGGCCAGGTCCGGGCTGCCGTGCACGAGCAGGGTCAACGCCGTCAGCAGGGCGCTGCTGACGGCGATCGTGCCGATGTAGAAGAACTGCGTGAAGTGGTCGTCACCGGGCCTGCCGACGAGCTCCGTCGGAAACGGCAGCACCACGATCGTGAGCAACCAGGCCATGTTCAGCAGCATCAGCGGCGAGTTGTAGCGCTTGACGTTCTCGAACAGGCGGTGGTGCGTCATCCACAGCTGTGCGATGACGGCGAAGCTCAGCAGGAAGCTGAAGATCTGCGGCCAGTGGCGGTGAACCAGCTCCGCGGGGGGCTCGGAGCCCGGTTCCGAGACGACCTCCACCAGCGGCAGCACCAGCAGGGTGATCGCGATGGCGACCACGGCGTCGGTGAAGAGGACCAGGCGGTCGGGTTCGCGCTTCGCGGTCACCCGGCCAACCTAGTCCTCAGTGGACGCGCGGAATCAGATCACGTCCACGAACACCGGGTTGGCGTAGAACCAGAGGTCGGCCCACGGGTCGGAGTTCGCGATCTCGTCGATCACCGGGTCACCGGCGGAGGTCAGGCGGTTGCCGTCGCTGCCCCGCAACCTCAGGTAGAACGACCGCTCGACGTTCTTGAACGTGTGCGTGAACCGGATCTTGCCCTTGCGCGGCACCTCGAACGTCTTCGTGACGGCGGTTCCGGGCGCCGTGAACACGTCGCGGTCGACGGCGGGACCGGTCACCGGGCCGGAGATCAGGTCGACCTTCGCCGGCGACGGCACCGAGCCGGACCAGTTCGGGCCGGAGGCGCGGTCGATCTCGATGGTCACCTCGACGTCGCCGCCGCGGCGCACGAACGTGCGACCGCCCAGCGTCACGCCGCGCAGGTCGTCCCGCGAGCGCACGCGCAGCTCCAGGCCGTCGACCAGACGTCCGTGCACGGTCAGGACCTTGCCGGACTGCAGACCGCGCATGACGTCCACGTAGGACCGCGAGCGCGCTCCCACGACGTTCGCCCCGTACTGGCCGGGGAAGAAGTCGCCGTAGCCGGTCTGCTTGACGCCGGAGTCGATCGGCGCGCCTTTCGAGCCCGTCGTGGCGTGGTCCTGCCTGCCCTGCGTGAAGGTGTCGCCGAAGACCTGGTGCACGTCGGAGTTCGCGGTGATCCACCACGGCCTGCCCTCGGCGAGCAGCGAGTCCCAGAGACCGCCGACCTTCGCGGTCATCCAGTCGAAGCCGCCGTGGGTGCGGTAGGACTCCGCCGGGTAGGCGGGGAACGACTCCGGCAGCGGGGCGGCGGTGTCGTAGTAGCCGCGCGCTCGGCCGGGACCGCCCGCGGACTTCGGGATGCCGGCGGCCTGGTGGCCGGGCGCGCCCTCCATGCCGACCGCGACGCCGGGGGCCGCGTCGCGCCAGCCGCGCAGCTCGTGCGGGCTGTCCACGCCGCGCCGGGACGGGTGGTTCGCGAACATCAGCGCGATCTCGGTCCGTCCGGAGAGGACCTGCGCCTCCAGGTACCGCAGCGCCGCCAGCGCGAGCGGCTCGGTGTTGTTCGCGATCCGTCCGTCGTAGGACAGCTCGAAGGCCTTGAGGATGTCGACGGTGTGCTTGCCGGGCGGCAGGAAGACGGTCGCGTGCTCCGCGCCGGGGATGTTCCACTCGAGGCCCTGGTAGACCAGCACGTCGCGCTGGTTGCGGCGGGCGCGCTCGATGTCGGGCGTGACCTGGTCGATCGAGAACTTCTGGTGCGCGGGGCCGCCGTGGTCGGTGATCACGACCCAGTCGAGCCCGAACTCGCGGGCTTTGCGGACCTGCTGCTCGATCGTGTACTGGCCGTCGTCGGAGTACTGCGTGTGGATGTGGTGGTCGCCGGCGTACCAGCGGTCGCCGTCACCCCACGGGTTGACGGGGACGTGCGCCTCGGCTGTCCCCGTGCCGGCAGCGGCGGCCACGCCGACGGCGCCGGCCGCGATGCCGAGGCCCGCCAGGAACCTGCGGCGTTCCACCGATGACGGACGGTCGTCCCCGGGGTCGAGCCAGCTGCCCTCGACCGGCTCTACCTCGTGGTGGTGATGCGTGTGATCACCGTGGGGGTGACCGTGTGAGTGGGACATGCGCAGATCACATCCGGTCGAGCTGTCCAGGGAAACGAACAGCCGGTGAACCTTTGTACCGGAAATCCGGTCACACGGCCTGGACGGCCAGCAGCGCGAGGTCGTCGTGGTCGTCGCGGTCCAGCCACTTCAGCACCGCCTCCTCGCAGTGCCGCGCGATCTCCTCCGCCGACTGCCCCTTGCACTCCTTCAGCACGGCCCTCAGCCGCTGCTCGCCGAACAGCTCCGTGCGGTCGGTGTGCGCGCGGGCCTCGGTGAACCCGTCGGAGTAGAGCACCAGCGTGTCGCCGGGCGCCAGCGTGACCTGCTCGCCGGAGAACCGGACATCGGCCAGGATCCCGACGATCGCACCGGTCGTGCTCACCTCCTGCACGCTGCCGTCCGCCCGCAGGATCAACGGCACGGGGTGGCCGCCGGAGGCCAGCGACAGGCTCGCTCCCCCGGCCGCCAGCGGCACGAGCTCGCCCACGACGAGAGTGGTGAAGAGCTTCGAACCGGTGGCGCGCAGCGACGTGTTGAGCAGGTGCAGCAGCCGCACAGGGTTCGTCTCGACGAGCGACAACGCCTGCAGCGACTGGCGCACGCGTCCACTGTGGACCGCGGCTTCCAGGCCGTGGCCGCAGACGTCGCCCAGCGCGAACGTCGCCGAGCCGTCCGTGCGCGGGTGCACGTCGTAGAAGTCGCCGCCCACCAGCGCTCGCTGGTGGGCCGGGATGAACACCGAGGCCAGCGACACACCGGGCACCTCTGGCAGCGGCAGCGGCAGCAGCGCCGAACGCAGGATCTCGATCGTCCGCTTCTGCTCGGTCAGCCTCGACGACGACTCCAGCGCCGCGGCGGCGTGCTTGCCGAACAGCCGGACCCGCTCGACGTCGTTCGGCGCGAAGTCGCCCTGGCGCAGCACGACCAGCGCGCCGCCGACTCCCAGCGGGACGGCCAGCCCGCAGCCGAAGTTCTCCGGCACGCCCCAGCTGCCTTCACCCAAAGAGGTGATCCTCGCCAGCGTCGTCATGCCCGTCAGCACCTCGGTGATCGAGGACACCCGGCGGGGCGTGCGGGTGACCGTGGGCTCACCGCCGCCGCAGCGCCACCACTCCAGGCGGTCGCGCGTGGCGGGCACGACGGCGACGCAGTGCTCCCCCAGCAGCTCCGCGGCGAGCTGCACGATCGTCTTCAGCGTGGCCTCGCGCGACGTGCCGCTCGCGAGCCGCAGGTGGGCGTGGTCGAGCGTCGAGTCGGTGAAGTACCAGGCGCTCCAGCCGTCGCCGAGGTCGTGCTGACGGCCCGCGACGTGCACGTCGAAGTGCTCGCCGAGGAACAGCCGCGGGAACCGCGCGGCGGCCGCGGCGTTGCGGACGCGCACCACGCCGGCGGGGTCCACGACGAGGACGGCTTCGCGCAGCCCGTCCACCAGGCGCTGCCAGCCGTCCAGGTCGATGCCCACGGCGCTGCTCATCCGCTTTCGTCCTGTGCGGGCGGCCGGTTCATCACGGCCTCCTGCGGGTTGTCGGCGTGCATCGCGGCATCAAGTTACCTCGCTCCCAACCTAACGTGGCAGGCTTGTCCGCGACCACCGAGGCACGGAGGCTTGGAGTGACCACGGCCAGCGAAGAGACGGACGCGACCCTCGACAGGGTTCTCTCGGCGATGAAGGACCTGCGCGACGGCAACTTCCGCCGCAGGCTGGTCGTGCCGGGGAACGGGCCGGTCTCCGCCCTCGCGGACGTGTTCAACGAGATAGCGGACCGCAACCAGTGGCTCGCCGGTGAGCTGGGCCGGGTCCGGCAGGCCGTCGGCCAGGAGGGCAGACTCACCGAACGGGTGGCGCCCGCGGGCACCGCCGGTGGCTGGTCGCTGATCGCGGACTCGGTGAACGGCCTGGTCGAGGACCTGATGCGGCCGACGAGCGAGCTGAGCCGCGTGCTCGCCGCCGTCGCCGAGGGCGACCTGACCAAGCGCATGTCGGACCAGACGCTGCGCGGCGAGTTCGCCACGCTCGGGTCGACGGTGAACGGCCTGGTGGACCAGCTGTCGTCGTTCGCCGACGAGGTCACCCGCGTGGCCCGCGAGGTCGGCACCGAGGGCCGCCTCGGCGGCCAGGCGAAGGTGCCGGGCGTGGCGGGCACGTGGCGCGACCTGACCGACAACGTCAACTCGATGGCGAACAACCTGACGAACCAGGTCCGCAACATCGCCCACGTCGCGACCGCGGTGGCCAACGGCGACCTGACCCAGAAGATCACGGTCGACGTCTCCGGCGAGATGCTGGAGCTCAAGAACACGCTGAACACGATGGTCGACCAGCTCTCGTCGTTCGCCGACGAGGTGACGCGTGTCGCCCGCGAGGTCGGCACGGACGGCAAGCTCGGCGGTCAGGCGAAGGTCCCCGGTGTCGCCGGCACGTGGCGCGACCTGACCGACAACGTGAACTTCATGGCGGAGAACCTGACGACCCAGGTCCGCAACATCGCGCAGGTCACGACCGCCGTCGCGCAGGGCGACCTGACCCAGAAGATCACCGTCGACGCGCGCGGCGAGATCCTGGAGCTCAAGTCCACGATCAACACGATGGTCGACCAGCTCTCCGCCTTCGCCGACGAGGTCACCCGCGTGGCCCGCGAGGTCGGCTCCGACGGCCGGCTGGGCGGCCAGGCGCAGGTCCCCGGCGTCGCCGGCACGTGGCGCGACCTCACCGAGTCGGTGAACGTCATGGCGAACAACCTGACGACCCAGGTCCGCAACATCGCCCAGGTCACCACCGCCATCGCGCGCGGCGACCTGACCCAGAAGATCACCATCGACGCCCGCGGCGAGATCCTCGAGCTCAAGACCACCATCAACACGATGGTCGACCAGCTCTCCGCCTTCGCCGACGAGGCCACCCGCGTGGCCCGCGAGGTCGGCACCGAGGGCCGCCTCGGCGGTCAGGCGACGGTGCCCGGTGTCGCGGGCACCTGGCGCGACCTGACCGACAACGTCAACTTCATGGCGAACAACCTGACCAACCAGGTCCGCAACATCGCCCACGTCGCGACCGCGGTGGCCAACGGCGACCTGTCGCAGAAGATCACCGTCGACGCGCGCGGCGAGATCCTGGAGCTCAAGTCCACGCTGAACACGATGGTCGACCAGCTGTCGTCGTTCGCGGAGGAGGTCACCCGCGTCGCACGCGAGGTCGGCACGGACGGCCGCCTGGGCGGTCAGGCGCGCGTGCAGGGCGTGGCCGGCACCTGGAAGGACCTGACCGACAACGTCAACCTGATGGCGGACAACCTGACCAACCAGGTCCGCAACATCGCCGCCGTCGCCACCGCCGTCGCGAACGGCGACCTCTCGAAGAAGATCACCGTCGAGGCGAAGGGCGAGGTCGCGGCCCTCGCCGAGACGCTGAACGGCATGGTCGACACGCTGCGCGCGTTCGGCGACGAGGTCACCCGCGTCGCCCGCGAGGTCGGCACCGAGGGCATCCTCGGCGGCCAGGCGCGCGTGTCCGGCGTCGCGGGCACGTGGAAGGACCTCACCGACTCGGTGAACTTCATGGCGGACAACCTCACCAACCAGGTCCGCAACATCGCCCAGGTCACCACCGCCGTCGCGCGGGGCGACCTGACCAGGAAGATCGACGTCGCCGCGCGCGGCGAGATCCTCGAGCTCAAGACCACCATCAACACGATGGTCGACCAGCTCTCGTCGTTCGCCGACGAGGTCACCCGCGTCGCCCGCGAGGTCGGCACCGAGGGCAAGCTGGGCGGCCAGGCCGAGGTGGAGGGCGTCTCGGGCACCTGGAAGCGGCTCACCGAGAACGTCAACGAGCTGGCCGGGAACCTGACCCGGCAGGTGCGCGCGATCGCGGTCGTGGCCACCGCGGTGACCGCGGGCGACCTGACCCGGCAGATCACCGTGGACGCGTCCGGCGAGGTCGCCGACCTCAAGGACAACATCAACCGGATGATCGGCAACCTGAAGGCGTCCACCCGCGCCAACCAGGAGCAGGACTGGCTGAAGACGAACCTGGCCCGGCTGTCCGGCCAGATGCAGGGCCACCGCGACCTCAACGCCATGGCGTCGCTGGTGATCAGCGAGCTGACCCCGCTGGTGTCGGCGCAGCACGGCGCGTTCTTCCTGGCCGACCCGGAGTCCAACGCCCTGGACCTCACCGCGTCCTACGGCTACCTGCCGCCCGCGGGCCGGCCCAAGCGGTTCACCCGCGGCGAGTCGCTGGTCGGCCAGGTCGCGCGGGAGAAGAAGACGGTGCTGGTCACCGACGTGCCACCGGGGTACCTGGAGATCGGCTCGGGGCTCGGCGCCGCGCCGCCCGCCAACCTGGTGATCCTGCCGATCGTGTTCCAGGGCGAGACGCTCGGCGTGATCGAGCTGGGGTCGTTCGGCGAGTTCACCGAGGTGCACCTGGACCTGCTGGACCAGCTCAAGGAGAACATCGGCGTCAACCTGAACACGATGCTGGCCAACGCCCGGAC
>NZ_DATLEC010000224.1:0-25158 GCF_035525475.1 Lentzea sp. | reverse complement strand
CGGCGCGCCACCGCCAGCAACCGATGGCTGCCCACCTCGAACGAGCCCCCGTCGGTGTCGCCGTACAACGCGACCGAACCGAACCCGGCCTCCGAAAGCATCCGAGTCAGCTCACCGGCCGTGTAGACGTGCTGAACGCAGGTGGACCGCTGCACCCGCTCACCGTCCGTGAAGGTGAAGTCGATCACCAACCGCCCGGAGGTCACGTCGTAGGAGTTCACGGCCACCATGTCGACGCCGCCCGCCGACATCCGGATCTCACCCGGCAACGAGGGCAGCAACGACTCGGCCGCGCACCCGTAGTCGAGCACCAGGACGGGCGCGACAGCCGCCATGTCGGCGAGGAACCGCAAGGAGCCGGCATGGGACAGGTAGCCGAAGCTGTTGCCCATGCACAGCGCCAGGTCCGCGTCGAAGCCGAAGGAACCCAGCGACGACACGTCGCCCAGCCGCCAGTCCAGTGACGGGGCCAGCGAACGGGCGTGGGAGATGGCCTCCTCGGAGATGTCGAGGCCGGTGACCGCGTAGCCGCGGCGGGCCAGTTCGATGCTGTGCCTGCCGCTGCCGCACGGCGCGTCCAGCACTCGGGGACCGGTGCCGAGACCGGTCACGAAGTCGATCTCAGCCGACGTCTGCGACGGCTGGACCGCACCGCGCCAGAAACCGTTGGCGAGGTCGGTGAAGAAAGTGGTGTACCAACTCAAGGTGGTTGCTCCTGGTGATCGCACGAAGAAGAACGTGGTTGTCACCGGGCACGGCGAGGGCACCCGGTGTGTCCGGGGCTGCCATGGCATCGACCTTGTCTGTGAGTGCTCCTGAGGTCACCAGGAAAGCACGCCGACGGAGAAACCCGAACTGGTTTTAGCCGGCGGTGCGCGGCGAGGAGAAGCGGGTCATGTTGCCGGACGGGTCGCGGAAGGCGCAGTCGCGGACGCCGTAGTGCTGGTCGACGGGCTCCTGCAGCACTTCGGCGCCGGCCGCGCGGACCTGGTCGAACTTCGCGTCCACGTCGTCCGCCACGAAGATCAGGCCGTGCAGCGATCCCTTGGCCGGCAACGCGTTGACCGCCTCGTAATCGGTCTGCGGCACGGGCGGGCCCACGCGGGCCAGTACGAGTACTGCAAGACCACCACGGACGCCGAGGGCCGCTACTCGTTCAAGGGCCTTCCGTCGGGTGACCACCACGTGGGCTTCAGCCTCGCCGACGGGTGGATCGTGCACCACGACGAGAAGCACACGCAGGTTTGCGTGCAGCCCGGCGCGCCGGTCGACCTGACCGCTCGTGCGGAGCGGCCTTACCACGAGTCGCTCGCCGCGAAGATGGAGCTGGACAAGGACGTCTACCGGGTGGGCGAGGAAGCCAGGGTCACGATCACGCTCGCCAAGGGCGACGTGCGCTTCGACCGGGTCCCGCTGGCGACTACTGGGCTCGGTCGACGGTCCCCGGAAGTTCGAGGGCGAGTACGACAACCACGTGCAGGTCTTCGCCGGAAGCGAGCGGAGCACCGGTCTCTGGGGCGTTCCCGGCCTGGCGCCCGGCCAGGGCGCGGGCAGCACTCCGCCGCCCGCGGGCGGTTCCGGTGACGCGCTCGCCAAGACCGGCGCCAGCGTGCTGGGCCTCGGCCTCGTCGGCGCGCTGCTCGTGGCCTTCGGCCTCGGTGCGAACGTGATCGGCAGGAGGCGTGAGACCGCGTAACCGCAAGAGCACCTGACAGGGCCGCCACTCACGCTGAGTGGCGGCCTGTTGTCATCAGGGACACAGTTCGCTGGTCCGAACGGAGTGTTAGCGTCGCGAACCATCGGGTATCTGGGGGTGACATGACGGTCTGGGAAGCCATCGCGGTGGTCATCGCGGGTGTGTTCGCAGGCGGCATCAACACCGTCGTCGGCAGCGGCACGCTCGTGACGTTCCCCGTGCTGCTCGCCGTCGGGTACCCGCCCGTGGTCGCGAACGTCTCCAACAGCCTGGGGCTGGTGCCCGGCTCGCTTTCGGGCGCGTGGGGCTACCGCGAGGAGCTCAAGGGGCAGGCGCCCCGCATCAAGAAGCTGCTGCCCGCGTCGATCCTCGGTGGCGTGATCGGCGCGATCCTGCTGGTGACGTTGCCGGACAAGGCCTTCACCGCGATCGTGCCGGTGCTGATCGTGATCGCGCTGGTACTGGTGGTCCTCCAGCCGTGGCTCAACCGCAAGCTCTCGCACCGGCGCAACGAGGACAGCGACGGCGGCGTGCTGCTGTGGATCGGTGTCTTCGCGGCGGGCATCTACGGCGGTTACTTCGGGGCCGCGCAGGGCGTGCTGGTCATGGGGATCATGGGCGTGCTCGTCAGCGAGCACCTGCAGCGGATGAACGCGTTGAAGAACGTGCTGACCGCGTTCGTGAACCTCGTCGCGGGCGTCATGTTCATCTTCATCGCCGACGTGGCGTGGCTGGTCGTGCTGCTGCTGGCCGTCGGGTCGGTCGTCGGCGGGCAGATCGGCGCCAAGATCGGCCGCAAACTCCCACCCGCCGTGTTGCGCGGCGTCATCGTGGTGGTGGGAGTCGCGGCGATCGTTCAGCTGCTCACCAGGTAGCTGTCAGACGGTGAAGGCCCGCGCGGCGGCCAGGAAGGTGTCGTTCTCGTCCGGCTCGCCGATCGTCACGCGGGCGCCCTCGCCCACGAACGCGCGCACCACGACCTTGTGGTTCAAGCAGTGCTCGTTGAACTCCGCGGTGCGCTCGCCCAGCGGCAGCCACACGAAGTTCGCCTGGCTCTCCGGCACCTCGTAGCCCATCGCCAGCAGCTCGCCGCGCACGCGGATGCGTTCGGCGACGATCCCGCGGCAGCGGACCATCAGCTCGTCCTCGGCGTCCAGCGACGCCATCGCGGCGACCTGCGCGAGGGCGTTGACCGAGAACGGCACGTAGACCTTGCGCAGCACCTCGGCGACGGCCGGCGGCGCGACCGCGTAGCCGATCCGCAGGCCCGCCAGGCCGTAGGCCTTGGAGAACGTCCGCAGCACCGCCACGTTGTCGCGGCCGGACGCCCACAGCTGCTTCGCCAGCTCGACGCCGTCCGGGATGTGCGCGTCGTCGACGAACTCCTTGTAGGCCTCGTCGAGCACCACGAGCACGTCGGCGGGCACGCGGTCGATGAACGCCTCGATCTCCTCGGTGCGCAGCGCCGTGCCGGTCGGGTTGTTCGGGTTGCAGACGAACACCATGCGCGTGTTCGGCGTGATCGCCGCCAGCATGGCGTCCAGGTCGTGCGTGTGCTCGGAGTTCAGCGGCACGCGGATCTGCTTGGCACCAGCCACGTGCGTGACGATCGGGTACGCCTCGAACGACCGCCAGGCGAACAGCACCTCGTCGTCCTCGGTGCAGGTGGCCTGGACTAGCTGCTGGCACAGGGTCACCGAGCCGCAGCCGATGGCGAGGTGGTCGGCGGGGACGCCGAGCTTGTCGGCGAGCCGTCCGGTCAGCTCCGCGCTCCCCGAGTCGGGGTACCGGTTGATGGCGGTGGCCGCTTCGGCGATCGCCTTGACGACGCTCGGCAGCGGTCCCGCCGACACCTCGTTGCTCGCGAGCTTGATGGCGCCGGGGATGGTCCTGCCGGGCACGTAGGAGGGCAGGGACGCCAGGTCAGCACGGGTTCGCACGGTCATGGTCCCGATCCTCGCATTGCTCCGTCCGATTGGTCACGTTGACTGGAGTTCACCCCGGCGTGCGAGGGTGAGTCATGACCACTACCCGCATCGAGACGCTTTCCCTCACCGACGGCCGTGAGCTGCGGGTGACGATCGCCGAACCCGACTCCGCCGTACGGGGCGGTCTCGTGGTGCTGCACGAGGCTCGCGGCATCACCGCGGGCGTGCGGACGCTCGTCAGCAGCCTGGCCGCGGAGGGATGGCTCGCCATCGCGCCACACCTCTACGACGAGGACCGCGTGCACGGCGACGACATCAGGGACCGGGTCAGCAAGCTCTCCGGCGACCGCCTGCTCGCCGACACCGACGTCGCGTTCGTGTGGCTGGGGCAGCACGGCGTGAGCGCGGACCGCATGGGCGTCGTCGGATTCGACACCGGCGGCACCGTCGCGATGGTCGTAGCCGCGAGTCGCACGATCGGGGCCGCGGTCACGGTGCAGGGGCCGGGAATCCTGGAGCCGCTCTCGGACGGGCTGCCCGCGCTGGTCGACGTCGCCGGCGACCTGTCGTGCCCGTGGCTCGGCATCTACCGCGACGACGACTCGGAAGAAGTGAGCAAGCTTCGTGATGCTGTGATCAGTTCGGAAACCGCGTCAGACGTGATCCGGTTCGACGTCTCGAGTGACGAAGCATGGTCTCGCGCGTTGAACTGGTTCGACGCTCACATGAGGTAGGCGCTCACATGAGGTAAGGGTCTTTCCGGCGGATTGGAACCGAACTGACGTCCGGGTACATCTAAGGAGTGCTTCGGACGGGTGACTGGGTGTGGTGATCGGTAACGCCCAGTACTGCGGTGACGAGTTATGCAGTGCAGGGGGTTGAGGGATGGCTGAAGGCACTGGGACGAGTGGGACGACGACAGGCACGGGGGCGGCACCTGTGGTGACACCCGACCCGACTACGGCGACGACCACGTCGACCACCGTGCCGATCACGGCGGAGCAGCTGGCGGCGGTGAAGCCCGCCCTCCAGCAGCAGATGCTGGACGACAAGGCGGACGCGAGCCACGCCGCGGCCAAGCTCGACCAGGCGGCGGACGACGGGAAGCTGACGCTCGACTTCGAGGCCGCCGACGCGTTGATCAAGGCCGTCGACGCCGCCCGCGACCAGGTCATGGACCTGTGGAAGCGCGCGACCGACCAGCTGGCCACACCGCTGCAGCTCGGGGAGAACCCCGTCGCCAAGGCGATCAGCGCGCGGTTCGCCGACCTCGCCGTCGGTGAGGACTCCGGCGCCGCCAAGGCGTTGCTCGACCTCTTCAAGGTCCTCGACGACATCAGCAACGCCTTGAGCCGCAACCGCGACACCATGCGCGACGTCGAGGAAGAGGCCGAGAAGTCCATGAAGAACGCCGGGGGGTCCTGGTGAGTCACGGATCGAACGACAACAAGGGCAACAAGGGCGGCAACGGGTCGCACCACCACCACGACGACAACAAGTACGACCGCAACGACCTGCACGAGCCGGTCGACTGGATGACGTACACGCACGAGCAGCTCTACAACATGGTGCACACGGGCGTGAACCTCGCCGGTGCCCAGGCCGCCGCCACGAACTGGCAGAAGATCGGCGAGGACATCGCCGGCGTGCGCGCGAACCTGCTCAAGGCCGTCGAGGACTCGACCGTCGGCTGGGACAGCGAGTCGGCGCGCCTGGCCCGTGACGGCCTCACCGAGGTCACCAACTGGGTCGACGACACGGCGAACTACGCCACCAAGGTCTCCGTGGCCATCACGACCGAGACGAACAACGTCGAGGCCGCCCGCGCCGCGATGCCGCCGCCTCCCGCGGCCCCCGAGGCGCCGGTCGCGGCGGACCCGGCGGTGCCCAGGACGGCACTGCGGCCCGCGGACCGGCTGATGACGGTCGACCAGGCGGACGGCATCGGCGGCGTGCAGAACCTCCAGGACGCCCGCCTGACGCGGACGACCGGCGAGTTCGCCGGCTTCGAGGCCATCGGCACCAGCCCCGTCCAGACCCTCGCGGCCAACGACGCCTCGCACCGCCGCGCGGCGGACGTCATGGCGGCGTTCCAGCGCGACTCGGCCGCGGTCGACCAGACCGTGCCGCAGCAGTTCACGCCCCCGGTCAACCCGGTCAACCCGACGCCCACCACCCCCGAGCTCGGCGGCACCCGCACGCCGGGCACCCCGGACACGACCGCGGGCGGCGCGACGGGCGCTCCGGTGGCGACCGGCACGACCACCCAGAACCGCGGCACCACCAGCACGTCCTCGCGTGGCGGT
This sequence comes from Lentzea sp., assembly GCF_035525475.1. Taxonomy (GTDB): domain Bacteria; phylum Actinomycetota; class Actinomycetes; order Mycobacteriales; family Pseudonocardiaceae; genus Lentzea. Next base: position 19,228 of record NZ_DATLEC010000224.1, on the reverse strand, counting down.
GCCGGCGGTTTCGGCGGCGGACGCGGCGGCGGCGGGTTCGGTGGCGGCATGGGCATGGCCCGTCCGTTCAGCTCCGGCTCCGGCGCCCAGGGCGGCGGTGGCGCGAGTGGCGCCGGCGGTCCCGGTGTCGCCGGTGGCGCGGCGGGCGTCAACGAGGTCACCCGCGGTGGCGCTGGTGCCGCGGCGGCTGCCGCGTCGCAGGCGGGCGGAGGCCAGACGAAGGCGTTCCAGAACCCGCTCGCGATGGGTGGCGCGCCGATGGCCGGTGCCCCCGCGGCCGGTGGCCGTGACGACGCGCGCGAGCACAAGACCGCGAGCTACCTGGAAGAGGACGACAACGTCTTCGGAGTGGACCGCAAGGCGGCCCCGCCGGTGATCGGTCAGTGACCGATCGCCAGTTCACGGTCAGCTCGCAGGAGTTCTTCCTGCTGTGGGAAGCCGTGCACGGCGAGGACCGCACCGTGCCGCTCGGAACGCCCCACTTCGGGGCCACCCGAGCGGCGCGGCAGCGCCTCGTCGAGGAAAGCTCGCAGACCCTGCACGCTCGTCGTCTTGGCACTGTCCACCGCCCCGATCCCGATCTCCGGGCGCTGGTCAGCGGCCTCGGCGAGTTCGACCGGGCGTTGGAGATCGCGTACTTCAAGGGCACCGAGCTGGCCCGCGGCATCGCCTGCGCGGGCTGGGGCGGTGCGTTCGCCGCACGGGTGAACGACCAGGTGCACCTCTACTCGTTCCGCCCGAACGCGCTGGCCTCGGCCACGGTGTCCTCGTTGCCGGGCCTCGCGCCCGGCACCGGTCGCTCCGTGAACGTGCGCTGGGACGACTACGTGCGAGCGGGCAAGGCCGGTGAGCAGGAGGGCAAGCAGGCGTTCCTGGAGGTCCTGCGCGAAGCCGGCGTCCGCGAACCGGAGGCGCACTCGCTGATGCGCGTCGTCACGTCCCGCATCGGCGGCGGCGAGCTGGGCCTGACCGCCCGCAACCGCGACGGCGTGCCGCGCCCGACCGGCCGTTCGGTGTCGTGGCTCGACACGCGCGAGGGCCGCTACCTCCTGCGCAAGCAGGACGGCTGGCTCGTGCTGGCCCCCGCCGACGCCTCGCGGCTGGCGAACGCGGTCGACGAGCTGCTGGCTGCCGGATAGGTCCACACAGGCGGGCTGCCGCAAGTCCGCGAATCACACATGGACGTGCGGTTGCGCCTCAACTAGACATGGGGCATGACCGACACCGACGTCGAACTGCTGTGGCGCCCCGACCCCACGAGGGACAACGGGATGACGGACTTCAGGACGTGGTTGCGCTCTGAACGCGGCCACGACTTCCCCGACTACGAGTCGCTGTGGGAGTGGTCCGTCTCCGACCTCGAGGGGTTCTGGGGCGCCGTGGCCGAGTACTTCGACGTCCGGTTCCACTCCGCTCCCGAACGGGTGCTGGGCTCGGCGGACATGCCGGGCGCCCAGTGGTTCCCCGGCGCGACGCTGAACTACGCCGAGCACGCGTTGCGCCGCGGTGGCGACGACGACCTGGCCGTGATCTTCCATCGCGAAGACGGCGCCGCTTCTTCTTTGACGTTCGGTGTGCTGCGTGCGCGCGTGGCCGCTTTCCGGGCCGCGTTGGCCTCTCTGGGCGTCTCACAGGGCGACCGGGTGGTGGCACTCGTCCCGAACGCCCCCGAGGCCCTGATCGCCTTCCTGGCGGCCGCCTCGCTCGGCGCCACGTGGTCGTCGTGCTCGCCGGACTTCGGCGCCCGCGCGGTCGCCGACCGCTTCACCCAGATCGAGCCCGCGGTGTTCGTCGCCGTCTCCGGCTACGTCTACAACGGACGGTCGTTCGACTGCCGCCCGGTCGTCGAGGAGATCCGCTCGCAGCTGCCGGGCCTGCGCGCCACCGTCCTGGTCGACTACCTGGACAACGGCTCCACGCTGCCGGACACGCTGTCGTTCACGGAGCTGTTGGCGGACAACGAGGGCGCCGCGCTGGAGTTCACGCCGGTGCCGTTCGACCACCCGCTGTGGGTGCTCTACTCGTCCGGCACGACGGGCCTGCCCAAGGGCATCGTCCAGGGCCACGGCGGCATCGTGGTGGAGCACCTGAAGATGCTCGCCCTGCACAGCGACCTCGGCCCCGGCGACCGCTTCTTCTGGTTCACCACCACCGGCTGGATGATGTGGAACTACCTGGTCGGCGGCCTGCTGGTGGGCACGACGATCGTCCTGTACGACGGCAGCCCGGCCTACCCGTCGCTGAACACCCTGTGGCACCTGGCCGAACAGCACCGCGTCACCTACTTCGGCACCTCGGCGCCATACGTCCAGTCGTGCCTCAAGGAAGGCCTCGACCCGTCGGCGACCTACGACCTGACGGGCCTGCGCGTGGTCGGCTCGACCGGCGCACCCCTGACGCCGGAAGGCTTCCGCTGGATCGCCTCCGCCATCGGCGAGGACGTCCAGATCGCCTCCGTCTCCGGCGGCACCGACCTCTGCACGGCCTTCGTGGCCGCCTCCCCTGACCGCCCGGTGTGGCTGGGCGAGCTCTCGTGCCGGGCCCTGGGCGCGTCGGTCCTCGCCTACGACGAAGCAGGAGCCGCACTGGACGACGCGGTGGGCGAGCTGGTGATCACCAAGCCCATGCCGTCGATGCCGGTCTACTTCTGGGGCGACACCGACGGCTCACGGCTGCGCGACGCGTACTTCGACACATATCCGGGAATCTGGCGCCACGGCGACTGGATCCGCATCACCCCGCGAGGCTCGGCGGTGATCTACGGCCGTTCCGACTCGACCCTGAACCGAGGCGGCGTCCGCATGGGCACCTCGGAGTTCTACCGCGTGGTCGAGTCGGTCGACGGCGTGGCCGACTCGCTGGTGATCGACACCTCCGGCGTCACCGAAGGCGAACTGCTCTGCTTCGTGGTCCTCGACGGCGTCACGCTGGACGACGTGGAACCCGTGTTGCGCAAGGAACTGCGTTCATCGCTGTCGCCGCGCCACGTCCCGAACCGGTTCGTCGCCGTGGCCGAGATCCCGCGCACCCTGAACGGCAAGAAGTGCGAGGTCCCGGTCAAGAAGATCCTGGCCGGCGCCGACCCGGAGAAGGCCGTGAGCAGGGGAGCGCTGCGCAATCCCGAGTCCCTCCAACCGTTCCTGGAACTCGCTTCGGAATGATCTAGGTCACTCTCGTCGCGGTGAACAGGCGTTTAACGCCCTTCTCCTGGCCTTCATGTGTGCTCTGACCAGCGCGAACGGGGTTGGGAGGGGGGCGTTTTGCAAGTCGGTTGAGGACCTGTGTAACCTATGCGTCGTGGCCGAGGATGGTCCCGGGAGGCTTCGCCTAGTCTGGTCTATGGCGCCGCACTGCTAATGCGGTTTGGGGTAACCCCCCATCCCGGGTTCAAATCCCGGAGCCTCCGCAAGGCCGAGCCTCTAGGGGATCGGTTACAATTGAATAGCACGCGCTCGTAGCTCAACGGATAGAGCATCTGACTACGGATCAGAAGGTTGCAGGTTCGAATCCTGCCGAGCGCACTGAACGAGCCCCGGTCGGACATAGGTCCGACCGGGGCTTTGTCGTTTCTCACCGTCCACTGTGCACGCCACGTGTGACGCGGGACGGCGGCCGCGCAGGCGAAGAGCACGACGGCCCGGCGCGCCGAAGCGGGCCTGGCCCTTTGCCCGCGGCGGGCGACGGGGCAGAGTGGCCGTGTGGACCAGCGGGAGATCATGCAGCGGGCGCTCGGCGTCCTGACGCTCACCTACGACGGCGCCGGATCGAACGACTACCTGCGCATGGCCCTCAAGTCGTTGCAGGAGGGCGTGTTCAGCTACGAGGTCAAGGTCGACGGCGAGCTGAACGAGGCCGGCGCGCAGGCCCTCAAGCAGGCGATGGACCAGGTGCTGTCGCAGTTCGGGTGGTTCACCGCGGGCCTGCTCTACGCCTTCCACGGCGTCGCGCAGGCGTACGAGAACGACTACGAGGACGCCGACGTGCAGGAGATCCTCCGGCAGCTCGCGCTCAGGCTCGCCGACTGACCAGCTCCGCGCGGACGCCGTCGGAGAACGGCGTCCACGCCTCGACCGCCCACGGGCCGAAGCGCAGGTCCGTCAGCGCCACGCAGGCGGAGGAGATCTCCGGGTCGACCCACAGGAACGTGCCGGACTGGCCGAAGTGGCCGAACGTGCGCGGCGAGTGGGTGAGACCCGTCCAGTGCGGGGACTTCCCGTCGCGGATCTCGAAGCCGAGGCCCCAGTCGTTCGGCTTCTGCATGCCGTAGCCGGGCAGCACGCCGTTCAGGCCGGGGAAGACGACCGACGTGGCCTCGCGGACGAGTTCGGCGGAGACCAGCGACGGTGACAGCAGCTCGGCCGCGAACAGGGCCAGGTCCTCGGCGGACGACTCGGCGCCGGCGCCGGCCGAACCCACGAGAGCCGAGGACTTCATGCCCAGCGGCACGAAAACGGCCTCGTGCAGGTAGGTCGCGAACGGCATCTCGCACGCCGTGCCCACGAACGACGCCAGCACGTCGAACCCGGCGTTGGAGTAGATCCGCCGCTTGCCGGGCTCGGCCTGCACCTCCGCCTTGTCGAACGCGTACCCGGCGGTGTGCGAGACCAGGTGCCGGACGGTGGCACCGGGCGGACCGGCCGGCTGGTCCCACTCGACCGCGCCCTCCTCGACGGCCACCAGGACCGCGTACGACGTCAGCAGCTTCGTCACCGACGCGAGCGGGAACACGCGTTGCTGATCGCCCAACGAGCCGACGACGGCCCCGTCCGACACGACGGCCACCGCCACGTTCTCGACAGGCCACGACGCTGCTGCTTCCACGCTCCGCATGGAACAGACGTTAACGTCAGGGGGTGACAGTCCGGGAACTGATCGTCCTGGGAACGGCCAGCCAGGTTCCCACGCGCCAGCGCAACCACAACGGCTATCTGCTCAGGTGGGACGGCGAAGGCCTGCTCTTCGACCCCGGCGACGGCTCCCAGCGGCAGATGCTGCGGGCGGGCGTGGCTGCGAGCGACATCACCCGGATCTGCGTCACGCACTTCCACGGCGACCACTGCCTGGGCGTCCCCGGCATCGTCCAGCGGCTCAGCCTGGACCGCGTCCCGCACACCGTCCACGCGCACTTCCCGCGGTCGGGCGCCCACTTCTTCGAACGCCTCCGGTACGCCAGCGCCTTCTACGACGCCGCCGACATCAAGGAGGAGCCCGTCGACGAGGACGGCGAGATCGCGCGCGGCAAGTTCGGCAGGATCGAGGCGTACCGGCTCGACCACGGCATCGACAGCTTCGGCTACCGGCTCGTCGAACCGGACGGCCACCGGATGCTCCCCGAGAAGCTCGAGGAGCACGGCATCCAGGGCCCGGCGGTCCGCACCCTCCAGGCGCAGGGCGAGCTCGACGGCGTGAAGCTCGAAGACGTCAGCGAACCCCGCAAGGGCCAGAAGTTCGCGTTCGTCATGGACACCCGGCTCTGCGACAACGTCTACGAGCTCGCGGACAACGCCGACATGCTGGTGATCGAGTCGACCTACCTCGCCCGCGACACCAGGCTCGCCGGCGACCACGGCCACCTCACCGCCCAGCAGGCCGCCCGCGTCGCCCGGGAGACCAACGTCCGCAAGCTCGTCCTCACGCACTTCTCCCAGCGCTACGACGACCCCGCCGAGTTCCACGCCGAGGCGGCGGCGGAGTTCGACGGGGAGATCGTCATCGCGAAGGACCTGGACCGGATCCCGGTGCCGAAGCGAGCCACTGGTCTCTGACGATCTCCTCCAGCGACGAGTGCACGGGCTCCCAGCCCAACGCGCGCAGCCGCGACACGTCGGCCCGCTGGAACCGCACCTCGCCGGGGTGCGCGGGCTTCCACTCGACGGGAACCGGACGCCCGGTCACGTCCGACACAGCGGCCAGAACGTCCTGCACGGACGCAGGGGTCCCTCCGACGTTGTAGACCGACGACGTGCCCACGGAACACGCCTCCAGCGCCACGACGAAGGCGGCGGCGACATCGCGTACGTGCACGAAGTCGCGCACGGCCGTGCCGTCGCCGTAGACCTCCATGCCGGGCACCGTCCCGGCGGCGGACGCGACGGCCCGCGTGATCACCCGAGTGGTGTCCGTGTCACCCCCTCCAGCGACGTTGAAGAGACGGAGCGTGGTCGCCCCGATCTGCCCGGACCGCGCCGCCCACGCCACGAGGTCCTCGGCGGCGGCCTTCGTCGCGGCGTACGGGGACGACGGCTCCCTGACCGACTCCTCGGTCAGCGGCGCGTCCGACGGCCGGTACACCCCGCCGGTCGACGCGAGCAGGAAGCGTTGCCCCTTCAGGGCTTTGAGCAGGTTGAGCGTCCCGCCCACGTTGGTCTCGTAGTAGGAGAGCGGGTCGACGAACGACTCGCGCACGCGGGCCGCGGCGGCGAGGTGGATGACGGCGTCCACGTCCGCCAGTTCGAACGGCTCCGAGAGGCGTTGACGGGACGCAACTGGTTCATGACCGTGAACTCGCAGCTCACGCAGTACGGCCCGGCCGACATAGCCAGTGGCACCGGTCACTAGAACTCGCACGAGATGACCCTAAAGGTCACTGTCGGGTGAGCCGATAACACTCGAGTGAGTTATCCCCATCGCGCTGTGCACACAAGCATCGCCGGGCTCCTGCACGATCACGCCGTGCACGAGTTCAAGCGGCAGGAGTTCCTGCGCAACGTGGCCGAGATCGTGGGAGCCGCACCCGCGCCCGGCCCCACCGAGCTCACCGCGCCGTTACCGTCGATCAACCCCAGGCGCAGCTTCCTCAACCGCGTTGACCAGGTCCTCCGGGACGCTGCCCGCTCCTGACGGGCACCCGGATCCACTGCTGATCCACTTGCCGCGAGGCCCCAGCCGACAGGCCCGTCGCAAGATTCATCCGGCCGTTGCCGGACCGTGCTTCGACACGTACACCGGGTGGCTCTACGCTACGCGTCACCCGGCGATCGCCGGTTCATCTTCTGCTTCTTCTCAAAGCGGGTTCTTCGGCGATGAATCATGTACTCGCAGCGCTCAACGAGCGCCTCGGCAGGTTGTTCGGTGACCGGCTCGTCGTTCTGGCCGGTGGCACGCGTCTGGCAAAGCGCGCGCATGAGCTCCATGCGCTCGGCGCTCGCCATACGCTCGTGCTGGATACCGACGATCATGCGCCGCTGCATGATTCCCAGATCGCCCGCTGGGTGTCGCTGGGCATCAAGGGCAGCCTCGTCGCCGTCGAACAGCGCCGCCTCGGCAAGCTGCTGACCAAGCCGGGCGCCGAGGTCAAGGCGATCCTCGAGGACTTCGACGCGGACGCGGAAGCGGTCGTGATCAGCACGCCGTACAACGAGATCGGCACCTTCCAGGGCCGCCCGGTGCTCAACGCCCGGCAGCACGACTGGGTCGAGCTGGAGAACAAGACCACCATCGACGCGCTCTGGGACGAGCTGTCGGCTCGCCGCGCGCCCGCGATGGTGTTCGACCTCGACTTCGAACGCCTCTGGGGCGCCTCGGAGATCCTGGACCGCGGCGCGGGCGTCGTCTGGTCCGGTGACGGTCCCGCGATCAACGGCGGCGCGAACTTCGTGCGCCGCGTGCGGTCGTACGAGGAGGCCAAGGAAGCCTTCGACGTGCTCGCGCCCAAGTGCGACCAGGTCCGCGTGATGCCGTTCCTGGAAGGCATCCCGGTCAGCGTGCACGGCATCGTGTTCCCCGACGGCACCGCGGTGCTGCGCCCGATCGAGATGGTCGTGCCGCGCCGCCAGGGCCAGGCCAAGTTCCTCTACGCGGGCTGCGCGTCGTTCTACGACCCGCCCGTGTGGATCCGCGACGAGATGCGCAACCTGGCCCGCCGCGTCGGCGAGCACCTGCGCGGCACCGTCGGCTACCGCGGCACGTTCACGCTGGACGGCATCGCGACCGAGGACGGCTTCCTGCCGACCGAGATCAACACCCGCTACGGCGGCGCGATGGTCTGCTTCGAGGACGCCGTCCCGATGCTGCCGCTCGCGCTCGTGCAGGTCGCCCTGGTCGCCGGCTGGGACCTCGGCATCTCGTCGATGGAGTTCGAGGAGCTCGTGCTCCAGGCCGCGGACAACCACCGCGCCGGTGCGGTCGGCGCCAACGTGCGCGCCGTGCAGCCGACCGAGGTGGACGAGCGCCGCGTGATCTTCACGGGCTGGGCCTGCCGCCTCGCGCACGCCGACGAGCCCGCGCACGCCACGCTGCGGCTGAGCCCGTCTCCGATCGGTGGCCGCCTCGACCTCGACCTGCACAGCGAGAACATGCCCGTGGGCGCCCCCGTGGCGGCGCTGACGGTCGCGGCCTTCGCGCTGGCGGACCAGGAGTGGGGCACGGGCCTCGGCGCCCTGGAGCCCGCCATCGCGGTCGAGGACACCGTCCCGGCCGAGGAGAGCTTCGAAGAGGCGGTCACCGCCTAGCCAGTGGTGTGGCCCGGAACGTTGCCGGGCGAATTCGCGGTCAGACTGCCGCGAGGTGTCCTGCTGAGCGCGAATTAACCAGCCGACGTTCCGGGTCGCGCCACTGGGGACTACCAGGCGCCCTCGTCGCCGTACGCGGAGGCGAGGGCGAACCGGTAGCCCATCAGGGCCGCGGTGACCTCACGTGGCTGGTGCGCGGGCCGCATCAGCCCTTCGCCGAGCACCTTCGGCTGGTCGACGACGAGCAGCTCCGGCGACCGCTTCAGCAACGCCACGGCGATCTCGGCGGCCTCGGAGAGCATCTCCTCACCGGCCGGCATCTCCTCGTTGGGCAGCTCGACCATGTCGCTCATGAGCCCGCTGACGAACGACGGCAGGTTCTCCGGCACCGCGCACGCCAGCGCGACGAGGCACGCCGCCCGTTCCGACGCCAGCGCCTCGAAGATCTTCGGCGCACCCTGCGCGACGGCGTGCCGTGTCTGCGTCAGCCAGTCGGGAGCCGTGCGGGGCAGTTCGCGCCCGAGGGCGTTCCACCGGCGGTGCGTGCGCCGTCCTTCCTCGGTGAAGCCCTTGCCCGCCAACGCCATGGCGGCCAGCAGGAAGATCACTCGATCACGCACGTCCCCGGCGACCTTGTAGGACGCTCCCAGCTCCACCAGGTACGGCACGGCGCAGAACGACGCCTCGGACACCGTGTCGTCGGTCAGCAGCCGGTCGGCGAGCGAGGAGAGCGCGTCCAGCCGCACGTCGGCGCTCGGGTCCATCAGGGAGCGCAGCAGGCGCGACACACGACTGGCGACACCGCGGCCGTCGCAGACCTCGACCCAGGAAATCCTGTCGAGTCCGCGCAACGGGTCAGGTCGTTGCCAGGCACGCGGCAGCTCCATAGGGCGGAAAGGTACGGGATGTCACGGAAAGGTCATCGGAGCCTCGCCCGTACGATCTCGCCGTGTCCTTCACGGTGGCCGACATCTTCTCGGGTGCGGGCGGAATGAGCTACGGCTTCCACGCCCACCGCGACTTCCGGGTGGTCGGTGCCGCCGACGCGCAGATCGGCAAGCCGAGCTCGAAGCTGGGTTCGTTGCGCTGCAACGACACCTACCGCGCCAACATCGGCGTCGACCCGCTGGAGGTCGACCTCGCGAGGGTGTCGCCGGCGGCGTTGCGCGAGGTCTGGGGCCTGCGCCGCGGCGAGCTGGACGTGCTGCTCGCGTGCCCGCCGTGCTCGGGCTTCAGCCGCATCACCTCCCTGAACCACCTGCGCGACGACCCGCGGAACTCGCTGGTGGGCCGGATCGCGGTCTACGCGCAGGAGCTGCGCCCGAAGGTCGTGCTCGTCGAGAACGCCCGCGAGCTCGTCAAGGGCAGGCAGCGCCACCACTTCGACAGCCTCGCCGAGGAGCTCACCCGCATCGGGTACTCGGTCTGGGGCGGCACGCACATGCTGTCCAGGTTCGGCCTGCCGCAGCTGCGCGAGCGGACGCTGATGGTGGCCGTGGACGCGGGCCTCCCGCTGCTCACGCTGGACGACCTCTGGGAGGGCAGGGTCATCCGCCCGTCGGCGATCACCGTCCGGCGCGCGATCGGCAAGCTGCCCGCCATCGAGGCCGGCCTCGCCGACCCGGAGGACCCCATTCACGTCTCGCCGACCTTTTCCCAGGGCCGCAGCCTCGAAAGAATGCGCGCGATTCCCGCGAACGGCGGATCGTGGGCTGATCTCCTCCGCTCACCGGAGACGGCGAAGTTGTTGAATCCTGCACAACACAAGATCGTCGAACAGCAGAACTGGGGTTCGCACCCCGATGTCTACGGCCGGATGTGGTGGGACGAACCGGCGCGGACGATCAAGAGGGAATGCGGTCACGTCGGCAACGGGCGCTATGCCCACCCCGTCCAGCACCGGCTCTGCACGGTCCGCGAGATGGCTCTGCTGCAAGGGTTTCCCAAGACGTTCAGGTTCGACGTCTCGATTCTCGGGAACGCCTACCGGCACGTGGGCGACGCCGTTCCGCCGTTGATCGCCTACCAGCTGGCAGGGCTCACCCGGTGGATTCTCACCGGCAGCCGCCCGGAGCCCCGCGAGATGTGCCTGCGCGGCACCTCGCTGCGTCCCGGAGACATTCGTCCGGTCGAACTCACAGAATTGGTCGCCTGACCGTTGAACCGCTCGTGCTCTTCATCCGTAGCGGGACGCGGCAATTGATAACTGTTGGGCAACGAATCTAACGTCACCTGACAAAATCAATCCATCGCGCGCCTATCCACTGTGGACGCCCTGGGTGGCTTTGCGCTGGTCAAACCCAGTGTGTAGCGGGTCTCATACCTCACTCTGACATGTGTTACCCCATCGGTTAATGTCCGGGCGCTTCCTGTCGGTTCAGTGTCGACGTCCGACGTGCCGACCGTCCCGACGGATGACGACTTCCCGCCGCGTTCGGGCTAACTTCAGTCTGCAAGAGGAGACCCATGGCTTCCCGGTTGAGGATCGGTGCCGCGCTGCTCGGCGCCACCGCCGCCCTGTCGTTCTCGGCCCTTCCGGCCCACGCCGAAGTCAAGATCACGCCGGACCGCGGTGGTCAGGAGCAGGGCCACGACGTGTGGCTCAAGGACGGCGACAACGCCCAGAAGCAGGGCACCTCGGTCATCAAGCTCCGCATCGAGGACGACAAGGACCGCACCAACGTCCTCGCCTACTGCGTCGAGCTGCCCACCCCCCTCAAGGACGGCGACGTCCTCAAGGAGGTGGACTGGGACAAGCACCCGAACCCCCAGACCAAGTTCAAGGGTGAGAACCCCGGCAAGGTCCTCTGGATCCTGAACCGGTCCTACCCGAACAAGTCGGTCGAGGACATCCGCAAGACCTTCGGCATCGACAAGCTCGACAAGCAGGACGTCATCGCCGCCACCCAGGCCGCGCTCTGGCACTTCTCCGACGACGCCCGCCTCGACGTCGACAACAAGAAGAACGACGCCGAGGTCGTGGCGCTGTACAAGAAGTTCGTCGCGGACGCCAAGGTCGAGGCAGCGCCGAAGCCGACGCTGGAGGTCGACCCGGCCTCCCAGTCCGGCAAGGCCGGCCAGAAGATCGGCCCCTTCAAGGTCACGACCACGGCCTCCGAGGTCAAGCTGACCGCGAAGCTGCCCGAGGGCGTCGCCGTCGTCGACGCCTCCGGCAACCCGTTCACCATGCCGAAGGACGCCGAGCTGGCGGTCAAGGGCACCGGTGACAAGGTCTCCGAGTTCTTCGTGAACGTGCCGGAAGGCACGAAGGACGGCCAGGCCACCTTCAAGCTCACGGCCGAGGCCGAGATCGCGCTGGGCCGCCTGTTCGTCTCGCACAACGGCCAGGACGACAACGTCGCCCAGTCGCTCGTCGTCGCGCAGCCGCAGAAGGTCAAGGTCCAGAAGGAGGCCAAGGTCGACTGGAAGACCCAGGTCGTCCCGACGCAGCCGTCGTCCACCACGCCGACCACGTCCTCCTCGGCGGCCCCGTCGTCGTCCACCCCGGTGACGGCCCCGTCCTCGTCCACCCCGGCCAACCCGGCTCCGGGTGGCGGTGAGGACGACCTGGCCTCGACCGGTGCCTCGATCCTGTGGCCCCTCGTCGGTGGTCTGGTGCTCGTCGGCGCCGGTGTCGGCGCGCTGTTCGTGGTTCGCCGCAAGAAGGCCGGCGCCTGATCCAGTCAGCGCCGCCCCACAGACGAACGCCCCCAGGTTCCGCGCCGGTCCTGGGGGCGTTTGCCGTTCCTAGCGGCGGCTGATTCCGGCCACCGTGATGTCGCCGTCGGCGATCGCGACGTCCCGTTGCGAGGACGCCCCCGAGAAGATCGCCCGTGCCGGATCGCGGAAGTTCTCCACGACCTCCACGCGCTGCACCGGCTTGGCCGTCGGGATCACGGTCTCCGCGTCCCAGGTGCGGCCGAACCGGACCAGGTAGGTGTTCACGTTCGGCTTGCCGTCCTCGGTGGCGTAGACGCGCCACGTGAACGGGCCGGTCTTCTCCATGTCGCGGACCCTGAGCCCCCGCGCCACCTCCCTGGTCTCCCAGGCACGACCGTTCCAGGTGGACAGGTGGTCGTGCAGCGGCCCGCCCGCTTCGTCACCGGAGAACCACAGCAGGAACGGACGGCCGAGCGTCGTGCCCACCAGCTGGATGTAGTCGGGCGACTTGACGTTGTTCGGCACGGTCAGCGGGGTCTCCGCGACCTTCAGGTACGTCTCCTGGTCCGCGTCGTCGATCTGGGTGCCGAGATCCTCGCCGGACGCCGAGTGGAAGCGCAGCGTCCGCGGGTCGAACGACGCGTAGTAGATGTTGCGGTGGTAGCGGTCGTGCTTGTGGCCCTCGGGACCGCCGCCGGCGAGCGTGTAGACGATCCGCACCCGGCCGTCGTCCTCCAGGCGCAGCTGACCGATGTAGATCTCGTTCATGTTGTCCGCGCGGGACGTCGACCCGATCGCGAACCTGTCCCCGGTCAGTTCCGCCGAGGTCTTCCACGTCCGACCGTTGTCCTTGGACACGACGTAGAGCATCGGGCGCGTGTCGGTGGGGACGGCCGGGTCGAGGTCGCCGGACGTCTCGCGGAAGAAGACGTAGATCGTGCCGTCCCGCGTCACGAACGGCATCGGGTACGTCGCCGCGTTCTTCGAGATCAGCGTCTCCTCCCAGACGCCGTCGGCCGAGTGGGCCTGCGGCGAGCGGGACATGCGCAGCTCGACGTTGTGCATGCCGCGGAACATGAGCAGGTGCCCGTCCCCGGCCTGCACCATCGTCGGGTAGTTGTGCGAGTCCGAGTCGCCGTCCGCGACGCGGTTGGGAGCGGACCACGCGGACTTGCGGTGGTCGTACGTCTGGACGTAGCTGTCCTCGTACTGTCCCGCCCACGAGATGAAGGTCTTGCCGACCTTGGAGTCGTGGACCCCGCCCGCGACGGGACGGCGGTCGCTGCGAGCCGCGACGTTCGTGGCCGTGGTGGTCACCGCGAACCTCGCCTTCCCCTGAGCGTCGGCCGTGGCGTTGGCCGAGGAGACAGCGACGAGCGGCAACAGCAGTACTGCGGACATAACTCCACGCAGGAGCCGTGTCATGTGGCGTGTCCTCCTGGTTCTGGCCGCGAAGGCGGCCGACCAGGCGGCGGCACCCGACATCTTGCGTTTCGCACGGCCGACTTGTCCAGGCACGAACAGCGTGATCGCGGGCTATCACCAGTCGGGGTCCGCTCGGGTACCCTGCGTCAGGAGCGGAGGAGCACCACATGAACTTCGACGAGATCAAGAACAAGGCGCTTGACCTGGCCGAGCAGAACCACGAGAAGGTCGACCAGGGCATCGACGCCGCGGCGGGCTTCGTCGCGGGCAGGTTCGGTCACCAAGAGCAGGTCGACTCGGTCGCCGAGAAGATCAAGGACATCCTTCCAGGTGGATGAGTGAACTCCTTCAACGCCACTGACGCAGGGCGCGTCGCCTCGGCTGACGAAACCCGCCCTCCCTCTGCCCGCCGGCCTGAGATGATCACCTGGCAGGGCATCCACGAGCCACGGCTCGAACAGGTCCGCCTGCTGCTGTCCAACGACCAGCGCCTGCGCGCGTCCGGTCGTCTGGTGGCGGCCGGGCCCGACGAGCAGTTCAACGCCTCCTTCGAGGTGTCCGTGGGCGAGAGCGGCCAGGTCACCCGCCTGCTGCTGCGCACGGCCACCGTCCTCGAGGAGCGCCAGTGCTCCCTGTCGAGGACCGAGGACGGCGCCTGGCTGGTGGACCACGGCCAGGGCAGCAAGCGCGACACGTTCAACGACGCCCTCGACGTCGACGTCCAGTTCGCCGTGCTGTTCAACGCCATCCCGATCCGCCGCCTGGCCCTGCACCGCGAACCCGGCGAGCACGCGCTGCCGGTCGTGCGGGTGTCGCTGCCGGACCTGTCCGTCCGCGCGGTCACCCAGACCTACCGGACGGTGTCGGTGGGCGACGACGTCTCGGTGATCCGGTTCAAGAGCGGCGGCTTCGAGCAGAACATCAAGGTCGACACCAACGGCCTCGTGACCGAGTACCCGTTGATCTCGAAGCGGATTTAGAAGCCCTCCAAGAAGTACTTCCTTCGTGGCGAGTCGTGCCCAAACGATGGAAGTACTTCTGCACGCCTTCTAGCGTCCGACCATGCCGAAACGATTCTCGAGCGTGGTGGGGCGCTCGTTCGGTGATGGCGTCCGCGACGCCATCCGGTCCACCGGTCTGACCCAGCGGCAGATCGCGCGGTTGCTCGACTGGGAGGAGGCCAAGGTCTCCGACCTGGTCAGGGGCAAGGGCGGGGTCACGGAGGTCGAGGTGGCGATGCTGCTCGGCCTGTGCCGGGTGGAACCGGAGGAGGCCCGGCGGCTGCTCGCCCTGTTCAGGGAGACCCGCAAGAACGGCTTCCTGGTCTTTCCCGAGGACGGGATCCCGGACCAGGTGCGGTCGCTGGTCGAACAGGAGCGCCTCGCCAACGAGATCACCATGTGGTCGATGAACCTGATCCCCGGACCTCTGCAGATACCTGGTTACATCCGCGCACTCATCGAGCGGTCGGTACGCGCGAAGACCGTGAACGTCGAGGAGATCATCGCCGCGAAGACGGCGCGCCAAGGGATCTTCCACTACAGCAGGCAGTTCGTCTTTTACCTGCACGAGGTGGCGTTGCGCCTCCCCGTGGGAGGTGAGGCGGTGATGCGGGACCAGCTGCTCCACCTGCTGGCGATGGGGAACCGCCTCTACATCACCGTGAGAGTCGTGCCCACCGCCCTCGGTGCACATGCCGGGCTCTCCGGTTCGTTCCGTCTCCTCAGATATGAGAAGTACGAGCCTGTCGTCTTCACGGAAACCGAGAACTCCAGCCTGTTCGTGGAGGACAAGGCGACTATCGACACCTACGTCGACGTGCTCAAGCTGCTCGACCGCCAGGCATTGGATGCGGAACAATCGAGGGAGCTGATCACCAGCATCCTGGCTTGAGGAGGCCCTCGGCATGTCGATGTGGCGCAAGAGCAGCTACAGCCCGGTGGACAACTGCGTCGAGGTCGGGCGCGGCGTCGGCATCCGGGACAGCAAGGCGCCGGCCACGCACCTGCCCGTGTCGGGCAAGGCGTGGTCGGCGTTCCTCACCGAGGTCAAGGCGTCCCGCTAGACCATCTCTCCCAGCACCTCGGGGTCGATGGCGATCGGCTCCGGGCGGTAGGCCGGCGGCTCCACGCCCATCAGCGAGCGCACCAGGAAGTCCCAGCAGCGCGTCCGCACGTAGGCGATGCGGTCGATGTACAGGTGCTCGGCCCCCGGCACGATCAGCAGCTCGAAGTCCTTGCCGGCGTCGATCAACGCGTCGGCCAGTCGCAGCGTGTGGATGGCGTGGGCCGTGTCGTCGAGTTCGCCGTGCACCAGCAACAGCTTGCCCGCCAACCGGTCCGCGATCTCGACGTTGGACGCGCGTTCCCAGGCGGCGGGGTTGTCCGCGCCGTCGCACGACTCCGCCCAGCCCAGGCCGATGTACCGGGCGTCGTGCGAACCCGAGAGCGCGACGCCCGCGTGGAACGTCTCCGGGAAGGCCAGCACTGCCCGTGCCGCCGCGAACCCGCCGCCGGAGTGGCCCATGACGCCCACTCGGCCCAGGTCCATCCACGGGCGTGACTCCGCCAGCTGCTTCAAGGCCGCCACGTGGTCTTCGAGGCTGCCGGCGTCGGCCAGGTTGCCGTAGGAGGTGTCCAGGAAGGCCTTGGAGCGGCCCGGGGTGCCGCGGCCGTCGAGGGCGACCACCACGAAACCGAGTGCTGCCAACGGTTCCGCGTCCAGGCCCATGCCGCCGGGGTCGAAGCACGGGTCGACCCTCGTGACCTGCGGGCCGGGGTAGACGCTGTCGACCACGGCGTACCGCTGGGCGGGGTCGAACCCGCGCGGCCTGTGGAGCACGCCGTAGATGTCGGTGACTCCGTCGGCCGCCTTGACGCGGAAGCGTTCCGGCGCGGTCCAGCCGGTCGCCTCCAGACGGGTGATGTCGGCTCGTTCCAACTCGACCAGCTCCTGGCCGGACCAGTCGCGGACGACGGTGACCGGAGCTGTGTCCACAGTGGACACGGAGTCGACGAAGTACTTCCCGTCCGGGGACACCGTGACGACGTGGTCCAGCGAGTCGTCCGTGACGACCGCGAAACCGGTGCCGTCCAACGACACCCGGCACACCGTGCGGCGGTACGGGTCCTCGGAGACGAGGCCGGACGCCGTGAAGTACACGATGCCGTCGGCGACGTGCAGGATCTCGCGGACCAGCCACTGGCCCGTGGTGACCTGGCCCAGCAACGCGCCGGTGTGCAGGTCGTACCGGTAGAGGTGGCCCCAGCCGTCGCGCTGCGAGAACCACAGCACCTCGTCGGGCAGCACCCGGACGAGGGGCGTGCCGTACAGGAACTGGTTGGGGCCGACGCGGGTCGGGCCGGTCTCGCTCACGACGACCCGGACCTCGCCGGTCGAGGCGTCCACGCGGTTCAGGGTCAGGGTGTGCTGGTCGCGGGTGCGGCGGAGGAAGTAGACGGCCGAGCTGTCCGGCGCCCACCACGCCCAGCCCGCCATGAGCGGCGAGAACTCGGGCATGAGCAGCGGTTCGCACCGGGCGTGGACCGTCGTGCCCTCCGCGACGTTGAAGATCACCAGCTCTGCCAACGGCATGTGCTCGTCGCCGGGGTAGGCGTAGCGCTGCACTCGCGACGAAGGCGCGCCGCCGTCCGCCGGTCGTGACTCCGTCAGGTGGACCTGGCGGACTTCGCGCTCGTCGGTGCGGTGGGCGAGCAGCTTGGCCGAGTCGGGCGACCAGGCCAGCGCCGGGGGCATGTGCGGGAGGCCGAACTTGCGCATCAGCGTGCTGTAGCTCATGGCGTCCGGGCCGTAGCCGTACCCGTAGGCGTCCGAACCGTCGGTGGTCAGTGCCCACTCGCGTTCGTCCGAGCGGGCCCACAGGTCGTTGCCGCGGCGGGAGACGGCGACCTTGCCGTCGGGGGAGGGCACCTCCAGCGGGTTGCCCGGCGCCGCGACGAACGGCATCGGGTCGAAGTCCGGCGTGCGGGTGCCCGCGGCCGGGTCGACCACGACGAACCGCCGGTCGTCGCCGTCCCGGACCTGATACCAGAAGCGGGCACCACCGTCGATCCACTGTGGACGGACCTTGTCCCCGGCGACCAGCTCGCCGGGGCGGGCGGAGCGGCGGAGGAGCTTCTCGGCGGCCTGGTAGTTCTCGGTGGTGCTCATGGTCTTCTCCCCAGAGGTGAAGTGGTCAGAGGCCGCGGGCGGTGATGTCGCCGTAGGCGGTGGTGGCGCGGATGGTGACGGCGGTGGCGCCGTCGTTCCTGAGGGAGTTGTGGACGCGGCCGTGGGTCGTGCCGGCGTCCAGGGAGGCGGACAGCGCGGTGGCGACGGTGATGTCGCCCTTCTGTGTGCTGATCTCCGCGGAACCGGTGAGGCTGCCGACCGCGACGTCGCCGGCCTGGGTGGTCACGCGGACGTGCGCGGCCTCGTCGATCTTGATGTCGCTCTGCGCGGCCTCGAAGGCGATGTCGCCGAGCCGGCCGACGCCGCGGAGCTCGGCGCTCGCGACCTTCGCCTCGACGGCGGACCCGGCGGGCAGCTGCACGGTGATCTCGACGGACCCGGACGGGCCGAGCACCTTGCTCCCGGCGGCGGCGCTGATCCGCAGGACGCCGTCGGCGAACTCGACGCTCGTCTTCTCGGCGGCCTTCACGTCGCGGCTCTTCGAGGCGTCGAGGGGCAGGACCTCCACGGCGGTGTCGGCGCGGTCGGCGGCGATGAACCGGACGCGCCCGGCGGGGACGTCGAGGACGGCGGCGATGGGGGCGGGGGTGGTGAAGGTCTGCATCTCTGGCTCCTGCGGCTCGTTGTTTCTGATGAGCGAAAAGCTACGTTGCGTTTCCGGATTTGAGCAACGAGCTTGTTGCTTTGAGATCGAGTAACAGCAGCTAGTAGCAGCTAAATCATTGCAACAAGCTGTAGATCTAACGCAACGTTTGTTGCAATGAAGTGAAGGTGAAAGCTATGCTTCCTGGCATGCCAGGAGGTCGACTCACCCAGCAGGAACGCCGCCAGATCGCCATCGGCCTGGCCGACGGCCTCGCCTACGCAGAGATCGCGCGCGGCCTGAACCGCCCCACCTCGACCATCACGCGCGAGGTGATGCGCAACGGCGGTCCCGCCGGGTACAAGGCGGACCTCGCGCACCTCGCCACCGAGCGCAGGGCCCAACGGCGCAAGCCTGCGTCAGCCAAGAGCCGGCAGACGCCCGGCCGCGTCGACGGACGCGACCCGGAGGCGGTGCGCGAGTTCGAGGAGGCGTTCTCCGGCATCTTCATGGCGCAGGGCCTGCCCAGGATGACGGCCAGGGCGCTCGCCAGCCTCTACGCCACCGACTCGGGCAGCCTCACCGCGTCGGAGCTGGTCAGCCACTTGCAGGTCAGCCCGGCGTCGGTGTCCAAGGCGATGTCGTACCTGGAGGGCCAGGGCCTGATCGGCCGCGTGCGCGACGAACGGCGCCGTGAGCGCTACGTCGTCGACGAGGGCGACATCTGGTACCAGTCGATGATCGCCAGCGCCGCCGGCACGGCGAAGCTCGCCGACGCGGCACGGCAGGGCGTCAGCAGCCTGGGGCCCGGCACCCCGGCCGCCACGCGCCTGGAGAACATCTCGCGGTTCCTCGACTTCGTGTCCGAGAGCATCGTCCGGGCCGCCGAACAGGCCAGGGACATCCTGCACCCGAAGCC
>NZ_DATLEC010000213.1:0-22820 GCF_035525475.1 Lentzea sp. | reverse complement strand
GGCTCGATCATGGCGAAGTGGTGTCTTTCCCATCACAAGGAAAGTTTCCTCTACACGCACTTCCGCGAGATCTGCGAGATCATGGCGGCGTATGATGTCTCGTTCTCCCTCGGCGACGGGCTCCGGCCCGGCAGCATTGCCGATGCGAACGACGAGGCGCAGTTCGCCGAGCTCAAGACCCAGGGCGAGCTCACCCGGATCGCGTGGGAGTACGACGTGCAGGTCATGAATGAGGGGCCGGGGCACATCCCGATGCACCTCATCAAGGAGAACATGGACAAGCAGCTCGAGTGGTGCGACGAGGCGCCGTTCTATACCCTGGGCCCGCTCACCACCGACATCGCCCCGGGCTACGATCACATCACCAGCGCCATCGGGGCCGCGATGATCGGCTGGTACGGCACCGCGATGCTCTGCTACGTCACCCCGAAGGAGCACCTCGGCCTGCCGAACCGGGACGATGTGAAGGCGGGCGTGATCGCGTACAAGATCGCGGCACACGCCGCCGACCTCGCCAAGGGCCACCCCGGCGTCCAGGACTGGGACGACGCGCTGTCGAAGGCGCGCTTCGAGTTCCGCTGGGAGGACCAGTTCAACCTGTCGCTCGACCCGGACACCGCGCGCTCGTTCCACGACGAGACGCTCCCCGCGGAACCGGCGAAGACGGCGCACTTCTGCTCGATGTGCGGGCCGAAGTTCTGCTCCATGAAGATCACGCAGGACGTGCGGCGCTACGCCGAGGAACGCGGACTGTCCACTGTGGAGGCGATCGAGGCGGGCATGGCGGAGAAGTCCGGCGAGTTCGCCGACACGGGCAACAAGGTCTACCTCCCGGTCGTGGAGACTTCGTGACGCAGACACCACCCAGGGTCCTCACCATCGCCGGAAGCGATTCCGGCGGTGGTGCGGGCATCCAGGCCGACCTCCGCACGCTCTTCGCGTGCGGAGTGCACGGCTGCGTCGCACTCACGGCCGTGACGGTCCAGAACTCGCTGGGCGTCACGGGAGTCTCCGAGATCCCGGCGGACGTCGTGGCGGCGCAGATCATCGCGGTGGCCGAGGACATCGGTCTGCAGGCCGCGAAGACCGGCATGCTGGCCTCGGCGGCCATCATCGAGGCGATCACACCGGCACTGGACCGCGTCGGGATCGGGCGCGGCGGTCGCACGCCGTTCGTCGTCGACCCGGTCTCGGCTTCGATGCACGGCGACCAGCTGCTGGCCGACTCGGCGCTGGACGCGTTGCGGGGCCTGCTCTTCCCGCGCGCGACGCTCGTGACGCCGAACCTCGACGAGGTGCGGCTGATCACCGGGATCGCGGTGAAGGACCGCGCGGACCAGCGCGTGGCGGCGGAGGCGTTGCACGCGCTCGGCCCCGAGTGGGTGCTCGTGAAGGGCGGCCACATGTGGGACGACCCGGAGTGCCTCGACCTGCTCTACGACGGCCGCGAGTTCATCGAACTGCCCGGACCTCGCTACGACACCAAGCACACGCACGGCAGCGGCGACACGTTGGCGTCGTCGATCAGCTCGGCGCTCGCTCGTGGTGCCTCGGTGCCGGAAGCCGTGCGGTTCGGCAAGGACTTCATCGTGCGCTCGGTCGCGGCCGCCTACCCGCTGGGCGGCGGCGTGGGACCGGTGTCGCCGCTGTGGAGGCTGGACGGCTGAACCCTGTGGAGCCGTACGTGCTCACCTCCCAGGGCGGTGACCCGGAGACGTTTTCAGGGCGCCACCACTGGTAACCGAGCGAGACCGACGTGCGGCCGGTGAACGTCGAGAAGTCACCGGCACGACGGCAGCCGTCGTGCCGGGCTCGCTCGTCCGGCGCTACTTCGACTCCTCGCCGACCAGTGTCTCCAACGCGTCCAGCGCGTTCACCAGCGCCGAGACGTGCTCGGGCGTGAGCTGCTCGATCCGGCGCTGCAGTTCGCGCACCCGCGCGGACCGCACGCCGGACACCATCGTCTCGCCCTCGGGCGTGGGGGTGGCGAGCCAGGCGCGGCCGTCCTGCGGGTCGGGTTCGCGCTTCACGTACCCGGCCTCGACCAGGGCGGCGACGATGCGGGACAGCGTCGGGGGTGCCACGCCCTCCTTGTTCGCCAGGTCGCCCAGGCGCATGGGGCCGCAGCGCGCGAGGGTGGCCAGCGCGGAGACCGCGCCGGGGCCGAGTCCGGGGGAACCGGTGCGTCGCAGCAACCGGGCCAGCCGGCCGATCGCCAGGTACAGGCGCGCGGTCGCGTCCTCGACCTCGGCGTCAATGGGGGCCGTCACGGCTTGTCGTCCTCCTCGGCGGGATTCAGGTAGTTGTCAATCATCCCCCAACACGTGAGTACCCACGGTAGCGACCTCAGAGCCCCGGCGAAGACGCTTGGGCCCAAAAGCGCTGCGGAATTCGTCCGGCCAACCGCGCCAGCCGTCCGCCCTCGACCGCACAACGCATGGCGGCGCCCATGCGTTCCGGGTCCTGCGCGCGGGTGACCGCCGTCGCCAGGAGCACCGCTGAGCAGCCGAGTTCCATCGCCAGCGCCGCATCCGAGGCGGTGCCGATGCCCGCGTCGAGCACCACGGGGACCGAAGCCCTGGAGGTGATCATCTCGATGTTGTGCGGGTTGCGGATGCCGAGACCCGTGCCGATGGGCGAGCCCAGCGGCATGACGGTCGCGCAGCCGATGTCCTCCAGCTTCCGCGCCAGGACCGGATCGTCGTTGGTGTAGGGCAGGACCACGAAGCCGTCCCCGATCAACCGCTCGGCCGCGTCGAGCAGCTCGACCGGGTCCGGCAGCAGGGTCTCCTCGTCGTGGACGACCTCGAGCTTGACCCAGTTGGTCTCCAGGGCTTCGCGCGCGAGCTGCGCGGTCAGCACGGCCTCGGCGGACGTGCGGCAGCCCGCGGTGTTCGGCAGGACCTCGATTCCCAGGCGTCGCAACAACTCCAGCACGCCGGTCTGCCCGGCGGCGTCGACCCGGCGCATCGCCACGGTCGTGAGCTCGGTGCCGGAGGCGACCAGAGCGCGTTCCAGCACGGAGAGGTTGGCGGCACCGCCGGTGCCGGTGATGAGCCTGGACCGGAACTCCCGGCCCGCGATGATCAACGGGTCGTCCACGTCAGCCTCCCTGGACCGCGGTCAGCACCTCGACCACGCCGCCGTCCGGCACGATCGTCCTGTCCCACAACGCCCTCGGCACCACGGCACCGTCCAGTGCCACGGCCACACCGGACGACGGCGCCCCGACCAGCGTCACCACCGCCGCCACCGACGTTCCGTCGGCCAGGTCCCGCGAAGTGCCGTTGACCTGCGCTTTCACGCGCTTCCTCCCTCGATCAGCTCGACCACGAGACGAGCGGTGTGCGGTGCCAGCAGGAGTCCGTTGCGGTGGTGGCCGGTCGCGGCGATGACGCCGGGTTCGAGCCAGCGCACCACCGGGACGTTGTCGGGGCTGCCCGCGCGGAACCCGACGGCGGCCTCGGTCAGCGCGTACTCGGCGATGCCCGGCAGCACGGTCTCCGCGTCCCGCAACAGGTCTCGCACGCCCGCGACCGTCACATCGGTGTCGAACCCGGCCTCGTACTGGGTCGCGCCGACGACCAGACCGTCCTCGCGCGGCACCAGGTACACGGACCGTCCGGACACCGAGGCGCGGATCGTCCTCGTCGGCGGCGGCAACGCCCCCGGCCGTGCGGACAGCCTGAGGATCTCGCCCTTCACCGGGCGGATCACGTCCTTCAGCGCCGGGTGCAGCGCGCCGCTCCACGCACCGGCGGCGATCACCGTGACGCGACCGTCCACAGTGGAGTCGAATGTCACACCCGCGTCGTCGCAGGCCTTTCGCAGAGCGGAAAGCAGCTCTCGGTTGTCCACCGCCAGATCGCCGCGGACGAGCATCCCGCCGCGCACCGCCGGTCCGAGCGAGGGTTCAAGCTGTCGGATCGCTCGATTGTTCAACAATTCTACCTCCGAATTGTTGAACAATCCGACGATCCTACGCAGGTCAGCGAGATCACCGGGCGAGGTCCCGACGGTGATCGTCCCCTTGTTGAACAATCCGACACCCAGCTCGGCCGCGAACCCAGGCCACAGCGCGAGGGCCTCGACGCCTTGCGCCGTAACGGTTTCCTCGCCGTGCCACGCCTCGGCGACGGGAGCGAGCATGCCGCCTGCGACCCGAGACCCGGCGTGCGGCGAACCGAGATCGCTCACCGACACGGAGAACCCGGCCCGCGCCGCGCACCAGGCCACGGACAGGCCGATGACACCGCCACCCACGACGGCCACTTCCACACTGCTCAAGGCATTCACGCTCCCTGCGCCGGCATGACCCGGATCAGGTTCGACGGTCGGAGCGAACCACGCTCCCTCTCAGCCCGGTGTTCTCCAGGCTCCCGTGCGGACCGACTTCAACATAACGGTTAACGTGCGTGCGTGCCAGGACTCGACGGAAACCTGATCAGGCAACGACTCGCCGACGCGACGCTCTACCTCTGCACACCGAACCGGCCTGATCTGGCCGAGTTCGCGGACGCGGTCCTCTCCGGCGGCGTCGACATCATCCAGCTGCGGGACAAGTCACTCGAGGCGAAGCAGGAGATCGAGGCGATCGAGGTCCTCGCCGAGGCCACCGCACGCCACGGCAAGCTGCTCGCCGTCAACGACCGCGCGGACATCGCGCACGCGGTCGACGCGGACGTGCTGCACCTCGGCCAGGACGACCTCCCTGTCCCGCTCGCCCGCCGGATCATCGGCGACGAGGTGGTGATCGGCCGCTCCACCCACGACGTCGGCCAGATGCACGCGGCCGCAGAAGAGCCTGGCGTGGACTACTTCTGCACCGGCCCGTGCTGGCCGACCCCGACCAAACCGGGCCGTCCGGCACCGGGACTCGACCTCGTCAGGGCGACGAAGTCCGAGCGCCCGTGGTTCGCGATCGGCGGCATCGACCTCGCGAACCTCCACGAGGTCAAGGAAGCCGGAGCCACCCGCGTGGTCGTCGTCCGCGCCATCACCGACGCCGAGGACCCCCGCGCGGCAGCCCAGTCGTTCAAAATTGAACTTGATCGTTGAAATTTGAACAAACTGGCGTACGCTCGAGGACGTGAGCGCACCAGTGCTGTACCTGAGCCACGGGGCACCCCCGCTGGCTGACGACGAGACGTGGACCAGAGAGCTCAGGGACTGGTCCGCCACCCTCCCGCGCCCGGAGGCCGTGCTCATGGTCTCCGCGCACTGGGAGGAGGCGCCGACGACCATCGGCGCGACCACCACCGTGCCGCTGGTCTACGACTTCTGGGGCTTCCCACAGCGCTACTACCAGGTCACCTACGAGGCGCCGGGCGCGCCGGGGCTGGCCGACGACGTGCGCAAGCTCCTCGGCGGCCACGTCGAGCAGGACGAGACGCGCGGCCTCGACCACGGCGCCTACGTGCCGTTGAAGGAGATGTTCCCGGACGAGGACGTGCCGGTGCTGCAGATGTCGCTGCCCACGCTCGACCCGCGCAAGCTGCACGAGGTCGGCCGCAAGCTGGCGCCGTTGCGGGACAAGAACGTGCTCATCGTCGGCAGCGGCTTCATGACCCACAACCTGAGCTGCGTGAACTTCCCGGCCGGACCGGACTACGAGCCGCCGTCGTGGTCGAAGGAGTTCGACGACTGGGCGCACCGGCGGCTGGCCGACGGCGACGTCGACGCGTTGCTCGACTTCCAGCACAAGGCTCCGGCGGCCGGCATCGCCCACCCGAGGACCGAGCACTTCGCGCCGCTGTTCGTGGCACTGGGCGCCGCGAGCGACGAGAAGGCCCGCACCAGCGTCGACGGCTTCTGGTACGGCCTGTCGAAGCGATCAGTGCAGTTCAGTTAGTGGTGCGTCGAAGTGTGCTCAGCCGACCAGGCCCGCGGCGCGGTCAACGGACCGGACGCGCCTCGTAGCCGCCGTCGAGGTAGGCGTCCAGCCGCCGGCGACGCTCAGCGATGTGCTGTTCCTGACGCAGGAGTTCGTCGCGGACCTGCCGGACGCGCGCCAGAAGTGCGGCGCAGTCGCCGCGCGGGTGCTCGCCCTGGGCGCACGGCAGGATGTCGCGGACCACGTCGGACGACAGACCGGCGCGGAACAGGTCCTGGACGAACGCGACGACCTCGACCGACTCGGGAACGTACTCGCGGTACCCGTTGGATCGGCGCTCGCTGCGCAACAGGCCCTGCTGCTCGTAGTAGCGCAGCGCCCGGCTGCTGACGCCGGTCGCCTTGCTCAGCTCGCCGATGCGCATGCGTCAGTTCACCTTGACATTGACGTCAACGTCAAGGTTTAGCGTCGAGATCATGACCACAGCAGCGCAGATCCGCGGCAAGTTCGCCGTCGTCACCGGCGCCTCCACCGGCATCGGGGCGGCTGTCGCCGAGCGGCTGGCCGCCTCCGGCACGCACCTCGTCCTGGTCGCCCGCGATGGCGACAAGCTCGACGAGACGGCCACGCGGCTGAGCCGGCGCCACGGAGTGACCGTGCGCGCCCTCCCACTCGATCTCGCCACCGCCGACGCGCCGGCCCGGCTGGCCAGGACGTTGGCCGACCAGGGCATCGAGGTGGAGATGCTGGTCAACAACGCCGGTGCCAGCGCGCGAGGGCCGGTAGTCGGCGGCGATCCGGCCCGGTTCCGGTCCTTGATCGACCTCAACGTCACCGCGGTGACCGAGCTCACCGCTCTCCTGATGCCCGCGATGGTCGCCCGCGGCCACGGAGCCGTCGTCAACATCGCGAGCACCGGGGCGTACGTCCCCGCCCCCTATCTGGCGGTGTACGCGGCGACGAAGGCGTACGTCCTGTCGTTCACCCGTGCTCTGTGGGCGGAAGCTCGAGGCACCGGGGTCCGGGTGGTGGCGGTCAGCCCCGGTCCCACGAAGACACCGATGAACAACCGTGGCACGCGAAGCGCCGAGACTGTCGCCACCACTGTGTTCCGTGCCCTGTCAGGCAAGGGACCGGCGGTCATCGACGGCAAAGCCAATGCGCTGACCACTTTCTTGTTCGCCAGGTTGCTGCCGACGCGCCTCACCCTCGCCATCGCGCGGCGCATGCTGGCCAGAAGCGGTGTCTGACAGATCGACACCCGCACCGACGTCGCGTGAGGCACCACTGGCCGCGCCTTCGAGGAACAGGGTGGCGAACCGGCGCGCCGCGGCCGGTGTCGCCACCCGGACACCCCCGCTCGCCATGAGCAGGAGCACCAGGTCGTCGACGGTGAAGTCCGGCCGCAGCCGCCCGGTCGCCTTCGCCCGGCGCACGAGCTCGGCGAGCCGGCGGAACGCCGTGTCGCGCACGGCCGCGAAGTCGATCGCCCTGGGGAACGTGCTCGTGAACGCCGCGGCGAACCCCCGGTTCAGCACGTGGACGACGCAGACCTCCTCCACGGTCCGGCGGAACCCCTCCCAGGCGTCGGCGTGCGCCAGACCCGCGGCGACAGCGGCCGTGCAGGCCGCCATCTGCTCCGAGAACACCTCCACGACCAGTGCTTCCCTGGTGGGGAAGCGCCGGTAGAGGGTCGCCGCGCCCACCTCGGCGCGGCGGGCGATCTCCCGCATCGACACGTCCAGGCCGTCCGCGGCGAACGCCTCGCGCGCGGCGGTGAGGATCCGGTCGCGGTTGTCCCGGGCGTCCGAACGCAGGTTGTGAGTCACTTCCGCCGTCACCGTCTCAGTTTGGGCGAAGCGGACGCCCTGTTCCACTACCTTCGCCGCCCATGCGAGCACTCCAGTTCTCCGAGTTCGGCCCGGCCGGCGTGCTGCACGTGGCCGACGCCGCCGAGCCCCACGCGGGTCCCGGTCAGATCCGCGTCGCCGTGCGGGCCTCTGGCGTCTCCCCGGCTGACGCCGCACTGCGCGCCGGACGGTTCGGCGCGGTCGTCCCGCTTCCCCACGTGCCGGGCGTGGACGCGGCGGGCGTCGTCGACGAGATCGGCGACGGGGTCACCGGCGTCCGGCCGGGCGACGAGGTGTTCGGCATGGTCGACCTGGCCAGGTTCGGCGGCGCCAACGCCGAGTACGCCGTGCTGGCGGCGTGGGCTCCCAGACCGGCGGCCCTGAGCTGGGAACAGGCGGGTGGCGCGGCGACGAGCGCGGAGACCGCCACCAGGGCACTGGACCTGCTCGAGGTGCGCGACGGCACGACGGTGCTCATCGCCGGAGCGGCGGGCGGTGTCGGCACGGCCGCCGTTCAACTGGCTCTCGCACGGGGCGCGCGGGTGATCGGCACCGCCGGCCAGGACACCCAGGACTTCGTGGCCGGGCTCGGCGCGATCCCGGTCGTCTACGGCGAAGGCCTGGCAGACCGGGTTCCGGAAGCGGACGTGGTGCTGCACTGCGCCGGCGAGGTGGACGACCTGGTGGCGATCGCCGGATCACCGGACCGCGTGCTGACGATCACCGGCGCGCAGGGGGTCCGGTCGACCTCCACGATGGGTCCCGGCGCGGACCCGCAGGCGTTGCACGGTCTCGGCGACGCGGCCGCACTCGCCGACAAGGGCCGGTTCACCGTGCCGCTCGCCGGGGTCTTCCCGCTCGACGAAGGTCCGGCCGCGCATGAGCTGAGCGAGACCGGCCATGCCCACGGCAAGATCGTCCTCGTCAGTTGAAGAAGCGCTGTGACACCGGGGTGTCACAGCGCTTCACAGGTCGAGCTGGAGAACTAGCCGCGCGTCAGGGTGAGGCCGTAGCGCGACAGGATCGGGTTGACCGGCTGGAAGTAGGTCGTGCCGCCGGACGAGCAGTTGCCCGAACCACCGGACGTCACGCCCTGGGCCTGGCTGTAGCCCGAGCCCGCGACCCACGAACCACCGGAGTCACCCGGTTCCGCGCAGACGTTGGTGCGGGTGAGACCGCGCACGGTGCCCTGCGGGTAGCTCACCGACTGGTTCTTGGCCTGGACGGTGCCGCAGTGCCAGCCGGTGGTGGAGCCGGAACGGCAGATCGCCGCGCCGACAGCAGCTTCGCTGGAACCCGTGATGGTCACGTTCGAGCCGTTGTAGCGGTTGACCCACGGACGCGGGGTCCAGTTGGAGTTCGTGCGCACCCAGGCGTAGTCGTTGCCGGGGAACGTCGATCCCGCGAAGGTGCCGGCCGCGACGCGGTTGTAGCCCTGGACGGTCGTGCCGGTGGTGCCGCAGTGGCCCGCCGTCACGAAGCCGCCGCTGACCGAGAAGCCGAGCGAGCACCGTCCGCCGCTGCCCATGTAGATGGCGTCACCACCACGCAGGTCGTACAGCGTCGTCGGGTTCTCGGTCACCTCCTCGACCTTGACGGCCGAGCCGAAGGACTTCGCGGTGGCGATGAACTTGTCCGCCGCGGCGTCACGGGTGTTCTTGTTGACCTCGACCACGACGGAGTTCGACTTCTCGTCGACCCGCCAGGTCGTGATCGCCGCGGGGGCGCTCATGAGGTCGAGGACTGCCTTGGTCCCGCTGAGCTGGGTCAGGGAGTTCTGGACGACCTTGGTGTCCGCGCCGGTGACGGAGAGTCCCGGCTTGGTCACGGCGACGGTCAGCCTGCCGCTCGCCTGGTCGATCCAAGCTCCACCGAACGCGTCGCCCAGAGAGGCCTTCGCCTGCTCCGCGAGTTCGCCCGATTTCTGGTCGGACGCCAACCGGACGCGTGCCTGGTCAGCGTTCAGGCCCAAATCGCGCTCCATCGCTTGGAGCAATTCGGCCGGGTAGCTCTCCGTGTCGGAACCGGTTGGGGCGACTGGTGCGGCAGGCGCGCCAATCGCCGGTACGCTGAGAGCAGTGACGACTCCGGTGGCGAGCAACACGGCACCGGTAATACGGGCCGCACTCGTGCGGTTCATCAAGCGTCTCCCTCACTTTCGGGTGCAGGGGAACCCGAGAGATCGGTTGCAGGGACCTCTCTCGGGGGCTCTAGGGGGACGGGTGGTGGGGCGGCGGCAGGGGTCGCCCCACCCCTCCCACTTCCTTCCGGCGTGCTGTCGCACAGAGGACGCTGCGCTCAAGTGGTGCTTCCACGAGCCTCATCGCGTCCTCCTCCGTCTCTTTTGGGGCTAAAAGTTCGCCCGTTCGAGTGACTTTGTCGAGTCGTTAGCTATGACGCTCCGACCCGTTCGTGGTCGAAGTGTGTCACAGCTCACGACAGATCAACTCCGTTGCGTAGCAATTGACAGTTAACTATCGCTCAACGTAGTGACGTGATCACCGAATGGGTTCAGGCGTGGGACGACGGTGCCGCGCTGTCGCCCGGCTGTCCGGAACCTGTCGACGACGAGGGCGGCGTGGTCGTCGCGAAGCCGGTGGGATCGGCGATGACGGGGACACGTAGGACGTTGGGCACAGTTCACGAGTTGTGCGCCGGTGACGTGCATCATCGACGACATGCGCCTGGTGACCCTCGAAGACGTCCAAGCGGCTGCCGCCGCGATCGCCCCGCACGTCGTGCGCACCCCGTTGCTGGCGTTCGACTCCGGCCTGATGATCAAGCCCGAGTGCCTGCAGCCCATCGGGGCCTTCAAGCAGCGCGGCGCGGTGAACGCGTTGTCCCGCATACCTTTCGAGGACCGCGAGCGTGGTGTCGTGGCGTACTCGAGCGGTAACCACGCGCAAGCGGTCGCCTACGCCGCCAAGTCACTGGGCATGCCCGCGGCGATCGTGGTGCCGGAGAACACGCCGCAGTTGAAGATCGACGCGACGCGGGTGCACGGCGCCGAGGTGTTCGTCGTCGGCATCACCGAACGCGAGTCGCGCGCCGCCGAACTGGTGGAGGAGCGGAAGGCCACGCTCATCCCGCCGTTCGACCACCCCGACGTCATCGCCGGGCAGGGCACCGTCGGCCTGGAGATCCTCGAGGACTTCCCCGACGTCGCAACGGTTCTGGTCCCGGTGAGCGGCGGCGGGCTGCTCTCGGGCGTCGCGACGGCCATCAAGTCGTTGCGCCCCAACGTCCGCGTGATCGGTGTCGAGCCGGAGCTGGCCGGTGACGCCGCCGCGTCGTTCGCCGCCGGCGAGCTGGTGCGGTGGGACGCGCACGACCGCGCCCGCACGTCCGCCGACGGCCTGCGCGCCGAGCCCTCGGACCTCACCTGGGCGCACATCCGCGAGTACGTCGACGACTTCGTCACCGTGTCCGAGGACGAGATCCGCGACGCGATCAGGCAGATCGCCCGCCGCACGCGGGTGGTGGCCGAACCGAGCGGCGCCGTCCCCGTCGCCGCGTACCTGAACCGCGACCTGCCCGCCGGTCCGGCGGTCGCCGTGGTCTCCGGCGGCAACATCGAGCCGGCACTGCTCGCGTCGATCCTCGGATGATCACGTTGTCAGACGTCCGCTCGGCGGCGGCGGTGATCGCACCCCACGTGGTGCGCACGCCGCTGCTGCCGTTCGGTCCCGGCTGGCTCAAACCGGAGAGCCTCCAGCCCATCGGCGCGTTCAAGCTCCGCGGTGCGCTGAACGCGTTGGCGCGGCTGGAAGACCGGTCGAACGGCGTGGTCGCCTACTCCAGCGGCAACCACGCCCAGGCCGTGGCGTTCGCGGCACGGCTGCACGGCGTCCCGGCGGCGATCGTGATGCCGGACAACACCCCGGCGGTCAAGATCGAGGCGACGAAGGCGCTGGGTGCCGAGGTCTTCATCGTCGGCATCACCGAGCGCGTGGAACGGGCGGAGGCCCTGGTCGCCGAACGCGGCGCGGTCCTGATCCCGCCGTTCGACCACCCGGACGTCATCGCAGGCCAGGGCACCATCGGCCTGGAGATCCTGGAGGACCTGCCGGACGTCGGCGCCGTCGTGGTGCCGATGTCGGGCGGCGGCCTGATCTCCGGTGTCGCCACGGCCGTCAAGTCGCTGCGCCCCGACGTCCGCGTGATCGGCGCGGAGCCCGCGCTGGCCGCCGACATCGCCGAATCACTCAAAACGGGCGAACTGGTGCGCTGGAACCCTCTGCGGCGCGCCCAGACAGCCGCTGACGCGTTGAGAGACGAACCATCAGCGCTCACCTGGTCCCACATCGCCGAGTACGTCGACGACGTGATCACCGTGTCCGAGGACGAGATCTTCGCGGCGATGGCCGGGGTGGCCCGGCGCGCCCGGCTCGTCACCGAGCCGAGCGGTGCCGTCGCGGTGGCGGCGCAGGAGAAGCTGGGCGGGACGGGCGTCGCCGTCGTCACCGGCGGCAACGTCGACCCGGCACTGCTGGTGCGCGCGCTGACGGGCTGAGCACCACCAGGGCGTTGTCAGTGCACCTTCTCGCCGCCGGACCTGATGTGCGTCGGAGGACCCTCCACACCGCAGTGCAGGCACTCTCCTGGATGCGGCGCCTCGTGCTGCTCGGGCGCCGCGTCCAGCACCCGGTTGTCCACGCCGACGGCCAGCACGCCACCGATGATCGCCGCGACGGCGCACAGCACCAGCGCCATCTGCCAGCCGGCGGTCATGACGGCCGGGTTCGCGTAGTCGCTCCCCACCAGGCCCACCGCCGCGGGCAGCACGGCCGTCGCGAGCAGGCTGCCGGTGCGGGCCACGGCGTTGTTCACGCCCGACGCGACTCCGGCGTGGTGATCAGGCGCGGACGCCAGCACGGTCGCGGTCACCGGGGCGACCACGGCGGCCAGCCCGATGCCGAACACCACCACGCCGGGCAGCACACCGGTGAGGTAGGAGGCTCCGGGAACGGCGTTGCGCAGCAACAACATCCCCAGCCCGATCAGCACCGGTCCCACGATCAGCTGCACGCGCGGGCCGTAGCGCTGGGCGATCTTGCCCGACGTCGAGGACGCCAGCAGCATGATGATCGTCAGCGGCACGCTGGCCAGCCCGGACGCGGTCGGCGAGTACCCGAGCGAGATCTGCAGCTGCAGCACGAGCAGCACCATCACGCCGCCCAGCGCTGCATATACGAGGAACGTCAGAACGTTCGACAGTAGGAACGTTCGATTGTTGAACAATTCTACGGGCACGAGCGGGTCGCGAGACCGTTTCTGCAGCACGCCGAAAGCCGCCATGGCGAGCAATCCGAGGATTGTCACCACGTAGGATTGTTCAACAATCCCACCTGTCAACAAAGCGAGCCCCAGAGCCCCGACCAGCGCGGACAGGTAGTTGGGGTGACCGGCGGACTCGTCCCGGGACTCCGGCACGAACTTCCACGCCAGGAAGACGCAGGCGGCCGCGACCGGCAGGTTCACCAGGAACGCCAGCCGCCACGACCAGGCCTGCACCAGGAGACCGCCGACCAGCGGCCCCACGGCGGTGGCCACACCCGAGAGCCCCGACCAGGCGCCGATCGCCCGGGAGCGGTCCTCCCGGTTGAACGACGACTGCAGGATCGCCAGCGCACCCGGCGTCAGCAACGCCGCACCGACGCCCTGCAGCACACGGGCGCCCACCAGCATCGGCACGTTCCAGGCGGCGCCGCACAGCAGCGAGGCGACGCCGAACCACACGACGCCCACCACGTAGACCCGCCTCCGGCCGAACCTGTCGCCGAGCGAGCCGGCGACCAGGATCAGCGAGGCCAGCGCGAGCAGGTACCCGTTGAGGATCCACTGCAGGTCGGTGACCGACGCGCTGAACTCCGCCGCGATGCGGGGCAGCGCCACGTTGACGATCGTGCCGTCGAGCATGGCCATGCCCGAGCCGAGGATCGTCGTGGCGAGCACCGCGCGGGCGCGCGGGGTGCCCCACGCGATCAAGACGGCCTGTTCAGCGTGGCCACGAACTTGTAGCGGTCACCCCGGTAGACCGAGCGCACCCACTCGATCGGGTTGCCCTCGGTGTCGAACGAGTGCCGCGACAGCAGCAGCATCGGCAGGCCGATGTCGGCGCCGAGCAGCTCCGCCTCCTCCGGCGAGGCGAGCGCGGTCTCGATGGTCTCCTCCGCGTGTCCCATCTCGACGCCGAACCGCTCGGACAGCACCTGGTACAGCGAGGCGCCGGGCGCCAGGTACCGGCGCAGACCGCGGAACCGGCCGAGCGCGAGGTGGGTCGTCTCGATCGCCATCGGCTCGTTGTCGGCCAGGCGCAGGCGGTGCAGGCGCAGCACCTTGGCACCGGGACGCACGCCGAGGTACCGGGCGAGCTCCGCCTCCGCCGGCATCTCGGAGGCCTCGATGAGCTTGGACGACGGCACGCGGCCCTGGGCTCGCATGTCCTCTGTGTACGAAGACAGCTGCAACCTCTGGGCGACCTTGGGCTCTGCCGCGAAGGTGCCCTTCCCCTGCACTCGGAGCAGCCGGCCTTCGACCGTCAGCTCGGCCAGGGCCTGGCGAACGGTCGTCCTGGAGACGTCGAACTCCGCGGCGAGCGACCGTTCCGTGGGGATCGGCGACCCAGGCGGCAACGCCCTCAACAGGTCGAGCAGGTGCCGCTTGAGACCCCAGTACTTGGGTTCGCGTTGCGCCCGCGTCCTGGCGTCCACGCCTGATGCAGGCGTCGTCTCCAGCATGGCCTCCTCCTCGCACTCACGTCACGCCCCACAAGGATGCCTTGTCCTTGCCGGTTCGTGCGGCCGAACCCCCGCCAACGGCACAAAAAAGGTCCGAGGACTCCGCAACGCTTTGGCAACGCGCTTGACAGGACCGGTGACGCAGCACACGCTGTCCCACATTGGTCTACACCACTTGGACGTTCCGGCGAGGGCCGGGCTTGGTGAAAGGGCGCGACACTGTGAAGGCCTGGAGAGGACTCGCTGCTGGTGCCGCCGCACTGGCAGTGGCCGTGTCCGGATGTGGCACGAGCACGAACAGCGGTAGCAGCACGGAGACCAAAGAGATCACCGTGTGGCTCATGGACGGCTCCGCGCCGACGACCCTGACCGACGCCTTGAACAAGGAGTTCGAGAGCGCGAACGGCATCAAGGTCAAGTACGAGGTCCAGAAGTGGACCGGCATCCAGGAGAAGCTGACCACGGCACTGGCCAGCAGCACGCCCCCGGACGTGATCGAGCTCGGCAACACCCAGACCGCGAGCTTCGCGGACCAGGGCACCCTGGCCGATCTGACCGCGGACAACGGGCAGTTCAACGGCGGTGAGTGGCTCGGCGGCCTCAAGGACTCGCTGACGCTCAACGGCAAGCAGTACGGCGTGCCGTTCTACGCCGCGAACCGCACCGTCATCTACCGCACCGACCTGCTGCAGGCAGCGGGTGTCGCGCAGCCGCCGGCCTCGCGTGCCGAGTGGATCGACGCGATCAACAAGCTCAAGGCCGCGAACGCGTCCAACCCGGACTTCCAGGCGCTGTACCTGCCTGGTCAGTCCTGGTACTTCCTGCTCTCGCTGATCTGGGACGAGGGCGGCGACATCGCCAAGCAGGACGGCGGCAAGTGGACCGGCACGCTCGACACCCCGCAGGCGAAGGCGGGCTTCGAGGCCTACAAGGCGATCTACGACGCGTCGGCCGCCAAGAAGGTCCCGGCTGACATCGACGAGGCGAAGCCCCAGCAGATGGAGGTCTTCGGCACGGGCAACGTCGGCATGATGGTCGGCCTCCCGTGGGAGCTCGCCGGTGCCGTCAAGGCCAAGCCGGAGCTGAAGGACAAGACCTCGGCGTTCCCGATCCCGTCGAAGAAGGCCGGCTCCGCCGCGCCCGTGTTCCTCGGTGGCTCGAACCTCGCGATCCCGGCCTCCAGCAAGAACGCGGACGCCGCCAAGAAGTACCTCGCGCTGCTGTCGACCAAGAAGTACCAGGACCAGCTCGCCGAGGGCGGCGCTGTTCCCGGTACCTCGAAGGACACGTCGAAGCTCTCCACCAACGCGATCGGCAAGGCCATGGCGGACTCCTCCCCCAACGGCAAGGTCACCCCGGTGACGCCGAAGTGGGCGGCCGTCGAGGCGGGCCAGAACCCGCTGAAGGACGCTCTCACCGCGTACCTGACCGGCGCGAAGACGCTGGACCAGGCGACGAAGGACGCGAGCGACGCCATCACCAAGGCGATGGCCTAGCCCAGCTGAGATGACGGCCGTCAAAACGACCGAAACGGCAGCGCCGGCGGGGACCCTCCCTCCGGCGCTGCCGCCTGCCGTGACGGGTGGCGCTCCCAAGCGCCGCCGGGGCAGCACCTTCGACAGGCTGCTGCCCTACCTGCTGCTGGCCCCCGCTCTCATCGCGATCCTCTGGCTGATCGGCTGGCCGGTCGTCTCCGTCTTCGTGACGAGCTTCCGCCGGCTGAACCTCGGCGAGCTGGTGCGCGGCGAGATCGTGTGGACCGGCTTCGACAACTACGCGGCGGTGCTCCAGGACGAGCGCTTCTGGACCGTCTCGCTGCGGACCGTCGTGTTCACCGTGGCCGTCGTCGTCGCCTCGGTGGGCATGGGTCTGGGCATCGCGCTGCTGATGCGCGTGCTCACGCCGTGGGTGCGGATCGCGTTGCAGATCGCGATGCTCTGCGCCTGGGCGATGCCGATCCTCGCGTCCACCACGGTGTACCAGTGGATGTTCGACCAGAACTACGGCATCTTGAACAAGACGCTGGTGCAGCTCGGGTTCGACTCCTTCGCCGGCTACTCGTGGTTCTCCTCCGGCACCTCGACGCTCTCCGTCGTCGGCCTGCTGATCGTGTGGCAGGCGATCCCCTTCCTCGCCTTCTCGCTCTACGCAGGACTCGTCGGCATTCCCCGCGACCTCTACGAGGCGGCGGGCATCGACGGCGCGACGGGCTTGCAGACGTTCCGCGCGGTGACGTGGCCGGAGATCAAGTCGCTGCTGATGATGGTGACGTTCCTGTCGACGTTGTGGGACTTCAAGGTGTTCGCCCAGATCTGGGTGTTCCGCGAGGGCGGTCCCAGCGGTGAGAGCACGACGCTGCCGGTGCTGCAGTACCTGGAGGGCATCGCGAAGAGCCACTTCGGCGTCGCGGCCGCGATCTCCGTGCTGATGATGGTCATCCTGGGCCTGATCACGTTCCAGTACCTGCGCAAGCTCCTGCAGACCGAGGAGGGGAAGATCTGATGCTCAAGAAGTCGGCGGCCAACGTCGTTGGTCTCGCACTCGCTCTGTTCTTCCTCTTCCCGACGTACTGGATGATCACGTCGGCGATGAAGCCCAAGGGCACGACGATTACGTCGGACTACGACCTGATCCCGTTCTCGGTGACGTTCTCGAACTTCGTCACGGCGTGGACCAAGCCGGGCTTCCTGTCCTCGCTGGGCAACAGCCTGCTGGTGACGCTGACCGCGGTGCTCGCCGCGATCATCGTCGGCATCACCGCCGCGGTGGCCATGTCGCGCTTCGCCTTCCGCGGGCGCAAGGGCTTCGTGCTGCTGATGCTGGTGGCGCAGATGGCGCCGTTCGAGGCGTTGCTGATCCCGATGTTCCTGATGATGCGGGATCTCCAGCTGTACGAACACCTCTCGTCGCTGGTGCTCGTGTACTTCGCGGTGACGTTGCCGTTCTGCGCGTGGACGTTGCGCGGGTTCGTCAACGGCATCCCGATCGAGCTCGAAGAGGCCGCGATGGTCGACGGTTGCGGCCGGTGGGGCGCGTTCCAGAAGGTCACGCTGCCCCTGCTGGGACCGGGTCTCGTGGCGACGTCGGTGTTCGCGTTCATCACGGCGTGGAACGAGTTCCTGTTCGCCAAGGTGCTGATCCGCAGCCAGGACAGCGAGACGCTGCCCGTGTGGCTGTCCGGGTTCCAGACCGCGTTCGGCACCGACTGGGGTGGCGCGATGGCCGCGTCCGTCCTGTTCACCGTGCCGGCGCTGGTGTTCTTCCTGATCGTGCAGCGCAAGATGGTCGCCGGCGTCACCGCCGGTGCAGTGAAGGGATGACGCGTGGATCAGTTGGCCGCAGCCGTTCTGCTTCCCGGTTTCCACGGAACGACCGCCCCCGACTGGTTGCTGCGGCGCGTCGCTGACGGCCTCGGCGGCGTTGTGCTCTTCGGGCGCAATGTCGTCGACGACGCCCAGGTGACCGCGCTGTGCGGCGAACTGCGTTCGGTGCGCCCGGACGTGGTGATCGGCATCGACGAGGAGGGCGGCGACGTCACGCGTCTCGACGCGGGCCGCGGCTCCGAGGTGCCGGGCAACCACGCCCTGGGCGCGGCGAACGACCTCGACCTGACCCGTTCGGTGGCCGCCTCCATCGGCTCCCGGCTGGCCAAGTGCGGGATCTCGCTGAACCTGGCGCCGTCCGCCGACCTCGTGCTGACGCTGGACGACCCGATCATCGGCGTCCGCGCGTTCGGCTCGGACCCGGTCCTGGCCGCCCGGCACGTCGCCGCGTGGGTCGAGGGCCTGCAGACCATGGGCGTCGCCGCGTGCGCCAAGCACTTCCCGGGCCACGGAGCGTCCACAGAGGACTCCCACGAGCAGCTCCCGGTGCTCCCGCGCACCGAGGAACAGCTCCGCGCCGTGGAGCTGGTGCCGTTCCAGGCGGCCGTGAACGCGGGCGTCCGCTCGATCATGACCGGCCACCTCGTGGTCCCCGAGTGGGGCACCGCGCCGGTGACGCTGAACAAGCACGCCATCGACCTGCTGCGCACCGAGCTGGGCTTCACCGGCGCGGTGATCACCGACGGCCTGGACATGAAGGCAGTGGGCGGCGACCTGGCCCACGGCGCCGTCCGGGCCCTGGCGGCAGGCGTCGACGCACTGTGCCTGGGCGGCATCGCCCTGGACGACGACGACCTGCGGTGGCTGATCGACTCGATCGTCGCCGCGGTGAAGTCCGGCGCGCTCTCCGAGGAACGCCTCACCCAGGCAGCGGCCCGCTCGCTGGCCCTGGGCCTCCCCCCGTCGACCGTGGACGCCCACGACGCTGAGATCGGTCTCACGGCCGCTCGACGCGCGATCGAGGCACGCGGCCGGGTTAGTGTCGGAACGAACCCGGTGGTGGTCGACCTGGTGGTGGACCCGTCGATCGCAGTTGGCGACGTCCCGTGGGGCCTGGGCCCCTACCTGACGGAGGTGCTCCCCGGCACCGAGGTGATCGCGGCACGCGACATCACAGCGGAAGAAGTTGCGAAAACCGCAGGTGACCGCACGATTGTCGTGGTGACCAGAGACGCCCACCGCCACACGACCGCTCGACAACTGGTAACAAACTTAACTAATCTGGGCAGCGAGGTCGTGCACGTGGAAACCGGCGTGCCGGGCCCGGACCTGGGCAGCGTCGCCCGCATCGACACCCACGGCGGTTCTCGGGTGAGCCTCCGAGCCGCGGCCGAGCTGATCCTGAAAGGCACGACATGACCACGCCCCAGCCAGGCCGGCACATGGCAGCGGAGATCGCCGCACAGCCGGAGATCTTCTCCTCGCTGTACAACGCGCGAGCGGCCATCGCCGAGGTGGCAGCGGTGATCCGCGACCGAGCCCCGCGCTTCGTCCTGTTCGCGGCCCGAGGCTCGAGCGACCACGCCGCCATCTACGCCAAGTACCTGACCGAGATCCTGCTGGAACTCCCCGCGGGCCTGGTCTCGGCCTCGACGACCACCCTCTACGGCGCGGAACCAGACCTCCGCGACGTCCTGCTGGTCACCGCCTCCCAGTCGGGCGGCTCCCCCGACCTGCTGGAGGTCACCGCCGCCTACCGCAGGCGAGGCGCCCTGACGGTGGCCGTGACCAACACGTCCGACTCCCCGCTGAACGCGGCAGCGGAACTCTCCGTGGACGTCTCCGCGGGGGTGGAGCACGCGGTAGCCGCGACCAAGACCTACTCGGCCACGCTGCTGGCGTTGTACCTGCTGATCGACGCCGTGCGCGGCGGCAACGGCGAGGCAGCCGCGTCGTTGGGCGACCTGGCGCAGGTGACCCTGGACGCCTCGGCCCCGACCGTCGAGGAGGCCGTCCGCCGCTACCGCTTCGTGGACCGAGTCCTCACGACGGGCCGCGGCTACTCCTACGCGACGGCCCTGGAAGCCTCCCTGAAACTGGCGGAGACCTCCTACCTGGCAGCCCGCGCCTACAGCGGCGCGGATCTGCTGCACGGCCCGGTGGCAGCAGTGGACGGCGAGACGGCAGTCCTGGCGATCACGTCCCTGGGCAAGGGCGGCGACAGCCTGCGAGACGCCCTGGACGTGATCCACCAGCGCGGAGCAGACGTCGTGGCGGTCGGCTCGGCATCGGAGAAGGTGGGGGCGACCCTGGCGGTCACCATCCCGGAAACGGCCGAGGAGGTGGCGCCGATCCTGGAAATCCTGCCGGTGCAACGCCTCGCCTACGGCCTGGCCCTGGCCAGGGGCGGCGACCCGGACAGCCCGAGGGGCCTGAACAAGGTGACCCGCACCCGTTAGTCGTCGTGCGTGGAGGGCCGCCCGGAGCTGATCCGGGCGGCCCTTCGTCGTTCCCGCTCAGCCGAACACCGCGGCGATGAGCTTCTTCACCACTTCCTGGAACACCGCCGACAGCGACAGGCCGGCGTCGTCGACGTAGTTCAGCGCGACGGTCAGGGTCTTGGCGCCGTCGGCCGTGGTGTACATCAACGCGGCGTGGCCCATCGCGCCGCCGTTGTGCGTGATCACCTTGCCGCTGCCGGTTTCCTGCACGAACACCCCCAGGCCGTAGCCCACCTCCGGGTGCGGGTCGAGCATCTCCGCCAGCAACGGCGCCGGCAGGAGCTCACCGCGGACGAGCGCGGTGATGAACGCGTGGAGGTCACGGGTCGTCGAGATCATGTCGCCACCGCTCGAGATCCACGACGGGTCGAGCCGGGTGACGTCGACCGTCTTCTCCTCGCCGCCGTCGTCGTAGCGGTAGTACGCGTGGGCGTGCGGCTCCGGGACCTCCCAGCCGGTCGGCACCGAGGTGCCGGTGAGCCCGAGCGGTCCGATGACCAGCCGGTGCATCTCCTCGGCGAACGGGCGGCCGGTGACCCTCTCGACCAGCAACCGCGCCACCACGTAGTTGGTGTTGGCGTAGCTCCAGTCCGCCCCCGGCCCGAACCGCGCCGGCTTGCTCAGCGCGAACCGCACGAGGTCCTCCGGCCGGTGGTGCTCGAACCGGCTGTCCACCCATGCCTTGCCCTGCCAGGTGATCCCCGGTGCGACCGTGCCGTCCTCGTGGTACTCGCCGGTGTGGTTGAACAGCCCGCTGGTGTGCTGCAACAGCATCCGCACCGTGATCCGGCGGTCGATCCCGAACTCGGGCAGGTGGTCGTCCACCGGGTCGTCCAGCGCGATCCCGCCCTCCGCGACGAGCCGCAGGACCGCGACCGCGACGAACGTCTTGGTGTTGCTGCCGATCCGGACGTGCCCGTTGGGCGGTGGCTCCGCGCTTCCCCCCAACTCGCTCAGGCCCGCCTGGAAGGACCGTTCACCACGTTCGTCGTGCACGCGGATCTCCACACCGGTGAACCCGGCGTCGACGATCTCCTGAGCGATGGACCGCAGCTGCTCGGACATGTTCGTGGTCCTTTCGCGTTCGGTGGTCTCCCGTTTGTTTCTGACATCGAAAACGCTACGTTGCGTTCGCAGTCGTCAGCAACAACAGATATTGCACCGAAGCTGCATAAAGCCTGTCCAAACCCTGCTTATTGTTGCAACCAGCTCGAAATCTAACGCAACGATCGAGCCCAGGATGATTGCAATGAGTCGGATTTGAACGCTACGGACACACAAGGGCGCCTCCCTCCGCACGTGGCGGAGGAAGGCGCCCTTCGGTTCGGTACTGCTTACTGGCCCGCGGTGGCGTACCCGGCGGCGACCGGCGCCGCGGGCACCTCGGCGTCGAACACCACCCGTCCGTCGACCCAGACCTTCTTCGGCCGCAGCTCGTCGTCCCACCAGACGAGGTCGGCGACAGCACCCGGCGCGAGGCGGCCGAGACCGGACTCCCCGATCACCTCGGCCGGCACGATCGTCGCCGAAGCCAGTGCATCGGCCACCGGCACACCCACCGACACGATGTTCCGCACGGCGCGGTCCAGCGTGAGGGCGGACCCGGCGATCGTGCCCTCGGGCGACCGCGGCACACCGTCCTCGGTGAGCAGCACGTCCGCCCCGCCGAGGTGGTAGCGGCCGGGCGGCATGCCCGCGGCGGCAACGGCATCCGTGACCAGCGCGACCCGCGCTCCGGCCGCGTTGAACACGAGCCGGCACACGTCGGGGCCGACGTGTGCCAGGTCCGCGATCAACCCGAGGGTGAACCGCTCGTCGACCAGAGCCACACCGGGCACACCGGGTTCGCGGTGGCCGAGCGGCCGCTGGGCGTTGAACAGGTGGGTGACCATCCGAGCCCCGGCATCAGCAGCCTCACGGGTCTGCTCACCAGTGGCATCGGAATGCCCGACAGCAACCAGAACCCCAGCCGCGACAAGACGGCGAACAGCCTCGAGACCACCGGGCTGCTCAGGCGCCATGGTCACCATGCGCAACGCACGGCGAAGGGTGTCGTCCTCCAGCAGGGCCGAGATCTGGGAAGGCCCAGGCTCGACCATGAAAGACGGGTCGTGCACTCCGGCCCGCTTGGGTGACAGGAACGGCCCTTCGAGGTGCACTCCCAAAGGCCGAGCCCCCACCCCGTCCGGCAACGCGGCGGAAGCCGACAGAACGGCCCTGGCCTGCCTCAGCACCACGTCGACCGGTGCGGTGATCAACGTGGGCAGGAACCGGGTCACACCGGTCGACGGCAGGGCTTCGGCGACGGCGCGCATCCCGGCGGCGTCCACCTCGGCGAAGTCGACGCCGACGGCGCCGTTCACCTGAACGTCCACCAGGCCCGGTGTCAGCAGGCCTCCGGACAGGACCTCTGCGCCAGGTGGTGCTTCACCGGTGGTCACCTCGACGATGCGGCCGTCCCTGATCCGCACCGAGGCAGGACCGACGATCGTGCGACCGAGCAAAGCGCGCGGTGCTGCGACAACGGCGTCCAAGATCCCTCCCTGAATGGTCCAGACCATTATGGCGACAAC
>NZ_DATLEC010000211.1:0-5743 GCF_035525475.1 Lentzea sp. | reverse complement strand
CCAGGTCCTGCCCCTGCCGTCGATGATCTCCACGCCCGTGGGCGACGAGCCGGTCGTGCCGCTGATGGAGCACTACGCGCGGGCGAACTGGACCGAGCTGGACCTCGAGTCCGACTTCCACACCCGCATCCGCGCGGGCGGCGAGAAGCTCGCCGGGGCCGGTCACGCCGCGCTGTGCGACGAGGTCGGGCGGACGGTCCAGGACCTGGAGAAGACGCTGCCGGGCAGCGAGAACCGGCCGGTCCGGATGCCGCACTGGGGACCGTGGGCGCTGCCGCTGGACGAGTACCTGGTGAGCCGG
This sequence comes from Lentzea sp., assembly GCF_035525475.1. Classification (GTDB taxonomy): domain Bacteria; phylum Actinomycetota; class Actinomycetes; order Mycobacteriales; family Pseudonocardiaceae; genus Lentzea. The sequence goes on along the minus strand of NZ_DATLEC010000211.1, from coordinate 5,442 downwards.
CTGATGGAGCTCGTCGTGCACTCCGACGACCTCGCGGTCAGTGTCGGCGTGGACACGCCCGAGTTCCCGCGCCGCGTCACCGAGACGGTGATCGACCTGCTGACCCGCATGGCGCTCAACAAGCACAGTGCGATCGACGTGGTGCGTGCGCTCAGCCGCAAGGAACGCGCACCGCAGGACATCACCGCCTTCTAGCGACGGCAGACCATCAGCAGTGCGAGCTTGCCGGACAGCATGATCTCGTCCGCGGCCACGAAACCGCCGGCCTCGAACGACCTGATGGCGCGCACGTTGCGCACGTCCGGCTCCACCACGATCCGCGTGCAGTGCGGGTCGGCCTCGAACAGCGCGTCGGTGAGCCGGGGGAGCAGCGAGCGCACCAGGCCGCGGTCGGTCAGCGCGAGGTCGCCGACCGCGAGGTCCAGGCCGAGGTCGTGCGGCCGCGCCTGGTAGCACTGGGCCAGCGCGTCGCGGGCCGCCCGGTACACCTCGGCGTAGATCACCGGGCGGCCGTGCCAGCTGATCAGCAACGGCCGCACGTCGTCGCCGGCCAGGTGGTCCGCGAGCCGCCGCTCCCACCGCGGCAGCGGCCAGGCCCGCCGCCAGAACGCCGCCACGTGCGGGGCCTGGTTCCAGCGGTGGACCAGCTCCAGGTCGTAGCCGTCGGCACCGGCGAGACGCGCCTCCCACGGCTCGCCGAGGTCCGGGACCGGGGGAGCGTCCGCCCTGGTGTGCCTGCGGTAGGAGTCCAGGTGCGACACCGGCTTCACGAAGCCTCCTGCGAGAAGAGGGATTGCCTGACCGCCAGGGCGCGAGGCTGCGGTGTCAAGCCCTGTGTGACCGGTATTTCACAGGCTGTGACGGCAGCCGTCAATGAGCATTCCTCACACTCCCGTACGGTTGGCGCCATGGCGGAGACCCAGCGCGAACCGGTGCCCCGCGTCGACACGGGCGAGTTGGACGTCGCGCACGCCTTCCTGAAGTTCCAGCGCCACTGCGTGCTCAAGAAGGCGGAAGGCCTCACCGACGAGCAGCTCCGCCGGCGGCTGGTGGACAGCGGCACGTCCGTCCTCGGGCTGGTCCAGCACCTCGCGGAGGCCGAACGCGGGTGGTTCGGCCACCACCTCGCCGGCGGGGAGTGGTCGGAGGAGGCCGAGCTGGGCATGACCGTCCCGCTCGGCCGGGCCACCGCCGAGGTGATCGGCGAGTACCGCGCGGCCATCGCCGACAGCGACCGGGCGATCGAGGCCGCGGGCGACCCCGAGGCGCTCATGGCCGTCCCGGTCGACGGCACGCGCAAGTCGTTGCGGTGGCTCCTCGCGCACATGACCACCGAGACGGCCCGCCACGCGGGCCACGCCGACATCATTCGCGAGCAGATCGACGGCGCCACCGGTCGCTGAAGATCAACAAATGGTGCCGATCGGTGGAGTGTCCGACCCACCCGGTAATCTCATGCCCGATCAAGCCAGAACACCGGTTCACCAGGAGGATCTGTGTCGCCAGGGTGGCTCGCCGCCGGTGCCTTCGTGCTGCTCGTGCTGCTGCTGGCGATCCCGGCTTTCAAGGCCGCGCGCTTCTTCGACGAAGCGACGATCGCGATGCGCAAGGCGCACGAGAACACGGACCCGCTGTTCACCGAGGCCAACACGACGCTCACGCACGTGAACACGCAGCTCGAGCGCGTCGACGGCATCACCGCGAACGCGCGCGCCGTCACGGGCAACGTCTCCGCGCTCACCAGCCTCTTCACCGCCACGCTCGGCGGTCCGCTGGTCAAGGCCGCCGCGCTGTCCTACGGCGTGAGCAAGGCCGTCAAGGCGCGCCGCAAGGCCGCCGAGCAGCCCAACAAGCACTCCAAGCGCCGGTTGAGGCGGGGGTCGCGATGAGCCGTCTCTTCTGGTTCGGGCTGGGTGCCGCGGCAGGGCTGTTCGCCGCGAAGAAGGCCTCCGAGGTCGCAAAGCAGGCGACTCCCGCCGGCATCGGCGCTAACGTGGGTGACGGCCTGCGTGAGCTCGCGGGCGCCATCGGCTCCTTCGGGGCAGAGGTGCGCGCGGGAATGGCCGAACGGGAGCAGGAGTTGCAGGAGACCGTGGAACGTCAGACGGGATTCACGCCGGGGCGCCGAGCGCCCAGGGCGAACGGCAAGCACTAGTCGTTCGCCCCGCAGTCGTGCCCTGACCTTCCCCAGCAAGCAGCAAGGACCCTCCCGTGCAGACCCACGAGATCATCAAGCGTTTCCGCGAGCACTTCGAGCGCAACGGGCACAAGTTCATCCCGTCCTCCTCGCTCCTGCTCGACGACCCGAACCTGCTGTTCGTCAACGCCGGCATGGTGCCGTTCAAGCCGTACTTCCTCGGCGAGGCCCCGCCGCCCGCCCCGCGGATGACGAGCATCCAGAAGTGCGTGCGCACGCCGGACATCGACGAGGTCGGCAAGACGACCCGCCACCTCACGTTCTTCCAGATGGCCGGCAACTTCTCGATCGGCGACTACTTCAAGGAAGACGCCATCCGGTTCGCCTGGGACCTGGTCACCGGTTCGCAGGACGACGGCGGCTACGGTTTCGACCCCGAGCGCATCTGGGTCACCGTCTACCAGAACGACGACGAGGCCATCGAGCTGTGGCAGAAGGTCGCCGGCCTGCCGACCGAGCGCATCCAGCGCCGTGACGGCAAGGACAACTACTGGGACATGGGCGTGCCCGGTCCCGGCGGTCCCTGCTCGGAGATCTACTTCGACCGCGGCCCCGAGTACGGCCAGGAGGGTGGCCCCGTCGTCGACGAGGACCGCTACCTGGAGATCTGGAACCTGGTCTTCATGCAGGACGTCCGCGGCGAGCTGAGCCCCAAGGAGGGCCACAAGCCGATCGGGTCCCTGCCCGCCAGGAACATCGACACCGGCATGGGGGTCGAGCGCGTCGCCTACCTGCTGCAGGGCGTCGACAACGTCTACGAGACGGACCTGGTCCGCGCCGTCATCTCCAAGGCCGAGCAGCTGTCGGGCCGGAAGTACGGCGCCAGCGAGGTCGACGACGTCCGCTTCCGCGTGATCGCCGACCACGCCCGCTCCGGCGTCATGCTGGTCGGCGACGGCGTCACGCCCGGCAACGAGGCCCGGGGCTACGTGCTGCGCCGCCTGCTGCGCCGCATCGTCCGCAGCTCGCGCCTGCTCGGCGTGACCGAGCCGGTGCTGCAGCAGTTCGCCGAGGTCGTCCGCGACTCCATGGGCGAGGCCTACCCCGAGCTGGTCAGCGGGTTCGCCCGCATCCAGCAGGTGCTCAAGGCCGAGGAGGACACGTTCCTCCGCACGCTCGACGCCGGTTCGCGGATCTTCGAGGGTGCCGCCGCCGAGGTGAAGTCGGACGGTCGCGCCACGCTGCCCGGCGACAAGGCCTTCCAGCTGCACGACACGTACGGCTTCCCGATCGACCTGACGCTGGAGATGGCCTCCGAGGCCGGCCTGTCCGTGGACGAGGACGGCTTCCGCAAGCTGATGGCCGAGCAGCGCGCCCGCGCCAAGGCCGACGCCGCCGGCAAGAAGACCGGCCACGGCGACCAGTCGGTGTACCGCGAGCTGCTGGAGCAGGGCCCGACCGAGTTCACCGGCTACACCGAGCTCGCCTCCGAAGCCACGCTGCGCGGCATCGTGCTCAATGGCCAGCGGGTCAAGAGCGCCAAGGAAGGCGACATCGTCGAGGTCGTCCTCGACCGCACGCCGCTCTACGCCGAGTCCGGTGGCCAGGAGTCCGACGCCGGCACGATCGTCACGGGCAACGCCGAGCTGGAAGTGCTCGACGTGCAGAAGGTCGCCCGCAAGCTGTGGGTGCACCAGGTGCGCGTCCGCTCCGGTGAGATCGCCGAGGGCGAGCACGTCGAAGCCCGCGTCGACCAGGAGTGGCGCGTCGGCGCCCGCCAGGGCCACTCGGGCACGCACGTCGTGCACGCCGCCCTGCGCCAGGTGCTCGGCCCGTCGGCCCTGCAGAGCGGTTCGTACAACAAGCCCGGCTACCTGCGCCTCGACTTCGCCTGGACCGGCGGCCTGTCCGGCGAGGCCCGCTCCGAGATCGAAGAGGTCTCGAACCTGGCCGTGCGCAAGGACCTGCCGGTCTCCGTCGTGTACACGGACATGGCCGGTGCCCAGGACATGGGTGCCGTCGCCCTCTTCGGCGAGACCTACGACGAGACCGTGCGCGTCGTCGAGATCGGCGGCCCGTGGTCGCGCGAGCTCTGCGGTGGCACGCACGTCGAGCACTCGTCGCAGATCGGCCCGATCACGCTGCTCGGCGAGTCGTCGGTCGGCTCTGGCGTGCGCCGTCTCGAGGCCTACGTCGGCATCGAGGCCATGCGGTTCCTGGCCAAGGAACGCGCCATCGTGCAGAACCTCTCCGACATGCTCAAGGTCGGCTCCGACGGCCTGCCCGAGCGGATCGAGTCCCTGGTCGAGCGCCTGAAGTCCGCCGAGAAGGAGCTCGAGAAGGTCCGCGCCGCCCAGCTGCTCGGCAACGCCGGATCGCTGGCCGACAAGGCCCTCGACGTCCGCGGCCTGTCGCTCGTGGCCCTCGGCCTGGAGGGCGTGTCGGGCAACGACCTGCGCACCCTCGGCGGCGAGGTCCGCAACCGCCTCGGGAACAAGCCCGGTGTGGTGGCCCTGTTCTCGGTCGACGGCGACAAGGTGAGCTTCGTGGTCGCCACGACGTCCGCCGCCCGCGACCTGGGGCTCGCCGCCGGCAAGCTCGTCCCGGTGTTCGGCCCGGCCATCGCCGCCCGCGGTGGCGGCAAGCCGGACCTGGCCCAGGGTGGCGGCACGAACCCGGCCGGTGTTCCCGAAGCCATCACGGCTCTCACGAACGAACTGGACAAGGTGCTTGAGCAGCGCTGATTCAACTGGTGTCGGCGATCCGGGCCTCGGAAGGAGGCTCGGCGTCGACGTCGGATCGGTTCGTGTGGGAATTTCTCTCAGCGATCCGTCGGCGTTTCTGGCGACTCCGCTGGTTACCCTGCAGCGTGACGAGAAGGGCGGCTCGGACCTCACCGAGCTCGTACGTCTCGTGGCCGAGCATGACGTGGTCGAGGTCGTGGTCGGTCTGCCCAAGACACTGGCGGGTCGGCACGGTCCGGCAGCGGAAGCGGCCACCGCGTACGCTGCCGCCCTGGCCGAACGCATCGCTCCGGTGCCGGTCCGGTTCAGCGACGAACGACTGACGACGGTCGTGGTGAGCCGGGTGCTGGCACAGCGCGGTGTGAAGGGCAAGAAGCAGCGTGCCGTGGTCGACCAGGCTGCCGCTGTCGAGATCCTGCAGTCTTGGCTGGACGCACGGGCACGGATTGTGGCCGCCCGAAAGGACGAGGTGTGAGCGACGATCTCGGGTTGTTCACCGACCCCGAAGCCGACGAGCGCGAACGGCGCCCGCTCAAGCGCGACAACAGCGCCCGCGACAAG
>NZ_DATLEC010000207.1:0-9441 GCF_035525475.1 Lentzea sp. | reverse complement strand
GCCCGGTTCGCCGCGAAGTGGACCGCGCACGACGGCGAGAAGTGGCGGTTCGTCACGAACCCGCCGACGTTCACCGACGTCACGCCTTCGACGGCCGACGCCGTGATCGGCGCGCTTCCGTCCTACGTGAACAGCCTGCGCGAGTCGCGGCGAAACCTGATCATGCGCTACGGCGTCTCCGACGTGGCGTTCCGCGTCGTCGGCACCGGCAGCGTCGGCCTGCGCAACTACCTGGTCCTGCTGCACGGCAACGGCTCCGAAGCACTGGTGCTGCAAGCCAAAGAAGCCCGGTCTTCGGCGTTGCAGCCGTTTCTGGACGTCGACCCCGCCAAGCACGAGGGCAAGCGGATCGTGCACGGCGCCCGGCTCGTGCAGGCGGAGACGGACATCCTGCTGGGCTGGACGACGATCGACGGCCGGCCGTTCATCGTCCGGCAGTTCCGCAACCGCAAGGGCGAGATCGACGCGACGACCCTGAAGCGCGACGACCTGGACGACTACGGCCGGTTCGCCGGTGCCTTGCTGGCGCGCGCCCACACCCGTTCGCTGGACCCGCGGCTGCTGGCCGGGTACTTCCAGGACGGCGACGGCAACGACCTGGACGAGGCGTTCGCGAAGTACGCGTCCGACTACGCCGACCAGACCGAGGCCGACCACGAGGAGCTGACCAGGCTGGTCAGGAACGGGAAGCTGCCCGCGGTCGCCGAGGACCGGTGACGCGCCTGCGGGCCCCCGCCGCGGAGTTGACCTAGCCTGACGTGGTGAAGATCCGCCGCGCCGCCTCCCCCGACGACGTGCTCGCCGCCGCGCACCTGTTCGACGCGCCGCCGCGGCCGGACGCGACCGCCCGGTTCCTGGCGCAGGACCACAGCCACCTGCTGATCGCCTACGTCGGTGACGTGCCCGCCGGGTTCGCGTCCGGCGTGGAGATGACACACCCGGACAAGGGCACGGAGATGTTCCTCTACGAGCTGGGCGTGGACGACGCGTTCCTGCGCCGCGGCATCGGCACCGCCCTGGTCGAGGCCCTGAAGGCCCTTGCCGCGGAACGGGGTTGCTACGCGATGTGGACCGGCGCCGCCACGGGCGACGCGGCGGCGCAGGCCACCTACCGGAAGACGGGCGCGTCGATCGACGACGGCGCCTTCGTCAGCTGGGAGCTGTGATCTCGCGGACCAACGCGTGCCAGGCGTCGGTGGAGAAGGCGAGGGTCGAGGCCGGGTTCTTGGAGTCGCGCACAAGAGCGTCGTGGGCGAGCGAGACCTCCACGCATTCGCTGTCACCGGTCCCGCTGCTGTAGCTGCTCTTACGCCAGATCCGTTCGTGAGTCATGGGAATCCCCTCGGAGTCCGCTGACGTAGTCCGCCAGCATGCTCCGGGATTGTTCCTCATCCAAGGCGATGGAATCCAGGTGTGTGAAAAGCGCCCTGCTCCGCGCGACAGCGGCGTTGTCCTGGGCGAACACCTTGGCGAGGCTGTTCTCGGTGTAGGCGATCGGCGACGCCTTCTCGAACTCGAAGAGAGTGCACTTCGGCTGGACGACGGCCTTCATGGCCGAGGTGGGCACGATCCGCACGACGTGGGTTTTGAAAAGGAGCCGCAGGTACTGGTCCGCCATGAGCCTGGCATCCCCGAACCGGACCTGAAGCGCGATCTCGTGCAGGTAGAAAACGCACTCCGGGCGGTTGTGCCGCCGCATGATCGCCTGTCGTTCGACGCGCAGCTGGATCAACCTGTCGATGTCCTCGGGAGCCTCGATCCCCGTCTCCACGAACAGCTCTCGCGCATAGGCCTCCGTCTGTACGAGCCCGTGAATCGTCACGACGTCGTAGGCGGTGATCTTCGTTGCCATCGACTCCGCCATCGCGATGGTGCGAAGGTTGTCCGGAACCTGCACGAAGTAGAGGTCGAAGGCGTGGCGGTAGCGGCGGCGGAACTCCTCGAAGAAGTCGATGTCCTTGCCGCACAGCGTCAGGAACTGCACCAGGTCGATCTCGCTGGCGCGCGCCCGTCCGTGCTCGATGTTCGACACCTTGCTGGGGTCCCAGCCGAGCTGGACGGCGAGCGCGCGGCCGGTGAGTCCCGTGCAGGACTCGCGCACCCGGCGCAGCTCGTCGCCCAGGTCCCTGCTGTAGGCGGTGGAGATGGTCATTCCGCCGACGCTAGGGCTTGAAGTCAGTCCCAGAAGGGGCTCGTTCGGGTGAAAACCATCAGGTCCAGACGGGTTCGTCCACTTCGGACACCTTCCCGTCCGCGCGGAAGTGCAGGAACCGGTCGAACGACTTCGCGAACCACCTGTCGTGCGTGACCGCGACGACCGTGCCCTCGAAGTCGTTCAGCGCGTTCTGCAGCGCCTCCGCCGAGGCGAGGTCGAGGTTGTCCGTGGGCTCGTCGAGCAGCAGCAACGTCGCGCCGGACAGCTCCAGCAGCAGGATCTGGAAGCGGGCCTGCTGGCCGCCGGAGAGGTTCTCGAACCGCTGGTCGCCCGCCTTGCCGAGGCCGTAGCGGCCCAGCACGGACATGGCGGCGCCGCGCTCCTTGCCCGGCCGCCGGCCCTCGCCGTGCCAGAGGATGTCCACGAGCGTGCGGCCGAGCCACTCCGGGTGCTCGTGCGTCTGCGCGAACAGGCCGGGCACGACGCGGGCGCCGAGCTTCCACGCGCCGGAGGTCCGCACATCGTCGCCGCCGAGCAGCCGTAGGAAGTGGCTCTTGCCGGAGCCGTTCGAGCCCAGCACGGCGACCCGGTCGCCGAAGAAGATCTCCTGCGAGAACGGCTTCATCAGCCCGGTCAGTTCCAGCTGCTCGCACGTGATCGCGCGAACGGCGGTACGCCCGCCCTTGAGGCGAGGGGTGACCTTCTCGTCGGTCGGGATCTCCGGAGGAGGACCGGCGTCCTCGTACCGTTGGAGGCGCGCGGCCATCACGCGGTACTTCTGGGCCATCACCTCGGAGTACTTGCCCTGCTGCTGGAGGGTGCGCACGAGCTCCTTGAGGCGTTCGTGCTCCTCGTTCCAGCGGCGGTGGTCTTCGAGGAGCTTCTCGATGCGTTTGACGCGGGCGGCGTGCCAGGTGGCGAACGAGCCGGAGTGCGTCCAGGCGGAGTGGGCCTCGACGGTGACGACGTGCGTGGCGGCGTTGGCGAGCAGTTCGCGGTCGTGGCTGACGACGAGCACAGCCTTGTCGGTGGCCCTCAGACGGTCCTCCAGCCAGCGCTTGCCGGGGACGTCGAGGTAGTTGTCGGGCTCGTCGAGCAGCAGGACCTGCTCGTGGCCGCGCAGGAGCGTTTCGAGGACCAGCCGCTTCTGCTCACCGCCGGACAGCGTGCGGACCTCGCGGAACCGCGCGCGGTCGTAGGGCAGGCCGAGCGCGGCGACCGTGACGGTGTCCCAGAGGACCTCGACGTCGTAGCCGCCGGCCTCGCCATAGCTGGTCAGTGCGTTCGCGTACCGCATCTGGGCGGCTTCGTCGTCGGTGTCCATCAGCGCGAGCTCGGCGTCGTCGAGCTCGCGCGCGGCAGCTCTCAGCGCCTCGGGCGCGACGGACAGCAAGAGGTCGCGCACGAGTGAGTCGTCCCGGACGGAGCCGATGAACTGCGGCATCACCGCGAGCCCGCCCTGCACGTGCACGCTGCCCTGCTTCGGGGTGAGCTCGCCCGACAGGATCCGCTGCAGCGTCGTCTTGCCCACGCCGTTGGCGCCCACGAGCGCGACCACGGTCCCGCCGCTCACCTTGAACGAGACGTCGCGGAACAGCTCCCGGCCGTCCGGCAGGGTGTACGCGAGCCCGTTCGCTTCCAGATGTCCCACGTCGGAGATCGTCGGGGTACCCGGCCGTGAAAGCCAGCGAGTTTCGGAACTACCGCAGGCGCACCGGGTACTTCCTGAACATCATCACACCCGCTGTGACCACCAGGCACTGGAACGCGGCACCGAACGCCCCGATCACCGTCAGCAGCACCGTGAGGCCGCCGAAGACGAGCAGGAGGGAGTAGAGCAGCCAGGGCCGCACCTGGCGGTTCATGGTGCGGGCCAGTCTCGGTTCGTCCGCCAACAACCGCTGCTCGATCTCCTCGAGCGAGCGGCGCTCGGCTTCACTCAGCATGGGTGCCTCCGGAGGACGTCGGGACGTCATCATTCCCACTCGTCACCAGTGGATACTCGAACGCCGCCGGAGTCAAACCCTGGACAGTGCGACCAATCGGCTGACAGCGCGCAGATACTTCTTCCGGTACCCGCCGTTCAGCATCTCCTCGGTGAACAACTCCGACAGCGGCAGCCCCGACACGGCGACGGGGACGTCGCGGTCGTAGAGCCGGTCGCCGAACGCCACGAGCCGCAACCCGACGTTCTGGTCGGGCGCGGGCTTGACGTCCCGCAGGTGCACGGCGGTGACGCCGTCGAGCAGCCGGCCGTACTTCGACGGGTGGACGCGGGCGAGCGCCTCGCACAGGTCGTCGAAGTCGTCGATGGTCGAGCCGGGGGTGTTCGCGGCCCTGGCCTCCAGGTCGGCGGCGGACAGCGGCGGCGGGGCGTCGGGCAGGCCGCGGTGGCGGTAGTCGGGGCCGTCGACGCGCACGACGTCGAACTTCGAGGACATCGACTGGATCTCGCGCAGGAAGTCGGCGGCGGCGAACCGGCCCTCGCCGAGCTTGTCGGGAAGCGTGTTCGAGGTGGCGGCGACGAACACGCCCTGGGCGGTCAGCTCCTTGATCAGGCGCGTGACCAGCATGGTGTCGCCGGGGTCGTCGAGCTCGAACTCGTCGATGGCGAGCAGCTTGTGGCCGCTGAGCCGCTTCACGGCCTCGGGGAAGGTCAGGACGCCGACCAGGTTCGTCAGCTCGACGAACGTGCCGTAGGCCTTGGGGCCCGGCACGGCGTGCCAGAGGGAGGCGAGCAGGTGGGTCTTGCCGACGCCGAAGCCGCCGTCGAGGTAGAGGCCGAGCTTGCCCTCGTCCTCGTTCCTCGAACCGAACAGCGACCACTTCTTGCGCTTGAGGCTGACCCGCGCGGCGAACAGGCGACCGGCCTCGACCGCGGCGGCCTGGCTGGGCTCGTCCGGGTTGGGGATGTAGGTGTCGAAGCTGACGGTGTCGAACATCGGCGGCGGGACCAGGCCCTCGACCAGTTCGTCGGCACCGATCTGGGGATCCCGGTCGGACAGGCGCATGTCCGCACCCTATCGGCGTGGTGGGATGGGTTCGTGCAGATGTTGTGGCCCTCACCGGGCGTTGAGATGACCGACACAGACCTCGAGTCGCTCTACGCGTACCCGGCGGACCGCACGTGGGTGGCCGCCAACTTCGTGTCCAGCGTGGACGGTGCGGTGTCGGTCGACGGGCGCTCCGCGGGCCTGGGCTCCCCCGCCGACAAGAAGATCTACTCGCTGGGTCGCGAGCTCTCTGACGTGGTGATGGTGGGTGCCACGACCGTGCTCGTGGAGGGGTATCGCGGTGCCCGGCGGGAGCGGCCGTTGCCGATCGCGGTCGTGACGGCACGCGGGTCGCTGACGCCGGACCTGCCGCTGTTCACGGACACCGAGGTGCCGCCGATCGTGATCACCTGCGCGGCCGCGCGGATGCCCGCGCTGCCCGCCGACGTGATCGTCGCGGGTGAGACCGAGGTGGATCTTCCGCTGGCGGTGTCGGAGCTCGCGGCGCGGGGACTGGGGCGGATCAACCTCGAAGGCGGGCCGCGGTTGTTCGGGTCCATGGTCGCCGCGGACCTGGTCGACGCGCTGAACTTGACGGTGTCACCGTTGCTGGCCGTGGGCGGCGCCTCGCGGATCGCGACCGGGCCCGTCGTGCCGCCCGTCGACCTGACGCTCGCGTCGGTGCTGCGCGCGGACGACGTGCTGCTGTTGCGATACCTGCGGCGGAATTCCAGCTGAGGAGGCAGGATGTGCGCGTGGACCTCCCGCTGACACCGCCGTTGCAGCCGATGCTCGCCACCGCGGTGGACGGCATCCCGGACGACGCGAACCTGTTCTTCGAACCGAAGTGGGACGGATTCCGGTGCGTGGTGTTCCGCGCCGGCGACGAGGTGTTGCTGCAGTCGCGCAGCGGCAAGCCGCTCAACCGCTACTTCCCCGAGGTCGTCGCCTCGATGCTCGACGTGCTGCCCGACCGCGTGGTCGTCGACGGCGAGCTGGTGGTGGCGAAGAACGACGAGCTGGACTTCGACGCGCTGGCCGAGCGCATCCACCCGGCGGCCTCGCGGGTGACGATGCTGTCGGAGTCGGCGCCGGCCACGTTCGTCGCGTTCGACCTGCTCGCGCTGGGGTCCGAGGTGCTGCTGGAGTCGCCGACGATCGCCCGCCGCGAGGCGTTGCTCGAGCTGCCCGGCCTGAACATCACGCCCGCGACGACCTCGGTCGAGACGGCCCGGCAGTGGTTCAGCCTGTTCGAGGGCGCGGGCCTCGACGGCGTGATGGGCAAGCCGTCGGACGGGCCCTACACGCCGGGCAAGCGTTCGATGATCAAGGTGAAGCACGCGCGGACCGCGGACGTCGTGCTCGCGGGTCTGCGCTGGCACAAGGACACCGAGCCCGGCACGGCCGTCGGCTCGTTGCTGCTCGGTGTCTACGACTCCGACGACGTGCTGCACCACATCGGCGTCTGCGGGTCGTTCAAGGCCGCCGAACGCCGCGAGCTGGCCGCCGAGCTCGCGCCGTTGATCACCGACTCGTCCGGGCACCCGTGGGCGGAGCCCGTTCCCGGTCAGCGCATCCCCGGCGAGATCAACCGGTGGCGCGGCAAGCAGGCCGAGTACGTGGCGCTGCGGCCGGAGCGGGTGCTGGAGATCCACTACACGCAGACAGAGGGCGACGCGCCGGTGCGGTTGCGGCACAACGGCCAGTTCGCGCGGTGGCGCCCGGACCGCGAACCGCTGTCGTGCCGCTACGACCAGCTGGAGATCCCGGCCCGGTACGACGTCGCGTCGGTGCTGAAGGGCGAGCTGCGGGCCCGTTAGACCTCGGGTCTCGCCGATCTCGTCGCGCCCACCGAGGCGATCACGACGCAGCAGACGGCGACCCACTGCACCGGGGCGAGGTACTCGCCGAGCAGCACCAGACCCGCCACCGCGGCCACCGCCGGTTCGAGCGACATCAGGATGCCGAACACGCGTGGGGGCATGCGCCGCAACGCCTCCAGCTCCAGCGAGTACGGCACCACCGACGACATCAGCGCGACCGCGACCGCCGCCGCCAGCACGACCGGGTCGAGCAGCGCCGTGCCCGCTGACGTGACGCCGAAGGGCAGTGCGATCGCGGCGCCCACCACCATCGCGAGCGCGAGGCCCTTGCCGTCGGTGGTGGTGCTGCCGAGCTTGGCCGTGACGAGGATGTACGCCGCCCACAACGCGCCCGCGGCCAGCGCGAAGAGCACGCCCGTCCACAACAGACCGCCCTCCACGCGTGTGAGCAGCACCACGCCCGCGCCCGCGAGCAGCACCCACACGCCGTCGAGCCAGCGCCGTGAGCCCGCGACGGCCACCGCGAGCGGGCCGAGGAACTCGATGGTGACGGCCGCGCCGAGCGGGATGCGGTCGATCGCGGAGTAGAAGCAGAAATTCATCGCCGCGAGCACCACGCCGTAGGTGACGACCACGGTCAGCGTGCGGCGGTCCATTGTGAGCGATGGACGCCAGATCGCGACCAGCACGATCGCGGCCACGAGCAGGCGCAGCGTCACTGTGCCGACCGCACCGGCCGTCGCGAACAGCTGCTTCGCGACGGCCGCGCCCACCTGCACGCTGACGATGCCGAGCAGGACGAGAGCCGTCGGCGGGATGCCGCCCAGGAGCCTGGCGACGGGAAGCCGATCAGCGTGAGACATGCGTCCATCCTGTCTCACGGGGTTCTCACCTTGCCCGTGCGAGGCTCGTGTTCCGGAGTGTGAACGAGAGTGAGGACACCTGTGCGTCGCGCTGCCTTGGCCCTACTGGCAGTGAGCGTGCTGACGGCGTGCAGCGCGGGACCCTCGACCCGGCCGGTGATCGCCGTGAAGGGCGAGGACAACGGGCCGGTCGACCAGAGCGCGTTCGCGGGACCGCAACCCGTGCCACCGCTCAGCGAGTACAACAAGGACTCGCTGGCGTGGTCGCCGTGCAACGAGCAGATGAAGGACCGCATCGGCGCCAACGCCCCGCAGACCGACCAGACGTACGAGTGCACGCGCATGACCGCCGTGCTCGACCCGCCGGGACGCCCCGGACGCGGCACGATCGGCATCGCGCTGATGCGCGTCGGCACGGGCAAGAGCGCGCTGGTCGTGGTGAACGACCCCGGCGGCGAGCCCGGCACGGTGAAGGCCGCGCGGCTCGCGGCGACGTTGCCGAAGGACGTCCTCAGCACGTACACGCTCATCGGCATGGACCGCCGCGGCACGGGTCGTTCGGACGGTTTGTCCTGCGTACCGCAGGCAACGCGCGCGCAGCTCGTGGAGTTCGACCCCGCTCAGGCCGAGCAGTCGAACCTCGTCGTCGCCGCCGGTGAGGCGTCGCAGGAGTGCGTGCTCGACCTGGAGGGCAGGCTGACCGCGTTCGACTCGTGGCGCACCGCCGCCGACCTCGAACGCCTCCGCGACCACCTCGGCACCGAGCGCCTGAACGCGATCGGCCTGGGCGAGGGCTCGCGCGTCATCACGACCTACGCCCAGCGCTACCCGTCCCGCATCGGCCGCACCGTCCTCGACGGCGCCCCGGACCCGGCACTCGACCAGGTGGGCGTCCTGGAGTCCCGCGCGGTAGCCGCCGAGGCGACGCTCGACGCGTTCGCCCGCGACTGCAAGATCCGCAACTGCGCCCTGACGAGCCCGCGCGAGGACGTGCAGGCACTGCTGACGCAGCTGCGCACGACACGAGTCCGCGGCGACTACGTGGACCTCACCCCCGGCTCCGCCCTGAACGCGATCACCGCGGGCCTGGCCGACCGCTCCCGCTGGCCGGCGCTGGCCGACGCCCTGGTGAAGGCCCGCGGCGGCGACCCCGCCGGCCTCTTCGCCTTCCTCGACCCGCTGGTGAACGACCTGGACGAGAGCCCGCCCCGCTTCGACGCGGGCCTGATCATCGGCTGCAACGACACCGCCACCCGAATCCCACCCGACCGGGTGAAGGCGCTGAGCGCGGACTGGCAGGGCAAGTACGCGATGTTCGGCGCCCTGTACGCCCGCCAGCTGCTGCACTGCAACCCGTTCCCGCCACCCAAGGCGGAGAAGGTGGACGCCCTGAAGAGCGCGCCGCCGATCGTCGTGCTGAGCACGGCCAACGACCTCTCGACCCCCGCGCCCGGCACCGAGCACGCGGCGCAGCGGCTGCCGGGGTCGGCGTTGGTCGGGTGGCAGGGCAGCGGGCACGGGGCTCTCGGGCTGTCGGGGTGCGCGACCACCGCCGTGCGGGACTACCTGATCGACGCGAGGGTTCCGTCGAACGGCACGGTCTGCCC
>NZ_DATLEC010000179.1:0-2909 GCF_035525475.1 Lentzea sp. | reverse complement strand
CCGTTGCCCGCGAGGTCGTAGACGAACGTCTCGGCGGAACCGTACTTCTCCTTGGCCGCGGCCTCGGAGAGACCGACGGAGGCGACCTCGGGCTTGCAGTAGGTGACGCGCGGGATGCCCGCCTCGTCGATCACCTTCGGGTTCTGGCCCGCGATCTCCTCGGCCACGAAGATGCCCTGCTGGAAACCGCGGTGCGCGAGCTGCAGGCCCGGCACGATGTCGCCGACGGCGTAGACGCCCGGCAGGCTCGTGCGCAGGCGCTCGTCGGTGACGACGAAGCCGCGGTCGATCTCGACACCGGCCTCCTCGTAGCCGTGACCCGCGCTGTTCGGGCCGCGGCCGACCGCGACGAGCAGCAGGTCGGCGTCGAGGACGTCGCCGGTCTCCAGCGTGACCGACACACCCGAGTCGGTCTGGGTGGCGCCGGTGAACTTCACGCCGGTCTTGAACTTGATCCCGCGCTTGCGGAACGCGCGCTCCAGCTGCTTGGACGCGTACTCGTCCTCGGCGGGCACCAGGCGGGGCAGGGCCTCGACGATGGTGACGTCCGCGCCGAACGAGCGCCACACGCTGGCGAACTCCACGCCGATGACGCCGCCGCCGAGGACGACGACCTTCTCCGGGATGAAGTCCAGGTTGAGGGCCTGGTCGCTGGTGATGACCCGGCCGCCGATCTCCAGGCCGGGCAGGCTGCGGGCGTACGACCCGGTCGCGAGGACCACGTTCTTGCCGACGTAGCGCCGGCCGTTCACCTCGACGGCGTTCGGGCCGACGAACGTGCCCGCGCCCTCGACGAAGGTGACCTTGTTGGCCTTCGCGAGACCCTGCAGGCCCTTGTAAAGCCGGGAGACCACGCCGTCCTTGTACGAGTTGACGCCGGCGATGTCGATACCCTCGAGGGAGCTCTTCACACCGAACTGGTCGCCTTCGCGGGCGTTGTCCGCGACCTCGGCCGCGTGCAGCAGCGCCTTGGTCGGGATGCAACCGCGGTGCAGGCACGTGCCACCGAGCTTGTCCTTCTCGACCAGGACGACGGACAGGCCCAGCTCAGCGGCGCGGAACGCGCAGGCGTAGCCACCTGAACCACCGCCGAGGATGACGAGATCGGCGTTGGTGGCCGACTCCAGTTCCGGCGAAGTCACTTCGGATCTCCTCGGGATTACTTACTACGCGCGGGTGCGCGCGAGGTACGCGGCCATCTTGTCACTAGTTGCCGGAGCGCGGTGATCCGGCATGGGACAGCACGTCACGATCCTGATCATTCACCTACTCATAACACCCTTTCCTGGCACCATGGTGGATCGAGGCGCAGGAGGTGCTCGATGGGGCTGTTCGACCGTTTTCGCAGGAAGTCACGTCCAGGTGTGCTGCGGACGGCCTCCCACCAGGACACGGGCCACCTCGAGAAGTGGGCCGCGAGCCGCCAGGGCGTCGAGGCCTATGTGGAACCGAAGACCACGGTGACCGAAACCACTGTGGTCCTCGTCGCTCACGACGGCGAGTGGACACGCCGTCGCGTCGCCTCCCCGGACGCCGCGCGCTCGTTCGCGCGCAAGCTGAGCATGCCGATCTACGACGCGGGAATCGTCGGTTACCCGAAGCGCATGCGCGACTACACGGCGCGCCAGAAGAAGCTGGGCAACGGCTAGAGCGCCGCTCGTCGAACAACCGCTCGCGGTCCTCATCGGACAGACACGAGCCCGTGCACCAACGCCAGCCGCCACGCTTTCAGGTGCCGCGACTGCCCTTGTTCACGCGACCGTCGGCTCGTGGCGCACGGGGAAGTTGACGCTCGCCGCGATGAAGCACAGCGAGTGCGCCTTCTCGTGCAACGCCTGGGCGGTCTCGCGGGTCGCGGGGTCGGCGACGGTGACGACGGGGTTGAGGACCACCTCGGTGAACCGCCCCGACCCGTCGGGGTGCTCGGCCATCGTGCCGGTCGCGTGGTCGCGGTAGCCGGTGACGACGACGCCGTTGACCGACGCCAGGTGCAGGTACCAGAGCATGTGGCACTGCGACAGCGACGCGACGAGCAGCTCCTCCGGGTTGTGCCGGTCGCGGTCGCCCCGGAACGACGGGTCCGACGACCCGGGGATCGTCTGCTTGCCCTCGACCAGGACCTCGTGCGCGCGTTCGTAGGTCTTGTACCCGGACGTCCCGCTTCCGGTGTTGCCCGTCCAGACGACGTCGACCTCGTAGTGATGCGTCCCCATGTGGAAATACTCCTCCAAGTGGGCCTGACGGCCTAGTCCCGTCGCTTTCCGGGAACGCGCGACAACGACGAACCGGCCCTCGCCACAACGCGTCCGCACACCTCGTCGCAACCGATATATCAGTTCCGCGCCGCCTCTGACCTGCGCCCTAGCAACGACACGTTTGACATCGACCGCAAATGACTGGTTGCAAAGGGTCGGCGAAGGATGCCCGGAAAAGCGCGACGGGCGGAGACTCCGAGGAATCTCCGCCCGTCGCGGAAAAGCGGTGGGAAAGGTCAGCCGTTGGCGGCGATGTCCGCCAGCACGGCCGCGATGGTGCGGACCGGGACGCCGGTGCCGCCCTTCGAGATGTAGCCGTACGGGCCACCGGTGTGGAACGCGGGGCCGGCGACGTCGATGTGCGCCCACTGCACGCCCTCGGCCACGAACTCGCGCAGGAACAGACCGGCCGCGAGCATGCCGCCCCAGCGGTGGCCGGTGATGTTCGCCAGGTCCGCCAGACGCGAGTCGAGGTCCGCGCGCAGCTCCTCCGGCAGCGGCATGGCCCACGTCGACTCGCCCACCGCGGTGCCGATGGCGGCCACGCGGTCGCGGAACTCGTCGGAGCCCATGACGCCCGAGGTGCGCTTGCCCAGTGCCACGACCTGCGCGCCGGTCAGGGTCGCAGCCTCGATCAGGTAGTCCGGGCCGTCC
>NZ_DATLEC010000174.1:0-8387 GCF_035525475.1 Lentzea sp. | reverse complement strand
TCACCACCGCGTCGCCCGCGCCTGGGAGGTGGTGGCGTGAAGGA
Organism: Lentzea sp.; assembly: GCF_035525475.1. Taxonomy (GTDB): domain Bacteria; phylum Actinomycetota; class Actinomycetes; order Mycobacteriales; family Pseudonocardiaceae; genus Lentzea. The sequence goes on along the minus strand of NZ_DATLEC010000174.1, from coordinate 8,343 downwards.
CGAGTGGTCCAAGACCGTCCAGGACCTCCTCATCGGCACCACCCGCGGCGGTGGCGACCCCACGGCACTGCTGGCCGACTGCGCCGCCCTGGGCGTGGCCGCGTTCGGCGCCGCCCTCCCGCAGGAGGTGTCGGCGGAGCCGGTGCCGCTCGCCCCGCCCGAGTCCGCCGCCTTCCCGCGCCCGGCCGCCCGCGCGGTCCTGGAAGCGATCATGAGCCTCGACGACGAGGTCCTGCTGACCGAGTGGTGCGCCCTGGCCAAGGCGGGCAACGTCGTGGCCGAGCACCGGATGCTCCCGGCCCTCCTCGCCCTGGGCACCGCCCGGCCCGGCCTCAGGGCCGCCGTGGTCGAGGTCCTCGGCACCAGGGGGCGCTGGCTCGCGAACACCCGTCCCGGCTGGTCCTGGGCGAGCGGCACCGCGCCGCTCGTGGACGAGGTCCCGCTCGAGGAGATCCTCGACCTGCCCAGCGCGCAGCGCGTCCGCGCTCTCCGCCGCAAGCGCAAGGTCGCCCCGGTGGAGGTCGGCGCGTTCATCGCGCGGGAGTTCGAGGTGTCGCGCCGCTCGGCCGACCGCCAGGTGCTGATCAGCGCCCTCGAGACCGGTCTGGGGCCGCAGGACGAGCGGCTGCTGGAGGCGGCTCTCGACGACAAGGCGGCCGCCGTCCACGACGAGGCTCTCCGGCTCCTGCGCAGGCTGCGGCCCACGCGCCTCGCCGCCCGTGCGGCACACCGCCTTCGCCACGGTCTGCGCCTCACCGAGGACGGCCTCGACGTGCGGCCGGAGGAGCTCTGGACCCGGCCGGCCGACGAGGCCGAGCAGCGCGACCTCATGCGCGACGGCTCGGAGAAGGGTGTGGCCGGGCGGATCCGGGGTGCGGCCGCGAGCGTTCCGCCGTCGTACTGGACCTCGACGCTCAAGGCCGACGACGCCAAAGCCGCCGGCATCCTCCGGCGGGGTCCGTGGGCCGCCGCGCTCCTGAGAGGCGTCGCGGACCAGCTCGCCGCCACGAACGACCCGCGGCCGTGGGCGGTGGCCGCCGCCGAGACGCTGACGGGTATGGAGCAGCTGGAGATGCTGGCGGCGCTGCCCGCCAAGGTCGCCGAGCAGGCCGTCGTCGCCGTGTCGGAGAACTGGCACTACGACCTGCTCGACCACGCCTGCTCCCAGCTGCCGGCGCCCTGGTCGCCGGAGACCACCCGCGCGCTGTTGCAGCGCTTCGCCGCCCTGCCCGACCCGCGCTGGCGGTCGGGCCGGCCGCCGAACGTGGTGCTGGCGCGGGGCGACGCCGACCTGCTCGGCGCCGGCTGGGAGGCTCTGACCCGTCGCTGGCCGGAGAGCTCCCTGGAGCTGGAGGTCCTCAGACTCCGGATCCGCCTGCGCGAATCGTTCGCCCCAGCACCGACCCAGGAGGCCCCGTGACCGCCGTGCTCAGGCCGACGGCCGAACAGCAGTACGCCGCCGAGCTGGAGGCCGTCGCGGCGCAGGACGACCGGCAGCGGCCGCCGAACTGGCGGCTGTCGCCGCAGGCCGTGGTCACGTACGTGCTGGGCGGCACGCTGCCCGACGGCACGGTGATCTCGCCGAAGTACGTCGGCTCGCGCCGGCTGGTCGAGGTCGCGGTCGGCACGCTCGTCACGGACAGGGCGCTGCTGCTCGTGGGCGTGCCGGGCACGGCCAAGTCGTGGCTGTCCGAGCACCTCGCGGCGGCCGTCAGCGGCAACTCGACGCTGGTGGTGCAGGGGACGGCGGGCACGAGCGAGGACCAGGTCCGCTACGGCTGGAACTACGCCCGGCTCATCGCCGAGGGTCCCAGCGAGAACGCCCTGGTGCCCAGCCCGGTCATGAAGGGCATGCAGCAGGGCGCGGTGGTCAGGGTCGAGGAGCTGACCCGCATGCCGTCCGAGGTGCAGGACTCGTTCATCACGATCCTCAGCGAGAAGTCGCTGCCGGTGCCGGAGCTCAACTCGCAGGTCCAGGCCGTGCCGGGCTTCACGGTCATCGCCACGGCCAACGACCGCGACCGCGGTGTCAACCAGATGTCGTCGGCGCTCGCGCGGCGCTTCAACACCGTCGTGCTGCCGCCGCCCGCCACCGAGGACGCCGAGGTCGAGATCGTCCTGACCCGCTCGCAGCAGCTCGGCAAGGCGTTGCAGCTGCCCGCCGAACCGCCCGCGCTCGACGAGGTGCGCCGAGTCGTGCGGATCTTCCGCGAGCTGCGCGGCGGTTCCACCGTGGACGGTCGCACGCAGCTGAAGAAGCCGAGCGGCAGCCTGTCCACGGCGGAGGCCATCTCGGTCATCGCGAACGGCATGGCGCTCGCCGGGCACTTCGGCGACGGCACGCTGGGTGCGGACGAGCTGGCGAGCGGGCTCATCGGATCGGTCATCAAGGACCGCGTGTCGGACGCGACGGTGTGGCAGGAGTACCTGGAGACGGTGCTGAAGGAGCGTGCCGAGTGGCGCGACCTCTACCGGGCCTGCCTGGACGCCAGCGGTGACTGACGCACGTCGCGACCCCGTTCTCCTCGGCATCCGCCACCACGGCCCCGGCTCGGCGCGCATGGTCAAGCGGGCGCTGGAGCAGACCCGGCCGGCGCTCGTCCTGGTCGAGGGCCCACCGGAGGCGGACGGGCTGCTCGAGCACGTCCACGCCCTCACTCCGCCGGTCGCGATCCTGCTGCACGACGAGACCGATCCCGAGAACGCCGCCTTCTGGCCGTTCGCCGAGTTCTCCCCGGAGTGGCAGGCGCTGCGCTACGCCGACGAGAACGGCGCCACCGCCCGGTTCTTCGACCTGCCGGCCGCGGCGTCGATCGGGGACGACGGTCCGAGCGGGAACGTCGACCCCATCGGCCTGCTGGCCGAGGCCGCGGGTTTCGACGACCCGGAACGCTGGTGGGAGGACGTGGTCGAGCACAGCGCGTCCGACCCGCTCGACCTCGCGGACGCCATCGCCGAGGCCATGGTGGCCGTGCGCGCGGAGTTCGAGGACGAGGTCGGCGAACGCACGCTCAAGCGAGAAGCGTTCATGCGCCAGACGATCCGCAAGGCGCGCAAGGAGACCGACGGCCCGATCGTCGTCGTGTGCGGCGCCTGGCACGTCCCGGCGCTGATGGCCGGCTCGACGGTCGCCGCGGACACCGCGCTGCTGAAAGGCCTGCGGCGCCGCAAGATCTCCGGCACCTGGGTCCCGTGGAGCCACGGCCAGCTCTCCGCGGAGTCGGGCTACGGCGCGGGCGTCGACTCGCCGGGCTGGTACGCGCATCTCTGGCAGCACCAGGCCGACGTCGTCCCGCGCTGGTTCGCGAAAGCCGCCGCGGTGCTGCGGGAAGAAGACCTCCCGGCCTCGACCGCGAGCGCCGTGGAAGCCGTCCGGCTCGCGGAAACCCTCGCGGCGCTGAGGGAACGCCCGAGCGCGGGCCTGAGCGAGGTCACCGAGGCGGCGCTGGCCGTCCTCTGCGGCGGCGACGAGGTCCCGCTCCAGCTCGTCCACCGCAAGCTCGTCGTCGGTGAACGCCTCGGCGAGGTCGGCGAGGCCGTCCCGCGCTCGCCGCTGGCGGCGGATCTCCAGCGCCTGCAACGCAGGCTCCGCCTCCCCGCCGACGTCCAGCCCAAGCAGCTCAAGCTGGACCTGCGCAAGGACACCGACCGCGAACGCTCGAAGCTCCTGCGGCGCCTGGAGGTCCTCGGCGTCCCCTGGGGCAAGCAGGACCGCTCCCACTCGCTCGGCACGTTCGCCGAGGTCTGGCAGCTGCGCTGGGACCCGATCTTCGCGGTGTCCGTGGCGGTCGCCGCGCGTCACGGCACCACCGTCCACACGGCCGCCGAGAACGTCCTCACGCAGGCCGCGAAAGACGCGACGAGAGTGGCCGACGCCGCCGCGACCCTCACGAGGTCCGTCGGCTGCGAGCTGCCCAAGGCCGTCACCGAGGCCCGCGCCGCACTCGACCGCTGTGCCGCGATGGCCACCGACGCCCTGGAGCTCCTCGCCGCCCTCCCCGACCTCGCCCGCACGGTCCGCTACGGCTCGGTCCGCGGCACCGACCCGGAACTGCTGCGCGTGGCCCTGCACGGCCTGCTCACCCGAGGCGCGGTCGGCCTCCCGATCGCCTGCCGCGGCATCGACGACGAAACGGCGGACAACGCGCTCGTCACGATCGACGGCGCGCACGAGGCCGCCCGTCTCGCCGCCGACGAAGACCACCAGAAGACCTGGTGGCGAGCCCTCCACGCGTTAGCCAAGGCGGAGGCGCACGGCCTGCCGACGGGCAGGGCGACCCGCCTGCTCTGGGAAGCGGGCGAGCTGACCAGCGACGACGTGGCCGCGCGCCTGCACCGCTCGGTGGCGACGGCGTTCGTCGCGGGCTTCCTGCGCGGATCGGCCACGCTCCTGGCGGCCGACCCCCGCCTGTTCGGCCTCGTCGACGAGTGGCTGACGGGCCTGCGCGGCGAGGCGTTCGACGACGCCCTGCCGCTGCTCCGCCGGGCCGTCACCGACTTCACGCCCGCCGAGCGGCGCCTGCTCGGCGAGCAGGTCGTGGCCGGCCGGACGACCGCACCGGCGGCCGACGGCGAGTGGGACCTGGAGATCGCGGAACGGCTCGCCGCCCACGTGCGGAGCCTGCTGGACCGAGTTTGACGGAGGCCGGATCCGCCGATCCTGGGGCCGTGACCGCACCGGAAGAAGAACGCCTCGCCGCGCCGGACGAGAACCAGCTCACGCCGCCGGACGAGAGCCGCCTCGACGAGTCCCAGCAGCTCATCGACGAGGCCAAGAAGATCGCGCACGACCTGCGCGAAGAGGTCCCGGACACCTCTCCGGTGCCTCCCCGCGAGGACGGCTCCCCTGCCAACTAGGCCCTAGACCGACCAGGGCGGCGTGATCGTCGACCCGTCCGCCAGCACGGCCTCGATGCCGACCGACGTCGCGACCAGGACCCTGGCGGGTCCTCCGGTCAGCGACAGCTCGGTGCCGGGCGGCACGACGATCGCGTCACCGGCCGATGCCGTCTGCCCCTGGATCGTCACCGACCCGGACAGCACGTAGAACACCTCCTCCTTCGACGCGCGGTGGGGCGTTCCGTCGCCTCCCTCCGGCACGTCGACCGTCCACAGCGCGATCTCGGTGCTGCCTCGCGACGGCACTGCCAGTGATCTGAACTCGAACCCGCCGAACGAGCGCGCGACGGCGGACTCTCCCGTGACCAGCAAGATGACCTCCAAAGTAGTCAACGAAGTTGACTAACCTTAGAATAAGGTCAACCAAGTTGTCTACCCCGGAGAAGCGCGTGGAACCGGTGCCGATGCTGCTCGCGATGACGTACCGCGTCATGGGCGACCAGTTCCACGACCGCCTGCGGCAGATCGGCCTCGAACCGCTGCGGCCCGCGCACGGCTACGTCTTCCGGTTCCTCAAGGAGAAGCGCGCCACCACCGTCGACATCGGACAGCACCTCGGCGTCACCAAGCAGGCGGCGGCGAAGATCGTCAACGAGCTCGACGAGTGGGGTTACGTGCTCAGGGAGCCGCACCCCACGGACAAGCGCGCGCAGTACGTCACGCTGACGACGAAGGGCCGCGACTACCTGAAACTCGCGGACAACCTCTGGGCGGACCTCGAAGCCGAGATGGCCGAGGCGATCGGAGCCACGACGCTCACCACCATCAGGCAGGGCCTCGCCGCGTACCTGCGGCACGTCCACGGCGAGGACCAGCCGGGGCTCCGACCGGTGTGGTGACGCCTCAGAACACCTGCGTCACCGCGACCACGCAGAACACGGCGAAGATCGCCCCGGCCACCCGCTGGATCCAGTGCGTCGGCAGCCTCCCGGCCAGCTTGCGTCCCACCAGGACCGCCAGCCCCGCCACGGCGACCAGCGCGAGCCAGGCCCCGAGCCCGACCGCGAACGGCGCCCCGTAGCGGGCGGTGATGCCGGCGGTCGCGAGCTGCGAGGCGTCGCCCCACTCCGCCGCGAACAGCACGCCGAACGACGTCAGCGCGGCCCGCCAGAACGGCACCTCGGTGCGCGCCCCGGCCTCGTCCGCGGAGTCCTCGTCGCGCGAGAACCCCTCCTTGAGCAGCATGAAGGCGCCGATGCCGAACAGCGCGGCGACCACGGCGGCCACCACGCGGTCCGGGAGCAGGGTGATGAACGAGCCGAACGCGGCGGCCACGACGCTCTGCACGGCGAAGGCCGCCACGACACCCGTGAACACCGGCCAGGCGTGGTAGCGCGTGGTCAGGACCAGGGTCGCGACCATGGTCTTGTCGGGGAGCTCGACGAGGAACACCACCGCGAAAGCGGTGATGAACGCGAGCAATGAAGTGGCCACGAGGTCCTCCACGTCCGAAGTAGAACCCGGACGGAGGCGCGACAGACCCCGACCGGGCATGGTGCACAACCCGGCCGGAGGTCTCGTTCGCCCGTACAAGACGGGTGTGGGACCGGATCCGCTCGAAGGCGGACCAGTATGTCGATCACCACGCCACCGGCTGACTGCTCCGGTGGGAACTACTCCCCTCTGGCCCATCCATCGTAACGGACCCATGGGATCCGGACGGCGTGACGTAGCGCACGGGACCTTGGTCCCGACCCGGGACGGGACCGTCGTACCTGATAACGGCCATGATCCACACCTACGCTCGAAGACGTGGAAGTACTCGAGCTCGCGCGGTGGCAGTTCGGCATCACCACCGTCTACCACTTTCTGATGGTGCCGTTGACGATCGGCCTTTCCGTGCTGGTCGCGGGGATGCAGACCGCGTGGGTGCGCACGGGCGATGAGCGCTACTACAAGATGACGAAGTTCTGGGGGAAGCTCCTCCTGATCAACTTCGCCATGGGCGTCGTGACGGGCATCGTGCAGGAGTTCCAGTTCGGCATGGCCTGGAGCGCCTACTCGCGGTTCGTCGGTGACGTGTTCGGCGCGCCGCTCGCGATGGAGGGGATCGTCGCCTTCTTCGTCGAGTCGACCTTCCTCGGCCTGTGGATCTTCGGCTGGGACAAGCTGCCGAAGAAGGTCCACCTCGCCTGCGCCTGGGCGTTCAGCCTCGCGACGATCGCCAGCGCGTACTTCATCCTCGCCGCCAACTCGTGGATGCAGCACCCCGTGGGCATCGTGATGGACGACGGACGCCCGCGCCTCACCTCGATCTGGGCGGTGCTGACCAACAACACGGTGCTCGCCGCCTTCCCGCACACCATCGCGGGCGCGTTCGCGGTCGCCGGCGCGTTCCTCGTCGGGATCGCCGCCTGGCACCTGTACCGCAAGTCGGAGGAGGATCGCGTCTGGCGCGGCTCGCTCAAGCTCGGCACCTGGGTCGGCGTGGTCGCGTTCGTGGCTCTGAGCGTCAGCGGTGACCTGCAGGGCAAGCTGATGTTCGAGCAGCAGCCGATGAAGATGGCCGCCGCGGAAGCGTTGTGCCACACCGAACAGCCCGCGAGCTTCAGCGTTTTCGCGTACGGTGACGTCACCAGGCCCGACTGCGAGAACGTCAAGAGCATCACGGTCCCCGCACTGCTGAGCTTCCTGGCGCACAACGACTTCAGCAGCGAGGTCAAGGGCATCGGGGACCTGGTGCCGCTGTACCAGCAGAAGTACGGCGAGTTCTACCCCGTCGACGACAGGCTGGGCGAGCTCAGCGGCAAGCCGATCGACTACGTGCCCGCGCTTCCCGTCACCTACTGGGGTTTCCGGTTGATGATCGGGTTCGGCGGCATCTCGGCCGGCCTGGGTGTCTTCATGCTCTGGTTGACGCGGAGGAACCGGACGCCCACCGAATGGTGGTTCCCGGTCCTCGGCCTCGCCGGCATCGCGACCCCCTTCCTGGCCAACAGCTTCGGCTGGATCTTCACCGAGATGGGCCGGCAACCGTTCGTGGTGGTGCCGAACCCGTCCGGTGTGGACGGTGTCTGGATGTTCACCGCGCAGGCGGTGTCGAACAGCACCCCCGGCGAGATCCTGACCTCGCTCATCGCCCTCACCGCGGTCTACAGCGCGCTGGCGGTCGTGGAGTTCTACCTGATCCGCAAGTACGTCAGAGGCGGGATACCCGGCGTACTGCCCCAGAAGTCAGACGACGGCGCCCTGGCGTTCGCGTACTAGGGGAGAGACGACGTGGAAACGCTCTGGTTCGTGCTCATCGCCGTGCTGTGGCTCGGCTACCTGTTCCTCGAAGGGTTCGACTTCGGCGTCGGCATGCTGCTGCCCGTCCTGGGCCGCGACAACGCCGAACGCCGAGTCATGATCAACACCATCGGGCCGGTCTGGGACGGCAACGAGGTGTGGCTCATCGTCGCGATCGGTGCCACGTTCGCGGCCTTCCCCGGCTGGTATGCGGCG
>NZ_DATLEC010000161.1:0-15431 GCF_035525475.1 Lentzea sp. | reverse complement strand
CAGGGCGGCAACAACGCGGGGCACACCGTCGTGCTGCCCGACGGGCAGAAGTTCGCCCTGCACCTCATCCCCTCCGGCATCCTCACCCCGGGTGTGACCAGCGTCATCGGCAACGGTGTCGTCGTGGACCCCGGCGTGCTGCTGGAAGAGCTCGACGGGCTCGACGAGCAGGGCGTGGACACCAGCCGCCTGCTCATCTCGTCCGACGCGCACTTGATCATGCCGTACCACGTGGCGATCGATAAGGTCACCGAGCGGTACCTGGGCAAGGCCAAGATCGGCACCACCGGTCGCGGCATCGGCCCGTGCTACCAGGACAAGATCGCCCGCGTCGGCGTCCGCGCCCAGGACCTGCTCGACGAGAAGATCCTGCGGCAGAAGGTCGAGGCCGCGCTGGACTTCAAGAACCAGGTGCTGGTCAAGGTCTACAACCGCAAGGCGCTCGACCCCGAGCAGGTCGTGGACAGCGTGCTGGAGCACGGCAGCAGGTTCACCAGCCGCATCGCGGACACCCGGCTGCTGCTCAACCAGGCGCTGGAGCGCGGCGAGACGGTGCTGCTGGAGGGCTCCCAGGGCACGCTGCTCGACGTGGACCACGGCACCTACCCGTTCGTCACGTCGTCCAACCCGACCTCCGGCGGCGCCAGCGCGGGCTCGGGCATCGGCCCGACCCGGATCACCACCGTGATCGGCATCCTCAAGGCGTACACCACCCGCGTGGGCTCCGGTCCGTTCCCGACCGAGCTCAACGACGACATGGGCGAGTACCTGCGCAAGCAGGGCGGCGAGTTCGGCGTCACCACGGGCCGTTCGCGGCGCACCGGCTGGTTCGACGCCGTGATCGCCCGCTACGCCTCGCGCGTCAACGGCATCACCGACTACTTCCTCACCAAGCTGGACGTGCTGTCGGGCCTGGAGAAGGTGCCCGTCTGCGTCGCGTACGAAGTGGACGGTCGCCGCGTCGACGAGATGCCGATGACGCAGACCGACGTGCACCACGCCGTGCCGGTCTACGAGGAGCTGCCGGGCTGGTTCGAGGACATCTCGCACTGCCGCACGTTCGACGAGCTGCCGGCGAACGCCAAGGCGTACGTCGAGCACCTGGAGAGCATCATCGGCGCCCGCGTGTCGGCGATCGGCGTCGGCCCCGGCCGCGACCAGACGATCGTCCGCCACGACGTTCTCGGCTGACACCGACTATCTCGAAGTACGACGCGTTTTCACGATTTGGGCGTCGTTGACGAAGGGCCACGGCTCGCCTGTACTTCAGCGCCGTGGCCCTTTCGCTTGTTCGCACACCCGCGCTGCCGGTCCGGTGGATCAGCCCGGTGGCGCTGGTTCTGCTGTGGCAACTGGCCAGCTCAACGGGTGTGCTGCCGCCGGAGAAGCTGGCCTCTCCGCTGACCGTGGCGCAGTCCGCCGGTGAGCTCATCGCCGACGGACAATTGGTCGACGCATTTCTCGTGTCACTCGGCCGCGTTTTCTTCGGATTTCTCGTCGGCGGCCTGGTCGGCGTCGCCCTGGGTCTCGTTTCCGGCCTTTCCCGGTGGGGCCAGACGTTGCTGGACCCGCCCGTCCAGATGCTGCGGACGTTGCCGCACCTCGGGCTGATCCCGCTCTTCATCCTGTGGTTCGGCATCGGCGAGGAACCGAAGCTCGCGCTGGTCGCGGCCGGTGTGGCGTTCCCGCTCTACCTCAACCTGCACTCCGGCATCCGGCAGACCGACCCCGGTCTCGTCGAGGCCGCCCGCGTCCTGGGCTACAGCCGCGTCGAACGGGTCGTGCACGTCGTGCTGCCCTCCGCCGTGCCGCAGACCCTGGTGGGGCTGCGGATCGCGCTCGGCAGCGCGTGGCTGTCCCTGATCGTCGGCGAGCAGGTCAACGCCGACTCCGGACTCGGGTTCCTGATCAACAACGCCCGTGAGTTCCTCCGCACCGACGTCGTGGTCGTCGGCCTCGTGGTCTACGCGCTGCTGGGCCTGTCCACCGACGCGCTGGTGCGCCTGCTGGAGAGGAGAGTGCTGCGATGGCGAGCCCGGTGACCGTTCGCGGACTGCGCAAGGCCTTCGGCGCACGGACCGTCCTGGACGACGTCGACCTGGAGATCGCGCCGGGCGAGTTCGTGGCGCTGCTCGGACGCAGCGGCTGCGGCAAGTCGACGCTGCTGCGCGTCCTCGCGGGCCTGGACCGGGAGATCACCGGTGAGGCGCGGGTCGACGGCACGGTGTCGATCGCGTTCCAGCAGCCGCGGTTGCTGCCGTGGCGCAAGGTCTGGCGCAACATCTCGCTCGGCCTGCACAAGCCCGACGGCCGCGCGGTCGCCCTGAAGGCGCTGGAAGAGGTGCGGCTGGCCGATCACGCCGACGCGTGGCCGCTGACGCTGTCCGGCGGTGAGGCGCAACGGGTCTCGCTCGCGCGGGCGTTGGTCCGCGAGCCGGACGTGCTGCTGCTCGACGAGCCGTTCGGCGCGCTCGACGCGTTGACCCGGCTGGCCATGCACCACCTGGTGGAAGACCTGTGGGCCCGGCACCGGCCCGCGGTGCTGCTCGTGACGCACGACGTCGACGAGGCGTTGCTGCTGGCCGACCGGATCCTCGTGCTCGACGAGGGCCGGATCGTCGCCACGCACCACGTCGACCTGCCCCGCCCGCGCCGCCGGGCCTCCGTCGTGGAGCAACGCACCCGCGTGCTCGCTGACCTGGGAGTGGACGTTGACACAGCCGCTTGACCGAAAGCCGGCCCATCGAAAGCTGCTCGGCCTGCTCGCCGCGATCATCTTCACCACCGGGTGCTCGGCCACCGCGCAGGACACCCCCGCCGGCGACGTCGTGCTCAAGGTCGGCGACCAGAAGGGCGGCGCGAAGGCGGTGCTCACCGCCGCCGGTCTGCTCGACGACTTCCCGTACGAGATCGAGTGGTCGACGTTCACCTCCGGCCCGCCGCTGCTGGAGGCCGCGTCCGCCGGAGCCATCGACATCGGCGGTGTGGGCAACACCCCGCCGATCTTCGCCGCCGCCGCGAACGCCAGGATCGCCGCCGTCGGCGCGTCGAAGGGGCAGGTCGAGGCCGACGCGATCCTGGTGCCGGACAGCTCGCCGCTGCGCACCGTCAGCGACCTGAAGGGCAAGAACATCGCGGTCGCCAAGGGCAGCTCCGCCCACGGCCAGGTGCTGCTCACGTTGCGCGCCAACGGGTTGACGACCAAGGACGTGACGCTGAACTTCCTGCAGCCGTCGGACGCGTACGGGGCCTTCACCCAGGGCAAGGTCGACGCCTGGGCCGTCTGGGACCCCTACACCGCGCAGGCGCAGCAGGAGGCCAAGGCGCGGGTGCTGACCACCGGTGAGGGCAGGGCGAACGGGTACGGCTTCCAGGTCGCGGGCCGCAAGGCGTTGGACGACAAGGGGAAGACCCCGGCGCTCAAGGAGTACCTGATCCGCTACTACAAGGCCCAGAAGTGGGCCGACACGCACCGCGAGGAGTGGGCGAAGGCGTGGTCGGCGGAGACCGGGCTCAAGTACGAGGTCGCGTTCGCCGCGGTGAACCGCAACGGCGACCTGCCGGTGAAGCTCGACGACACCCTGATCAAGTCGCAGCAGGAGCTCGCGGACGCGTTCACCGAGGAGAAGACGCTGCCGGGCAAGGTCGATTTCGCGAAGTTCGTCGACACGAGGTTCCAGGGAGATCTGGCATGAGCATCACGCTGCACTGGTTCCTGCCGACGTCCGGCGACGGGCGCACGGTCGTGGAGCACTTCCACGCCAACCGGGCACCTGCCGCGGGCGCACGCCGCGAGCCGGACATCGACTACCTGGCGCAGATCGCGCGCACGGCCGAACAGGTCGGGTTCACCGGCGTGCTGACGCCGACCGGGACGTGGTGCGAGGACGCGTGGCTGACCACGGCCGCGTTGATCGCGCAGACCAAGACGCTGAAGTTCCTCGTGGCGTTCCGGCCGGGTGTGCTGTCGCCGACGCTCGCGGCGCAGATGGCCTCGACGTACCAGCGGATCTCACGCGGCCGGTTGCTGCTGAACGTCGTGACCGGCGGCGATTCCGTTGAGCAGCAACGGTTCGGCGACTGGCTCGACCACGACCAGCGCTACTCGCGCACCGACGAGTTCCTGCGGATCGTGCGCGGCATCTGGACCGGCGAGCCGTACACGTTCCAGGGGCAGCACTACCAGGTGCGGGACGCGACGGTGCTGGCTGCGCCGGACCCGGTGCCGCCGATCTACTTCGGCGGTTCGTCGGACGCCGCTCTGCCGGTGGCCGCTGCCAGGGCCGACGTCTACCTGACCTGGGGTGAGCCGCCCGCCGACGTGGCGGCGAAGATCGCGCGGGTGCGGGCGTTGACGGACCGGCCGATCCGGTTCGGCATCCGGCTGCACACGATCAGCCGGGACACGTCGGCGGAGGCGTGGGAAGCGGCCGCGAAGCTGCTCGACGCGCTGGACCCGGAGGCGGTGGCGAAGGCGCAGGCCCAGCTGGGTGCTTCGGAATCCGTTGGGCAGCAACGGATGGTGGCACTGCACGGCGGTGACCTGAGCCGTGGCGTGCGCGGTCTGGAGATCTACCCGAACCTGTGGGCCGGTGTCGGACTCGTCCGCGGCGGCGCGGGAACGGCGTTGGTGGGCTCGCACTCCGAGGTCGCGGACCTCATCGAGGAGTACCACTCCATCGGCATCGAGGAGTTCGTCCTCTCCGGCTACCCGCACCTGGAGGAGGCCTACTGGTTCGGCGAGGGCGTGCGGCCCCTGCTCGAGCAGCGAGGGCTGCTCGACGGGGACCGCACCCTCTCGCTCGCTAGCGCTTGACCTTGGCCTCGACGGCCGTGTCGGGGTTGTCCGCGAACACGCCGTCGAGTCCCTGCCTGAAGAACAGGTCGTACTCCTCGAAGGCCCGGCCGTACGCGGCCGGGTCTGCGGAGGACTGGAAGTCCTTGGGCAGGAACGCGTTCTCGTTGCGGAAAGTCCAGGAGTGCACGATCAGGCCGAGCTTGTGCGCGTCCTTGACCACGGTCGTCGGAGTCTTGAGGAACCCGTTGGCGTCACGCGGGATGATGATGTCCTTGGTGAGGCCGACACCGTCCGCGTACGAGCGGACCTCGCGCAGACCGGCCGGGGTGACCAGGTCGGCGTAGGTGCGCTTGTCACCGGCCACGACGAAGTCGTACGGCGCGCCCGATCCGTTGACGAGCTGCACGATCGGCACGCGCAGCGACCTGTTCAGCTGCTTGAGGTTCGCGACCTCGAACGACTGCACGTAGACCTTGGCGCTGCTCCGGTTGAGACCGTTGCGGTTGAGCACGTCGACGAGCTTCGGCTCCAGCGCGAGACCGATCGACTGGAAGTACGTCGGGTGCTTGGTCTCCGGGTAGATGCCGATCTCGCGATGCAGCTCGCGGGACAGGCGCTTCGAGAGGTCGATGACCTCCTGCAGCGTCGGGATCTCGAACCGGCCGTCGTAGAGGGTGTTGCGCGGGCGGATCGCCGGGATGCGTTCCTCGGCGCGCAACGTCTTCAGCTCGGCGAGCGTGAAGTCCTCGGTGAACCAGCCGGTGATGGCGGCACCGTCGATGGTCTTGGTCTTCTTGCGGCCGGCGAACTCCGCCTTCGTGTCGACGTCCGTCGTGCCGCCGATCTCGTTCTCGTGCCGGGCGACCAGCTTGCCGTCCTTCGTCGGCACCAGGTCCGGTTCGATGAAGTCGGCACCCATGCGCGCCGCGAGCTCGTACGACGCGAGCGTGTGCTCGGGCCGGTACGCCGACGCGCCGCGGTGCCCGATGACGATCGGGCCCTTGTCGTCGTGTGCCGAGGCGGAGGGCAGGGTTGCCACGACCGCACCCGCGAACACGAGCACTACTGCGGCGAGACCTCTCCGATGCATCGTTCGACCTCCCGTTTGTGTTGGAAGCGCACCCAAGCATCGCAACACGAAATGCAGGTGAACGGTTACTCACGAGACAGGGCGGCTTCTTCCAGGTCGAGCTCGCGCAGGACCCGGAACAGCACCTCGTCGTCGATCTCGCCCTTGTCCCGTGCCCTGATGAACTCGTCACGTTCCGCGCCCAGCATCACCCGGCGCAGCCTCCGGTACGCGGCCGCCGGGCTCTCCTCCTCCTGGCGCCCGAGCCGTTCCCACGCGGCGTTGCCCCGGTGCTCGGCGAGCGAGCGCAGCTGGTCGCGCACGTGCTCGGGGACGTCGTCGACCTCCTCGTCCAGCCTGGTCACCGCCGCCTGCGCGGCCCTGTGCTGCACCTGGGCCTCCGCCAGCGCGTCCTGCCGCGCGTCATCGCCCGCGTAGCCGATCTTGCCGATGAGCCACGGCAGCGTGGTGCCCTGCACCAGCAACGTCGCGATCGTGACCACGAAGGCGCAGAACACGATGACGTCCCGGCCGGGGACCTCCGGCGGGATCGCGGCCGCCGCGGCCAGCGTCACCACGCCGCGCATGCCGGCCCACGCGATCACCGTCACCTGGCCGAGATGGGGCGGGCGTTCGCGCTCCCGCAGGCGTTTCGACAGGTACCTCGGGATGTAGGTGGCCGGGTACATCCACACGAACCTGGCGAGGATCGTCGCGAGCAGCACGGCCCCGGCCCCGAGCAGCAGGGCGGCGTTCAGGTCGACGTCGGAGATGATCGCGGAGACCTGCAGCCCGATGAGAGCGAAGACGAACGCCTCCAGCAGCGCGTCCAGCGCTCGCCACACCGCCGCGTCCTGCAACCGCGTCGAGTACTTGCCGCGCGGCGAGTGGTGGCCGACGTACAGGCCGGCGACGACGACCGCGAGGACACCGGACACGTGCGCGACCTCTTCGGCGATCAGGTAGGCGCCGAACGGCACCAGCAGCCCCAGTGCGCTCTCCAGCACGCCCTCGCAGAGCCGCCTGCGCAGGAACCGGACCACCACGCCCACGACCAGGCCGACCGCGATGCCGCCCGCCGTGACCAGCAGGAACAGTCCCACGCCCTCGGCCGGGTGCATGGCGGTGCCCGCGGCGGCCGCCACCGCGACCTTGAACGCGGTGAGCGCCGTGGCGTCGTTGATCAAACTCTCGCCGACCAGCAACGTCATCGCCCGCCGTTGCAGGCCGAGCTTGCGGCCGATCGCCACCGCGGCCACGGCGTCCGGCGGGGCGACCACCGCGCCCAGGACCAGTGCCGCGGCGAACGGCAGGTCGGGGAAGACGAGCTTGGCCGTGACGCCGACGACGAGCGTCGTGAACAGCACCAGCCCGACCGCGAGCAGCCCGATCGGCCGCAGGTTCGCCCGGATGTTGAGGTAGGAGCTGTCGAGGGCGGCGCTGTAGAGCAGCGGCGGCAGCACCACCAGCAGGATCAGGTGGGGATCGAGCTCGAACTCCGGCACGCCCGGTATGAACGAGACCACGAGCCCGACGGCCACGAGCACCAGCGGCGCCGGCCAGTTGAGCCGGCGGGCGAGCGCCGTGACGACGAGCGCACCGAGCAACAGCAGCAGAAGTTCAGGCCCGACCATGCCGCTTATTTTGCGTAATGATGGAAGTCATGACCTGTTCGCACGTCGAAGCGCTGCCGTCCTCGGTGGCGCCGGAGTCGACCGAGGGGTGCGTCGACTGCCTCGCCGAGGGCTCGCGCATCTGGGCTCACCTGCGGATGTGCCTGTCCTGCGGGCACGTGGCGTGCTGCGACTCGAGCCCCCGCAAGCACGCGACCAAGCACTTCGGCGCGTCCCGGCATCCGGTCATGCGCTCGGTCGAGCCGGGCGAGGACTGGCGCTGGTGCTATGTGGACAGTGCGATCGTCTGAGTCTTTGCAGTTCCTTTGGATTGATCGTCTGCCGCTGTGATCGCGACCACAGTACGGTTCGGGCGTGGCCAACCCGGACCCCGCCCGCATCGTCGCGGAGCACGACGAGGAGATGCCGTCGCGTTCGCTCTCACCCCGGTGGGAGCGTGCGTTGTGGATCGCCGGTCTGCTGATCGCGCTCCTCGTGCTGAAGCAGGTGTTCTTCCCGTTCGCCAAGGGGAGCCAGTACTACCTGATCATCTTCCTGGCGGTGACGCTGCCGCTCGTGTTCCTGTCCTACGGCCGGGGGCACGAGCCGCCCTGGTGGGACTGGGTGCTGGCGTTCGCCGCGTTCGTCGTCTGCGCGTACCCGCTGTTCGGGGGCTATGACGAGTTCCTGAACCGGCAGGGGCAGCTGACGTCGCTGGACGTGGCGGCGGGCGCGGTGCTGCTCGTGCTGGTCCTGGAGGCGTGCCGGCGCACGACGGGCTGGGTGCTGCCGGTGGTGTGCCTGGCGTTCATCGCCTACGCCTACTACGGCGGGTTCCTGCCGACGTCGTGGCCGATCGCGCACTCCGGCGTCGACTTCTCGCAGATCATCAACGGGTTCTTCAACGACTCCAGCGGGTTCTACGGCATCCCCTTGGACGTCGCCGCGACCTACATCGTGCTGTTCACGATCTACGGCGCGGTGCTGAACGCCTCGGGCGCGGGCAAGTTCTTCGTCGACGTCAGCTTCGCCGCGTTCCGCAAGTCGCGGACGGCGCCGGGGCGCACGGCGGCGACCGCGGGCTTCCTGCTCGGCACCGTGTCCGGTTCCGGCACCGCGACGACCGTGTCGCTGGGCGCCGTGACGTGGCCGATGCTGCAGAAGGCCGGATACCCCAAGGAGAACGCGGGCGGGCTGCTCGCGGCGTCCGGCATCGGCGCGATCCTGTCGCCGCCCACGCTCGGCGCGGCGGCGTTCATCATCGCCGAGTACCTGAAGGTCTCGTACCTGTCGGTGCTGGTCTGGGCGGTCATCCCGACGCTGCTCTACTACCTGGGCATCGCCCTGGCGGTGGAGGCCGACGCGCGGCGGTTCGGGGCCAAGCCGGTCGACGTGGACGCGCCGCGGTTCCTCGACGTCCTCAAGCTCGGCTGGTACCACTTCCTGTCGCTCGGGATCATCATCGTCTTCCTGGCGCTGGACATCCCGGTCTACAAGGCCGTGGTCTACGCGACCGGCGTGGCCGCGCTGTTCGCGTTGATCAACCACCGGCGCGACTGGTTCCGGCTGATCGCGGACGCGTTGTCGACCGGTGTGCGCTCGGCGTTCCCGGTGATCGCGGTGTGTGCGGCGGCCGGTGTCGTGACGTCGACGATCACCAAGACGGGGCTGGGGCAAGCGCTTGCGGGGTCGTTGGTGGACCTGGCGTCGGCGCTGGCGTCCTCGGAGACCGCGGTCCTGATGCTGACGGCGGTGTTCGCGGCCGTCGCGGTGTCGGTGCTGGGTCTGGCCGTGCCGGTGACGGCGTCGTTCATCATCTCGTGGGTCGTGATCGGGCCGGCGTTGATCACGCTGGGCGTCGAGCCGGCCGAGACCGCGATGTTCATCTTCTACTACGCGGTGCTGTCCGAGGTGACGCCGCCGACCGCGCTTGCTGCCGTTGCCGCCGCGGCGCTGACCGGCGGCGACGTGATGAAGACGATGTGGCAGACGTGGAAGTACACGCTGCCGGCGTTCCTCGTGCCGCTGGCGTTCGTGCTGACCGACTCCGGTTCCGCGCTGCTGTTGCGCGGGCCGTGGCTGGACTCGGTGTGGACGTTCGGGGCGTCCGCACTGGGGGTCGCCGCCCTCGCCGTGCTGACGGGCGGCTGGTTGTTCGGTCCCGCGCGCTGGCCGGAACGCGTGTTGTGCGTGCCGGCGGCGTTGTTCCTGCTCTACCTGCAGCCGTTGACGATCGCCATCGGGGCCGGGTTCCTCGTGGTGGCCGTGGCGGTCCACCTGGTCACCCGTGGGAGGGTTCGTGATGCAGCCGCGTAAGTACGCGATCGGTGCGATCGCATTGGCGCTCGTGGTTTCCGGATGTGGCGGCAAACGCACGCCCACGACCCCGGACGCGGGCGGTTCCCAGGCGTCCTGCGAGGCCTCGGACGGCCGGATCACGATCGCGACCGGCAACTCCGGTGGCGTGTACTTCGTGGTCGGCGGTGGTCTGGCGAAGCTGATCAGCGACAACACGAAGCTGAAGGCGTCGTCGGCCGAGACGGGCGCGTCCGTGCAGAACATCCAGCAGCTCGTCGGCGGCACGTACGACATCGCGTTCTCGCTGGCCGACACCGCCGCCGACGCCGTGAACGGCACCGGCGCGTTCAACGGCAAGAAGGAGAAGGTCGCCGCGCTGACGCGGATCTACTCGAACTACACGCAGGTGCTGGTCAGGGCGGACTCCGGGATCAACTCCGTGGCGGACATGAAGGGCAAGCGGATCTCGACCGGGTCGCCGAAGTCCGGCACCGAGGTCATCGCGGGCCGCCTGCTGAAGTCGGCGGGTCTCGACATCGACTCCGATGTCCAGGCCCAGCGGCTGGACCTGACCAAGACGGCGGACGGGATGAAGGACGGCAGCATCGACGGCCTGATCTGGTCGGGCGGGCTGCCGACGCCGCAGATCACGGACATCACCACCTCGTTGAAGGACCGGGTGAAGTTCGTCGACATCACCCCGCTGCTGCCGGAGATGAAGAAGATCAGCCCGGTGTACGACACGGCGCCGATCCCGGCCGCCACCTACGGCGTCGCCGAGGTTTCCACGATCGTGGTGCCGAACCTGCTGCTCGTGCGCGAGGACTTCGCGGCCAACAACGCCTGCGCGGTGACCAAGCTGATCTTCGACAAGAAGGCCGACCTGGAGAAGGTTCACCCTGCCGTGAAGGACATCGCCAGGGACAAGGCCTCGGCCACCGACCCGGTCCCGCTGCACCCAGGGGCGAAGCAGGCACTCGGCTGAACTACGCTCAGGAATCGTGCGCGTCCTGGTCATCGGGTCTGGAGCCCGTGAGCATGCCCTTGTCCTCGCGTTGTCACGCGACCCGCAGCTGACTGCTTTGGCGTGCGCGCCGGGCAACGCGGGAATCGCGGGACACGCCGAGATCTACGGCGTCGACGTCGCGGATGCCTCGGCGGTCGCCACCCTCGCGAAGGAGTGGAAGGCCGACCTCGTCGTCATCGGCCCCGAACAACCGCTGGTCGTCGGGGCCGCCGACGCGGTCCGCGAGCTCGGCATCCCGTGCTTCGGCCCCTCTCGTGCGGCTGCCTGCATCGAGGGCTCGAAGGCGTTCGCGAAGGACGTCATGAACGCCGCCGGGGTGCCGACCGCGCACAGCGAGGTCGTGGACAACCCGGCCCGTCTGGACGCGGCCCTGGCCCGTTTCGGCCCGACGTGGGTCGTGAAGGACGACGGCCTGGCCGCCGGCAAGGGCGTCGTGGTGACCGCGGACCTGGCCGCGGCCCGCGCGCACGCGATGACGTTGCTCGACGGCGGCCACCCGGTGCTGCTGGAGTCGTTCCTGGACGGTCCCGAGGTGTCGCTGTTCTGCGTCACCGACGGCGTGTCCGTGGTGCCGCTGATCCCCGCGCAGGACTTCAAGCGCGTGGCCGACGGCGACGCCGGCCCGAACACCGGCGGCATGGGTGCGTACGCGCCGCTGCCGTGGGCGCCCGACGGGCTTGTGGACGAGATCGTCTCGCGCTGCGTGCAGCCGGTCGTCGACGAGCTGCGCGCTCGTGACACGCCGTTCGTCGGACTCCTGTACGCCGGTCTGGCTCTGACCTCCTCCGGTGTGCAGGTGATCGAGTTCAACTGCCGCTTCGGCGACCCGGAGACGCAGTCGGTGCTGGCTCTGCTGAAGTCGCCGATCTCCTCCCTGTTCCTGGCGGCCGCGTCCGGTTCGCTGGCCTCGCTTCCCGCCCTGGAGTGGGAGAACGGCTACGCCGTGACCGTCGTGGTCGCCGCCGAGGGCTACCCGAACCGCCCGCGCACCGGTGACGTGATCACCGGCTCCGAGGCCGAGGGCGTGCTGCACGCCGGCACGCGCCGCCGTGAGGACGGAGCGGTCGTGTCGACCGGCGGACGCGTGTTGTCGGTCGTGGGCACCGGCAAGTCGCTGTCGAAGGCCCGCGACCGCGCCTACAAGCGCATCGAGGACATCCACCTGACCGGCTCGCACCACCGTTCGGACATCGCCCTGAAGGCGGTCGAAGGCAAGATCACGGTGACGTGAACCTGCTCGGATGCCTGCTGGGAGGGGCCGTAGGCGACGCCCTGGGCGCGCCGATCGAGTTCTCGTCGATCGACGTGATCAGGCGCCTCCACGGCCCCGACGGCGTGGTGGACCTGCCTCTTCTGGAGATCACCGACGACACCCAGATGGTGCTGTTCACACTCGAAGGTCTTCTGCTGGCACGCCAGCACGGCGTGGACCCGCGGCTGACCGTGCGGGCCGCCTACGCGCGCTGGCTGCACACGCAGGGCGGCCCGCCCGTTGCCGATGACGGCTGGCTGATGTCGGACCAGCGCCTGCACTCACGGCGCGCCCCGGGCCACACGTGCATCACCGCGTTGAAGCACAACGAGAAGAACAACTCGAAGGGCTGCGGCGGCGTGATGCGCGCCGCCCCCGTGGCGGTGTGGTCCAGTGACGTCCGCGAGGTCTTCGAGCTGGCCGTCGACACGGCCCGCATGACCCACCACCACCCGAGCGGCTACCTGTCAGCCGGTGTCCTGGCGGTGATCGTCCGCGCACTGCTCGACGGCGCGGATCTTCCTTCAGCCGTGGCGACGTCCCGTGCCGAACTGGTTCGCTGGGACGGCCACGAGGAGCAGACCACCTTGCTGGACAAGGTGATGCGCCTCGGCCAGCTGACCCCCGAGGAGATCGAGTCCGAACTCGGCGGCGGCTGGGTGGGCGAGGAAGCCCTGGCCATCGGCCTGCACGCCGCCCTGGTGGGCACGGACTTCCCGTCGGCCGTGCGTTACGCGGTGAACCACTCGGGCGACAGCGACTCGACGGGGTCGATCTGCGGCAACATCCTCGGCGCCCGCGACGGCGTTGCCGTGATCCCCCCTCAGTGGCTTTCCGTGCTGGAACTGCGAGACGTCACCGAACGCCTCGCCCTCAGCTGGTGACCGGAATCCACAGCTCCGCCGTGGCCGTGTCGCCGTCGATCTCCGTGCGCAACATCGACGGCCCCTCGACGCTCTGGTAGCTGGTGGACGGGAACCACTGCGTGTAGACGTCCCGCCACATGTACTGAATCGTCTCGGGATAAGGCCCCTCGGTCCGGAACACCGCCCACGTGTTCTTGGGCACCGTCATGACCTCCATGTCACTCGGCGCGTCTCGGCTCGTCACCACCCCCTGGAAGTAATCGAGGTGATCACCCTCCTCGACCCCTTCCTGGTTGAACGTCAGCGCCAGCAACCCTCCCGGCTCCCCGTCGCTGAGCTCCTTCATCCGTTCCAACGTCGGCATGCCGATGCCCTTGACGAACTCGACGATCGCGGGGTTCTGCCCCAGGTGCACCAACGGCACCCGAGTCCCCCGTCCGACAACCCGGAACTCGTCCTTCTCCACGATCCGGTACTCCATGCTCGCACTCCCTTCGACAACCAGCCTGAACGTGAGAATCTGCTGTGACTGCAACGGTTTCTCGCTTGTACGCGCTTCCTGCGGACCGATGTTGTGCATGGCCCTGAAAGCCCGCGCGAAGGCCTCGTTGGACCCGTAACCCCACCGCGTGGCGATGTCGAGCAACGAGTCCTGTCCACTGAGGACCTCACTCGCAGCCCTGGTGAGCCGCCGCCTGCGGATGTACTCGCTGAGCGGAATGCCCGCCAACGCGCTGAACATCCGCCGCAGGTGGTACTCACTGGTGCCCGCGATCCGGGCGAGCAGCCTGACGTCGACCTCACCGTCGAGGTCCTGCTCGATGCGGGCCATGGCCTCGTTGAGTCGTTCCAGCACGTGCTCAAAGCTAGGGGGCCAGGTGCGCTCGTACCCGACTTCCTGTGCCCGGTTCGATCGGGTACCGAGGGTGACGTGGAACCGACGAGGGGTGGAGTTCGTCCAACCACAGGTCCGTATTACGCGGGCGTTGGTAACCTGCGAAGTGGGACCGAACCGTTACCGACCGTACGGGGGTAGGACGTCGTGACACAGGAGAACGCGGGGGCGGATGCCGTTCTCGGTGCCGCTGCGGGACTGGCTGGCGGCGCGGTGGCCGGTGCGATCGGCGCCTTCAAGGCCGCATCGGCGGTGATGGACAGGCTGTCGGCTGGCCCGTCGACGCAGCAGTTCCACGTCGACAAGGACACCGTCCTGCAGGCGGGCCGGATCGTCGAGCAACAATTCGACCAGCTGGAGGCGGCGTACAAGCGCAATGTCCCCAAGCTGCGGATTCCTGCCACCGGGGACAAGGTGACCGAGGACGTCGTCAACGCTTGGAACGACCGCCTTGTTTTTCACGAAGACTCCTATGCCAACAGGATCTCCCTCTACATGGAAAAGCTGCGGAACCTCTCTGACCAGTTGAAGTCGTCGGCCGAGCAGTACGGCTTCACCGAAGACGAGATCACCGCAGTGTTCAGCAATACGAAGAAGTCATGATGCACGTGTCGAAGCTCGCCGGTTTGATCCTGGTCGCCGCAGCTCTGTCGGCGTGCACGACCAGTGGTGAAAAGGGAAATCCGGCTCCCGCGCCGCCAGCGACCAGTTCCTCCGACAGCGACTCCGGTACCAAGTTGCCGGCTCGTCCGCAGGCTCTCAAGCTGGATTCAGTGGACACCTGCAAGCTCCTCACAGCGGATCAGATGAAGCAGGTCAACGCCGTTTCCGCCGATCCTGTGCAGTTGGACCTGGTGGAGGGCAAGGAGTCGCCGAGCTGCGATTACGGCAGTGATGGCGGCTTCGGCTATCAGGTCGGTGCGGTGACCCACAACGGTGTTTCCTATTGGCTGCAAGGTGGCGGCAACGTTGATGCGAAAGTGATCAAGGTTGGCGACTACGGTGCGGTGCAGGTCCAGCTCAAGGGTGGATCCGGGTTCGACTGCTCGGTGGCGATCGACGTCGCAGACGGGCAGCAGCTGATGGTCAGCTACATCCCGACCACCACCAAGGAGAAGGATCAAGCCGCACTGTGCGGGAAGGCCGAAAAGGCCGCGGGTCTCGCGCTCGCAACGCTCAAGACGGTGAAGTGAGGGGGAGCCATGTCGGGTTATCGGCAGCTCAACGACTGGAACTTTGACGGTTGGTCCAACCAAGATCTCGCCAACGAGGTCCAGAAGCTCTCCAGCAGCACGATCGTGACGCGGTTCAGTGAGGCATCCGCGGCGCTGCGCGAGTTGGCGGGCACGCTCGAGTCAATCGACAACACAATCCGCGGTCAGCTCCTCAAGGATCTCGAGATCAACTGGGGCGGTGCGGTCGGCGAGAAGAGCCACTCCGAAACGACCGTCGTCGGCAAGAACGCCGAAGACGGCAGCCAGGCGTCGCAGGCCAACTCACCAGCCATGACGCAGCAGGGCGAGAGCACGAGCACCGCCCGCTACAGCACGCCGCCCAGCCAGGACCTGCGCGGTGACACCGAGAAGAACCTCGGTGACAAGGTCGCGGGCTTC
>NZ_DATLEC010000159.1:0-16495 GCF_035525475.1 Lentzea sp. | reverse complement strand
GAGCCACGAGTCGACCTGGTCGATCTGGGCCTGGAACTGCTTGCGGAGCTCCTCGCCCGCGGCCGGGTCCAGCTGCACCTGACCCGAGGTGACGGTGTCCTTGAGCGGGACAGCGTCGTTGTCACCGACGATGTACATACGGGCAGTATCGTGGGTTCTTTGGTGCAACGCTCGCTTTCTCACACGCGAGTTACCAATTGAGACTCGCGTTCACAATGCGTTGCGTCAGAGCGAAACGGGCCACTTCCAGGTGAACGCCGTGTAACGAACGTGATCGTTTGTGCTGGTTGTGGGAGCGCTCTCCGTCTGGTGCCCGAGCGGGCGTTCCTGCCCTGCTCACACCGCTGATTCGGGCGCCACCCAGGGGGGCTGTGATCCAAATCACAAGGAGGAATAGCGTGAATTTAGGGCTGTCTTGAGGTTCATCACGCGCAGGTTCGTCCATCACCGGATCGGCTGAATCGTTTGGCTCAGCAAGACAACCGCGGGCGCACTCGGCAGAGTACGCCCGCGATGCCCGGTTTGGATCAGTTCCGCGCTGTGGAGTTCAGGGACTTCCGCCTCACGCGAGAACGGCGTCGATCCGAGTCGCGATCCGGTCGTTGTCGGTCGGCGACAGGCTCAGCCAGCCGTCCGAGCGGACCATCAGGTAGCGGCCCTGGTGGGTGTCGAACCAGTTGATGACCACGTCCGCGCGGTGCCGCCCGTGCGTCACGCCGAACTGGCCGCCCGCGACGCGGTTCGAGGCGAGCTCGTCCATCTGCCTCGCGTCCTGTGCGGACAGTCCCGCCCTCAGCAGTGCCTGCCGGTCGTCGAGCTCGTCGTCCGCGGCGCCCCACGGGTCCTCGGAGTCCTCGTCCTCCTGCTCGGCCTCCTGGAGGGCGACCGCCTGCTGCAACGTCTCCAGGCGCACCGAGAGCGCGCTGCCGGGGCCGGCCTCTCCGGAGGGGAGAACGCGGACGATCTCCCTGGCCAACCCGGTCGGCCTGATCTCCGTGAGGCCGACGTCGCCCCCGTCGATCACGGCCACGACGGCCTGGAAGCCGTTGGACGCGGCGAGTGCCCGCACCGTCCTGTCCAGACCCGCGACGGCGTCGACGGACACCTCGTGATCGCCGAGGACCCTCATCAGGTCCTCCAGCCGCGCGTCGTCGCCGATGCCGCGCTGGCGCAGCCCGGCGAGCGTCCTCTCCTCCAGCGCTTTCCGTTCCTGCTCGGTGTCTCCCTCGCTGGGCACGTCGAGCGGGTACGGCATTCTGCCGAGCCGCAGCGTCTGCCACAGCACCTCGAACTCGCGGGTCGACAGCAAGTACTCGGGCGTGATCACGAGTGCTCGGACCTTTCTCTTCTCCAGCGTCTGTGCGCGCAGTATCGAGCAGATCCCGGACGCGCGTTCCCGATTCGGCGGAGGCGCACCTGGTCGGGACGAATTCTCACAACCGGTCGCGACCGGGCGGAACCGGGCCGCACCTGGGCGAGCGGAACCGCACCTGAACGGTTGTTTCGGGGCTAGTGGGAGCGCTTTCAAGCGGTGGGCGGACCGGGCGGAAACGGCCCTGTTCACAGGCTGGAAGACCAGCTCGCAGGCGCCTTCGATGTGATCCAACTCACTGGATCGCCCTCCTGTTGAGACGGCCTCGGCACGACCTCTCATGTTTGCACTCTTGATAGCTTCAGTGTTGACCAAAACCAACCGTCCGGCGTGGCTCACCGACCTGCCCGGCGATCCGGGAGATGTGAAGATCAGGCGGTGACCGTCTCCCCGTGGGCGCCTCTGCGCCGCAGCGCGTTCCGTGCGCTGTGGCTCGCCCAGTTCGCCTCCAACATCGGCACCTGGGCGCAGACCGTCGGCGCCCAGTGGCTCATGGGTGACCTCGGTGGCACCGCCTTGCAGGTCGCGCTCGTCCAGACCGCCACGACGCTGCCGGTGTTCCTGCTCGTCGTGCCGTCCGGGGCCCTCGGCGACATCCTCGATCGCCGGCACGTGCTGTTGTCAGGGCAGGCGTTGATGCTGCTGGGCGCGGGCGGGTTGATGCTGCTCGCGGGCACGGGCAGCGCGTCGCCGGTCAGCCTGCTGGGCCTCCTGGCGCTGATGGCGATCGGGCAGGCGTTGTCGATGCCGTCGTTCCAGGCGATCCAGCCGGAGCTGGTGTCGCGTGAGGAGATTCCGCAGGCCGCGCTGCTCAACGGCGTCAACATGAACGTCGGCCGCGCGATCGGACCGGCGCTCGGTGGCCTGCTGATCGCACTGGCGGGGCCGGGGGCGACCTTCGCGTTCAACACGGTCTCGTTCCTCGGTGTGCTGATCGTGCTGGCGCGGTGGCGCCGGCCGTCGGACCACAGGCCGCTCGGCGCCGAGCACATCACGACCGCGCTGCGCACCGGCGCGCGGTACGTCGGCAGCTCACCCCTGTTCCGCCGCGTGCTGACCAGGCTGACGTTGTTCATCGTGTTCGGCAGCGGGTTGTGGGCGTTGCTCCCCGCCATCGCCCGCGGGCCGTTGCAGCTCGACGCCAGCGGGTACGGCGTGCTGCTCGGCAGCGTCGGCGCGGGCGCGATCGGCGGCGCGTTCGTGGTGCCGAAGCTGTTGCAGCGCATGAGCAAGAACAGGCTGGTGCTGTTCGCGACCCTCGTCTACGCGGCGTCGACGAGCACGGCGGTGCTCACCGGCAGCGTCGCGGTCGTCATCGTGGCGATGCTGTTCACCGGTGCGTGCTGGATCGCGACGCTGTCGACGTTCAACGCCTCCGCGCAGATCATGCTGCCCGCCTGGACGCGGGCCAGGGCGCTGGCCTACTACCAGCTGATCCTCATGGGCGGGCAGGCGCTCGGCGCGGTGGTCTGGGGTGTGATCGCGGACGCGTACGGCCTGAAGACCGCCATGATCGTGCCCGCGGTGGCGATGGTGGTGCTCGCGGTGGGCGCGACGAGGTGGGTGCCGCTGATCGACCGGCCGCTCGACGTCAGCCCGGCGACCTACTGGGAGGAACCGCCGGAGATCGGCGACGCCGGTGCGGGACCCGTGCTGGTCACCGTCGAGTGGGAGGTGGCGCAGGAGAACGAGGACGCCTTCATCGACGCCATGCAACGCGTCGGCCGGGCACGGCGACGCACCGGCGCCACGATGTGGGGCCTCTTCCGGGACACGGAGAAGCCCGAGACGTTCCTGGAGACCTTCACCGTGGCGACCTGGCAGGAGCACCTGCGCCAGCACGTCGAACGCGGCACGGTCGTCGACCAGCAGAACCAGGAGACGGCGCGGGCGCTGGCCAAGGGGCCCGCGCGGGTGCGGCACCTGCTGTTCGCGGAGCCGGTCAAGCCCGAGTGAGGGATGTGCCGGACCGCCGGTGATCCGGCGATCACCTGGTCGGCTCATAGCTCGCTGCTATGGTGGCGTCACGGCTCACTCCGCCGACGTGAGCGCCGCGCCACGCTCCTCCCACCAGGGCCGGAACACCGGACTCGCCAGAGCCTGCGCCGAGTAGGCGCCCAGCACCTCGGCGAACACGCGGCTGGCCTCGCCCCAGTTCAGCCGCTCCCGGCGCCAGCAGAACACCAGTCTCATCCGCATCGGCGCGCCGGCGAGCGGGCGCACCGCCACGCCCGGCCCGCCCTGCGACGTCGGTTCGACGAGCTGCACGGCCTTGCCCGCCGCGATCAGCTGACGGCCGGCGCCGCTCGGCATCTCGAACCGGATCCGCGGCACGAACCCCACCGCCCTGCAGGCCGCGCGCAGCGCCGTCAGCGAGCCGTCCTCGGCGCCCGGTGGGCCCACCCAGGCCTCTTCTGCCAGGTCGGCGAGCTCCACCTCGGACCGTGCGGCCAGAGGGTGTGACTCGGGCAGTGCGATGTACACCGGTACCCACGGCACCACGATCCGTTGTCCCACGCCGCGCGGCAGGCTCAGGTCGCCGTCCTCGTCCACCGCGATGACCGCCGCGTCGATGCGGCCGTTCGCCAAGGCCAGCGCCAGGCCGGTGGAGGAGGGGTCGACGACCAGCGTGACGTCGTCGAGCGCTTCCTCCAGACGGGAGAAAAGAGCCGCGACGCATTCCATGTGCACGGAGCCGAAGCGGACCGGACCGTCCCGTCCGGCCAGGTCGGAGCCGAACGCATCGAGCTCGACCAGCAGCAGCCGGGCCCGTTGCAGCATCTGCGCGCCCAGGGCGGTGGGCACGGCTCCCGCACGGCCGCGGTCGAAGAGCTTGCCGCCGACCAGGCGTTCCACCCGTTGCAGCAGGGTCGTCAACGACGGCTGGGAGATGCCGAGCTGGGTCGCCGCGCGGGAGAGGCTGCCCGCGTCGCCGATGGCGCAGACGGCCCGCAGGTGCCGGATCTCCAGTTCCATAGCCTGAGGCTATCTCCGATCCGGAATGGCGAGAGCCCTCCGACACGAGGAAGGCTGGCAGCAAGGACTGCTCTGGAGGGACGAGACTTGGCTCGGACACGCCGTGACATGGCGAAACTGGTGGACGCGGACGGGTTCCGCACCTTCATCCGCGACGGCTGGGGGGAGTGGGACAGCTCGGTCGACCTGCCCCCGGGCACCGCCGAGGCCGTCGCGGCTCACCGGGCAAGGCTCGCCCAGGCGCTGCCCGGCAAGCGGATCGCCCTGGCGGCGGGACGGGCGCACGTCCGGTCCAACGACACGTTCCACGAGTTCCGCGCCGACAGCGACTTCGTGTGGCTGACCGGCTGCCAGGTCGAGGGCGCCGTGCTGGTGATGTCCGGTGAGGACGCCACGCTGTTCGTGCCGGTGCCGTCCGAGGCCCACAGCGTCGACTTCTTCGGTGACGCCGACCGCAGCCCGTTCTGGATCGGCGCGGCCGCCGGGCCGAAGGAGTGGGGCGAGGCGCTGGGCATCACGGCCCGTCCGCTCGAGGACCTCGCGGGCTCCCTGCGCGGCCGCCACCCCGAGACGCTCGTCGCCAAGGGCCTCGACCCGCTGCTGGACGCGGTGACCGGCTCGCACAGCGACGAGCTGCGCACGACGCTCGCCGAGCTGCGCCGCGTCAAGGACGACTGGGAGGTCGACCAGCTGCGCCAGGCCGTGGACGCGAGTGTCAAGGGCTTCGCCGACGTGGCGATGGAGCTCGGACAGGCCGTGCGCGGCGGGGGAGAGCGGTGGCTGCAGGGCACGTTCGACCGCCGCGCCCGCACCGAGGGCAACGGACCCGGCTACACCTCGATCGTCGCCGCCGGCCACCACGCCCCGGTGCTGCACTGGACGCGCAACGACGGCCGCGTGGACGAGGCGGACCTGCTGCTGCTCGACGCCGGTGTGGAGATGAAGTCCCTCTACACCGCCGACGTCACCCGCACGTTCCCGGTGAGCGGCGAGTTCTCCGACGCCCAGCGCAAGGTCTACGACCTTGTGCACGCCTCGCACGTCGCGGCACTCGCGGAAGTGCGGCCCGGCAACGACTACAGCGCCTTCCACCACACCGCCATGCGCGTGCTCGCGGAGGGCCTGCACGACTGGGGCCTGCTGCCCGTCAGCGTCGACAAGGCCCTGGACCCGAGCGGCCAGCACCACCGACGCTACATCGTCTGCGGCACCGGGCACTTCCTCGGCCTCGACGTGCACGACTGCGCCGACGCCCGCCAGGAGACCTACCAGCAGGGCATCCTCGAACGCGGCATGGCGCTGACCGTCGAGCCCGGCCTGTACTTCCACCCCAACGACGAGACGCTGCCGCCGGAGCTGCGCGGCATCGGCGTGCGCATCGAGGACGACCTCGTCGTCACGTCGACCGGCGCGGACGTCCTGTCCGACGCGTTGCCGATCGCGGCGGACGACGTCAGCGCGTGGGTGCGCAAGCAGCGTTCCTAAGTGGACGGAGTGGAGCGGGCCCACGCGAACGTCAGTTCCACGGCCCGCTTCCAGTTCGCGTACTCGTCCTCGCGGTGCCGGGCGTCCATCACGGGGTTCCACCGCGCGGCCAGGTGCCAGTTGCGCCGCAGGCCTTCGAGGTCCGGCCAGTACCCGGCGGCCAGGCCCGCTGCGTAGGCGGCGCCGAGCGACACCGTCTCCGCGACCAGGGGCCGCATCACCGGGACGTCCAGCACGTCCGCGATGAACTGCATCAGCAGGTGGTCGGCGGTCATCCCGCCGTCCACCTTCAGCACCGGCGTCGGCGTCCCGAGGTCGGCGTTCATCGCGTCGACGACCTCGCGCGTCTGCCACCCGGTCGCCTCCAGCACGGCGCGCGCCAGGTGACCCTTGTTGATGTACGAGGTCAGCCCGACGACCAGCCCGCGCGCCTGCGCGAGCCAGTGCGGCGCGAACAGGCCCGAGAACGCGGGCACGATGTAGCAGCCACCGTTGTCCTTCACCGTGCGCGCCAGAGTCTCGATCTCCGGCGCGGAGTGGATCAGCCCGAGGTTGTCGCGGAACCACTGCACCAGCGACCCGGCGACCGCGATCGAGCCCTCCAGCGCGTACGCCGGCTCGCCGCCGATCTGGTAGCCGATCGTGGTCAGCAGCCCGTGCTTCGACCGCACCAGCTCGGTGCCGGTGTTCATCAACAGGAACCCGCCGGTGCCGTACGTGCCCTTGATCGAGCCCTTCTCGAAGCAGGTTTGCCCGAACAACGCCGCGTGCTGGTCGCCCAGCGCGGCCGTGATCGAGATGCCCGGCACCACCCGCGTGGTCGTGCCGGAGATCTCCGTCGACGGCCGGATCTCCGGCAGCATCGGGGCGGGCACGCCGAAGAACTCCAGCAGCATCGGATCCCATTGCCGCGTCGAGAGGTTCATCAGCATCGTCCGCGACGCGTTGGTCACGTCGGTGACGTGCAGGCCGCCGTTCACGCCGCCGGTGAGGTTCCAGATCAGCCAGGTGTCCATGGTGCCGAACAGGACGTCGCCGCGGTCGGCCTTCTCGCGCAGCCCCGGGACGTTGTCGAGCATCCACCGCAGCGAGGGCGCGGAGAAGTAGGTCGCGAGCGGCAGGCCGCAGCGGTCGCGGACCTCCTCGATGCCGGGCTTGCGGCCCAGTTCGGCGACCAGCTCCTCGGTGCGGATGTCCTCCCAGACGATCGCGCGCCCGACGGGGACGCCGGTGTGCCGGTCCCACAGCACGAACGTCTCGCGCTGGTTCGTGATGCCCAGCGCCACCACCTGGTCGGCGGTGATCCCCGACTGCCGCAATGCCTGCGGCATGATCCGGTCGACGTTGCGCCAGATCTCGACGGCGTCCTGCTCCACCCAGCCCGGCCGCGGATGGTACTGCTTGTGCTCGCGCTGCGCGACCGCGACCAGCCGGGCGTTCTGGTCGAACACGATGCAGCGCGTCGACGTCGTCCCCTGGTCGATCGCCATTACGAACCGTTGCACGCCGGGCCCTTCAGTTCTCGTCGACCAGGGACGTGGTGACCGCTTCCGCGGCTTGGACGACCTGCCGCACCATCGTCGCGCGCGGCCGGCCGGTCGAGTCGCACAGCCTGTCCGCCGCGCCCGAGACGCCGATCGCGCCGACGACGAGACCACCGGGGATGCGGATGGGAGCGGCGATGCTCGCCTCGCCCGGCATGTACTCCTCCGCCTCGCCCGCCCAGCCCTGCGAACGGACCTCCGTGAGCACGCGCTCCAGCATCTGGGCGCGCGTGATCGTCCTGCGCGTCAACGACGTCAGCTCCCGCCGGCGCGCGGCGGCCGACAGGTCCGGGTCGTAGGCGAGCAGCACCTTGCCCAGCGCGGTCGCGTGCAACGGCAGCATCGCGCCGATGCCGAGGGTCTGCACCGAGTCGTCCGGACGGAACACGTGGTGCACGACGAGCACCGCGCCGTCGTGGTGCATGCCGATCCTGACCTCCTGGCCGCTGCGCGCGGCCAGCGTGTCGGCCCAGTTGATCGACCGGGAACGCAGCTCGTTGGCGTCCAGGTAGGACGTTCCCAGGTGCAGCAGCGCCGCGCCGAGCCGGTACCGGCCCGTCGCCTGGTCCTGCTCGACGAACTCGACCCGTTGCAGCGTCCGGAGAATCCCGTGCGCGGTGCCGCGCGCGAGACCGAGCGAGTCGGCTATCTCCGTGAGACCGTGGTGGCCGGAACCACGCGCGAGCAGCCGCAGCACGGCTGCGGCTCGTTCGATCGACTGGATGGGTCCCGGCACGCGAGAAACGTAATTGAGACGACCCGTGTCGGCAATGTCGAACGGCTAGGGCGACCGTCACCTCCGGAAACGGGTCTGAAACGCCTTGTCTGCGCGCAGCGTGACCGGTCGGTCACGCGTTCGGGGGCCGAGGGTGTCGACATTGTCGAAACGTGCCCGTTGAGCGGCAGTGACGCGGGTCATTACGTTCCGCCTCAATCACCACGGGGTGATCAGCCGTTCAAGGACGAATGGGAGGCCAGCGTGGGTCTCGGGACAGTGTTCCTCAGCGAGGTGCTCGGTACGGGCGTCTTGCTGTTGCTGGGTGCGGGCGTGGTGGCCAACGTGCTGCTCGCCAAGTCGAAGGGGTTCGACGGCGGGTGGCTGTTGATCAACTTCGGCTGGGGCTTCGGTGTCTTCGCCGGTGTCTACATCGCGTACAAGTCGGGTGCGCACCTCAACCCCGCCGTGACGGTCGGCATCCTCACCAGCGGCGCGGACGAGTTCGCCCCCGGTGTGCCGGTCAGCGTCGGCTCGACGCTCGTCTACTTCGCCGGTGAGATGCTCGGCGCGTTCCTCGGCGCCGTCCTCGCGTGGCTCGCCTACAAGCCGCACTTCGACGAGACTCCCGACGAGGGCCTCAAGCTCGCCGTCTTCTCGACCGGCCCGGCGATCCGCAGCTACGCCTGGAACCTGGTGTGCGAGGTCATCGGCACGTTCGTCCTGGTCTTCGTGGTCCTCGCGCTCGGCAAGACCCCGACCCAGCTCGGCCCGCTGGCCGTGGCGATGCTCGTCGTCGGCATCGGCGCCTCCCTCGGCGGCCCCACCGGCTACGCGATCAACCCGGCCCGCGACCTCGGTCCGCGCATCGCGCACGCCCTGCTGCCGCTGTCCTACAAGGGCACCGATGGCGAGGCCATCGGCAAGAAGGACTCCGACTGGTCCTACTCGTGGGTGCCGGTCGTCGGTCCGCTCGTCGGTGGCGCGCTCGCCGGCGTCGTCGCCGCGCTCGCGTTCTGACGTGTTCCGACCATCCCGAAAGGACTTCCGATGACGCAGTACGTTCTCGCCGTCGACCAGGGCACGACCAGCACGCGGGCCATCATCTTCGACCACAGCGGCTCCATCGTCGCCGTGGGCCAGAAGGAGCACGAGCAGATCTTCCCCAGAGCCGGCTGGGTCGAGCACAACCCGGTCGAGATCAAGGAGAACACCCGGTTCGTGATCGGCCAGGCGCTCGCCAAGGCCGACCTCAACACCGGTGACCTCGCCGCCGTCGGCATCACCAACCAGCGCGAGACCGCGGTGGTGTGGGACAAGAACACCGGCGAACCCGTCTACAACGCGATCGTCTGGCAGGACACCCGCACCCAGGCCATCGTCGAGGAGCTCGGCGCCCTCGGCGGAGGCGGTGACCGCTACAAGGCGAAGGTCGGCCTGCCGCTCGCGACCTACTTCTCCGGTCCCAAGATCCGCTGGATCCTCGACAACGTCGAAGGCGCCCGCGAGCGTGCGGAAGCCGGTGACCTGCTCTTCGGCAACACCGACACGTGGACGCTGTGGAACCTCACCGGCGGCCCCAACGGTGGTGTACACGCCACCGACGTCACCAACGCGTCGCGCACCATG
Source organism: Lentzea sp. (assembly GCF_035525475.1). Taxonomy (GTDB): domain Bacteria; phylum Actinomycetota; class Actinomycetes; order Mycobacteriales; family Pseudonocardiaceae; genus Lentzea. The sequence continues at coordinate 6,774 of NZ_DATLEC010000159.1, read as the reverse complement.
CTGATGGATCTCGACACGCTGCGGTGGGACGCCGAGATCGCCTCCGACATGGGCATCCCGCTGTCCATGCTGCCGGAGATCCGGTCCTCCTCCGAGGTCTACGGCACCGGTGGTCCCGGCGGCGTCCTCAAGGGCGTGCCGATCGCCGGCATCCTCGGCGACCAGCAGGCCGCCACGTTCGGCCAGGTCTGCTACGAGCCCGGCACCGCGAAGAACACCTACGGCACCGGCAACTTCATGCTGCTCAACACCGGTACCGAGAAGGTCGCCTCGAAGAACGGCCTGCTCACGACCGTCTGCTACAAGATCGGCGACGAGGCCCCCGTCTACGCGCTGGAAGGATCCATCGCGGTCACCGGCTCGCTGGTGCAGTGGCTGCGCGACAACCTCGGCATCATCGGCTCGGCCGCCGAGATCGAGACTCTCGCGCGGACGGTCGAGGACAACGGTGGCGCGTACTTCGTGCCGGCGTTCTCCGGGCTGTTCGCACCGTACTGGCGAGCGGACGCCCGCGGCGCCGTCGTCGGCCTGACCCGGTTCGTCAACAAGGGTCACCTGGCGCGGGCCGTGCTGGAGGCGACGGCGTTCCAGACCCGCGAGGTGCTGGACGCGATGAACGCCGACTCCGGCGTGCCGCTGACCGAGCTGAAGGTGGACGGCGGCATGGTCGCGAACGAGCTGCTGATGCAGTTCCAGGCGGACGTCCTCGACGTGCCGGTCGTGCGTCCGGTCGTCGCCGAGACGACCGCTCTCGGCGCCGCGTACGCCGCCGGTCTGGCCGTCGGCTACTGGTCGTCCCTGGACGAGCTGCGCGCGAACTGGTCCGAGGACAAGCGCTGGACGCCGGAGCTGGCGTCCGACGAGCGCGAGCGCGAGTACCGCAACTGGAAGAAGGCCGTCACCAAGTCGTTCGACTGGGTCGACGCCGACGTCCGCTGACCTGTTTTCGAGGAGCTGAAGAAGTTGTTCGCGAGGCTGGATCCGGCTCGGCGTGCGCAGTCGCTCGAAGCGTTGGGCAGCACGGAGTTCGACGTGCTCGTCGTCGGAGGTGGTGTGGTCGGTGCGGGCGCGGCGCTCGACGCGGCGTCCCGCGGCCTCTCCGTCGCGCTCGTCGAGGCGCACGACTGGGCGGCGGGCACGTCGAGCCGGTCCAGCAAGCTCGTGCACGGCGGGCTGCGGTACCTGGAGCAGCTGGAGTTCAAGCTGGTCAGGGAAGCCCTGAAGGAACGCGGGTTGCTGCTGCGCCGGCTCGCACCGCACCTGGTGCGGCCGGTGCCGTTCCTCTTCCCGTTGAAGAAGCAGTGGGAACGCGCCTACGTCGGCGCGGGCGTGCTGCTGTACGACTCGATCGGCGGCGCCGGGGCCGTGCCGATGCACCGGCACCTCTCGCGGTCGAAGATGGCCGCCGTCGGCCCGTCGCTGAACGCCTCCGCCTTCGCCGGTGCGATCCGGTACTACGACGCGCAGGTGGACGATGCCCGGCTGGTGTCCACGGTGGTCCGCACCGCCGCCCAGCACGGCGCCACTGTGGTGTCGCGGGCTCGGGTGACGTCGTTGTTGCGAACGGACGGCAGGGTTTCCGGCGCCTCGGTGCGTGACGAGCTGTCCGGTGTGACGCATGTGGTGCGTGCGCGGCGAGTGATCAGCGCGACCGGTGTGTGGACCGACTCGCTGAACTCGATGTCGCCCGGCACGCCGCCGTTCCACGTCCGGATGTCGAAGGGCGTGCACGTCCTGGTGGACCGGTCCCGGATCCAGCTGGACGGTGGGCTGATCACGCAGACCGAGAAGTCCGTGCTGTTCGTGATCCCGTGGGGCGCCTACTGGATCATCGGCACCACCGACACGCCCTACTCCGGTTCGCCGGAGGACGTCGCCGCCACCCCCGAGGACGTTTCGTACATCCTCGATCATGTCAACGCGGTGCTCCGCTCTCCGTTGTCGGTCGAAGATGTCGTTGGTACGTATGCGGGACTGCGGCCTCTTTTGGACGGTGCGTCCGGTGACACGGCGCAGTTGTCGCGCGAGCACGCGGTGGCCGAGCCCGAGCCCGGCTTCTTCGTGATCGCCGGCGGCAAGTACACGACCTACCGGGTGATGGCCGCCGACGTGGTGAACGCGGCGGTGGCCGGCCTCGGACGTGCCGTGGCGCCGTCCCTGACTGCTCGGCTGCCGTTGTGCGGAGCCGTCGGATACCAAGAGCTGTGGGCGGATCGGGCTCGCGTCGCCGCCGAGTCCGGTCTGCCCACGTCCACAGTGGAGCGTCTGCTGCGGCGGTACGGGTCCGCGATCTCGGACGTGCTGGCGATGATCGCCCAGGACGCCTCGCTGGCTGTTCCGGTCGCCGGATATCTGGCCGCGGAGATCGTTTACGCGGTCACCCACGAAGGTGCGCTGGGGTTGGAGGACGTGCTCGCCCGGCGGACCCGGATCGCGATGGAACACCTCGACTTCGGTGTATCGGTGGCGGGCCAGGTGGCTGAACTGATCGCCGGTCCTCTTGGCTGGTCGGGTGATGAGCGGGATGCTGCGGTCTCGGCTTACCGGGCCGGGGTGCCGGCAGCGGCTCCGGTTCGGGATGTGACGGCCCAGCAGGGGACGTGACACGACACAGCCAGGGATGTGACGGTGAGATGGACAGCGTCGAGTTGATCGGGCGGTTGCGGCGGGAAGGTGGGTTCCGGCTGCTTCCGCTGCTGGGGGAGAGCGGGCAGGTCGCCGGGGTGCACCTCTCCCGGTTCCTCCCCGGTGGGCACCTTGATGTTGTTCAGGCGTGGGATGAGCGGTGGGCTGTTTTCGCTCGGCTCCCGGACGTGGTGGATGCTTCCTCGCCCTTTTCGTCGCCTGGTGGGGTGGTGGTCCGGGGGCCGTTCTCCCGGGTTGTGGCTCCGTTGTTGCCTCTTCAGCCTGGGATGGTGCCTGCTCAGGGTGGGATGTCTTCGTAGGTTGTTCGAGGGCTCCGCCCCCAAGGCCCCGGCACTCCCAGAGGAGCCGGGGCCGGCGCCGTTCGCGGGTGGATGGAACGCCTGGTGCTACTGGGACTTCGCCAGGGCTCGTAGGGGTGTGGGGCCCCTGTACTCCGCCAGCTTGCGCCTCGACTGGGTCTCGTCCAGGGCCACCGCGTCCAAGAGGTCGAAGAGGGCTTGGCTCTTCGCCACTGCTGTGTCGTCTTGGGCGAAGACCTTCGCCAGGTCCGACTCCAGGTAGACGACCGGGTTCGCGCGCTCGAACTCGAAGAGGGTGCACGGGGACTGGAAGGCCGCTGTTGTCGCTTCCGCTGGGACTATGCGGAGGATGGCCGAGTTCGCCTGGAGCCAGACGTACTGGTCGTCCATCACCTGGGTGGGGGCCGGGCGCATGCGCAGGGCCACCTCGTGCAGGTAGAAAACGCAGTCGGGGCGCGTCGGGCGGCGTAGGACCGCCTGCCTGTCGGCGTCCTGCGGCTGGGGGGTGGTGCCGGTGGCTGCCTGGAGGGCGCGGTCGTAGTTCGGGGTGCGCAGGAGGCTGTTGACCGTGAGGACGTCGTAGGCCGTGATCCTGGTGGCGCTCGCCTCGGCCATCGTCAGGGTGCGGAACTCGTCCGGCTTCTGGGCCAGGTACGGGTCGAAGGCGTTGTGGTAGCGGCGGAGGAAGTCCTCGAAGAAGTCGATGTCCTTGCCGCACGCCGTGAGGTACTGGGCCAGGTCGACGTCGCTGGCCCTGATCTTGCCGTGCTCGAGGTTCGAGACCTTGCTGGGATCCCAGCCCAGCTGGACTGCCAGGCCCCGGCCCCGCAGGCCGGTGAACCTCTGCCTCAACCGGCGCAGCTCGTCGCCCAGGTTTCGGCTGTACGCGGTGGAACTCGTGGTGGTCACGCGCTCGACGCTATGAGATGGAGAAAGTCCAAGGTACGACTCGACCGGGTGAGAACTCGCCCTGTCAGTCGAGGAGCTTGCGCAGCTCCGCCTCGAAGTCGAAGTGGTCGTTCTCGCGGCCCGGCGCCACCACGTCGTAGGTGGAGTTCAGGAACTCCTGCAGTTCGGACGAGCGCACGTGGAAGATCGCGTGTGACACGTCGGACCGCAGTTCGAGGACGGCGGTCGTGCTGTTGTGCGGGCGCAGGCGGACGTCGCCGGCGCCGCTGGTGGTGATCAGGCCGTCGGCGAGCAGGTCGCGGCTCACCAGCCACACCGTTTCCTGGCGTCCCATGCGGAACGTCATGGTCACCGCGTGCGGGTCGTCGGCGCGGTAGCCGAGCTCGACCTCGACGGGAAGCGGGCGCCCTGATGGTGCGATGAAGGCGAAGACGGACTCCGCGCCCACTCTTGTCACGTTCGTCATGCCCCCTAAGACGCCTGGCAACCCCCGTGGATGCCTCGCTCAGGAAATGCGATCGGAACGTGATTTTCAATGGTCCTGAAGTATGAGATCCGACGTCCAGGCGTCATCGTTCGTTGAGATTTACGTCACCAAAGTCTCTGAGCTGCGGTTTTGCATTCGCCCCACCAGGGTGTTCCTGGGCATGCGAGCGGCTTGAGGGTGGCCGTACCGAGACGCTTCACGTCCATTCGGAGCAAGGCGAATGCGACATTGCGTAGTCATTTTGGTGCGGAAAGTGATGATTCTGCCTGTTTTGTTCACGCTGGGTTGCCGCGTGGGCGCAGACGGCCACCGGGCAGTGGTGGCGCCGGGAGCCGGGAGCCGGCGTAGCCCTCGACCCGGCCGAACCTGTCGGTTTCCGCCTGCCACTCGTCGCGGTGGGCGGCGATCTCGTCGTGGGTGCGGCCGACGAAGTTCCACCACATGACGATCTCCTCGCCGAACGGCTCGCCGCCCAGCAGCACGACCCTCGCGCCACCGGAAGACGACAGCGTCAGAGTGGTGCGGCCCGTGCCGACGTAGCCGAGGTCGCCGGGGTGGAGAGCGGTCTCGCCGAGCGTCACGTCGCCGGTGTCGAGCAGGACGCCGTGCTCGAACGACGGCGTCACGTCGAGGGTCAGCGTGGTGTCGGCGGGCAGCACGATCTCCGCGCCCAGCAGCGGGGTGAAGGTGCTCACGGGAGAGGCCGAGCCTGCCAGCGAGCCCAGGAACACGCGGATCGCGGCGTCGTCGGCGGTGACGGTCGGCGGGACGTAGTGCTGGAAGTCGCGCGGGGCGTCGCGGTGGGCGTCGGGCAGGGCCAGCCAGAGCTGCACGCCGTGGAGCACCGAGGAGGCGGCGGTGGAGACCTCGGAGTGGCAGATGCCCCGGCCGCCGGTCATCAGGTTCAGCTCGCCGGGGCGGACGAAGGCGTGGACGCCGTGGCTGTCGCGGTGCTCGATCTCGCCGGTGAAGAGCCAGCTCACGGTCTGCAGACCGGTGTGGGGGTGCGGGGCGACGTCCATGCTGACGTCGTCGGGGCCGTAGTGGTCGCAGAAGCACCAGGCACCGATCAGGGAGCGTTGCTTCTGCGGCAGGGTGCGGCGGACGGACATGGCGCGCGGGCCGCCGAGGGGGACGTCGCGCGGGCCGAGGACCTCGACGCCGCCGGGGGTGGAGGTGCACGTCACTTCTGCGGGCTCGGCCTCGACATTGCTCACGGCGTCGATCGTAAGCTGGCGCGGGGGTGGACGTGGATCTTCGCGCACACGTGTCGAGCAGCGGGTACGTGCTCGACGACGCACAGCTCGCCGTCGTCGCGAGGCTCGAGCGGCTGGGGGAGCGGCGCCGGGGCGTGTACCTGCACGGGCCGGTCGGGCGGGGCAAGAGCTTCCTGGCGGACGCGTTCTTCGACGCGCTCGCCGTGAAGCACAAGCGCCGGGTGCACTTCCACTCGTTCTTCCAGGAGCTGCACGCGCGGATCTCCGAGCGGCTGCACCGGCGCGGGGCGGTCGCCAAGGCGGTGCGGGACCTCCTGGGGCGGGCGGAAGTGCTGGCGTTCGACGAGTTCCACCTCCACGACGTCGGCGACGCGGTGCTCATGACCCGGTTGCTGGAGGCGCTGCGGGAACGCCGGGTGATGATCATCGCCACGTCGAACTACCCGCCGGACGGGCTGCTGCCCAACCCGCTGTACCACCACCACTTCCTGCCGGGCATCGCGCTCGTCAAGGAGCTCATGGACGTCGTCGAGCTCGACGGCCCCACCGACTACCGGCACCTGCACGGCCTCCCGCGGTCCCGCTTCGAGACGGGGGAGGTCGTCGCGCGCGCCGAGGTGCCGGCCGGGTCCGTGACGTTCGACGTGAACGGCCGCGCGATCACCGCACTCGGGACCGAGGAGCGGAAGATCTGGTTCGACTTCGGCGACCTGTGCGAGAAGCCGACGTCCACAAGGGACTACCTGGTGCTCGTGGAACGCTTCGACGACTGGGTGATCACCGCCGTGCCCAGGCTGCGAACGTGTGATCGCGAGGCACGGCAACGGTTCGCGAACGTCGTGGACGTGCTGGTCGACGCCGACGTCCGCCTGACGCTCGTGAGCGACCACCCGTTGCGGGAGATCATCGGCGGCGAGGCGCTCGATCTCGCCAGGACCGCCAGCCGGCTGGAGATGATCAACACTACCGGGTGAACAGTTGGACCCGCTCCGTGATCTTCGCCGCGGAGTTCGCCGCCCGGCTCTACGCGTTCGGCTGGAGGTTCTTCCGCGACCCGTGGAACGAACTGTTGACCGGACTAACCGGAGACACGCCGTGGATGTCGCGGAGATCGGTGCCCGCCGTCTGTAGATCTCGGGCATTCCGATCAGGAAGGACAGCGCAATGGATGGTGTGGACCGGGATGTCCCGGTGATCCGGTTGCCGCGATGGGGCA
>NZ_DATLEC010000154.1:0-46686 GCF_035525475.1 Lentzea sp. | reverse complement strand
GCGGCATGATGACCACCTTCCAGAACACCGCGACGGTGCTGTCGATCGGGTTCTTCTTCAGCCTGATCATCGTCGGGTTCTCCCAGTCGCTGCCCGGCGCGATGCGCACCGGCCTGGTCGAGCACGGCGTGCCACCGGCCTCCGCCGCCCAGGTCGCCTCGCTGCCCGCGGTGGCCGTGCTGTTCGCGGCGTTCCTCGGCTACAACCCGATCCAGCAGCTGCTAGGCGACCAGCTCGCGACGCTCCCGCCGGACCAGGCCGCGTTCCTGACCGGGCGCGGGTTCTTCCCGAGCCTCATCTCCGCGCCGTTCGCACACGGGCTCGCCATCGCGTTCGGCTTCGCGATCGTGCTGTGCCTGGTGGCGGCGTTCGCGTCGCTGAAGTGCGGTAAACCGGTGGACACCCGCGCCACGATGCCCTCGTGGAAACGGAACGCCTGACGCTGAGCCCCCTCACCGAGTCCGATGTGGACTCGCTGCTCGCACTGCACGCCGACCCCGAGGTCATGCGGTACCTCGACCCCGCGCCGGTGGAGAACCACCTCGGTGACGGCTTCCACGCGGCCGTCGAGAAGGCGACCGGCCGGTTCGCCGGCTGGTTCGAGTTCGCCGGAACCGGCGTCGTCGAGCTCGGCTACCGGCTGCACCGCGAGTTCTGGGGCCGCGGCTACGCCACCGAGGGTGCCACGGCGCTGATCGACCGGGGCTTCACCGTCGGCGGTGTGCGGCGCGTCGTCGCCACCACGATGTTCGTCAACGCCGGCTCTCGGCGCGTGATGGAGAAGTGCGGGCTGAGGCACGTCCGCACGTTCCACGTCGACTTCCCCGATCCGTTGCCCGGCTCGGAATGCGGAGAGGTCGAGTACGCGCTGACAAAGGAGGAATGGTTGCGAACACAGGGGGAACGTCATGTGCCAGGCGGAAAAATCTGACTTAGACGCGTACTTCGCGCGCACGGGCGCGTCTGCGTCGAGTTCGCTGACGGAGTTACATGAGGCGCATGTACGCGCTATTCCGTTCGAGAACATCGACGTGAGGCTCGGCCGTGTTCCGTCACCTCGTCGACGCCGATGCCGCTCGCCGACGGCGCGGTCGTGGACCAGGCGGGTGGCCGCACCGGTTGCGCGGTGAGGACCGCCGCTGGGCGCTGGAGAAGCACACGGCGGGATCCGAACCTGAGAATTCTCAGGTGGACGACCTCGCGAAAACGCTGGAATCGCTGGACATCATGCTTACCGGGGGGAGCTGAGTCACATCGGCTCAACTTCGGGAACAACGGAGCGGGCGCGTTCGTAATACCAGGTGTAGGGACCGCAATTCGGAGGTGTTGGAAATGACCACCGCGACTCCGTTCGCCACCGGAGCCAATTCCACTGGCGTCAACGCACTGCCCACGCCGCCCTCGGGCTGGCCGATCGGTTCCTACGCGACCTACGAGGAAGCGCAGCGAGCGGTCGACCACCTGGCGGACAACGACTTCCCGGTCGCCGACGTCACCATCGTCGGCATCGAGCCGATGATCGTCGAACGCGTCACGGGCCGCCTGACCTGGGGCCGCGTGCTCGGCGCGGGTGCCGCGTCGGGAGCCTGGTTCGGTCTGTTCGTCGGCCTGCTGCTGGGCCTGTTCTCAGCCGGCGGCGCTCTCGCCCCGATCGTCACGGGCCTGGTCGTCGGTACGGTGTTCGGCCTGGCCAGCGCCGCCACCCGCTACGCGGCCACGCGCGGCCGCCGCGACTTCGCCTCGACCACGCAGCTCGTGGCCGGTCGCTACGACGTGCTGAGCAACCCGCGCAGCGCCGAGCGCGGCAGGGAGATGCTGACCTCGCTGGCCTGGCGCTCATGAGCACCCCGCTGACGGTCGACGAGCTGCGCACCGCGCTCGACGAGATCCGCGAGACGAGTGCCCGGCTGGGCGCTCAGGCCTCCTCGCTGGCTTCGCGGGCCGACACCGACCTGGGCCACGACGTGGCCGAGATCGTGAAGGACCTGCGAGCCGCCGCCCGTCAGCTGCGGGTCGCGCAGCTGCTGCTGGAACCGGCCAGGGCCGACCTGGCAGCCTGAACCTCGCTCCCACCACAGGAGACGCCGTCCCGATCACGGGGCGGCGTCTCCGCTTTACTGGCGGGCATGTCGAACGTGGGGGAGCAGGCTCGTGCGCGGCACCGGTCGGCGGTGGTCGTCGGGGTGGTCGTGCTCGCGCTGGTCGCGTGGTTCGTCGTGCCACGTGCGCTGGGGTGGTCCGGGCGGTGGGTGCCGTCGTTCGTCGAGACGTTCTGGCTCTTGCCGCTGCTCGTCGCCGCGGTGTGCGGAGCGCGGCTGGTCGTGATGGGACGGCTGCCGGGCCTGCTGGCGTTGTCGGCGATGGTCGTCTGCGGCCTCGTGGTCGCGGGAGTCGTCGCGGTCGTCCAGATGGAGGCCCCGCCCGGTGACGAAGGCGTGCTGCCCGGCCCGCAGGGCCTGCGAGTCGTCGAGGGCGACGGGTGGTGCGGTTCCGGCGGCTGCTCGCGCGACGCCGACGCGGCAGGCGACCGGGCACACGAGATGATGCGCGCGCACTTGGCGTCGCACGGTTACACGGCCGCTCGTCCGCTTTACGGCGACGAGCGGATGTGCCGTCGAACCGGGTTGGTAGCCGTGCGCGAGGTGTGCGCGGAACTGAAGGACGTGTCGGTTACCAGCGTCCACGTCACCTGGTACGTCAACTGAGCGAGGGCGGCGGGCCCGCGAAACCCGCCGCCCTGTTTCCCCTTGGGGCTCCTTCCTCTCGGCGGGACGACGAACGCGTGTTCCTCATCCGGCCGGAGGGGATCGCTGCCGCGACCTCGCGGAATCTGCGTGCAGCAGCCTCGGCATCGCCGCGTGCTCGACGATCCACTATTTCCGTAGCGCGTACGGTATTGTTTCCGTATGTCCTACGGAAATGGGGTGGACGGATGGCCGCGGAACGCAGCGGCGGGGGAGACCCGGCCCGCACGCTCGCGCTGCTCTGGCGCAGGCCGCCGGAGCCGAAGCCGGTCGGCAGGAAGGCCAAGGTGAGCGTCGACCAGATCGTCACCGCGGCGATCGCGGTGGCCGACCGCGAGGGGCTCGGCGCGATGTCGATGGCGCGTGTCGCGCAGGAGCTGGGCGTCGGGACGATGTCGCTCTACACGCACGTGCCCGGCAAGGCCGAGCTGATCGACCTGATGGTCGACACCGTGCTGCAGGAACGCGACCTCACGCCCGAGGGCACGTGGCGTGAGCGCGTGAAGCACTACGCCGACCGCACGCGTGCGGTCTACCAGCGGCACCCGTGGATGCGGGACGTGTCGATGGTGCGGCCGCCGCTCGGGCCAGGGCTGATGGACGGCCAGGAGTTCGTGCTGGCCGCGCTCGCCGACTCCGGGCTCGAGCCGAGGGGGGTCACCGTCGCGCACGTCGCGGTCGAGGGGTTCGTGCACGGCGCGGCGGCGTCCGAGGTGGACGACCAGCAGCTCGCGGAGTCGACCGGGGAGTCCGGTGACTCGTGGTGGGGTGCGCGGCAGGTGTTCTGGGACGACTACTTCGACGTCGAGCGCTTTCCGACGATGACGACGCTGTGGAACGCCGGCGCCTACGACACCGAGGGCACGCTCGCGGACACCGTGCGGTCCTCGTTCGACTACGGGCTCGAGAAGCTGCTCGACGGGATCGAAGGGAGCTTGCGATGACGATCCTGGTGACCGGTGCGACGGGCAACGTCGGCCGACTGGTGGTCGCCGGCCTCACGGGCCACGTGCGGGCGATGACGCGCGACCCGGCCAAAGCGAGGTTCCCGGAGACCGTCGAGGTCGTGCGGGGCGACCTCGACGACCCGGACGGCATCCCGTTCGACGGCGTCGAGAAGCTGTACCTGTTCGTGCACCCGCCGACCGCGCGGGAGGTCGTCGACCGGGCGGTGAAGGCGGGCGTGCGCAGGATCGTGACGTTGTCCAGCGGCGCGGTGACCCACGGCTACGACACCAGCCACCACCTGCCGGTGGAGCAGGCCGTCGAGGCGTCCGGCGTCGAGTGGACCCACCTGCGGCCCGGCGAGTTCGCGATCAACAAGATCGACCTGTGGGCGCCGTCGATCCGCGAGAACGGCACGATCGTGCACCCCCAGCCGGACGCGCTCGGGCAGCCGATCCACGAGGCCGACATCGCCGACGCCGCGATCGAGGTCCTGCTGGAGGACGGTCACGCCGGCAAGGCCTACGACCTCACCGGACCGCCGCCGATCACCCAGCGGGACATGGCGAAGGCACTCGGGGCGGCACTCGGGCGCGAGCTGACGTTCCAGGACGTCACCACCGAGGAGGCGCTCGCCTACTACGTCAGCGTCGGCTGGCCGGAGGAGATCGCCCGCTACGTCCTCGGCATCGCCGGCTACGAAGGCGGCGACCCCGACGACTTCAGCGACTACCAGTTCGTCGTCTCCCCGGACTGCGAACGGCTGACAGGCAGGCCGTACCGGACGTTCACCCAGTGGGCGCGTGACCACGTGGACGACTTCCGCCCCTGATCCCGCGTCGATTCCGGCACCTCCTCGTTCGACGTCCCCGTAGGAGCGAACGAGGAGGTCCCGTGCGGTTCATGGTGTTCGTCAGGAGCCCGGGGTCGTTGGCGGCACGGCACCGGGACGCGTTGCTGCGCGCGGGCGTCCTGCTCGACGCCGGTGACCTCGTGCCCGGCGCGTGCGGGGTGTCCGGGTTCTGGCTGATCGACGTCCGCAGCCACGAGGAGGCGGTGGAGCGGGTCCGGCGCATCCCCCTTCCGGCGTGCGTCGTGGAAATACGTCAGGTGGCTGTGGTCTGATGCCCCCATGGGGGCCACTACTTCGGTGCACCGCACCATCGACGCGGTCTGGCGGATGGAGTCGGCGAAGGTCATCGCCGCGCTGGCCAGGTTCACGCGCGACGTCGGACTCGCCGAGGAGATGGCCCAGGACGCGCTGGTCGCCGCACTGGAGCAGTGGCCGTCCGAGGGCGTGCCGCGCAACCCCGGCGCCTGGCTGATGACCACGGCCAAGCGCCGCTCGATCGACCAGATCCGCCGCCGCGAGAACCTCACCCGCAAGGTCGAGGAGATCGGCCGCGACGTCCAGGAGGCCACCCCGGACGCGAGCGAGGGCATCGACGACGAGATCGGCGACGACCTGCTGAGCCTCATCTTCACCGCCTGCCACCCCGTCCTGGGCACCGAGGCGCGCGTCGCGCTGACGCTGAAGATGCTGGGCGGCCTCAAGACCGAGGAGATCGCCCGCGCGTTCCTGGTCAGCGACTCGACCGTCGCCCAGCGCATCGTGCGCGCCAAGAAGGCCCTGGCCGACGCCGGTGTCCCGTTCGAGGTCCCCGAGGGCCCCGACCTCGCACCCCGGCTCGCGTCCGTGCTCGAGGTGATCTACCTGATCTTCAACGAGGGCTACTCCGCCACCCAGGGCGACGACTGGATGCGCCCCGAGCTCTGCGCGGAAGCGCTGCGGCTGGGCCGCGTGCTCGCCGAGCTCGCGCCGAAGGAGGCCGAGGTCCACGGCCTCGTCGCGCTGATGGAGATCCAGGCCTCCCGCGCCAGGGCCCGCACCGGCCCCGGCGGCCAGCCCGTGCTGCTGCTTGAGCAGGACCGCGGCAAGTGGGACTGGCTGCTCATCGGCCGCGGCCTCACAGCCCTGGAACGCGCCGAAGCGCTGAACCAGCCACCCGGCCCCTACTACGTGCAGGCCGCCCTCGCCGCGTGCCACGGCCGTGCGCGCAGGGCAGAGGACACCGACTGGCAGCAGATCGCCACGCTCTACCAGGTGCTCGCGCGGATCTCGCCGTCCCCGATCGTCGAGCTCAACCGCGCGGTGGCGCTGTCGATGGCGTTCGGTCCCGCCGCCGGCCTCGCGCTGGTCGACGAGATCGCGGGCGACAAGGCGCTGCAGGGCTACCACCTGCTGCCGAGCGTGCGGGGCGACTTCCTCGCGAAGCTCGGCCGGGCGACGGAGGCCAAGGCGGAGTTCGAGAAGGCCGCCTCGCTGACCCGCAACGAGGCCGAGAAGGCGCTGTTGCTCGACCGGGCCGCCGCCTGCGGTTAGTGAAGGTGCCCGCCAACGGGCCGGGTCACACCATTAGGTGAGGGCGAGCTTCACGCCCAGCGCGGCGAACGACGCCGCGAAGAACCGCCGCAGCCACACCGTCACGCGCGGCCGGGCCAGCACCCGGTCGCGCATCGCCGCCGCGAACACCCCGTAGACGGCGAAGCCGGCGAACGTCACCGCCATGAACACCAGGCTCAGCGTCAGCATGTGCCCGAACCCCGTCGCGAACTGCGGCAGGAACGCCACGAAGAAGATCGTGAGCTTCGGGTTCAGGAAGTTGACCAGCACCGCCGACACGATGATCTTCCGCGCCGACGCCGGTGCTTGAGCGGTGTCCACGACCAGCTCGCTCTTGTCCCGCAACGTCGCCCACGCCAGGTAGACCAGGTACGCGACACCCAGGTACTTCACGACCTCGAAAGCGACCGCGCTCGCGTGCAGCAACGCCGCCAGCCCCGTCACGGTGGCCAGCACGTGCGGCACGATCCCCAGCGTGCAGCCGAACGCGGCGATCACGCTCGCCTTGCGCCCGTGCGCGAGACCGGCGGACAGCGTGTACAGCACACCGGTGCCGGGGGTGGCGACCGCGATCAAGGTCGTGACCAGGAATGCGAGGCTCATGCCGTGCACTCTGCCGTCAAAGCGGTCCAGGCAGGAGAGCCACAAAGCACCCGTGAAACTGGACCACTTCCGATGTCGAGAACGCGCCCGCCGCTCCGTCCCCCGGACATGACCATCAAGTGCATGCACCACGTCGGCATCACCGTCACCGACCTCGCCGCCGCCGTCGCCTTCTTCGAGGAGCTCGGAATGGAGCTCGAAGGCAAGGCGCACATGGAGGGCGAGTTCGTCGACGGCGTCATCGGACTCGACGGCTCGACCAGCGACATCGCGATGCTGAGGACGCCGGACGACCGGTACCGGATCGAGTTCAGCCAGTTCCAGACCCCGCGGAGCATCGACGGCGGCTCGCACGCGCCGATCCACGCCCTGGGCCTGCGGCACGTCGCCTTCGTCATCGACGACCTCGACGACACGCTCGCCCGGTTGAAGCCGCACGGCGCCGAGGTGGTCAGGAACGTCGAGACGTACGAGAACCTCCTGCGGACCTGCTACGTCCGCGGCCCCGAGGGAATCCTCGTCGAGCTGTGCGAGTACTTCAGCTGAGCGCGCGGGCGTAGGCCGTGGGGGAGACGCCGACGGTCTGGGTGAAGTCCCGCACGAGGTGGGCCTGGTCGCTGTACCCGAGGTCGGCCGCCAGCCGCGACCACTCCACCTCCGACTCGGCGCGCTCCAGCGCCTCGTGGATCCGGTACCGCAGGATCACCCACTTCGGGCTCACCCCGACGTAGTCCGCGAAGAGCCGTTGCATCGTCCGCACCGCCACACCGCACGACCGCGCGAAGTCCGCGACCCGACGGATGTCCCGGTCGTCGCGGATCCGCTGCACCAGGTCCATCGCCAGCGCCGCCTGCGGATCGGGCACCGGTCGCATCCCCAGCAGGAACGAGTCCAGCGCGGCGACCCGCTCGTCCTCGTCCTCCACGTCCAGCACCACCGACGAGGAGACGTCGAGCCGCACGTGCCGGCCCGTCCACTCGGACACCGGCTCGGGGCGGAAGGGCCGGAACCCGCCCGGACGGAACTGCACGCCCGCCACCCGGATCCGCCCGTCCAGCACCCGGCTGAACAACCCGAGCCCGACGCCCGCGATCTCCGGCTGCGCGTACCCGTGTTCGAAGACGACGTTCACGGACGGATGCGGCACCACGTAGGAGGTGTACGGCTCGTCGAGCTGACCGTCGATCAGCCAGTAGTGCTCCAGATAGGGCCGCAGCTCCACGCACGGCACACGGCGGCGGAACCGGACACGGGCGAACAGCTCCCGCGCGTCCACGATCCCCCGAGTGTCACGACGCGGCCCCTGCACGCCGCAGATCCTAGTTGCGGAGGCGTTCCCGCAGCCCGGCCATGTGCGTGTTCAGCACTTCCTCGGCCTCCTGCGCGGTCAGGTGACCGATGAGCACGTGGGTGGTGAGACCGTCGGCGAGGGCGAGCAGGGCACGGGCCTCGGCCCGCGGGTCGGCCGAACCGTTCCCGGCGGACTCCGCGACCAGGCGGGCGAGGAGGTCCTGGAGGGCCGCGTAGCTGTTCCGCAACGGGCCGGCGAGCGGCTCCTTGACGGCGGCCTGGGCGATGAACGCGAGCCAGATCCGCGCCTCGGCCCGGTGCTCCTCGCGGAGCAGGGCGATCTCGTCGACCGCGTGCCCCAGGGCGTGGGCGGGGTTCGCGGCCAAGCGTGCCCTCACGCGTTCGGTGATGCGGTCGCCGACGTGGTCGACGGCGAACAGGAGCATCTCCTCCTTGCTGCGGAAGCAGCGCTGGACGGCGCCGACCGAGACCTGGGCGCGAGCGGCGACGTCGCGCATGCTCACCCCCTCCGGGCCGTGTTCGTCGGCGAGGAGGCACACGGCCTCGGCGATCCGGCGCCGCCGGTCCTCGTAGTCCACCTGTCTGGGCATGCGCGGTCGCCCCTCCCTGTTCCGATACGATCGTATCGATGCCATGTCGGCACCGGGGACGGGGGAGCGCGATGCACGACGCTTTGTGGGCGATGACGGCTGCTGACCAGGCGGAGGCGGTCCGCCGCGGCGAGATGTCGGCACGCGACCTCATCGACAGCCACCTGGACCGCATCGCGGAGGTCAACCCGCAGGTCAACGCCGTCACGCAGCTGATGGCCGAGCAAGCCCGCGAGGCCGCCGCCGAACTGGACCGGCGGCGGGCCGCGGGCGAGGTGCTCGGGCCGCTGGCAGGCGTGCCGTTCACGGTCAAGGAGTCCACGCCGGTCGAAGGTGTGCCGACCACGCTCGGCACACCCCGGTTCCGCGACCTCGTGGCGGCGGCGGACGCGCCTCCGGTGGCACGGCTCCGTGCGGCCGGGGCGATCCCGATCGGCCACAGCAACGTGCCCACCCTGATCCTGGCCGGGATGCACACCCGCAGCGAGCTGTTCGGGGACACCGTCAACCCGTGGGACCCGAGCCGGACCCCGGGAGGCTCCAGCGGAGGGGACGGGGTGGCCGTGGCCACCGGCATGGCCGCGCTCGGTCTCGGCAACGACTCCGGCGGGTCGGTGCGGATCCCGGCCTCGTTCTGCGGCGTGACGGGCCTGAAGCCGACCACCGGGCGGTTCCCCGCCGACCACCGCGTCCTCGGCCGGGACGATCCCGGACCGGCCTCGCAGATGCTGGTCACCGACGGGCCACTGGCTCGCACCGTGGCTGACCTGCGCCTGGCGTTCGAGGTGCTGGCCGGCACCGACCCGCGGGACCCGCGCGCCGTGCCGGCTCCCCTGTACGGCGAGCCGCTGCCGGGGCCGGTCAAGGTCGCGGTCGTCGCCGATCCCGGCGGTCGTGGCGTCCACCCCGCGGTCCGGGGAGCCGTCACGGCGGCAGCGGGCGCTCTGCGCGACGCCGGGTACGACGTGCGGGAGGTGGCGGACGTCCCGCGTCTGGCCGAGGCGCTCGAGGCCTACGGCCGGATCACCGTGACCGAGTTCGCGCCGGCCTGGCCGGTGGTGCGGACGCTGCTCGGCGAGGGCGGCGACCGCTACATCCAGATGGCCATGGACAAGACCCCGCCCGCGGACGCCGCCGAGCTCATGAGGCTGATGGGCACCTGGCTCGGCATCCGGCGCTCCTGGGCGGAGTTCCTGGACGAGTACCCGCTGCTGCTCGGACCGGTGTTCACCGAACCGCCCGTCGAACCGGGCCTGGAGTCCCGCGACGAGGCGGGACGGGAACGGGTCGCCGACGCCATGCGGCTGTGCGCGGTGACCAGCTTCGCCGGTGTTCCCGCGGTCGCCGTGCCGACCGGGCTCAGCGACGGGCTGCCGTGCGGCGTGCAGATCATCGGGCGCGCGTTCCGCGAGGACCTCTGCCTGGCCGCCGCCGAGGCGGTCGAGGAGCGGCTCGGCGTGCTCACGCCGGTCGACCCCCGCCAGGTTGGCGCGTTTCTTCAAGAAGGCCGAGCCGCCCGGAAATAGCCTCGCGACCATGAAGATCAGCGTTCTGCTCGACCGCGCCCGCGACCACGCGTTGCCCGTCATCGCCACCATCGGCGACGACGACCTCACCCAACCCACCCCGTGCGCCGACTACGACGTCCGCGCCCTGCTCGACCACCTGCTGCACGTCGTCGTTGAGTTCCAGAAGCTCGCCGCCAAGCAGGACGCCGACTTCAGCCACACCCCGTCCTACCCGGACTGGCGCGAGCGGTACCCGGCCGAGACCGCGAAGCTCGTCGAGGCGTGGGGGCGGCCCGGCGCGGACGAGGGCATCGCCGGCACCATGAACATGCCCGCGCCGGTCGTCGGCGGCCTGGCGCTGCTCGACCTCACCATCCACGTCTCGGACCTCGCGAAGGCGACCGGCCAGAGCTTCGAGCCGGACCCGGAGGTGTTCACCGAGGTCGCCGCACTCGTCGAGCGGATGGGCCCGATGGCCATCGAGATGAACGTCTTCCGGGCACCCGTCGAAGCACCGGCGGACGCCACGCCGTTCGAGCGGCTCCTGGCCGCCACGGGCCGCGACCCGCGCTGGAGTGCTTGACTGGTCCCGTGCAGACGATCGGAATGCTCGGCGGGATGAGCTGGGAGAGCAGTGCGGAGTACTACAGGCTCGCGAACGTGCTGGTACGGGAACGGGTAGGCGGGCTGCACTCGGCCAAGGTCGTACTGCACTCCGTCGACTTCGCCGAGATCGAGCGCATGCAGGTCGAGGGCAGGTGGGACGAGGCGGGCAAGGTGCTCGCCGGCGCGGCCGCGGGCGTCCAGGCCGCCGGCGCGGACTTCCTGCTGATCTGCACCAACACCATGCACAAGGTCTACGACCAGGTGCAGGCCGCCGTCGACATCCCCGTGATCCACCTCGGCGACACGACCGCGGCCGCGGTCAAGGCGGCGGGCCTCACCACGGTCGGCCTGCTCGGCACCGGCTTCACGATGGACCAGCCGTTCTACCGCGAACGCCTGGAGTCCCACGGGCTCACGGTGCTGCTCCCCTCACCCGAGGACCGCGCGACCGTGCACCGGATCATCTACGACGAGCTGTGCCTCGGCATCGTCCGCGACGAGTCCCGCCGCGCCTATCAAGACGTGATCGCACGGTTCGAGGGCGCGGAGGGCGTCATCCTCGGCTGCACCGAGATCGAGCTGCTCATCGGCCAGGCTGACGTGCCGCTTCCGGTGTTCCCGACGACCCGGCTGCACGTCCAGGCGGCCGTCGAACGGGCGATCCAGACAAATCTGTGAACAAGCGATGTGACTCAGGTCGCAACGCGCCAACTCTCCGAAGTGTCTTCCTCACTGAGGGCTCAAGCCTCCACTGCGAAGCCTAAGGGGAGTTCGCGTTGAAACGATCACACATCGCCGCAGGGCTGACGGCTGTCGTGGTTGCTGCCACGGCAGCCGTTCCCGTTTCGGCGGCACCACCACCGCAGCAGGCGGTGCGGGCCGACGGGCTCAGCACCGAGGTCACGCTCCTGACCGGCGACGAGATCACCGTCGTCAACGGCCACGTCCAGGCCAGAGGCGCCAAGGGCAGGGAGAACGTCGGCTTCCGCTCGTTCAAGGACACGCGGGGCGACCTGCACGTCGTCCCGCTCGACGCCCAGGCGCGGCTCAACTCCGGTGAGCTCGACGAGCGCCTGTTCGACATCTCGCTGCTCGCCAGATCCGGCTACGACGACGCCTCCAGCAAGACCGTTCCGCTGATCGTGCAGGGGCAGGGGATCAGCGCGGCGAACGCCGAGGCGTTGCCGAGCATCGGCGCGCACGCGGTGAAGGCGGACAAGAACGGCGGGTTCTGGGCCGGTGCGCGGGCGGCGGGCACCGGCAGGATCTGGCTCGACGGCAAGGTCACCGCATCGCTGGACCGCAGCGCCGCGCAAATCGGCGCGCCCGCGGCGTGGGCGAAGGGCTTCACCGGCAAGGACGTCACCGTCGCGGTCCTCGACACCGGCGTCGACGAGTCGCACCCGGACCTCGCGGGCGCGGTCGTCGAGTCGAAGAACTTCAGCGACAGCGCCACCACCGACGACTTCTTCGGCCACGGCACGCACGTCGCGTCGATCGTCACCGGTGACGGCAGGTACAAGGGCATCGCACCCGACGCGAAGCTCGTCAACGGCAAGGTGCTCAACGACTACGGCGGCGGCATGGAGAGCGACATCATCGCCGGCATGGAGTGGGCCGCCACCAAGGCCAAGATCATCAACATGAGCCTCGGCAGCTCGTGGCCGGACGAGGGCACCGACCCGATGTCGTTGGCGCTCAACCGCATCACCGAGCAGACCGGCGCGTTGTTCGTGGTCGCCGCGGGCAACTCCGGCGGCACGATGGGGTCACCCGCGTCCGCCGACGCCGCCCTCACCGTCGGCGCCGTGGACCGCGACGACAAGCTCGCCGAGTTCTCCTCGCGCGGCCCGCGCTGGGTCAACAACGCGGTCAAGCCCGACATCACCGCGCCGGGCGTCGACATCGTGGCCGCGAAGGCGAAGAACGGCCAGATCGGCACCCCGGTCGACGAGGGGCACGTCGCGGTCTCCGGCACGTCGATGGCCACCCCGCACGTCGCGGGCGCGGCGGCGATCGTGGCCGCGCAGCACCCGGCGTGGAAGGCAGAGGACATCAAGGCCGCGCTGATGAACAGCGCCAAGCCCAACCCGTCGCTCACCGTCTACGAGCAGGGCGCCGGACGCCTCGACGTCGACCGCGCGGTCTCGTCGGCGGTGTCCACCACCCACGGCAGCCTCACGCTGGGCACCGCGCAGTGGCCGCACGACGACGATACGCCCATCACGCAGAAACTGACCTACCGCAACCAGGGCACGTCCGACGTGACCGTCGACCTGGGCATCGCCGACGTGAAGCCCGCGGCGGCAGGCCTGTTCAGCGTCTCCCCGGCGAAGCTGACCATCCCGGCCGGCGGCAGCGCCGACGCCACGGTCACCGCGGACACCAAGGCGAACGTGCCCGACGGCGTCTACGGCGCGTTCGTGCTGTCGTCCGACGGTGTGCGGGTGCCGATCGGCGTGGTGAAGGAGGTCGAGAGCTACGACGTGAAGATGACGTTCCTCGACCACGACGGCAAGCCGGCGCAGTACTACGACTACCGGTTCGTCAACATCGACGAGCGCCAGGCCTACTTCCGCCACGACCCGTCCGGCACGCTCGTGCAGCGCCTGCCCAAGGGCAGGTTCTTCCTCGACGGCACGATCAGCACGCGCAACCCGGACCCGACCGGTCCCAGCCCGACCACCACGCTCACCGAGCCGGCGTTGGAGGTCACCGGCGACACCGAGATCGTCTTCGACGCCCGGCAGGCCACCCAGCCGTCCATCTCGGTGGAGCAGAAGGACGCGGCGGGCGTGAGCGCGGGCCTCGGCTTCCTCATGCAGGCCAACTGGGGCGAGACCGGCGGCACCTGGTACCTCACCAACTTCGACTCGATCCGCGTCCGCCCGTCGAAGACGTCGTGGCCGAAGTTCGAGTTCTACGCCGAGTCCGTGCTCGCCAAGCCGGACGGCAACGGCGCGTTCGCCGGCAGCCCGTACCAGTACCACGTGCGGGTCAGCGAGAAGACCCGCGTGCCCGCGAACGTCCAGCGCTCCGTGAAGGACCGCGACCTGGCCCGCGTCGACTCCGTCACGCACGCCCGCGTGCCGGGTTCCATCGGCCAGCGCGACGACGGCGCCTCCGGGCCGCTGCCGTTGAAGCTGAAGGAGTTCTACACGCCCGACGTCGCGTGGGCGGGCGGGCTGGGCGAGTTCACGAAGCTGGGCGAGTACCCGGCCCTCGGCTACCAGTACTCGGCCGTGCCCCGCGTGTTCCAGCTCGGCAGGACCGTCACCGAGCACTGGAACAGCGCCGTCTACGGCCCCGGTGTGCCGAACGACCCGCGCTACGTGCGCTACGCGGGACGCGTGGGCAACCTGCTGCGCGTCGACGTGCCCCTGTTCAGCGCGCAGGGCATGAACGGCAACAGCCCGAGCACCGGCCGCACCACCGTGACGGTCGACGGCAAGGTCATCTCCGACGAGCCGGAGACCGGGTACGCCTACCTGCCGGACGTGCCGGCGGAGAAGAAGCGCTACCAGGTGCACACCGAGGCGGCCCGCGACTCGCTCACCTCGCGCGTCACGGCCGACTGGACGTTCACCTCGGAGTTCGTCCCCGGCGACCTGTACGTGCCGGTGCCGCTGCTGGCGGTGCGGTTCACCCCGAAGCTCGACCCGTCCAACCGCGCCGGACGCGTGCTCACCGTGCCGATCACGGTGGAGCGCAACGGGACGGGCACCATCACCAACGTCAAGGACCCGGCGGTGCAGGTGTCCTACGACGAGGGCAAGACGTGGAAGCAGGTGCCGTTGCGCAAGACGCGCGCCGGCTGGCAGCTCACGCTGGTCCACCCGCACGGCGCCAAGAACGTGTCGTTCAAGGCTCGGGTGGCGGACTCGGGCGGTGAGGTCCAGCAGACCGTCCTCCGCGCGTACGACCTGAGGTGACCCGGTGAGGGGCCGGTCTCCTGCCGGCCCCTCACCTTCCACTACTTCTCGTACGGCGCCAGGGTGTCCGGGTCCACGTCGGGCGCACCCATGATCGGGTGCACCTCGATCGGCTGGTTGAGCACCTTCCCGCCCGGCCCCGGACACGCCGACGCCTTCCGTGCGATCTCCAGGAGCCGCTCGTGGCTGTCGACGTCCACCACCCAGTACCCGGCGATGACCTCCTTGGACTCCGCGAACGGCCCGTCCACCACGACCGGCCCGTCGTCGGACCCCCGCACCACGAACGCCCGCGCCGGCCCGCTCAGCCCCTCCGCCTGCAGCAGCTCACCGGTGGCGCGCAGCTCGGCGTCCAGGTCCCGCATGTAGGCGATCATGCGGTGCAGGTCCTCGTCGCCCCACGCCGCGAGACCTTCCCAGTCCTCCTGGTTGCCGCCGTAGCTGACCAGCATGTACTTCACTTCCACTCCCCACCGGTCGCGCGGGCCTTGATCTCCTGCACGGCCCAGCTGTTGCCGTCCGGGTCGTCGAAGAAGATGAACGACCCTCCGTCTGCCTCGCTCATGCGCACGATCTCGCCGACCTCCACGCCGCGCTCGACCAGTTGCGCCCGTGCCTTCTCCAGGTCGGACACGACGAGCTGCACACCCTTCAACGTGCCCGGCTCGCCCTTCACGATGCCCTTGCCCATCACGATCGAGCACCCGGAGCCCGGCGGCGTGAGCTGCATGATGCGGGTGTCCTCGCCGAACGTCGTGTCGTGGTCGAGCTTGAAGCCGAGCTGCTCCTCGTAGAAGCGCTTCGCCCGGTCCAGGTCCGACACCGGTACGACGATGACTTCCAGGGTCCAGTCCATCTCAGGAGTTCCTCTCAGCGGTGGCCTTGTACGGACCCGTCGAAGTGCTCACAGGTTTTTCGACACGGGTTCGCTGCCCGCATACCGGAGCCGCTGACCTGCGGCGACCGCCGTGCCTCACTCCTCGACAGCGCCGCCGATCTTGCGCAGGTGCTCGCGGAACGTGAGCCCGCTGCCGAGGTACTCGTCGAACCGCAGCTGGCTGCGCAGGGTCTCACCCTGCCGCACCCGCTCCGCCTGCGCCCGTTCGACGTCGCGGATGCCCTGCGCCTTGACGATGAGCGACTCCAGGTGCGACGACGGCAGGAACAGCACGCCGTCGTCGTCGCCGAACACGACGTCGTCGGTCGTGACGGTCCACTGGTCGACCTCGGCCGTCGACAGCGCCTCGGGCGCGCGGTCGCGCAGGGTCAGCGGTCCCGTCGGGTTGGCGCCGAGGCTGAAGACCGGCAGGCCGATCTCGCGGAGGTCCTGGGTGTCGCGGTGCAGACCCCAGATCACGACGCCGGCCAGACCGGCGTTCTGCACCTCCCGCACGACCATGTCGCCCACGCACGCCTCGTCGGTGCGGCCCTCGTTGTCGACGACCAGCACGTCGCCGGGCTCGCTGTGCCCGAGCGCCTCCAGGAAGACGTCCACGCTGCCCGCGTGCCGGGTGGGCAGGACGCGGCCGGCGGTCTTCGTGCCGGGGATGACCGGCTTGAGACCCACCGTGCGGACCGGGATGTGCGCCCGGACGCAGGCGTCGGCCAGGTGCGCGGTCGTGAGGTCCAACGCTGCCAAATCTGTCTGGGGAAGATCCATGCGGACAGTCTTACGCCGAGACTCGCTCCGTGGTGGATTCCGTGCGCAAAACGCCTGCGGACAGTGCCGCGACCAGGCACAGCGCGACCGGCAGCAGGAACGCGGTGTTGAGCGGCACGAAGTGCGTCAGCCAGCCGATCACCGCGGGCCCGGCGAGCACGCCGAGGTACCCGAGGCCGGCGACGCGCGAGACGTTGACGCCCGCCGCGCCCGGTTCCGCGTGGCCCGCCGCGCTGAACAGCTGCGGCACCGTGCCCGAGAGCCCGATCCCGGCGATCGCCCAGCCCACCAGCGCCAGCCAGATCCACGGCGAGAGCGCCGCCGTCGCGATGCCTGCGGCACCGATCACCGAACCCCAGCGCAGCACCGCCATCGGCCCGATCTTCGCGGTGACGCGGTCCGCGAGCAGCCGGCCGACCGTCATCGTCGTCGCGAACGCGCCGTAGGCCAGTGCCGCGATCTCCGGTGAGGCGTTCAGGACGTCCTGCAGGTGCAGCACGCTCCAGTCGTTGGCCGCGCCCTCGCTCAGCATGACCAGCAGGGCGAGCACCGCCATGATCCAGATCCGGCGCGGCGCCTTGCGCTTCTTGCCGGTCCCCTCGGTGGCGTGCTGCTCCTCCTTCTCGTCGAGCAGGAGCCTGGCCGTCGCGAGGCTGACGACGACACCGAGCACAGCAGCCGCACCGAGCGTGGTCGCGGGGGAGAGCTCCCAGCCCAACGTCCGCGCACCGGTCAACGCCGCGGCCACGCCACCGAGCGACCACGTCGCGTGGAACGCCGACATCACCGGACGGTTGTAGTGCCGCTCCACCACCACGGCGTGCGCGTTCATGCTGACGTCGATCAGCCCGTTGCCGAAGCCGAAGATGAGCAACGCCGCGGCGAGCGTCCATTGGTTGACGGCCACACCCGGCAGGAACGCGGTCACGCTGCACACGACACCCGCGATCGGCACGACCAGCTTCACGCCCAGCCGGTCGGTGACCTTGCCGCCGATCCGCATGCCGATGAACGCGCCCAGCCCGAGCAGCAGCAGCAACCGGCCGAGCTCCGCGTGGCTGATGCCCGTGCGGTCCTCGACCGTCGGGATGTGGACGAGCCACAGCCCGAGCAGGAACCCGTTGAGGGCGAAGTAGGTGAAGGTGGCCACTCGCGCGGCTTTGAGAGCGTTCACGCGGCACACGCTAACGAACGTAGGACGTGTTCGAAAGCTTGAGTATCGAACACCACTCGTGTTCAATCACGGCCGTGTCCCGACTGAAGCAGATCACCGAGGCGGTCCGCGACGCCGGCTCCCTCGGGGTGGCGGACCTGGCGTCGCTCACCGGCGCCTCCGAGATGACCATCCGCCGCGACCTGGAGGTCCTGGCGGCGCAGGGCGTCCTGGAACGCTTCCGCGGCGGCGCCCGCAGCCTGCTCCTGCGCGGCTCCGAACCCCCGTTCGCACTGCGCGCCGACGAGAACATGGACGCCAAGCGCCGCATCGCCCTGGCCGTCGCGGGGTTGATCGCCGACGGCGAGTCCGTCGTCCTGGACAGCGGCACCACGTGCCTTGAGGTCGCCCGCCTGCTGCACGACCGACGCCTCACCCTCATGCCGTTGTCGCTGCACGCCGTGAACGCCCTGTCGTCGTCCACCACGCTGACGCTCCTGGTCCCCGGCGGCCGCCCCCGCCCCGGCGAACTGGCCCTGACCGGACCGCTGACGCTCGCATCACTGCAGGCGTTGCGCTTCGACACCGCGGTCATCGGCTGCTGCGGCCTGTCCGCCGAGCACGGCCTGACCGCGTTCGACCTGGAGGACGCCTCGGTGAAACGCACCGCCATCGCCTCGGCCCGGCGGGTGATCGCCGCCGTCGACGCCTCGAAGCTGACCCGCACCGCACTGGCCTTCGTCGCGCCGGCGTCGTCCCTGGACGCCGTGGTGACCGACGCGGACGGCGACGAGGGCCTGACGGCCGCGGGCGTGACGGTGGTGACGGCATGATCGTGCTCTTCGACATGTTCGGCGTGATCGCCCGCGACCAGTCACGCGAGGTCATGGACACGATGAGCGTCGACCCGGCCTTCTGGGACGCCTACTGGGCCCACCGCCCCGGCTACGACCGCGGCGACCTGACGGCTGCGCAGTACTGGCAGCTCGTCGGCCACCCGCCGCTGGTCGAGGAGGACGTCGCCAGCTGGAGCCGCGTCGACTACGAGATGGTCGCGCTGCTGCACGAGCTGCACAACGCCGGCTGCCGCATCGCGCTGCTGTCGAACATCCCCGAGGACCACGCCCAGGACTTCGAACGCACCCACGCGTGGCTCGACCTGTTCGAGGTGCGCGGGTTCTCGTGCCGGATCGGCGCCGCCAAGCCGGAACGCGCCGCGTTCGAGTGGTGCCGCGAGCGGCTCGGGGACGGAGAGATCCTGTTCGTGGACGACAAGGTGGAGAACGTGGAGGCCGCGCGGGAGGCGGGGATGCGCGGCCACCACTTCACCGGGATCGCCGGGTTGCGATCGGTGCTGTCGTGAGCGGCCGCCCCGCCTCCGTGGACCCGTGCTTCGCCGTCGGTCTCCCGGTGCGGGAGGCCGCGGAGATCGTCTACGACGAGGACCGCGCTGCTGTGGCATTGCAGCTCACGTTCGCCGACGACAGCTCCCTGGTCTGCACGGTGTGGACCGACTGGACCTTGGTGATCGAGAAACGGGCGGACAACCGCGTGCCCGAGTACTTCTGGCCGCCGACCGCCTTTTCGGTCAGGACGATCCTGCCCGGCCCGGATCTGGAGGTCGTGTCCGCTTCGCTGTCGAGAGACGAGGTGGGTGAGGTCATGGGTGCCGACTTCCTCATCGGCGGCCGCCGGATCACCGTCCGGTCATTCGGCGGCGAGGTCGACATTGCGGTGATGGGTGGGCCTCGCCGGCGCGAACCGGCGAGCCCCACCGCTCAGACCAGCGACGACCAGTAGAACCAGAACGCCTGCAGCACCCCAACCGCGATCACCAGGTACCACAGGACCAGCACGACGCTGTGGTACTGGAACGTCGGGCGGATGTTCCGCAGCGTCGTGTACCAGAAGATCGGAATCGTCACCGCCCACACGACCATGCAGTACGGGCACAGCGCGCGGATCTCGTACAGCGACTGGACGATCAGCCAGTGCACGAACAGCACGCCGAACGTCGCCCCGACCTGCAGCCCGATCCACACCCACGACGGCAGCGAGACGCCCGCGAGCAGCAGCACGCCCAGCGTCGTGACGACGGTGAAGCCGACGATGCCCAGCAACGGGTTGGGGAACCCGAACACCTCGGCCTGCGCCGTCTTCATGACCGAGCCGCAGCTCAGCACCGGGTTGATGCTGCACGTCGGGATGTAGAACGGGTCCTTGAGCAGCGCGATCTTCTCGATCGTCAGCACGGACGAGGCGAGCAGGCCGACGAACCCGCCGACCGCGAGCACCCACGCGACGACGCGGTTCACGACAGCGCCTTCTCGATGGCCGCCTTCAGCGCGTCGTAGGTGGGGGCGCCGGTGAACTTCACGCCGTTGACGAAGAACGTCGGCGTGCCCTGCACACCGGCCTTGCTGCCCTCCGCCCGCTGGGCGAGCACCCGGTCGCGCAACGAGGCGTCGTCCAGCGCGGACGAGAAGGCCGCCCCGTCGAGGCCGAGCTGGGAGGCGAACGACTCGAAGACCGGGCGCTGGGACGTCTGCTGCCCGCCCCACTCCGGCTGGGCGTCGAACAGGACCCGGAACATCTCGTCCCGCTTGCCCTGCGCCCCGGCGGCCTCGACCGCGACGGCGGCCAGTTCGGCGTTGCGGTGACTCGGGATCGGGAAGTGCCGCACGTCGAACGTCACGCGCTCGCCGTACTCGGCGCGCAGCCGTTCGACGCCGGGGTGGGCGGCGCGGCAGGACGGGCATTCCAGGTCGAGGTACTCGACGACGGTGACCTTGCCGTCGGCGGGCTTCTCCAGCGCGGTCGTGTCGTCGCGGCTGAAGAGCAGGAAACCGGCGGCCACCACCGCCACGACGGCGACGATGACCAGGGACAGGCGTGCGTTTTTCGACATGGCTGTACTCCACGTGTGCGGGAAGGACCGAGGACCGCGGAACGGGGTCGGTCTAGGCGCGCAGCACGCAGAGCTGCGCCAGCCGCACTTCCAGCCGGCGTGACGGGGGAGACGGGACAGCGGGCAGGCGCACCAGCTGAACCCGGAACGACGAGCGGCGCAGCACGGCGAACCCGATCAGCACCGCCAGCGCCACCACGAGGCAGCAGCCCGCGACGAGGATGCCTTCGAGCAACGACGACCCGTCGTCCACCGGATCGGCGACGAACGTGGCCGTGGCCGACGAGGTGGGGCACTGCGCGGTCCACGCGAACTCGGTCTCGCACGGGGTGCCCTGCATCATCGCGACTCCGGCCACCAGCGCGAGCACGGCGAGCACCCGCGCGAGGTACGCGCGGGTTCGCGAGCTGGTGGGGCCGGGCACGTGTCCAGGGTAGCGATGATCAGATCCCGGTGAAGGCCACCTCGGCCGTGAACGCCTCGGTCAGGGCCGGACCAGGCCCGCCACAGCGGCCTCGACCGCCGCTTTGCGGCCGGTGAACTCGTCGTCGCGCAGCGCCTTGAGCGACCAGGAGGCGGTATCCCAGCTGATCACCAGCGCGACCACCATGGCCAGCAGCTCGATCGCCGGGATGTCGGACCGGACCGTGCCCGCCTCCTGGGCGGCGGCGATGGCGGTGACGTTGCGCCGGTACTCGGCGACCTCGGCCTCGACGGGCTGCTGGCGTTCCAGCCCGGCCCACAGGTACAGGCGCCGCACGTGCGGGCGCGTCTCCAGCTGGTCGAACAGCGCGCCGGCGTAGCGGGGGAGGTCGCCCGCGTCGACCGCGACCGCCCGCGCGAGCTCCGCCATGCAGTCGCCGACGACGTGGTCGAAGAGCTCCTCCTTTGCGCCGAAGTGCATGTAAATCGACCGCTTGTTGGCCGAGGCCTGCTCGGCGATGCGGTCGACCCGTGCCCCCGCGAGGCCGTAGGTGGCGAACTCGGCGATGGCGGCCTTCATGAGGCGCCGCTTGGTCTCCGTGGCGTCGGGTGGCATGCGCCGATCGTACATAACCATCTGGGTATTTACATCGTGGACGCGGGCGTGTATGAATGTATCTAGTTAGTTACATACGGAGGAGCAGACATGACCCGCACCTGGTTCATCACCGGAACGTCCTCCGGCTTCGGCCGTCAGCTCACCGAGCAGCTGCTCGAGCGCGGCGACCGCGTGGCCGCCACCGCCCGCCGGCTGGAGACCCTCGACGACCTCGCCGACCGCTACGGCGACCAGCTCTGGCGCGCACGCCTCGACGTCACCGACACGGCCGCACTGCGCGCCACCGTGGACCGCGCGTTCGCCGAGCTCGGACGGATCGACGTCGTCGTCTCCAACGCCGGGTACGGGCTGTTCGGCGCGGCGGAGGAGCTCAGCGACGACCAGATCGACCGGCAGATCGCGACCAACCTGACCGCCTCGATCCAGCTCGCCCGCGCCGCCACCCCGCACCTGCGCGGTCAGGGCGGTGGGCGGTTCATCCAGCTCGCCAGCATCGGCGGGCAGGTCGCCTTCCCCGCCATGAGCCTCTACCACGCCACCAAGTGGGGCATCGAGGGCTTCTGGGAGTCGGCGGCCGCCGAGCTCGCGCCGTTCGGCATCGGTGTGACGCTGGTCGAGCCCGGTTTCGCCCGCACGAACTTCGGCGCGGGCGCCGCGGTGCTCGGCGACGCGCTGCCCGAGTACGCCGACGGACCGTCCGGGCAGCTGCGCCGCGTCTACTCCGGCGAGCTGCCGCCGCTGCCCGTGCCCGGTGACCCCGAGAAGATCGCCGCCGCGATCATCGCCTCCGCCGGCCAGGCCGAGGCGCCGCTGCGGCTGACGCTGGGCTCGGACGCCTACGCGCTGGGAACCGCCGCACTGCGCGGCCGCCTCGAGGCCCTCGAAGCCGCACGCGACCTCGCCCACTCCACCGACGCCGACGACGCGCTCGCCACCAACTGATCCAGAAGGAGCTCGTCATGTTCGACTTCACCGGCAAGACCGTCCTCGTCACCGGCGCCACCGGAGCGCTCGGCACCGCCCTGTCCCGGCAGTTCGCCCTGGCCGGCGCCACCACCGTCGTGGCCGCCCGCACCGGCGCCGACGAGCTCGCCGCCTCGCTCGACGGCCCGGCGCTGGGTGTGCGGCTCGACGTCACCAGCGAGTCCGACTGGGCCGCCGCGATCGCCGCGGCGGAGGACCGCTTCGGCCCTGTGGACGTCCTGGTCAACAACGCCGCCTACCTGCGCGTCGGCACCACCGAGAGCATCGCGCTCGACGAGTTCCGGCGCGTGCTCGACACCAACCTCACCGGCGCGCTGCTCGGCATCCGCGCCACGGCCCCGTCGATGCGCAGGGCGGGCGGCGGCTCGATCGTCAACGTCAACTCCGTCGCCGGTCTCACCGCCGCACCCGGCCTCGTCGCCTACAGCAGCAGCAAGTGGGCCCTGCGCGGGCTCATGCGCGCCGCCGCCAAGGAGCTCGCCCGCGACAACATCCGCGTCAACGCCGTGCACCCCGGCATCATCGGCACACCGCTCGCCTACGACCCCGACGGCAACGAGATCGTGCCGGTCGGCGGCTTCGCCATCCCGCGGCAGGCGAGCCCGGAGGAGATCGCGGACTTCGTCCTGTTCGCCGCCTCCGACCAGGCCCGCTTCGCCACCGGCAGCGAACTGCTGGCCGACGGCGGCTTCCTGCTCGGCCCGGTCGCCTGACCCGCGTCGCCGGGCGGACCAGGAGCAGACGTCACCGCTTGCGGGCCGCGACCGTCCTGACCGGCGAACTCCTATCCGTAGGCGCGGATCACCTGGCCGGTCTCGCCGCCTTCGACACAGGTCAGGTAATGCGCGACCAGGTCGTCCACCGGCACGGGGCGCATGCCGGGGAAGTACGCGGAGAACGCGTTCGCGGAGTCGCTGACCATCGTCGGGCTGACCGCGTTGATCCGCATCGCCCTCGGCAGCTCCAGCGCCGCCGACAGCACGAAGCTGTGCAGCGCGCCGCTGATCACGCCGCCGCCGGTGACGCCCCGCCACGCCTGGTCGGCGAAAATGCCGGACGTCAGCGTGAACGACGCCCCGTCCGCGCAGTGGCGCTGCCCGGTGAGCACCAGGTCGGCCTGCCCGTAGAACTTGGCCCGCATGTTCTCGTGCAGTGCGTCCACCGTCAGCGTCGCGAACTCGTCGAGCGCACCGTGCGCCGCAACGCACACCACCGCGTCGACTTCCGCGACATCCCGGTACATCGCTTCGATCGACTCGTGCACGGCCAGGTCCACGTGCACGTCACCGCTCGTCCGCCCGGCCACGACGACCTCGTGTCCGTTGGCGCGCAAGGCCGGCACCAACCGCCGTCCGATCGTGCCCGCACCACCTACGACGATGGCTTTCATCGCAGCTGTCCGAGCAACGCGAGCGCATCGGCGTCGGCCGTGCCGACACGTGCGTAGAACAAACCGAGCTGCTGGTCCTCGTCGGGCAAGGTGACGGTCTCGTTCGCCAACGTCACCCGCCCGACGACAGGATGGTCCATCTCGCGCACGTAGTACGAGCACGTCTTCACGGGCCGTCGCGCCCACATCCGTGCGAACTCCACGCTGTCGACAGCGAGTTGCCCGACCAACCGCTCCAACACCGCATCAGCGGGATGCCGTGCCGCCGCCTGGTGCAGCGCGGCTGTCGTCACCAGAGCCTTCGCCCTCCAGTCGCGGTACAACGCCCGATGGTGCGGGTCCAGGAACAACATCCGCGCGATGTTCGGCCTCACCCGACCGTCCGGCGCGTTGAACGCGACGTGTCCCGCGAGGAGGAGGTGACCCAGACGGTTCCACGCGAGCACATCGGCCCGGTGGTCGATGACCACCGCCGGCGTCGTCAGCGCCGCGAGCAACTCCCGCACGGACGACCGCACCCTGCTCCTGCGCGCCTCGGGCCTCGACGGCCGCTGCGGCGCGGCGAGCACGCGCAGGTGGTCGTGCTCGGCGGGATCGAGCCGGAGCGCTGCCGCGAGCGAGTCGATCACCGCCGCGGACGCGCTCCCGCTCACCCCTCGTTCGAGCCGCGTGTAGTAGCCGACGCTCACCCCGGCCAGCTCCGCGAGCTCCTCGCGGCGCAACCCCGGCACCCGCCGGTGGGTGTGGCCGGGCGCGATGCCCGCCTCGACGGGACTGAGACGTTCCCTGCGACTGCGCAGGAACCCACCCAGATCGTTGATCACCACTTCATGGTGCAGGGTCGCGTCGCGCTGTGCCTGCACCTGTCGTGGTCACCTCCGTGAGCGTGGAGACCCGCTGTCAACTCAGGTCGGACAGGTCGAGCACGAACCGATGGCGCACGTCGCCCCGTTCGAGCCTGTCGAGAGCCTCGTTCACACGAGCCGACGGAAGGACCTCGACGTCGGCGGTGATGCCGTGCTCAGCGCAGAACTGCAGCATGGCGGCGGTGGCGGGGATGCCGCCGCTGCCCCCGGAGCTGAGCTTCTTGCGGCCGAGGAGCAGGTCCATCGTCTCCACGGTGATCGAGCCGAGGTAGCCGACCTGGCTCAGCGTCCCGTCCATCGCCACCAGCTTCAGGTAGGGAGCCAGGTCGTGGGCGACGGGAATCGTGTCGATCAGGACGTCGAACCGGTCGCGCGACGCGGCCGCGCTGTCCGGGTCGCTCGAGACGACGAGGTCGCGGGCACCGAGCTTGACCGCCTCGGCCTCACGGCCCGCCGACCGGCTCACCACCGACACCTCGGCGCCCATGGCCGCGGCGAACTTCACCGCGAGGTGGCCGAGTCCGCCCAGGCCCGCCACCGCCACGCGCATCCCCGGACCGACGCCCAACGCGCGCAGCGGCTCCCACACGGTGATCCCGGCGCACATCAACGGCGCGGCGGCCGCCGGGTCCAGCCCGGACGGCAGGGCGTAGGCGAACTTCTCCCGCACCACGTACTCGCGTGAGAACCCGCCCAGCGTCGTCGTCCCGTCGTGGCGGTCGGTGCCGTTGTAGGTGAGCGTGGGGAACTCGCGGCAGAAGTTCTCCTGCCCCGCCGAGCACATGTCGCACTCTCCGCAGGAGTCGACGATGTTGCCCACGGCGACCGCGTCGCCGACCTGGAAGGCGGTCACGTCCGGGCCGACCTCCGTCACGACGCCGGTGAACTCGTGGCCCGGCACGAGCGTCCCGCCCTCGTACGAGTGGAGCGCGTGCAGGTCCGTGTGGCAGACCCCGCAGAAGTCGATGCGCACCGCGACGTCGTCTCGGCGCAGATCGCGGCGGGGGAGAGGCGTGGAGACCAGCGTGGTGCGGTCCTGTACCTGCCAGCCGGTGGTGCTTCGCATGACGCTCCTCAAACAGACTGTTCGGTCTATTTCAACGTACGCGCGCACGGCCACAAAGTAAACCGACTGTTCTGTCAGTAAGGTGTGACCATGTCCGACCAGCAGCTGACGGCCCGGGGCGAGGCCACCCGGCGACGCATCATCGAGGTCGCCACCGCCGAGTTCGCCGAGCACGGCATCGCGGGAGCCCGCATCGAACGCGTCGTCGCCGCGGCCCGCACCAACAAAGCCCAGCTCTACGCCTACTTCGGCAACAAGGACGGGCTGTTCGACGCGATCTTCTTCGGCTCGCTGGACCGGATCGTCAACGTCGTCCCCATCGACGCCACCGACCTCGCCGGCTGGGCCGTGCGCCTCTACGACGAGTACCTCCAGCGCCCCGACCTCATCCGCCTCGCCACGTGGGCCCGCCTGGAACGCCGCCCCGCCGGCCTGCTCGTCGCCGAGACCGACCGCCGTGACGACGCCAAGCTGCGCGCCATCGCCGACGCCCAGGAAGCGGGCCTGGTCCGCGCCGGCGACCCCTTCGACATCATGGCCGTGGTCATCGCGATGTCGATGGCGTGGTCGCCGGTCAGCAACGTCTACGCCGCCACCCTCCACGAACCAGCCGAAGAGCACGAACGGCGCCGTGACCTGCTGCGCGACACCGTCCGCCGGGCCGTCGCGCCCTGACCGGCGGCTTTGGAGCACCGCCAAACAGCACGCTTTCAGGTTGACCTGGGGCGAATGGGTGGAGCCAAACGGAATGCCGCCTCTACCGTCCCCGCATGCCTCTGCGGAGATCCACTGTGCGCGGCCGCGAGTTCGGTGACGCGATCCGGGCGCTGCTGCGGGCGGCCGGCCTGACCAACCGCGCGGTCGCCGAGTTGCTGGGATGGCAGGAAGCCAAGGTCTCGGAACTGGTCAACGGCAAGGCGGGCACGTCCGACGTCGACCTCGCCAAACTGCTCGGCCTGCTGCGCACGCCGCCCGACGAGTTCGACCACCTGATGGCCCTGCACCACGAGACGCACGTCAGGGACTGGCTGCAGCCCAAGGAATCCGGCGTCACGGACCGAGCGCGCACACTGCGCGAACACGAGAAGATCGCCTCGGACATCACCGGCTGGTCGATGAACGTGGTTCACGGCATGTTGCAGGTGCCCGAGTACACCCGACACCTCGCGCTCGCGAAGCCGTTGGCACCGGACGAGGCCCGCGCGCTCGCGGTGAGCCGGGCCGCCCGGCAAAGGGCGGTCCTCGACGGCTACCGGACCGTCACGATCTTCATGCACGAGCAGGCGCTGCGGCTTCCGGTCGGGAACGAGGACGTCATGGCTGAGCAGCTGCACCACCTGCTGCGTCTGTCCGTCCGGCCCTACCTCATGATCCGCCTGATTCCCACCGCGTTCGGCCCGCACGCCGGACTTGCCGGTGACTTCGACCGCCTGCAGTTCAAGAAGATCCCGCCGATCATCTACGTCGAGAGCGAGGGAGCCAACGTGTTCCTGGAAGATCAGCTCTCCGTCGGCCGCTACGACACCGTGGTGAAGTCACTCGGACGGACGGCGTTGGACGAGGAGCGAACGAGGAAGCTGATCACCGACATCATCGGTGAGGAGGCTCGTGGTGACCAGGTGGCGGAAGAGCAGCTACAGCGCGAGTGACGGCAACTGCGTCGAGGTGGGCCCCGGCGTCGGCATCCGGGACAGCAAGTCCCCCTCCGTCGAGCTCCCGCTCACGGCCCACCAGTGGACGCGGCTCCTGCGTCAGGTCAAATCCGCCTGACAGACTCGTGCAACCAAAGGTTGCGCAACTGAAGTCCTGCGGCTAGGTTGATGTGCAACCAATAGTTGCGCGTCAACCTGGAGGACCACGTGGAGTACGGGAGCATCGAACGGGAGATCCGCATCGACGCCACCCCCGAGGTGGTGTACGAGGTGGTCAGCTCCGCCGACCACCTGCGCGAGTGGTGGCCCGACGAGGCCGAGCTCGACGCCGTGCCCGGCGGTACCGGCAGCATCACCTTCGGCGACCCGGCCTCGCCGGACGCGAAGGTCGAGCAGCTCACCGTCGTGGAGGCCGACCCGCCCCGCCGGTTCGCGTTCCGGTGGGTGTACGACCAGGACGCGACGCCGGCGCCGGACAACTCGCTGCTCGTCACCTTCGACCTCGTCGCGGCCGGTGACGGCACGCTGCTGCGGTTCACGGAGACCGGTTTCCGGGAGCGCGGGTGGGAGGCGGCCGTGCTGGAGCAGGCCTACAGCGACCACGCCCAGGGCTGGGACCACTTCCTGCCGCGGCTGGCCGCCCTGGCGACCAAGCTGGTCGCGCGGCCATGACCAGCGTGATCGACGACGACCTGTGGTCCGCTGTCGGCGATCCGACCCGCCGGCGGATGCTCGACCTGCTGCTCGGTGACGGGGGCGGCACGGCGACCTCGCTCAGCGAGCGGCTGCCCGTCACGCGGCAGGCGGTCGCCAAGCACCTGGGCGTGCTCGACCGCGCCGGGCTGGTGCACTCGGCGCCCGCGGGACGCGAACGCCGGTACGAGGTCGACGAGCACCAGCTCGCGCGTGCGGTGGCGCAGCTGTCCGCGGTGGGGGCGACCTGGGACGCCCGGTTGCAGCGGATCAAGCGCATCGCCGAGCGGATCCAGCGCGGCAAGGACGGGACAGGGGCGGACGAGACGTGACCACGAAGACACCGCGCACCGAGCCCGGGTACTCGACCTCGTACACGGTCGAGCAGTCACCGGGCGAGGTCTTCGCCGCCGTCCTGGACGTCCGCGCCTGGTGGACGGGCGAGATCGAGGGCCGGACCGACGAGGTGGGGGCGGAGTTCACCTACCGGCATCCCCCGCAGCACTACAGCCGCCAGCGGGTGACCGAGCTCGAGCCTGGCCGCCGCGTGGTCTGGCAGGTCATCGACAGCACCCTGTCGTTCGTCTCCGAACCGGAGGAGTGGACGGGCAGCGAGATCGTGTTCGACCTCGTCGCCACGGACACCGGCACCGAGCTGCGGTTCACGCACGTGGGTCTGGTGCCGGACGTCGAGTGCTTCGATGCCTGCTCCACGGCCTGGCTGCACTACGTCAACGGCAGTCTGCACAGCCTGATCACCACCGGGCGGAGCCTGCCGGACCCGTGGTGAGCGGGAGCGATCTATGAGCGCGGCGGTCGGCGTGTCGTCTTGGCGACCCGCCGATCGTCGTCATTCGTGAAATCGCCTCCCGAACGATCTCCCGCGGGTGCATCCTGGTCTCCACGCACCTCGACCCGAGGATTGATGACCATGACGAGTGCCACCGCGTCCTCCCGCCACGACTGGGAGTCGGACCTGGAGCGCTACCGCACGAGGGCGGTGCACGTGCTGGACACGCACCTGCCCGCGACGACCGGCTGCACCGAATGCGGCGACCCGTGGCCCTGTGCCCGCGCCTGCTCCGCGGAGCTGGTGCTCGAGCTCTGATCCCCTACGAGTTCACTCGATCGAGGAACGCCCTCACCCCGGAGACCATGCGCTCGACCTGTTCTCCGAGCGTGATCGACTCCGTGAACCGCGATCCGGGCCCCGCGCTCTTCTTGCCGCGCAGGTACAGCGAACACGCCAGGTCGGCGCACACGTAGACGCCGACCGAGTTGCCCAGTTGCCCGGACTTGCCCGCCTTGCGCGCGGTCATCAGCGACACCCCGTCACCCTGGTGCGTGGTCAGGCACCACGCGCACAGGGTCTTGCGCGCGTGCCCGGACTTGCCCGCCCGCCGCAGCGCGATGCCCACGAGGCGCCCGTCGAGCTCGGTTACGAGGTACGAGCGGTCCGGTGCGGCCGGATCTCGCCAGCCCAGGAAGTCCAGGTCGTCCCACGGCTGTTCGCCGAGATCCCTGGGCACGTGCATGCGCTTCGCCTCGCCCTTGGTGGAATTGACGAAGGACGCGCGGATGTCGTGTTCGGTCAGCGGCTTCATGACCAGGGACGCTAGGCTTTCCTAGAGGTCCTAGGCAAATCATTAACGGCCCTAGGAAGGGTGACGGATGGCACGCGCGGGACTCACCGCCGACCGCCTCACACAGGCGGCGGCGGAGCTGGCGGACGAGATCGGCCTGGAGAACGTGACGGTGTCCGCGCTCGCCCGCCACTTCGGCGTCAAGGACGCCTCCCTGTACTCGCACATCCGCAACGCCCACGACCTGCGCGTCCGCCTGGCCGTCCAGTCACTGGCGGAGCTGGCGGACCGCGTGGCCGAAGCCCTCGGCGGACGCTCGGGCCGCGAAGCCCTGGTCGCGTTCGCCCACGCCTACCGCGCCTACGCGCGCGAGCACCCAGGCCGGTACGCGGCGACGCAGATGGCCCTCGACCCGGACGTGGCCGCGGACAGCGCCGCCGGCAGGCACTCCGAGCTGACCCGCGCGATCCTGCGGGGCTACGACCTGTGGGAACCCGACCAGACCGACGCCGTCCGGCTGCTGCACAGCACGTTCCACGGGTACGTGTCACTCGAACGTTCGGGGGCGTTCCGCAGTCATCCGCGCGGGGTCGAGGCGTCGTGGACGCGTGCGCTGGACGCGCTCGACTCGCTGCTGCGGGCGTGGCCCGCCTAGCTGCGCTCGCGTTCTTTCCCCTTGCCCTGCTCATCACCAACGCGCCGCTGGCCGCGGGGGCTGCTCACGAACTTCCACATGGCCTTGTCCTCCGCGGAGCGCCGGGCTTGGACGAAGAACCACTCGAACAAGGCTTTCGACCACTTGACCTCCCCGAAGTCCAGCGGCAGGTCCCTGCTGCGCGCCACCGCGCGCAGCAGGGCATCGACCCGGTCCTCCTCGCTCATGGCGAGGAATCCACGCACTTTGAGTCGCGACATGCCGTCCTTGTGGATCAACAGCGAGCCCGTCCTGTCGGTGAGGGTCACCTCGCAGCCGGTGCACAGGTACGCGCCGGCCAGGTGGAAGAAGTCGCGCAGGACCGCGACGTGTTCCAGGCGCAGCTGCACGTGGTCCTTCTTGTCCTTGAAGCCCAGTTCGGTGCGGTGGAGGTTGCTGTGCTTCGACGAGACCTGGTTCGTCGCCCTCCGCGACGTGTAGAACTCGATCAGCCACATGGCGTGCTTCCAGTTCTCCGACACCACGAAACACGCTCGCTCGATGAGGTCGGAACGGTCTGCGTGATCTCGCTCTGGCAGGGCTCTGAGCGCCTCTCCGTCCGCGGCGTAGGCGTAGCTGTCGGCGTTCTTCAGAGCGACTTCGGGCGGCAGCTGCCTGAAGTAGGAGGCGCTGGCGTAGGCGTAGTCCACGGTCTGGACGCGTTCGCACCCGTGGGACGCTTCGTGGATCAGCGTCCGTTCGAAGCGAGCGCGGGATGCGAAGTCGCCGGCCAGGATCAACCTCGATGCCTGCCCGACGCCCGAGTTGAGCGTGTTGGCGCCGGTCCGGTCGACGCGGATGCATCGTCCGGGGTCGCTCTGCCAGAAGGCGAGGTGCGCGGCGATCGCCGCGAGGTTCGCCTTCACCTTCGTCCGCGCTTGTCCGAACAGCTCGGTGACGTGTTCGTCCTCCGCGTGCTCGATCAGGTCGCGGGCTCTGCCGAAAGCGCTCTCGAGCGCCGGCCACTCGTCGTTCTCCAGCGGGACCGGCTTCATCCCCACTTCCTTCGTGCGGGTGGGGACGAAGTCGTTGACCCGCGCGACGAGTCCGTCGATCGCCCCGCGGTCGCGCGGCTTGGCGCGGAGGAGCTCGTCGATCTCGCCCTGGAAGGCGCGCACCTGTCTCCGGTCCGATTCGGACAGGGACGGCTCGGTCATCCTGGCCGCCTGTCCGGCGAGCACCAGCAACGTGGTCCGCTCCTGCGCCTCGCGGTCCTGCTGCTTCTTCGGCACCTTGTCACCGAGCGACTCCACGAACCGCTGCACGGCCTTGTTGCCGGCGGCGGACTGAAGCCGGTGCAACGGGTGACGCGCGGCCGTCGGCACGGCACCGGCGCGACCGGGAACCGGAACAGGACCTCGCTCCCACTGCTTCACGGAACTATTGGAACCATCCCGCTGGGCTGAACGGTCCTGGAGGCGGGGCGGTTTCGCGGGCTGTGCGGACTGCCCTTCCGGCTGCCCGTTCAAGCGTTTGCGCCCGAATGCCGGACCTGTTCCCGCAGTCCGCTGAATACGATCCCAGGTGTGCCGAAAGCCTGGTCGCTCGCCGCCGTGGCCCTTCTCGCCGCCTGCCAGTCCACGCCGGCGCAGCCGTCGCCGGAGCTCCCGGAAGGGCAGCCGTTCGCGGACGAGCAGGCCAGGTCCCCGGTGCTGGGGCTGGAGTTCTGGGTGCACGACGTGAAGGCGCCGATGCGCACCCGTGCCGAGAACGGGCACGACGAGGTGCAGACGCAGATCGGCAGAGGCGAGTTCGAGGTCCGGTTCCCGAAGCGCTCCACCGACGTGGCGTTGCGGATGATCTCGTGGACCGACCGCACGATCTTCGCGCTGGAGCCGGGCCAGAACTTCATGGATGTCGCGTTCCTGCGTCCCGGCACGGGCATGCCGGACAAGATGGAAGGCAGGATGACGTTGCTCCT
Organism: Lentzea sp.; assembly: GCF_035525475.1. Taxonomy (GTDB): domain Bacteria; phylum Actinomycetota; class Actinomycetes; order Mycobacteriales; family Pseudonocardiaceae; genus Lentzea. The sequence goes on along the minus strand of NZ_DATLEC010000154.1, from coordinate 14,431 downwards.
GGACGCGAAGGCGCAGAACTACTACGCCGGGAAACGGGTGCAAAGACACTCGGACGACCAGGAGAAGGTGCTGTTCCAAGGCGTCGAGGAGCGGTCGGATCTGAAGGTGGACGCCCTGTTCGTGATCGCGGTCATGGACTTCAACGAGAACGAGACCGTCGACCCCGGTGAGTACGAGTACTTCGACGTCCGGCTGCCGGGCTAGCAGCCGGTGCGGTACGGCTGGGCCTGACCGACGCGGCGGTTCCACTCGTCCTCGGTGAACTCGCGTCCGGCGCGCTCGCAGGCCCGTTCAAGGAGGTGCTCGCGCGCGTCCTGAAGCCGGGAGAGGTCCCAGAGCGTCACCGTCCCCTTGTCGTCACCCGAGGCGAGCACACGGCCGTCGGGACTGGACGCCAGTGCCGTCAGCCGTGCGTTGTGGCCGGTCAACGGTGTTCCGACGGGGCGCGGGTGGTCGGGGTCCTCGACGTTCCACAACGACACGGCGCCGCCCTCGGTGCCCACCGCCAGGATCCGGCTGTCCGGGTCGAACGCGACCGCGTGGCTTGCGTCGCCCACTTCCACCACGCCGTCGAACCGGCGTGGTGACAAGGGATCGGCGACGTCCCACAACGCGACCTTGTCCCCGGTCGTGACGAGCACCCGGCCGTTGGGGGCGAACGTGAACCCGGCCGTGCTGCCGTCCTGGAGCTTGCCGAGCTCACGCACGTCGTTCAGGTCGCTGACATCGCGCAGGAGCAGCTCGCCGCCGGGCTCGCTGTCGGTGACAAGGGTTCGGCCGTCGGGGCTGAGGTCGACCCTGGTCCGGGTGTCGGTGCGCTGCATCCCGCCCCTGCCGGTCTCGCGGGGCTCGTTGGGGTTGCTGACGTCCCAGCTCATCAGGTCGAGGTTCTTGCCGACGGTGCGCAGGGCGTGCCCGTCCGCGCTGAACTCGAGCGCGACGAGGAAGCCGGTGTTCCCGGTCAACCTCCTCGGATACGCGGTGACGCGCCGGGGATCGGCGACGTTCCAGAGGGTCACCGTGTTGTGCTCGGGTGGGTTGTCGCGGATGGCGAGCAGCGTGCCGTCGGGACTGAACGCGGCCGTGACGGGTGTGCGCGGCTCACCGATGGTGACGACTCTGGGGTCGTCCTCCCGGATCGTCTTCACCGGCCGGGGCCGTGCCGGGTCGCTGATGTTCCACAACACGGCCTTGCCCTCGGAGGCCGCGGCGAGCATCAGACGGCCGCCCGGCTGGATCGCCAGCGTGCGGATGCCCAGGCCGTGGGTGCGGAACGGCTCCCCGGACCTGGTCGGCCGCAGCACGTCGCGGGCGTGCCAGAGGACCACCTCCCGGTCGGCACCCGTGGTGGCGAACCCCGTGCCGTCCGGGGTGAAGGCGGTGCTGATGACGGCGCCGCGGTGGTCCGCGAGCGGGAGGCCGATCGGGTGCGCCGCGGCGGGCGTGCTGACGTCCCACATGATCGCGGTGCCGTCCTCGCTCGTGCTGACCACGGTGAGTCCGTCGGGGGAGAAAGCGACGTCGTTGATCACATTGGCGTGCTCACCGGGCAGATCGTGGAGACGCTGGAGAGGCGCCGTCCTCCACAGCTGCACCACGGCGCCCTGCGGCACGGCCAGGGTCGAGCCGTCCTTGCCGAACGCGAGAGCGGTGACGGTGCGGTCGAACCCGGCCCGGCCTCGTTCGACCGGGTTCGCGGGATCGCGGATGTCCCACAACACGACCTCTCCCGCTGACTCGACCTCGCGCGAGCTGGTGGCGCTGGCCGCGACCAGCCCGTCAGGGCTGATCACCACGTCGCTGTGCACACTGGAGTGGTGCATCGGCGTGCTGAGCCGCCGCGGTCCTGCCGGGTCGATCGCCCAGAAGGTGAGGGCACCGCCGTTCGTCGCGGCGAGCACGCGGCCCTCCTGGGTGAACGCGAGGCCGAGCGTTCTCGGACTGCGCACTGAGTCACCCGCGGTGGGCTGGGCCCGCAGGGTGTGCCGCTTGGTCGGCTTGGCCGGGTCGGTGACGTCCCAGAGGACCACTTCGGCGTAGCTCGCGGTCGCGAGCGTCCTGCCGTCCGGGCTGAACGCCGTCGCGAGGACCCAGCCCGAGTGGTCGGTCAGCGGCGTGCCGAGGGGCTTCGGTGAGGTGAGGTCGCTGACGTCCCACAGGCGCACGGAGTGGTCGGCGTCGTCCCCGGAGGCCATCAGCCTGCCGTCGGCGCTGAACGCGACCGAGCGCACGGCGCTGGTGTGCCCGCTGGCCGTGGCCGCGTAGTTGTTCGTGGTGACGGTGCTGGTCAGGCTCGCGAGCGGCACGGCGCCCTGGTCGATCCGATGTGCGGCGAGGGCGAGCTGCAGGGACAGCCTCGGGTCGGTGTCGCGGACCGCGTCGGCCTGGGAGACGAGGCCGCGCACCGTCGCGGCGTCGCGTTCGGCGGCGACTTCGCGGGTCTGCCACACCGCGAGCCCGGCGGCGATGAGCGCGGCGACCGACAGCGCCGCCAGAGCCGTCGTGATGGACGCACGCCGCCGACGGTTCTGTCTTCGGTGCGCGTCGGCATGGGCGCGGCCGGCTGCGAGGAAGTCCTGCCCGCGCTGGTCGAGGGTCAGCCGGGGGAGACCGGCGAGGCGTTCGCCCGGCCAGAGGTGGGTCTCGGCGCGGCCGGCGGCGTCCCAGTCCGCGGCGGCCCGTTCGACCACCCGTGCGGCGCGCAGGGCCGAGCCCTTCTCCTCGATCAGCTCGTCCAGCGCGGGCCAGGCGGTGAGCAGGGCTTCGTGGGCGAGCCCGATCTCGGTGCCGTCCTTGGTGAGCAGCCGTTCGTCGACGAACACGTCGAGCGCCCGTGCGTGCTCGGCGGTCAGCTGGTCGACGGCGACACGGCGTTGCGAGCGCCGGTCCGCGTCGTCGAGGGTGACGAGCCTGAGCAGGCCGGTGAGCACGTCTTCCCGGCCGAGCCCGCTGGTGGCGACGGCCTTGGCCAGCGCGTGGTCGGCGCGGCTGGCGAGCACCGCGTGCAGTCCGGTGAGGTCGCGGTACCCGGACTGCGCCGCGAGGGCGTCGTAGTCACGGAGGCTGAGCGCGTCGCCGCGCGACCGGCCCTCCGCGAGTTGCTGGAGCGTGAACGCCAGCAACGGCAACGCGTCGCCGGTTTCCGTGTCCGCGACGAGGCGGGCGACCAGCTCGCGTTCCGGTCGCAGTCCGGCGATGGCGGCGGGTTCCTCGATAGCGAGGCGCAGCATGTCCTTCGGCAGCGGCCCGAGCAGGAACGGGTCGACCTCGCCTGCGAGCTCGCTCTGCTCGCTGAGGTCGTCGAGGAACTCCGACCGCAGCGTGATGACCGTGCGGGCGGGTCCGGGCCGGTGCAGGAGACGCGCGAGCCGGGCGCGGTCGGTGGCGCGGGTGAACAGCTCCTCGCCCTGGTCGATCGTGACGAGGAGCCGGGTTCTGCGCGGGCCGTCGCTGTCGGCGAGCAGCTCCCGGGCCAGCTCGTCGAGTCCGGTGTCGTGGTCGAGGCGTTCGCGGACCTCCCTGAGTTTCCAGGGCAGGCCGCCGCGGCGGGCGGTGTCGGCGATCGAGTGGGCCAGCGCGACGACCGGGTCGTCCCCCGGTGTCCACGGTGTCAGGCACAGCCAGTCGGTGAGCGCGGGCATCAGACCGGCTCTGACCAGGGAGGACTTGCCGCAGCCCGACGGTCCGGTCACCGCGGTGACGGCGTGCCCGTCGTCGGCCCTGATCTTCGCGGCCAGTGCCCTGGTCTCGCGGGCCCTGCCGAAGAACACCCCGCTGAGCTCTCGCGTGAACGGTTCGAGACCGGGGTAGGGGTTGTCGCCGTCGCGCCACTCGCGGAACCCGTCGGTGTCGATGCGCCGGAGTGCGGTGAGCAGCCATTCACGAGCACGGGCGGGGTCGTCGAGGTCGGCGTACTGCTGACGGTCCAGCAGGGGATGGGCTGCGGCGGTGGTGCGCAGGGGCAGGATCCGGCAGCCGCGGGCGTCGGCGATGGCCACCTCGGCGGTGCACCAGGTCGAGGCGATGTAGTCGGGGCTGACCAGGGAGACGACGGCGTCGACGTGGCGCAGTTCCCGGTAGAGGCGGTGTTTCCAGTCCTCGCCGAGCTCGATGCCGCGCCGGTGGTCGCGGTCGAAGAAGACGGTGTGGCCGGCGCTGGTCAGCCAGGCGAAGACGTCTTGCGCCAGCGCCTTGTCCGGCGTGGCGTAGCTCAGGAAGACCTCGGCCACGACCACCTCCGGCCCGACTCGTTTGGCCCGCAATCCTAACCGGATCCATCCAGAATCTGACCGCCGATAACGTTCACTTATCGGCGGTCAGCGTTTTCTCGCCTGATTAGGTAGCGTTGCGTTGGATAACGTAACTACACACGTAATTCTGCTACGATATCCGGGTGGAGACGAGCTGCAACTTCCCCGGCTGCGAACGCCCTGTTTTCCGAGGTGGCGGGCCCGGTAGGCCCTCGGAGTACTGCGACCTCCCGGAGCACACGCGATGGCGGGCGTGGAGGGAGCGGCAACGGCTGGCCGAAACCCCCGAGCAGAACTTGGAGGTCGTCACCGTGACGAATCTCCCGAGGGTCTCCGGTACCGCCAAGATCAGGGCTGAAGAGCTCCTCGACCGCTTCCGGGTGCTGTCCGAGCAGATGACGCAGACCCTCGGGCGGGCCGTGGGTGAGCTGAACGCGATGGCGGACCCGAGCGTCGCGGAGAGCCAGATCCAGGCGGCGGAGGCCGAGGCCGCCCGCCGGGTCGCCGAGGCGCAGGCAGAACTCGCCGCGGCGGAGCGGCGCCGGCACGACGCGGAGAAGGCGCGCAAGGCCGCCGAGGAGACGACCGAGCAGGCGGTGCGGGCGGCGGAGGAAGCCGACGAGACCGCGGACGCCGCGCTGACCGAGCGGGACGAGTCCCGGGAGGCGGCGCGGATTGCTGTGGAACGGGCCGGGGCGGAGGTGGCCGAGGTCAGGGTGCAGGCGGCGGCGCTGGTCGAGGAGATCCGTGCCGAGGCGGAGCAGGCGAAGGCTGACGCGGTGAAGCACGCCGAGCAGGCACGGCGGCAGGCCGCGAAGGAGATCGAACAGGCCCGTGCTCAGGCCGTTCGGGAAGTCGAAGAGGCGCGGGCGGAGGCTCAGTCGGTCGCCGAGCGGGCCAAGGCCGAGATGGCGGCTGCGGTCGAGGCCGCTGAGCAGGCTCGGCGCGATGCCGCTGCTCAGGTGGAGGCGGCGCGTCAGGAGGCGGCGGAAACCGTCAGTCGTGCCGCGAAGGCCCGTGACCAGGCCGTGGTGCGGGCGGAACGGGCCGAGCAGACCGCGACGGACGCGCACAGGGAGCTGGAGCGGGCTCGTGGGGAGTTCGACGCGCGGCTCGCGCAGGTCAGGCAGGAGGCCGCGGAGCAGGTGGCGGCGGTGCGGCAGACGCTTGCGGTGGTGGAGGACGCGCGGGCGCAGACGCTGACCCGTGCGGAACGGGCGGAGCGGCAGCTCGACGAGGCGGCGGCCGAGCTGCGGGCGTTGCGCCGATAGTGCGAGCGAGCTTGCCTGGGCGCCGAACAGTTCAGCACCATTGAGCTGAACGGCGCCAAGGAGGTTCGCGGTGGGTGTTCACAGACGATCACCGGAGGCGCTGCTCGCGTTGCAGGCGCTGGCGGGAAACCAGGCGGTGCAGCGCGCGGTCACCGAGGGCAAGTTCAACATCGTCGGTGAGCACCACGACAAAACCGATCTGCGCGAGCCGTCCGAGAGGGACTTCGCCAAGCAGCTGGGGCTCGACTACTGGCGGGAACGCGAGTTCGAGTTCCAAGACCAGCCTGGTGACCCCCCGATGTGGAGGGCGCTGCAGAAGGCCGCCTTTCTCGGCGCTTGGGCGCGGTGTGCGAGTGTTCCGTTGAAGTCCGCGATCGAGGCGCTGTCGAGCGACCCGATCGATGTCGCCGTGGTGCGGGCTGATCTCCGCTCGGTGTTGAAACACTTGCCGGCGGACGCATACCTGTTCGCCACCGGCATGTACTTCGATGCCCGGAGCAAAGGCGTGCCGGAGGCTTTGGCAGAAGCGTGCTCACCGCTGGCGCGGGAGGCCAACGCCGTCAACCCACTTCGGCAGATCGTCGGCATCCAGTGCTCAGTGCTCGAGGAAGCCACCACGATCACGAAATCCGGCGCGCTCGTGGCGACGCTGAACTCGATGAGTGATCACTTCACGTCGATGATCGAGCTGGCCAAGGGCATCTTGAACGAGGCCGGCTTCAACGAGGTCTACGACGATGATCTCGACGACGAACGGCTGATGTGGCACGAGCTGATCGCCACGGTGTCGCTCGAACGCTCGGAAGAGATGCTCACGAACGCCAACAACGCTGCCGAGGCCAGCGTGACCGGCATGTGGAAGGTAGGCGATGACCACATCCGGGAGATGCGCGGCCTGGCGTCGCGTCTGAGGCCCGGTGACAACGTCGAACTCACGGATCGCAAGGAGTTCAACGCGCAGCTCAAGGCGCGGAGGTCACGCACCGTATCCTGAGTGCGATGAACGAGCTCAGAGGCGACTGCGCCAACTGCTTCGGGTTGTGCTGCGTCGCACTGCCGTTCGCGAAGTCGGCGGACTTCGCGGCCACCAAGGACGCGGGCACGCCGTGCCGCAACCTGCTGGCCGACCACCGGTGCGGCATCCACGACCGGTTGCGGCAGAAGGGCTATTCCGGCTGCACGGTCTACGACTGCTTCGGTGCGGGTCAGCGGGTGTCGCAGACGGTGTTCCAGGGCGTGGACTGGCGCACCGGTGAGCGGCAGAAGATGTTCGCGGTGTTCCCCGTGGCCCGGCAGCTGCACGAGCTGCTCTGGTACCTCGCCGAGGCCGGGCGCCTGGACCCGCACGACGACCTCGTCACCGCCTACGCCGAGGTCGAACGGCACACGGTCGCGGCACCGGACGACATCCTGGCGCTCGACGTCGCGGAGATCCGCGCCAAGGTGAACGTCCTGCTGCTGCGCACCAGCGAACGGTTGCGCGCCGGGGGGAAGTCCTACCGGGGTGCGGACCTGATCGGCGCGCGCCTGCGGAACAAGAACCTCGGCAGCGCCGACTTCCGGGGTGCGTACCTCATCGGTGCCGACCTGGCGAACTCGGACCTGGCGCGGGCGGACATGATCGGTGCCGACCTGCGGGGCGCGGACCTGTCGGGGGCGGATCTGAGCACGTGCCTGTTCCTCACGCAGCCGCAGGTCAACGCCGCGCGTGGCAACGTTCGCACGAAGCTGCCGGCGGCGTTGACCCGGCCGGCGCACTGGACCGCGGAGCCCGCCCGGCGCCGCTGAGGTGTCAGGGTCGTGTCAGCGGCCGCTGCCACAGTGCCGATCATGAAGAAGGCACTGCTGATCATCGCCGCCGCGGTGGCGGGCATGTTCGCACCCGGTGTCGCGCACGCCGAGACTCCGCCGGGCTGTGCGTCGGCCCAGCAGATCGGGTCGACCGCGTACGTGAACTTCGACGGTCGGACCGCCGCCTCGGTGAAGCAGTTCGCGGGCTGCGGCACCAACTGGGGCTACGTGTTCGTGTGGGCGGACTGGGCGTCGCGGTACGACGACTTCCACGTCGTCGCCGCGGTCGCCACCGACGACAACGTCGAGCACGGCAGGGTGGTGGGCCGCCTCGACCAGCGCGAGGTGTGGTCCAAGGCGACCGCCACGATCAGCCGGTGCACGCGCGCGCTCGGCGTCGTGAACCTGGGCGAGGACGGCTGGAGCGCCTACTCCAGCCGCCGCTGCTAGACCGGCAGGCCCTGTTAGACCGACAAACGCTGCTGGGCGACCGCGCGGGCGAAGCCCTCGACGTTGTCGATCATGATGTTGTGGCCGGTGTTCGGCACGGAGATGATCTGGACACCGGCCGCGGCGAGCTCGCGGCCGCCAGTGGGCGGGGCGTCCTCGGGGTGCAGGAAGACGCGCGGGATCTCCAGTTCCAGCAACAGCTTGCGCATGGTCGGCGAGGTGCCGCGGACCAGGTCGACGGCGCTGCGGTGGAGCGCTTCGGGGCCCGCCATGCGCATGGTGGCGGCCCAGTGCGGTCCGACGTCGCGCAGCACGCGCTCGAAGCCGTGGCTGAGGAAGTCGGCCTCGTTGTAGGCGGCGATGCCCCGGCTGCCGGGTGCGCCGAGCGAGGGGCGGGCGGGGTCGACGTGCGGGTCGACCAGGACGAGCGAGCGCACCATCTCGGGGTGGCGGGCGGCGAGCACGATGGCGACGGCGCCGCCCATGCTGTGGCCGATGATCTCGTTGCGGCGCAGGCCGATCTTCGCGAGCGCCACGGCGAGGGCGTCGGCGTGGCCTTCGAGGGAGTAGGCGAAGCCGGTGGGGCGGTCGCTGATGCCGAAGCCGAGCATGTCCATCATCAGGCTGCGGCGGCCCGCCAGCAGCGGGTGTGCGACGGCCTCGGCGTAGTAGGGCGCCGACGACGCGCCGAGCCCGTGCAGGTAGACCCTCGCGGGTGTGGCTCCCGGCACCTCGACCCAGCGGATGCGGACCCCAGGTCTGATCTCGACGGCGCGCATGTCTCTCCCGGCAGCGGTGGTTCTGTGTGCGGACCCTACCCCGCGGTCAGGTGAGCTGAGACCGGTTTCGAGAGCCGTTTCTCATCTGGCTGAGGGTTATCGCGTGATGTTCGCCTACGAACGCGTCAGGCGGGAGACGCCGATCAGTCGATCCCGAGTGCGGCGCATGCAGCCGTGACCGTTGCGGCACGAAGTTCGTCGAACGACGCGTCGGGGAACTGCATGGTGCAGTCCTGCATCCCGCCGAACGCCAGCACGGCGCGGGTCTGCTGTTCCAGCGTGGCCTCGGTCCCGAACACCAGCTCGGTGAGCCCGGCCCGCCACGACAGCACGACGTCGATCAGGCCGAGCTCGGCGAGCGTGGTCATCTCGGTGAGCAGGAGCAGGACGTCCTCGCGGTGGCGGTAGTGGAAGTCGAAGAAGCCCTCGACGAGCTCGCGGGGCGTCACGTCGGTGCGGTTCCGCATGCGCAGGAGGAACTGCTCGCCTTCGTCGAGCAGCGGGGTGACGATGCTGCGGATCAGCTCCTCGCGGGAGGCGAAGTGGTAGTAGAGCGCGGGTTTGGTGATGCCGAGGCGGTCGGCGATCTCCTGCAGACTGGTCTGCTGCACCCCTTGGGTGGCGAACAGCTCGCGCGCGGTCTGCAGGATGCGCTGCTTGGTGTCGGACGGTCGGGCCACGCGCCGAATCTTACTTAACAGTCGGTAAGGCGGCGGTGTACGCTTGCGCCCAGACACTTACCGACCGTTAAGTAAGGGGGATTGACGTGCGGATTCTAGTTTCCGGGGCCAGTATCGCCGGGCCGGTGCTGGCCTACTGGCTCACCCGGTACGGGCACGAGGTGACGGTGGTGGAGCGGTCACCGGTGCTGCGCAAGACCGGCGGGCACGCGGTGGACCTGTTCCAGCCGGCCATGACCATCTCCGAGAAGATGGGCGTCCTGCCCCGGGTCGAGTCGATGGCGACGGGCACCGAACGGCTCACGTTCCTGCGCGAGGGCACCCGCAAACCGATCAGCGTCGACGCCACGAAGATCTTCGCCGCGACGTCGGACCAGCACGTCGAGATCATGCGCGACGACCTGAGCGAGATCTACTACGACGCCACGCGCGCGGACGTCGAGTACGTGTTCGGCGACTCGATCACCTCCATCGGCGACGAGGTCACGTTCGACAACGGCGCCCCGCGGGCGTTCGACCTGGTCATCGGCGCGGACGGGCTGCACTCGAACGTGCGGCGGCTGGTGTTCGGGGAGGTCGCGAAGACGTTCACGGGCGCGTACCTGGCGGTGCTGTCGGTGCCGCGGGAGATGGGCGTGCCGGGGGCGATGACCGGGCACATGGGGCCGGGGCGCAGCGCGGCGGTGTACGGGGCGCGGCACATCGACGACGCGCGGGCGGTGTTCCTGTTCCGCTCGCCCGAGCTCGAGTACCACCACCGCGACGTCGCACGGCAGAAGCAGCTGTTGCGCGAGGCGTTCGCGGGGCTGCACCCGCAGGTGGACGAGTGGATGTCCTGTCTGGACGGCGACCGGGCGTTCTACTTCGACTCGATCACGCAGCTGCGCGAGGACTCCTGGTCACGCGGGCGGGTGGCGCTGGTCGGGGACGCGGCCTACTGCCCCGGCCCGGCGATCGGCGGCAGCACGAGTCTCGCGGTGGTGGGCGCGTACGTGCTGGCCGGCGAGCTGGCGTCGAACCCGGACCACGGGACGGCGTTCGCGCGCTACGAGGACGAGATGCGGGAGCTGGTGCACGCCAGCAGGAAGTTCGCGCTCGGTGTGGCGAAGACGCTGATCCCCTCGACGCGGCTGGGCGTGTGGGGACTGACGCGTGGCGCGCAGGCGATGACGTCGCTGCCGTCGTGGCTGCTGCGGCCGCTGGCGAAGCTGAACTCGGCGGGCGTGCGGCTGCACGACTCGGTGCGGGTGAAGGACTACGGGAATCAGGGCGCCGGCGTACCGGCGCCCTGACCCCTCAGGTCAGAACTGCAGGCTCCACTTGTCGAGGAACCCGGTGTCCTGGTTGGCGTTGTCGTTGACCCGCAGCTGCCAGGTGCCGTTGGCGACCTCGCCGGAGGCGTTGACGGTGTAGGTGGTGTTGATGTTGTCCGCGCTGCCCCCGCTCCGGTTGTGCAGGACGTAGGCGGTGCCGTCCGGGGCGATGAGCTCGACGCGCAGGTCGCCCTGGTAGGTGTGCTTGATGTCGACGGCCACCTTGAGGGTCGACGGCGCGTTGCCCGTCACCTCGGACACCGCGATCGGGGAGTTGATCGTGGTGTTGTCCGCGATCGTGAAGTCCGCGGCGTTCTCGAAGTACTTGCCGGGCAGCGGCGGGTCGACGCCGCAGTACTGCGCTTCCTTGCCGATGGCCTCGTAGGGGCAGTCGGCGCGTTCGAGCAGCTGCAGCACGGCCTCCTTGTTGCGGGAGGTCTGCGCCGGGATCACCTCGTCGGGCGGGTAGAAGCCGCCGCCACCGCTGCTGCCGGGGTACATCTCGAAGGTGTAGGCGAAGACGCCCTGCGCACCCCACAGCCAGTCGGGGATGGACCCGTCGGTGATGTAGAGGTCGCTGGACTGCTCGGGGGTGTAGCCGTTGCTGGCGGCCATGGACTGGCCGATGGTGGCGAACGTGTCGCGCTGGTCCTGGGTCAGGCCGGGCGCGACGTCGTCGTAGGTCCAGCCCCACGGCCACAGGATGAGCTCGCTGTAGGTGTGGAAGTCGATGGACGCGCTGATCTGCTGCTTGCCACCGACGTTGCGGCCGCGCACGAAGTCGGACACGACCTTCACCTCGGGCGCGGACGCCGCGCTGGGGCCGCGGTAGGTCTCGGAGCCGGTGCTGCCGCTGGAACCGCCGCAGCAGCCCCACTTGTAGTCCCAGTTGCGGTTGAGGTCGGTGCCGACGTTGCTGGACCCGGCGTTGGGCTGCCGGTTCTTGCGCCACGACCGGTAGCTGCCGGTGGCGATGTCGTACTCGCCGCCGTCGGGGTTGACGTCGGGGATGATCCAGATCTCGCGGGTGTCCACGAGGCCCTTGATCCGCGCGTCGCTCGCGTACTGGGTCGTGAACTGGTTGACCAGGTACAGCGCCATCTCGACGGTGAGGTGCTCACGGGCGTGCTGGTGGTGCGTGAACAGCACCTCCGGCTCGTTCTCGTCGACGCCGACGTTGTCGCTGATCTTGAGCGCGATGATGTCGCGGTTCTCGTAGGACTTGCCGATGACCTGCTTGGTGATCAGGTTCGGGTACGCGGCGACGGCCTGGTTGATCTCGGCGGTCATCTCCGCGTAGTTGTGGTAGTTGGAGTCCGCGGCGGGGAAGTCGAACGGGCCGATCTCCGAGTTCGCCTCCAGCCGCTTGGGCAGCTCGATGACCTCGAAGCCCTGGGCCTTGAGGCTCTTGGCCTCGCGCTCGGTGGCGGTGATCACGACGATGCCGTGCTCCTCGACCGAGTCGATCGCGGCGCCGGACTTGGCGAGCTTGGTGCGCTGCTCGGCGGTGCGGACGTTGCTGACCTGGTAGTTGGTCGACGTTTCCTGGGCGCCGGGGGCCGCGCCGGTCGGCACGCCTCCCATGGCGAACACGACGCTCGCGGCGACGGTTACCCCGATCAGGGGTCTGAGATGGCTCTTTCGCATGCAGGGCAACCCTTTCGGACCACGGCAGGGACCTGGCTCCGCCAAGTGAAGTGGGTGTGAAGGTCCACTGTCATCCCGCCATCCGTATGGGGTTGTCTGGTGGGATGACGCGCTACGACGCCGTGGAGGCCTTCGCGTACCGGGTGGCCCGTGAGATTTCGTTGACGGGGTTGCCGTCCTGGCGCTCGGCCGTGACGCCGTATGTCGCGCCGGGACGCGTCGTGCTGGATCTGGGGGCCGGGACGGGGTTGTTCACGCGGGCGTTCCGAGTGTGGTCCCCGGACGTGGTGCGCGAGCTCATCGACGGCGCCACGGGCATGCAGGACGGCAACTCGAACATGCCTGCGGTGCCTGCGTCGTTCTGGGTCGAGCACCACGCCCGCGTGGAGGAAATCGCGGCCGCGTCGGCGCCGTCTCTGCAAGGCTGAGGGCATGGCGTCCGATCCGAAAACCGACCTGCACCGCTATCTCCGCACGGCCCGCGAGACCATGCTCTGGAAGCTCGAGGGCCTGTCGGAGTACGACGTGCGCCGCCCGGTCACCCCGACGGGCACGAACCTGCTGGGCCTGGTCAAGCACCTCGCGAGCACCGAGCAGGGCTACTTCGGCGACTGCATGGGCCGCTCGTTCAGCGAGAAGCTGTCGTGGATGGACCACCTCGACACCGACCCGAACGCGGACATGTTCGCCACCGCCGGGGAGTCGCGCGAGGACATCACCTCGCTCTACCGGCGTGTGACGGAGTTCGCCGACACGGTGATCACCGAGCTGCCGCTGGACGCTCCCGGTGTGGTGCCGTGGTGGCCAGAGGAGCGCAAGTACGTGACGCTGCACCTGCTGCTGGTGCACATGATCGCCGAGACCAACCGGCACGCCGGGCACGCGGACATCGTGCGGGAGACCATCGACGGTGAGGCGGGTCTGCGGCAGGGCGGGTCGAACCTGCCCGACCACGACTGGGCGGTGTACCGCGAGCGGGTGGAGCAGGCGGCGCGGGAGGCCTCCGGCCGGGCGTGAGGTCGTTCACCCGCTGGGAAAGGCGCTGACAGCGGCGCGCGGGCCCCTCGATACTGCTGAGCATGGGTAAGGAATACGAGCGCATCGAGCCGCGGCTGTGGGAGTTCATCGAGAACCAGAAGGTGTTCTTCGTGGCCAGCGCTCCGCTGGCCGGCGACGGTCACGTCAACCTCTCGCCCAAGGGCCGTCAGGGGACGCTGCGGATCCTCGACGACCGCACGGTGGCCTACCTCGACTTCGGCGGCAGTCACGCCGAGACGGTCGCGCATCTGCGGGAGAACGGCCGTATCACGTTGATGTGGTGCGCGTTCGAGGGGCCGCCGAACATCGTGCGCGTCCACGGCCGTGGCGAGCCCGTGTTCCGCGACGACCCGCGGTTCGCGGAGCTGGTGGCGGGGTTCGGTGAGGCGGACGGGCCTGCGGTGCGCGCGGTCGTGGTGGTGACGGCGGAGCTGATCAGCGACACGTGCGGGTTCGCGGTGCCGTTCATGGACTACCGCTCGGAGCGGGAGCTGCACGCGGACTACTTCGGCCGCAAGACCGACGAGGAGTTCCGCGAGTACACGAACAAGAAGCCGTACAACAACGCGAGCATCGACGGGCTGCCGGCGATGCCGTTGCCGCTGCCGGCGCGGCAGGAGGATCTGCTCAGCGGGTGATGTCGAGAACGGCGTGACGGCTCCGTCCCGGGGGCATGATGACGCGAAGCGAGATCTCCGAGGTGCTGGACCGGCCGCTGAGCAGGGAGTTGCTGCACCGCGACCTGTGCAGGATGGCGTACGTGGCGAAGGACGGGACGCCGCGCGCGATCCCGATCGCGTTCACCTGGAACGGCGAGCAGGTCGTGGTGTGCACGTCGACGAACGCGCCGAAGCTGCCCGCGCTGAAGGCGAACCCGGTGGTGGCGTTGACGATCGACACCGAGGTGCACCCGCCGGCGATCCTGCTGATCCGCGGCACGGTCGAGCTGGACGTCGTGGACGGCATCCCGGACGAGTACCTGCAGATGAACGGCAGCTACGGCATGACCGCGCAGCAGCGGGTGGAGTGGGAGCGCGAGGTCCGCGACCTCTACGACGGCATGGTGCGGGTCGTGGTGACGCCGACGTGGGCGAAGCTGATCGACTTCGACACGACGCTGCCCAGTGCCGTGCAGGAGCTCGTCGAGCGGCGGTCAGCGCGACAGGAAGCGGTCCAGCACGCGGGCGCCGAACTCCAGGCCTGAGACGGGG